>NZ_JBHMBS010000098.1:0-1732 GCF_042428775.1 Streptosporangium vulgare | reverse complement strand
TTGACATCCTCTCCGCCCTAAAGGACGGAGATTCCCGCCTGCCGCGTGGGCTTCGGGTGGGTTACTGCTTCGCCGCGCTGCGCCGGGACAAGTCCCGGCCTTACCGGCGCTCCACAGTCGTTTAGTCTCTCCGCCTGTCCGGCGGCGAGAATGTTGATCGCTGCATTGATGTCCCGGTCGTGGGTCGTGCCGCACGGGCAGGTCCAGGACCGGACGTTCAACGGCATCGATTCGGCGATAGTGCCGCATGCTGAGCACAGCTTCGACGATGGGAACCATCGGTCGATCTTCCCGAGGTATCTGCCGTATCGTGCGGCCTTGTACTCCAGCATGCCGACGAACTGTGACCAGCCCGCATCGTGCACGCTCTTGGCCAGCTTCGTACGCGCCATGCCAGACACAGCCAGGTTCTCCACATACACCGCTTGGTTGTCGCGGATCAACGAGGTGGAGAGCTTGTGTGCCCAGTCTCGGCGTGTCTCGGTCACCTTGGCGTACGCCTTGGCGACCTTGAGCTTGGCCTTCTGCCGGTTCGCAGAACCCTTCTCCTTGCGGCTCAGCGCTTTCTGTGCCTTGCGGAGCTTCTTCGCCGCACGCCGAAGGAGGCGCGGATTCGCCACCTTCTGGCCGTCCGAGGTGATCGCGAAATGAGTGAGACCCAGGTCGATACCGATCTCGGAGTCTGTCTCGGGCAGCGACTGGTGCGAGGTCTCGACGACGAACGATGCGAAGTACCGGCCCGCTGAGTCCTTGACCACCGTCACTGACGACGGATCGGACGGCAGTGATCGGGACCAGCGAACCGGAACGTCCCCGATCTTCGGCAGACGCAGCTTCCCGCCCGGCGTGACCGCGAACCGGGCGTTCTTGGTGAACCGGATCGCCTGCCGGGAATCCTTCCGCGACCGGAACCGAGGTGCGGCGACCTTGCGCCCCTTTCGCTTCCCGGAGATCGAGGCGAAGAAGGTGCGATACGCGGTGTTCAGGTCCGCGAGCGCCTGCTGAAGGATCACCGCCGACACCTCGCCGAGCCATGCACGGTCTGGTGTCTTCTTCGCCTCGGTGATGACCCGCTTGGACAACTTTCCGTCCGAGATGTACGGCAAGCCCGCCTCGCGGGCGTCCTGCCGCAGGCGCAGCCCGTCGTTGAACACCGTCCGCGCGCACCCGAACGCCCGCGCCAGCGCTTGACGCTGACCCTGCGACGGGTAGAGGCGGAAGTTGTACCGGAGCTGCACACCAAGATCTTACCATTGGTTTATGGCTGAATATGGAGACGTCAGAACCGGTAGACACTGCATTTTCGTCTTGCATGCCCATTTGGTTTTCGTGACCAAGTTCCGGCATCGGGTATTCACGGGCAGCCATTTGGAACGCATGGAAGAGATCATGCGAGACGTGTGCGCAGACTTCGAGACCGAGCTGCGCGAGTTCGACGGCGAGAGCAACCACGTCCACCTGCTGGTGAACTTCCCTCCCAAGATCGCCCTGTCCAAGCTGGTCAACTCCTTGAAGGGCGTGTCCTCCCGCAGGATGCGCCAGGAGTTCCCCGAACTGGCCCGCCACTACTACCGGGCGAACAAGTTGTGGTCGGGCTCCTACTTCGCCGGGTCGGTGGGCGGCGCACCGCTCAGCGTTCTGCGCCAGTACATCGAGCAGCAAAACCGGCCGAGTTAGGGCACGCTCGGGCCTAGCGGCCCTCCCGCGCGGGCCTTCACCCCCGGCCTGAAGG
>NZ_JBHMBS010000097.1:0-1748 GCF_042428775.1 Streptosporangium vulgare | reverse complement strand
TAGGCGGAGAAGGTGGGCTGGGTGGAGGGCAGTGTCCACAATCCCGATGTCTGCTGGCCTGGGTAGGCCGAGAGTTCCGACACCACGGGTTTGGAGGTGTCCACCCGTCCGGCCAGCCATTCTGACCACGGTCCGGCCACCAGCGCACCGGAAGAATCGGTGGACTGCACCACCGCGCGAACCCGCCACCGGATCAGCCAGCCATTCTGCAACCTTGTCGCCGCAGGGGACTGATGCGAGGCCGAACACGTCTGCCCCGTGAAACACGTCTCCCCGAAGGTTCTCCCCTGCCCCGACCAGATCAGCCCCGAACCCTGCCCGGTGGCCGACGGGTCGTGTTCGACCTCCGCCTCCAGCACACCAGGTCGTCGATCGACATCGGAGATCGCGGCGGTGAAGGCCGGGCTGGCGCTCGGCAGTACCCACACCCCTGACACCAACTGACCGACAGGTGCCGAGACCTTGCTCACGACGGGTCCGGGCGGGATCGTCTTGAAGATCGTCGTGTCCACACGAGCCGACACCCACGCCGACCACGGTCCCGACACCCCGGATGTGGTGGTAGCGCGTGCCCGCCAGCGGATGTGCCAGCCGTCGGTCAGCTTCCCGGTCGGGACGGCCGCCCAGGCGTTGGTTCCCGGCGCGTATGCCTTGTCCGAGGCGCCCGACCAGATCAGGCCCGTGCCCTGACCGGCCGCAGCCGGGTCGTGCTCCACCTCCACGTTGAGCTTGCTCGACCGGTTCTCCGGGTCGGTCACCTTCGCGTACAGCCACGGCGTCAACGTCCCAGCCGTCCACGACGCGGAACCCTGAAGAGCCGGATCCATGCCCAGCGACTCGACCGACGGCTTGTGGAGATCGATGCGTGCTTGGGTCCAGTCGGTCCACGGGCCGAGAGCGCCGGTGGTGGTCTCACCACGTACCCGCCAGCGGACCTTCATTCCATCCGACAGCTTCCCAGCGGGTACCTGCACCAGCGCGTTGTCGCCAGAGCGGTACGGCTGAGCGCTCTTCCCGGTCCAGATCAAGCCACTGCCCTGGCCGGTCGCTGTCGGGTCGTGCTCGATTTCCGCGGCGAGCAGGGAGTTCCTGTTCTCCGGGTCGGTCACCTTCGCATACAGCCACGGCGAAGCCGCCGCCGCCGTCCACGTCCCGGCATCCCAGGTCGCCGGCGTCATCGACGATCCCGCCACCGACGGTTTGCGGAGATCGATGCTGGTAGCGGTCCAGTCGGTCCACGGGCCGAGGGTGCCGATGGTGGTTTCACCGCGTACCCGCCAGCGGACCTTCATACCGTCCGACAGCTTCGCGGTCGGCACCTGAACCCACGCGTTACCGCCGGAAGCGTAGGCGGTGGCTCCCCTGCCCTCCCAGATCAGTCCCGTGCCCTGCCCGGTCGCGGCCGGGTCGTGCTCGAACTGTGCCCACAGTCGCGAAGCACGCGAGTCAGGGTCGCTGACCTTGGCATACACCCACGGCGTAACCGACGAAGCCGTCCACGACGTCGCTCCCTTGGTCGCCGGAGTCAACCCCAAATCGGAAGCAGCTGGCTTCGTCACATCGACGGTGGCGTTCTGCCAGGGGGACCATTGGCCTTCGACGCCCGCGGTGGTGATGCCGCGTACTCGCCAGCGGATCTTCATGCCGTCGTTGAGTTTCGCTGCCGGTACCTGTACCCAGGCGTTGCCGCCGGAGGTGTAGGAGGTGGTGCCCTTGCCGGACCAGATCAGTCCGGTGCCCTGTGCGGG
>NZ_JBHMBS010000096.1:0-1769 GCF_042428775.1 Streptosporangium vulgare | reverse complement strand
CCCCTCCCCACGACCCACACCGACCCGAACCACCGCCCCCGGCACCACCACCTCACCACCCACCACCGGCACCCACCCCACCCGGAACAACGAGTCGCGATGGGCGGCTCCGGCGATCTCGTCCATGGCCGGTGGCAGCAGGAGCAGGGACTCGGCCGTCAGCACCGTCCGCCCGGTGTCGTCGGCCACGGCCAGGGACACGCCCGCGTCGCCCGCGTCGTCGATCCGTACGCGCAGGGACGTCACGTCCGTGCCGTTCAGCCGCACACCGCGCCAGGAGAACGGCAGGGCGGCCGTCTCCCGGTCCGCCGCGAGGACGTGGAGGCAGGCGTCGAGCAGGGCGGGATGGACGCGGAACCCCGTCGTGTCCCGTTCGGCGGGCAGTGCCACCTCGGCGTAGAGCACCCCGTCCCGTCGCCAGGCCGCCCTCAGCCCCTGGAACACCGGACCGTATTCGAGGCCGACCGAGGCGAGACCGTCGTAGAGGGCGTCCACGTCGACCGGTTCCGCTCCTCTCGGGGGCCAGTCGGACAGCTCGACGGGGTCCACCGGGGTGGCCGGAGCCAGCGTGCCGGTCGCGTGCCGTGCCCACGGCTCGTCGTCGAGACGGCTGTACGCGGTCAGGGCCCGCCGTCCTCGCTCGTCCGGCGCGGCCACGGACACCTGCACCTGGCGGGCACCGCGCTCGGGGAGGACCAGCGGGAGTTCGAGGTTCAGCTCCTCAAGTGTCTCGCATCCCACCCGGTCACCGGCGTGCGCCGCGAGCTCGACCAGGACCGTCGCCGGGACCACCGTGCTTCCGGCGACCGTGTGGTCCGCCAGCCATCCGTGCCGGCCCGTCCGGGACAACTCACCGGTCAGCACGACACCGTCACCGTCGGCCAGCGGCACCGCCACGTCCAGCAGCGGGTGCCCGCCGGGCCGCGTCGCGCCGCCCACTGTGGCCTCCAGCCAGTAGCGCCGGTGCTCGAAGGGGTAGGTCGGCAGGTCGACGAGCCTCCCGCCGCTGCCCGCGTAGTACGCCTTCCAGTCGACCTTCGCCCCGGCCGCGAACGCCCTCGCCAGTGCCGTGACCAGGCTCTGCGCCTCGGGCCTGTCCTTGCGTAGCACCGGGACGAACAGGCCCTCCTCTGCGGAGTCCTGGCCCATCGCCGACAGCACACCGTCGGGGCCCAGCTCGACGAACGTCTCCACTCCCTGAGCCCGCAGGTAGGTCAGGCCGTCGGCGAACCGCACCGCTTCGCGCACGTGTCGCACCCAGTAGTCGGCGGAGAAGTCCGCCACCGGCTCCCCGGTCAGATTGGAGACCACCGGGATCGACGGGGGACGGTAGGTGATGGTTTCGGCGATGCGGTGGAAGTCCGCCAGCATCGGTTCCATCAGGGGTGAGTGGAAGGCGTGACTGACCCGCAGTCGACGCGTCTTACGCCCCTGAGCGGTGAAATGAGCTGATATTTCCGTCACCGCGGCCTCATCGCCAGAGACGACGATGGCTTGCGGGCCGTTGACCGCCGCCACCGAGACGCCGCCAGGCAGGAGAGGCAGCACTTCGGCCTCGGTGGCCTGCAACGCCACCATCGCCCCACCCGCGGGAAGCGCCTGCATCAGCCGGCCCCGCGCCGCCACCAGACGAGCCGCGTCCTGTAGCGACATCACCCCCGCCACATGAGCGGCCGCCAGCTCCCCCACCGAATGACCCAGCAGGAAGTCCGGCCGCACCCCCCACGACTCCAGCAGCCGGAACAACGCCACCTCAACCGCGAACAACG
>NZ_JBHMBS010000095.1:0-1799 GCF_042428775.1 Streptosporangium vulgare | reverse complement strand
ATCGGACCGAGAACGCCCAGATCGCACTGTTCGCGGTTGAGGTGGCGCTGTTCCGGCTCCTGGAGTCCTGGGGAATGCGACCGGACTTCCTGCTGGGCCATTCCATCGGGGAACTGGTAGCCGCTCATGTGGCCGGGGCGATGTCGCTACAGGACGCGACCCATCTCGTGGCGGCACGAGGCCGGCTGATGCAGGCACTCCCCGCAGGCGGAGCGATGGTGGCGTTGCAGGCCACCGAGACCGAAGTAGCGCCCCTCCTGCCCGCCACCATCTCGATCGCGGCGGTCAACGGCCCCCAAGCCATCGTCATCTCCGGCGACGAGACCGCAGTAACGGAAATATCAGCCCATTTCACCACCCAAGGGCGTAAGACCCGTCGCCTGCGGGTCAGTCACGCCTTCCACTCACCCCTGATGGAACCGATGCTGGCGGACTTCCACCGCATCGCCGAAACCATCACCTACCACCCTCCCGCGATCCCGGTCATCTCCAACCTCACCGGCGAACCGGTCACCGGCTTCACCGCCGACTACTGGGTACGACACGTGCGCGAAGCGGTGCGCTTCACCGACGGCCTGACCTACCTGCACTCCCACGGAGTGAAGACCTTCATCGAACTGGGCCCCGACGGCGTGCTGTCGGCGATGGGCCACGACTCCGCAGAGGAGGGCCTGTTCGTCCCGGTGCTACGCAAGGACAGATCCGAAACGGAGAACCTGGTCACGGCACTGGCGAGAGCGTTCGTAGCCGGGGCGAAGGTCGACTGGAAGGCGTACCAGGCGGGCAGCGGCGGGAAGCTCGTCGACCTGCCGACCTACCCCTTCGAGCACCGGCACTACTGGCTGTCGTCGAAGTCGGCGCCGTCGGCCGGGCATCCGCTGCTGGACGTGACGACGCCGCTGGCCGAGGGCGACGGCATGGTGATGACCGGACGGCTCTCGGCGGGGGCTCAGCCCTGGTTCGCCGATCATCTCGTGGCCGGTCTCACCGTCGTCCCCGCCACCGCACTGGCGGAACTCTCCCTGCACGCGGGGGAGCAGGTCGGCTGCGACACGCTCGACGAACTGGTCGTGGAGGTGCCGTTGCTCCTGCCGGAGGCGCGGACGCGGCTGTTGCAGGTGTCGGTGGGCGCGCCGGACGGGACGGGACGGCGCCCCCTGGGCGTGTTCTCCCGGGAGGAGGGCGCGTCGGAGGACCTCCCCTGGACCCGGCACGCGCGGGGCACGCTGGCCGTCGGCGGTGCGGAGGAGACCGCCGACCTGACGGCATGGCCCCCGCCGGGAGCCGCCGAGGTCGACGTGGACGGGCTGTACGACGACATGGCCGCCGCCGGGCTCGACTACGGTCCCGCCTTCCGGGGGCTGCGGGCCGCCTGGCGGGACGGCGACCGGCTCTACGCCGAGGTGGCCCTGCCCGAGGAACTGGACGTGGCGGGCTTCGGCATCCACCCGGCGCTTCTCGACGCCGCCCTGCACGCGGCCGGGCTGGGCCTGCTGCCAGGCACCGAACAGGGCAGGCTGCCGTTCGCCTTCGACCGGGTACGGCTGCACCGTACGGGAGCGCGGTCGTCGCGCGTGCTGATGACCCCGGAGGGCGCGGACGCCGTGTCCCTCGTCCTGGCCGGTGACACGGGCGAGCCGGTGGCCACGATCGGCAGGCTCGCCCTGCGCCCCTTCGCGCCCGAACGGCTGCGTGAGACCCCCGACTCGTTGTTCCGGGTGGGGTGGGTGCCGGTGGTGGGTGGTGAGGTGGTGGTGCCGGGGGCGGTGGTTCGGGTCGGTGTGGGTCGTGGGGAGGGG
>NZ_JBHMBS010000094.1:0-1820 GCF_042428775.1 Streptosporangium vulgare | reverse complement strand
TCCGGCGAACCGCCACCCGAAGGGGGTCATCCCGAAGATCTGCTCGCCCACGCCGATCATCCACTTGCCCAGCGGCGGGTGGACCACGTAGGAGGCGCACTTGTCGAGCTCGGTGGGCGCGCACTGCTGCCAGATGTCGGTGCCGCCCCCCATCAGGATCTTGTCGGCGTCCTTGACGACGTTGTGCTCGGCACCGAAGGTGAGCAACGCCGAGGCGTCCTTGGCGTAGTACGTCTCGTCGAACATGATCGCGCGCGGGTGGCCGAGGTCGACGAACCGCAGGATCGCTCCGAACGCCGCGACCAGCAGCGGGCCCAGCCAGCCCCACAGGGCGCCGTTGGGCATCGGCGGCACGAGCCGGTCGCGCGCAGAGCCCTTGGTCCCGCCGGGCGGCTGGGGCTCCTGGGGCTCCGGCTGCTGCGGTCCCTGGTTGGTGAAGTCGGTCACGGCCACCCGGACATCGTACGGTCCCCCCACCCCCTTCAGCCCAGGAAAAAAATTGCTAGATGACCAATTTGGGAACTTCCTCCCAGGCTGGGCGCCCATCCGGGATGCGGGAGGATGGAACGGTGACGGACAACGGCAGGCTTGTGCTGGCAGGGGCTCCGATCGGGCAGGTGGGCGACGCCTCGCCCCGGCTGCGGCAGGCGCTGGAGAGTGCCGACGTGGTCGCTGCGGAGGACACCCGGAGGCTGCGCCGCCTGGCGGGGGAGCTGGGCGCGGAGATCGGCGGCCGGATCGTCTCCTACTACGACGCCAACGAGGCAGGGCGGGCCGCCGAGCTCCTCCAGGCCCTCCAGGACGGCAAGACCGTGCTGGTCATCACCGACGCGGGCATGCCGGGGGTCTCCGACCCCGGCTACCGCCTCACCCGCCTGGCGGTCGAGGCGGGGATCGCCGTCACCTCGCTGCCCGGGCCGTCGGCGGTGACCACGGCGCTCGCCGTCTCGGGGCTGCCCAGCGACCGCTTCTGCTTCGAGGGCTTCCCGCCGCGCAAGTCCGGTGAGCGCTCCCGCAGGCTCTCCGCCCTCGCGGAGGAGGAGCGCACCATGGTCTTCTTCGAGGCGCCGCACCGGCTGCACGTCGCGCTGGCGGCGATGGCGGAGGCGTTCGGCGCCGACCGCCGGGCGGCGGTCTGCCGGGAGCTCACCAAGACGTACGAGGAGGTGCGGCGAGGTGGCCTCGGGGAGCTGGCCGAGTGGGCGGCCGGGGGCGTCAAGGGGGAGATCACGGTCGTCGTCGCGGGGTACGCCGGGCAGGCCCTGCCGCCGGTGATCGGGGACCTGGTCGGCGAGGTGGCCCGCCGGGAGGAGGCGGGGGTGCCGAGGAAGCAGGCGATCGTGGACGTGGCGAAGGCCGCGGGAATCCCCAAACGCGATCTTTATGACGCTGTCCATCGAAGCTGATTTATCACCATAATTGCCCGAATGGGATTAATACGGGATCGCCTCTTGCCGCCCATGCAGGGAAGCGTGGTCTGGGGCTGGCTGGGGCCGCTGCTGGTCGCGGTGTTCGGAGGGGTCCTGCGGTTCGTCGACCTCGGCCGGCCGCGCGCGGTCGTGTTCGACGAGACGTACTACGCCAAGGACGCCTGGGCGCTGATCCACTACGGGGTGGAGCGGGCCTCGCTCGGCACCGTGGACGACCCGGTCGCCGACCGCATGATCATCGCGGGGAACACCGACTTCCTGGTCAAGTGCACGCCGCCGGAGGCCGATCCCTGCCCGCTCTACGTGGCCCACCCGCCGCTGGGCAAGTGGATGGTCGGCGTGGGTGAGCAGATCTTCGGGATGACGCCCTTCGGGTGGCGGTTCGCCGCG
>NZ_JBHMBS010000093.1:0-1854 GCF_042428775.1 Streptosporangium vulgare | reverse complement strand
CTGGACTTCCGGCCGAAGCCACGGAGACCCCGGTCTGCGGTGTCGGGCAGGAGGTAGCACTCCTCCAGCAGGGCGCGTGCGGCGTCGTTGTCGCTGACGGCGCAGTCCCAGATCACCTGCTCGCCGTCGCTGGTGACGTGGAAGGCGAAGAACGCGCAACACGCCTTTTCGCGGGCGGCAGTGGCGGCTTCTACCCATGACCGCGGTGGACGCAGAAGAGCTGGTCTTCGGTGCCGTAGGGTTCGCGGTAGGAGACGATGGCGGGGCCTTGAGCGCTCAGGTGACCGGGCAGCCGGATGTCGGGGCTCCAGTCGGCTGAGTTGAAGCTGGTCCACCACAGGCTCTGGTCGCCGGAGCCACGGTGCACGCAGTACAGCCTGTTGTTGAAGACGGCCAGGGCAGGGCCCTCCGCACTCCGGTGGGCGGGCAGCCGACGGGCGGCGCTCCAGCGCGTGCCGTCGAAACTGGTCCACCACAGGAAGTGGTCAGAGCCGCCGCCGCGGAACACGCAATACAGCACGCCGGCGTAGACGGCCAGAGCGGGGTTGGAGGCCGTGAAGTGGCTGCCGAACGGCTGGTCGTTGCTCCAGCTGGTGCCGTTGAAGCGGGTCCACCACATCTGATCGCTGTTGGCGTCCCGGTAAGCGCAGTACAGCATGCCGTTGAAGGTCGCCAGGGCCGGGCCTCGGCTGGACGCGCCGTTCATGCGGGTGTCGGGGCTCCAGCGGTTGCCGTCGAAGCGGGTCCACCACAGTCTCCTGTCGTTGCCGCCGCCGCGGTGCACGCAGTACAGGAAGTTGTTGTAAACGGCCAGAGCAGGGCCGTCGGCGCTGCGATGGGCGGGGAAGGCGACATTGTCGCTCCAGCCCTCATTGCTGCCGGGGTCGTAGGCGGTCCACCAGAGCGATTCGTCCCGGTCCCCGCGGTGCACGGCGTACAGCCGGCCGCGAAACTCCGCCAGCGCCGGATTGGACCTGGACAGGTGGCCGGGGAACCTCTCGTTCTCGCTCCAGTTGTGGGAGGTGTTCATGGTCGTCCACCACAGCGAGGTGTCCTGCCTGGGGGCCAGCGAGATGGGCAGGAGCATCCCCGGGGCGAACCAGGGCGACACCAGCCGACAACCGTGGTCCCTGCCGACGATCTGGATGATAAGAGAACGGATCTCGAAGGAGAGCTCGATCAACCGGCCGAGCACCCTGGGACGGATGGCCCTGGCCACGATCTCCCCCACCAGCTCCGAGATCTCGGCGGCGGCTTGGGCGGCTGCGGCGTTGAGGACGATCTCAAAGCCCCACCATCTCGCGTTGGCGTACACCTGCATACCGTTGGCGTTCAGCTGCGCCTCGATCTGGCGAGTCCTGTCTTGGTCGGCTTGGGAAAGCCGGCTGGTCTGCTCCTCGAATTCCCTGTGGGCCTTGTCCAGATACTCCCGGGAGATCCGCCGCGCCTCCTGGGGGGAGACGGAGTACGGGATGGCCTGCCAGGCGGCGAGGGCGTCGGCCTCGGCTCTGGCCTGGTCCTGGCTGGTGCTTTCGTCGGGCATGCGATCACGTCCCATTCCGTAGGAGGATCCGCCGTGAAGCTCGTCAGCGGCCTTGAGTATCCGGCCGTGTCCCACTACCGGCAAGGGCGTGCGGGTGGCCGGATGCGGCCACGGGCACAACGGACCGTCTCGGACCGGTTGGATACGTGGTCGCAGGCCGCTGGGCCTCCGCCGTCCGGTCCGACGTCGGCAGCGGCTTGTCTGTGTCGTGACGGGGTCGGGGCAGCGTGAACAGGCCAGGGTTCGGCTTCAATCAGGACGCCTCCGGCGGGCGTGTGTCGGGGTCCCCGTGGCTTCGGCCGGAAGTCCAA
>NZ_JBHMBS010000092.1:0-1929 GCF_042428775.1 Streptosporangium vulgare | reverse complement strand
GCGGCAGTGCGATCAACCAGGACGGTGCGAGCAACGGCCTCACCGCCCCGAACGGCCCGTCGCAGCAGCGGGTGATCCGCCAGGCGCTGGCGAACGCGGGTCTGTCGGCCGCGGATGTGGACGTGGTCGAGGCGCACGGTACGGGAACGGTGCTCGGTGACCCGATCGAGGCGCAGGCGCTGATCGCCACCTACGGCCAGGACCGTCCTGAGGACCGGCCGCTCTGGCTGGGGTCCATCAAGTCGAACATCGGCCACGCCCAGGCCGCCGCCGGCGTGAGCGGTGTGATCAAGATGGTGATGGCGCTGCGCAACGGCGTCATGCCGCAGACGCTGCACGCCGAGGAGCCCTCGCCGCACGTGGACTGGTCGGCCGGTGCGGTGGAACTGCTCACCGAGGCCCGTCCCTGGGACGCCGGCGACCGCCCGCGCCGGGCGGCGGTGTCGTCCTTCGGGATCAGCGGCACGAACGCGCACGTGATCATCGAGCAGGGTCCGGCGGTGGAGCCGGAGCCCTCCGGCGCTGCCGAGCTGCCGGTGACGCCGTGGCTGATCTCGGCCAAGACCCCCGAGGCGCTGCGGGCACAGGCCGGGCAGCTCGCCTCGTGGGTGGAGGAGCGGCCGGAGCTCGACGTGGCTGACATCGGCTGGACGCTGGCGAGCGGTAGAGCGCTGCTGGAGCAGCGCGCGGTGGTGATGGGCGCCGACCGGGCCGAGCTGGTGGCGGGCCTGCGTGCCCTGGCCGAGGGCACGACGATGCCGGGTGCGGCACGTGGTGGCGGGCTGGCGATGTTGTTCGCGGGTCAGGGCAGCCAGCGGGTGGGCATGGGGGCGTCCCTCGCGGCGGCGTTCCCGGTGTTCGCCGAGGCGCTGGACGAGATTTGCGCGCTGTTGCCCGGGTCGGTGCGTGAGGCGATGTTCTTCGGTCCGGAGGAGGTGCTGGCCGAGACGGGGACGACCCAGCCGGCCCTGTTCGCGTTCGAGGTGGCGCTGTATCGGCTGCTCACCTCGCTGGGTGTGGCTCCGGATGTGCTGGTGGGGCACTCGGTGGGGGAGATCGCGGCTGCTCACGTGGCGGGTGTGCTCTCGCTGCCCGACGCGTGTGCCCTCGTCACCGCCCGTGCCCGGTTGATGCAGGCGTTGCCGGAGGGTGGGGCGATGCTGGCCATCGCCGCTCCCGAGGCCGAGATCCTTCCGCTGCTGGAGGGCCGCCAGGACGTCGGCATCGCCGCCGTCAACGGCCCGCAGGCCGTGGTCATCTCCGGCAGCGAAAGTGCCGTTGAGGAGATCGCGGGCCTGGTGAGCGCCCGCACTCGACGGCTGCG
The DNA here is from genome assembly GCF_042428775.1 of Streptosporangium vulgare. NCBI lineage: Bacteria > Bacillati > Actinomycetota > Actinomycetes > Streptosporangiales > Streptosporangiaceae > Streptosporangium > Streptosporangium vulgare. The sequence goes on along the minus strand of NZ_JBHMBS010000092.1, from coordinate 605 downwards.
GGTCTCGCACGCCTTCCACTCTCCGCTGATGGAGCCGATGCTCGCCGAATTCGAGCAGATCGTCTCCGCTCTGACCTTCGCCGAGCCGAGTATCCCTGTCGTCTCCAACGTGACGGGTCGTCCCGCCGAGCCGGGTCTGCTGACCGACCCGGGGTATTGGGTGCGGCATGTGCGGGAGGCGGTGCGTTTCGCCGATGGCGTCACCGCCTGCCAGGCGGGTGTGTTCGTGGAGATCGGCCCGGACACCACCCTGACCGCGCTGGCCCAGCAGAGCGTGCAGGACGGCGTCTTCGTCGCGACCGCGCGCAAGGACCGGGACGAGATCCGGACGCTGATCGAGGCGTTCGACCGGCTGCACACCCACGGCGTCTCGCTCGATTGGGACGCTCTCTTCGCTCCGGCGCGACCCCACCGCGTGGACCTGCCGACGTACGCCTTCCAGCGGGAGCGCTTCTGGGTCCCCACACAGATCGAGACCGGCGACATGGCCGGTGTGGGGCTCGTCGCCATCGATCATCCGTTGTTGAGTGCGGTGACGGAGGTCGCCGGTGGTGGGTCGGTGGTCTTCAGTGGCCGTTTGTCTCCTGTCGTGCAGCCGTGGTTGG
>NZ_JBHMBS010000091.1:0-2002 GCF_042428775.1 Streptosporangium vulgare | reverse complement strand
CAGCCGAGCACGCTCAGCCTCACTCAGATGAATCTTCACCGCCGATGGACCCGGATGCGACATACGAATCAGCACAGGAACTTACACAGCGAATTTCTGACGCAGGACACTAGGTAAGCGATCTCATGGACGTGCTCCTCGGTTGATGGGATCGGGCTCGCGGCGCGGGGACGGTGTCTCCTGTGCCTCCCGCGCCGCGAGCCCGGTGGTTACCCGGCCGGAGAACGCGGCGGGATCACGGGCCGGCGCGGGTGGCCGGCCCGGCGGATCCCCGCGCCGTCGGCGGGAGGGCCGTCCGGGCGCGGGGGCGGGTTCACGGCGCCTCCCCTGTCACTGGAAGGAGGCGTCGTCGATGTAGATGCCGTCGGTGCCGGCGGCGGTCTCGACGTAGAAGGAGGCGTTGGTCAGCGTGCCGGTCCAGGAGACGGTGGTGGTGCCGGTGAGCTGGGTCCAGCCGCCGGTGTTGATCGTCTGGGCGGGGGTGAGCTGGAGGTAGCTGGTGGTGCCGTTGGCGGTGAGTGCCAGGGTGGTCTTCGCGCCGGGGGTGCCGCTTTGGGAGCGGACCCAGACGCTGGTGGTGTAGCTCTTGTTGTTGGTGAGCTGCGCGGTGACGTTTTGGTTGGGGCCCTGCCAGGCGGCGGTGCGGCCGGAGTTGAGCAGGGAGCGGCTGCCGGCGTGGGCCACGGTGGTCGCGGAGGACAGGGTGCCGCCGGAGGCGGTCCAGCCCGTCGTGCCGTCCTCCATGGTGGCGTTGGTCAGCAGATTTCCGGATGACTGGAACTGTGTGAAGAATCTCCAAGTCTCTCCGGGCAGCCAGGTGCGGGAACCGCTGTCGCCGGTGGCCCCGTCCTGCGGGGCGGCGATGTGACCCTCGTCGAAGGCGGCCCAGGTGACCGGGTAGCCCGCCGCGCAGCCCGAGTAAGTGGTGGTCCGGTGGGTCAGGCTGCCCTGGCCGGGCTCGGGCGGGTTCTGGGCGGCGCAGCCGTTGTTGCGGACGAACTGGTCGCGCATCGAGCGTCCGCCGGAGATGTTCAGCACGCCGTCCCGCAGACCGTGGGCGTGGAAGTAGGCGATCGGCTGGGTGCCGCCGCTGCATCCGCTGAGCCGTCCGCCCGCGTAGATCGCGACGGCGCGGAACACGGTGGGCCTCGCGCAGGCGAGCGCGAAGCTCATCGCACCGCCGTAGCTGAAGCCGAGGGCGAAGCGCTGGGTCGTCTCGACGCACAGGTCGCCCTCGATCCGGCGGATCATGTCGTCGACGAAGGTCACGTCCTCGCCGCCGCTGTTGGCCCAGCCGTTGCCGATGCCCTGGGGCGCGACGAAAATGGTGCTCTCACCGGCCAGCCGCTGCAGGCCGTAGTAGGACCACACGTCCCGCTGCACGGTCTGGCCGGTGGCGACATCGGTGGCGGTGCCACCGCGCCAATGGAACCCGAAGACCAGCCGATAGGGGCGCCGGTTGTCATAGCCGGCCGGGATCCGCACGATGTAGCTACGGGTCTTGCCGCTGCTCTGGATCGTGTTGGTGCCGTTCTGGAGCGTCGGCGTCCTGCCGCATCCGGCCGTCGCCGCCGCGGTGCCGGCTGTTGCCGCGCTGCCGGGAAGCGGGGTCAGGAGGATGGCGAGGGCCGCGATCGCGATCATGGCCAGTAGTGATCGATGTCTTGTCACGGTGAGACTCCCGTCACTGGAGGGAGGCGTCGTCGATGTAGATGCCGTCGGTGCCGGCGGCGGTCTCGACGTAGAAGGAGGCGTTGGTCAGCGTGCCGGTCCAGGAGACGGTGGTGGTGCCGGTGAGCTGGGTCCACCCGTTGGCGTTGATCGTCTGGGCGGGGGTGAGCTGCACGTAGTTCGTCGTGCCGTTCGCGGTGAGCGTCAGGGTCGCCTTCGCGCTGGGGGTGCCGTTTTGGGAGCGGACCCAGACGCTGGTGGTGTAGCTCTTGTTGTTGGTGAGCTGCGTGGTGACGTTCTGGTGCGGGCCCTGCCAGGCGGCGGTGCGGCC
>NZ_JBHMBS010000090.1:0-2002 GCF_042428775.1 Streptosporangium vulgare | reverse complement strand
GTGCTGATCCTGCGGGCCCAAGGGGGCGACGACCGCTGGGGGAGGGCGACCGTCGCGTACGGCATCGCCGCCCTGGTGGTGCCCATCCTGCTGCTACCAAATGCGGGCCAGTGCTCCGGCCTTCAGGACTCTGTTGCCCAATTCGGTGTGTCTTCTTCGCGTTGATCGTTTTCTGGTCCAGGATGTGCTGTCTCTGCTCGGGTCCTTCTGGCCGGGCGGTGGAGAGGAGCCTGTGGTGTCGATGCGGCCGCGGTCTTGGCCAGAGATTCCCGAGATGACCGCGCGGGTGGCGCGGGCGGCTTTTCCGAAGGAGACGCCGGCGATCCGCATCCGGGACGCGCTGGGCCCGTTGTTCGCTGACGAGGAGTTCGCGGGCATGTTCGGAGTGCGAGGGCGTCCCGGGCTGTCACCGGGGCAGTTGGCGCTGGTCTTGGTGTTGCAGTACGCGGAGAACCTGTCCGATCGGCAGGCGGCCGATGCGGTCCGCGGCCGGATCGAGTGGAAATATGCGCTCGGGCTGGAGTTGGACGATCCGGGCTTCGACTTTTCAGTGCTCAGCGGCTTCCGTGCCCGGCTGGTGGCGCACGGCCAAGAGGAACACATCCTGGAGTTGCTTTTGGAGCGTCTGGGTGAGCTGGGTTTTCTGCGCAGCGGCGGGCGTCAGCGCACCGATTCCACGCACGTGCTGGGCGCGGTGCGGTCGCTGAACCGGGCCGAGTTTGTGGGTGAGGTGATGCGCTCGGCGTTGAACGCGCTGGCCGCTGCCGCGCCGGGCTGGCTGGCCGGGTGGGCGCCGGCCACCTGGCAGGAACGCTACGGCCAACGCGTCGATGCCTACCGCCTGCCGGACCGCGAGGTCGCCCGGGATGCCTGGCTGTGGCAGGTCGGCGTGGATGGTCATGCGCTGCTGGAGCGGATCTATGATCCGGCCGCGCCTGCGTGGCTGCGGCAGGTCCCGGCCGTGCAGATCATGCGTGAGTCGTGGATCCAGCAGTTCTACCGCCAGGCGGGGGAGGTGCGTGTGCGGCAGGGCAAGGATCTGCCGCCGGGAAGACTCCGGCCGGCCTCGCCGTATGATCCCGACGCGCGGTACGGGGTCAAACGCGGGACCGGCTGGGCCGGCTACAAGGCGCACCTGACCGAGACCTGTGAGCCGGATGCGCCCCATCTGATTACCCACGTGGCGACCACCGACGCCACCGTGGAGGACTCTCAGCTGACCGCCGCCATCCATGACGACCTGGCAGCACGCGATCTGCTGCCCGCCGAGCACGCGGTCGACGCCGGCTATATCAGTGCCCCTCATCTGGTCCGAGCCCGCGGCAGGTACGGCATCGACCTGCTAGGGCCGGTCCAGTTCTCCACCAGCCGCCAGGCTCGCACGGGGGACGGGTTCGGCCTGGACGCCTTCGCCATCGACTTCGACCAGCAGCACGCAACCTGCCCGGCAGGCCACACCAGCAGCAGGTGGCGGCAGGAGCTCAGCCGCGGTGCACCGGTCATCAAGATCGCTTTCCGAAGCCGTGACTGCGGCCCCTGTCCACTGCGCTCACAGTGCACCACCGCCACGATCGGGCTACGCCAGCTCACCGTCCGCCCCCGCGACCAGCACGAGGCGCTGCAACACGCTCGGCACGAACAACACACCGATGCCTGGAAAGAGCGCTACAAGATCCGGGCAGGAGTCGAAGCAACGATCTCCCAAGCAGTCCGCACGGGTATGCGCCGATCCCGTTATATCGGCCTGGCCAAGGCCCACCTCGGTGTCATACTCACCGCCTCCGCGATCAACCTCATCCGCCTGGACGCCTGGCTCACCAACACCCCCTTGGGAACCACCCGAACATCCCACTTCACCGACCTAGAACTCGCAGCATGGCCTGCCGCCGAATTGGGCAACAGAGTCCTTCAGGCCGGGGGTGAAGGCCCGCGCGGGAGGGCCGCTAGGCCCGAGCGTGCCCTAACTCGGCCGGTTTTGCTGCTCGATGTACTGGCGCAGAAC
>NZ_JBHMBS010000089.1:0-2025 GCF_042428775.1 Streptosporangium vulgare | reverse complement strand
CTGCTGGTCGCGGGGATCGCGTTGCCGGCCGTGGGAGGCGCGGGCCTGGGCTTCGTGTCGGCGACCAACGAGCTGAATCTCAAACCCACCGACCTCGTCGAGCCTCCGCCCGCGGAGGTCTCGATCGTGCAGGACGCCCGGGGCAAGGAGATCGCCCGCTTCTACGAGGAGTACCGCGAAGTCGTCACCCTCGATCAGATCGCCGAGGTGATGAAGACGGCGATCATCTCGATCGAGGACTACCGCTTCTACCAGCACGGCGCGATCGATCTCGAGGGCACCATCCGCGCGTTCGCCAAGAACCTGCACGCCGGTGGGGTGAGCCAGGGCGGCTCCAGCATCACCCAGCAATACGTCAAGCAGGTCCTGCTCAACTCCGCCGACACCGACGCGGAAAAGGACAAGGCGCTGGAGGCCAGCTACGCGCGCAAGCTCAACGAGTTGCGGCACGCGATGGCGGTGGAGGAGAAGTACACCAAGGACGAGATCTTGGGCAAGTACCTGAACATCGCCTATTTCGGGGCGAGCGCTTATGGGGTGGAGGCCGCGGCCAGACGCTTCTTCGGCGTCAAGGCGGCCGATCTCACCCTGCCGCAGGCCGCGACGCTGGCCGGCGCGGTGCAAGACCCCAACGCCACCGACCCCAACCTGGGCAGGAAGCAGCGCGAGCGGTTGCTCAAGCGGCGCAACGTCGTGCTGGACCGGATGGCCGAACTCGGGAAGATCACCCCTGCTGAGGCGGCCGAGGCCAAGGCCACCAAGCTCGGCTACAAGGGGACGAAGTTCCCCGGCGGGTGTGAGTCCAGCAGGTACCCCTACTTCTGCATCTACGTGCGCAACGAGATTTTGCGCAACCCCGACTTCGGCAAGACGGCCAAGGCGCGTGAGGAGTTCCTCAACCGGGGCGGGCTGACGATCCGTACCACGCTCGATGCGTCCATGCAGGCGGCCGCCGACAGGGCGATCAAGAAGTGGGTGCATCCGTCGGACAATCCGGTGGCGGCCGAGGCGCTGGTGCAGCCGGGAACCGGGGCGATCAAGGCGATGGCCGCCAGCCGCCCGTATGGTCGCAGCAAGGCCAGGAACGAGATCTCCTACAACCTGGTGGCCGATGCCGCTCACGGCGGCGGGGTGGGGTTGCAGGCCGGTTCGACCTTCAAGACGTTCACGCTGCTGACCGCGCTGGGCCAGGGGATGAAGGTCAACGACGGCTTGGCGGCCGGGGCGGGTTTCCGCGCTTCGGGGTATGCGGCGTTCAAGAACTGCAAGGGTGAGAACATCGGTGACCCGTCGCACACCGTCACCAACGACGAGGGCAATCCGGGCTGGAAGACGTTGCAGACCGGCACCTGGGGGTCGGTGAACACCTTCTTCATGGCGCTGGAGCAGCGGGTGGGGCTGTGTGAGACGATCAAGACCGCCAAGTCGCTGGGCATTCACCGCTCCGATGGTCTCAAGCTGACGGAGTTCTCCACCTTCACGCTGGGCACCAACGAGATGGATCCGGTGACGGTGGCCAACGCCTATGCCGCGATCGGTGCGCGCGGTAAGTACTGTGCGCCGATGGCGATCGGCCGGATCACCGATCGCAACGGCAAGGTGACCACCTACAAGCCCAAGTGCCGTCAGGCGATCGATCCCGAGGTCGCCGACGCGGCGGCCGATGTGTTGTCGGGGGTGTTCACCGAGGGCACGATGCGGACCGTGGGCGGCATCGGCCGCGACGCGGCGGGCAAGACCGGCACCACCGACAGCTCCGCCACGGCGTGGTTCGCCGGATTCACCCCCGACCTGGCCGGCGCGGTCAGCATCGGCGACCCGCGCGGCTCGCAGGACTACAAGCTGAACGGTGTCACGATCGGCGGCCGCTACTACGGCTCGGTCTTCGGCGCCAGCATCCCGGGCCCGATCTGGAAGGACACGATGCTGGCGGCGTTGAAGAACGTCGAGCCGACGTCGTTCACCCCGATCAACACCGAGCGGTTCGGCGGCTGCGGTCAGAGCTGCCGGCCCGCACCGCCCCCG
>NZ_JBHMBS010000009.1:0-370038 GCF_042428775.1 Streptosporangium vulgare | reverse complement strand
TGAGCTGGTAGGTGAGCGTGCCCGACTTCGAGACCAGGCCGATGCGGCCCGCGCTGGTGATGTCGGCCGGGATGATCCCCGCGTTGGAGGCGCCGGGACTGATCAGCCCCGGGCAGTTGGGCCCGATGATGCGGGTCCCGCCGCCCGCCGCCCGGGCGTGGGCCCAGAAGGCCAGCGTGTCGTGGACGGGGATGCCCTCGGTGATGACCACGCAGAGGCCGATCCCCGCGTCGACGGCCTCGATGACCGCGGCCTTGGCGAATCTCGGCGGCACGAAGACCACCGAGACGTCCGCGCCCGTCCGGGCGACCGCCTCGGCGACCGTGCCGAACACCGGGACGCCCCGCTCGGCGAAGTCGACCGTGCCGCCGCCCTTGCCCGGCGTGACACCGGCGACCACGTCGGTGCCCGCCGCGAGCATCCTCGCGGTGTGCCGTCTCCCCTCCGCGCCGGTCATGCCCTGCACGACCACCTTGCTGTGGCCGGTCAAGAAGATCGCCATGCTTGCCACTCCCTCTCCGTGCTCGCGTGCCCTCCGTGGGCGGGGTCCGTGCTCGCGTGCCCTCTGTGGGCGGGACCGGCGGGCTCGCCGGGTCCGGTGGGGCCGGTGGGGCCGGTGGGGCCGGTGGGGCCGGTGACAGGCCCGCTCATGCCGCGGCTAGCCTGGCCGCCTCTTCGGCGGCGCCGTCCATGGTGGTGACCTGGCGGACCGCGGGGTGCGCGGCCTCGGTGAGGATCCGGCGGCCCTCCTCGGCGTTGTTGCCGTCGAGCCGCACGACGATGGGACGGCTCAGGCCGCGGTCGCCGAGCAGCCCGAGCGCGGAGACGATGCCGTCGGCCACCGCGTCGCAGGCGGTGATGCCGCCGAAGACGTTGACGAGGACCGACCTGACGTCGGGGTCGGAGAGGATGATCTCCAGGCTGTTCGCCATGACCTGCGCGGACGCCCCGCCGCCGATGTCGAGGAAGTTGGCCGGGCGGACCCCGCCGAAGCGCTCCCCCGCCTGGGCGACGACGTCGAGGGTGCTCATCACCAGCCCCGCGCCGTTGCCGACGACCCCCACGTGACCGTCGAGCTTGACGTAGTTGAGGCCCTTGGCCCTGGCCCGCGACTCAAGGCCGCCGTCGCCGGGCCCGGTGGTGAGGGCCGCGTGCTCGTGGCGGAAGGCCGCGCCCTCGTCGAGGCTGACCTTGCCGTCGAGGGCGAGGACCGCGCTCCCCGCCGTCCACACCAGGGGGTTCACCTCGACCAGCAGGGCGTCCTCCTCCACCATGACCTGCCAGAGGCGGACCAGCACGTCGGCCACCGCGCCCTGCAGGTCGGAGGGGAAGCCGGCGCGAGTCACCAGCTCCCGCGCGGCGGCCTCGTCGATCCCGGTCAGGGGGTCGATCGGCATCTTGACCAGCGCCTCGGGCCTGGTCGCGGCCACCTCCTCGATGTCCATGCCGCCGTGGACGGAGGCCATGGCGAGGAAACACCGCTCGGCCCGGTCGACCAGGTAGGCCACGTAATACTCCTCGACCGGGATCGTGGCCGTCTCCACGAGCACGGTCTCGGCGAGGTGGCCCTTGATGTCCATGCCGAGGATGCGCCGCGCCTCCCGCTCGGCGGAGTCGGGGCCGGGGGCGGGCCGCACGCCCCCGGCCTTGCCCCTGCCGCCGGTCTTCACCTGGGCCTTGACGACGACCGGGACGCCGAGGCCGGCCGCGATCGCGCGGGCGCCCTCGGGAGTGGCCACGACCTCGCCGGTGGGGACGGGGACCCCGTGCCGCGCGAAGAGCTTCTTCGCCTCGTATTCGAACAGGTCCACGCGACCTCCCTGGATACGGTTCTTGTAGACGGTATACCGTATGGAAATCTAGCCGTCCAGGGCTCGACAGGGACTCCGGCGACGGATATTCCATACGGTATGGAGAAGACGCAGCTCGTACGAGACTGGCGGGGACGCGATTACCTCGTCGGCGACACCCCGCAGGATCTGATCAACCGCCCCCGGTCGTGGATGTTCTGGCTCCCCTGGGCCGCCATGGCCTCCATCGGCGCCATGCAGTACGGCTACGCGGCCGCGGTGCCCGCCCTGGCGCAGGCGCGAGGCTGGCCGCTCGCCTCGGCCCTGGCGCCGCTCGCCGTCTGGATCGTCTGCCAGGCCGCGGTGGCCCTGCCCACCGTCCTGCTGCTGCGGCGCGGCGCGCTCGGGATCCGCCTCGCCCTGTGGGCCGGAGCGCCGCTCAGCGCCGCGGCGCTGCTCACGGCGGCCTTCGCCCGCGACCTTCCCACGCTCCTCGCCGGCTACGCCCTGCTCGGCGGCGTGGGCGCCGGGCTGGTGTACGGCTCGTGCACCGAGGCCGTCGCCCGCTGGTACCCCGAGCGCCCGGCCGCGAAGGTGGGCTTCACCACCGGCGCCTTCGCCTACGGCACGGCCCCGCTCGCGGTGGTGGCGGCTCTGGACGGGGGCGCGTTCCAGCCGCTGTTCGCCGTGGCCGCGGCCGTCGCGCTGGTCGCGGTGGGCCTGGCGGCGACCTTCGTCCGCCTGCCGCCGCCGCACTGGTGGCCCGCGCACATCGACCCGCACGCCTGGGCCGACGACCGGGTCGCGCTACGCAGGGAGCCCCGGGCCGTGCGCCAGTTCTCCCTGAGCCAGGCGCTGCGGACCGGCTCGCTGCCCACCCTGGTGTCGATCCTGGTCTGCGCGGGGGCGGTCTCCATCTTCGACGTGGTCGCGCTGGCGACCTCCGGCGGCTTCTCCCCCTGGGGCGCGGTGGCCCTGCTCCTGGTGCTCAACGGCGCCGGGCGCGCCTGCGCCATGCTCGCCGCCGAGGTGGCCGGGCGGGGACGCACGCTCAGCGCGGTGCTGGCCCTGCTCTGCCTGGGGCAGCTGCTGCTGGCCTGGGGGGCGGTGACCGGATCCGCCGTCATGATCCTGGTGGCGACGGTGCCCGCGGGCCTGGGCGGGGGCGCCTTCTACCCGCTCATCGCCAGCCTGGTCCGCGAATACTTCGGCGAGAGGCACACCGCCTCGATCCACGGCGTGGTCTACAGCGCGAAGGCGGTCGCCGGGCTCGTCGGGATCGGCCTCGCCGCGCTGGCCCTGACCTCTTCCGGCCACGCCGTGACGTTCTTCCTCGCCGCGGGCCTGGTGCTGGCCGCCACGACCCTCAGCGCCACGCTGCGCCAGCCCGGTCATCCGGTCACGCTCCCCGGGTGAGCCATGATGTGATCAGGCTCACGACGGCGACCCTGTCCGAAACTGTATACTGTAGGCAGTCGACAACAGACAATGGGCTGGCCAGACGAGGGGCCGCCATATTTTCTCATCCTGGAGCTGAAGACAATGGTGCGGTCGGAACTGGCGAACTCGGGAGCGGCGCCCAAGATCCCGCGCCCGACCACTCTCCGGGAGAGCGTTTTCGAGGCGATCCTGGAGCTCATCGTGAACGGGAGCCTCAGTCCCGGCCAGCACCTCGCGGAGAGCGAGCTCGCCGAGCTGCTCGGCGTGTCGCGCCAGCCGGTCCGCGAGGCGCTGCAGATGCTCAGCGGCGAGGGCTGGGTCGACCTCCGTCCCGGCCACGGGGCGTTCGTCCACGCGCCGACCGTGCAGGAGGCCGACCAGCTGCTCGCCGTACGCGCCCTGCTGGAGACCGAGTCGGCGCGGCTGGCCGCGCTCAACTCGGACGCCGCGGGCGTGGCCCGGCTGCGCGAGGTGTGCGCGCGCGGTCTCCGGGCCCTGGAGGCGGACGACATCGACGCCTCGGTGGCGGCCAACTCCGAGTTGCACGCGCTGATCACCGAGCTGTCCGGCAACGCGGTGCTGGCGGAGCTGGCCTCGCAGGTCTCCCGCCGCGTGCGGTGGTACCACACGCCGGTGGCCCGCCAGCGCGGCCGGGCCTCGTGGGAGGAGCACGATCAGCTGATCAACGCCATCGAGGCGCGCGACGAGATCAGGGCCGCGGAGATCATGCGCGACCACACCGAGCACACCCGCTCCTCCTACCTGGAGCAGCGGGCCTCCGAGCCCGCCGAGCCGGAGGAGCCCGCGCCCGCCGCCCGCCGCCGGCGTCCGCGCTCGCTCAGCGCGAGCTGACCCTCCGCCCCCTCGGCCTCCTCGGCCCCGTCAGCTCCCTCTGCGCGAGCCGGCCCTCTCCGGCCGGCTCGGGCCGACCACGACCCCTTTCCCCCTGTTTCCCGTTGTCTCCCTTTCTCTCCCCTTGCTCGCGCCGGTCCGATCCGGCGCGGGCCACCCCCTCCCGTACGGATTCGGCACCGGTCCGGCACCGGTTCGACCCAGTACGACCCGGTGCAGGCCGGTCACCGGAAACCCTCCCGTGCCGGTCCGACCCGGCACGAGGCGGTCTCGTACGCCTCGGCCCGGGAAGGCACATCCGGAAGGCACGCCAGGGAAACACGTCTCTGGAAGCGCACGTCCCGGCAAAGCACGTCCGGGAAGGCGCGTCCTTGGCGGCGTACGTCCGGGAAGCGCGGAGGAACCCGTGCGGACCGGCGCCCGGACCCGCGCCCACCGGCATCGACGATCAGAGGAAACCGCGCCGGACAATCCAGCGGATCGGCACCCGCGAATCCGCGCGACCGGTACCGGTCAATCCATGTCGGCCGGGTGCGGAAAAGCGCGGTGACCCCGCGCGGACCGGCATCGGACCGGCATCGGATCGAGCCTCTCCGGGGCCGTTTCCACCCGATCCGAGCAGGTCACAGGCGAGTTGACACAGAATTCACGGTTGGCCCGTTTGAGGGAAACACCCAGGGCAGATACTGAGCGAAAGAATTGGTGGTGATGATCGATGAGAGCGTTTCTCAACAGATTCCGCTTTCTCACCTCTGGACCCGCGGGCTATTCCGCCGACGGCCGGATGATGGGGCTCGGCCTCGCGACGGCGATGCGGAAGTACGGCTCGGCGGAGAACGCCGAGCGCCATCTGCGCCGCTGGGCGGCCGAGCAGCGGACCGACGGGATCGACGTCCCCAAGTGAGCGAGCGGGAGGTCTCCGCCGGGGAGACCACCCGCTCGCGACGGCCGGCCGCGCCTCAGCCGTCCGCGTGCGCCTCGCTCCGCCTCGCGGCGGGGCCGGGATCGGTGTCGTCGGGAGGATCGGAGGGGGCGGTCACCGGGCCCGCGGGGCCGGTGACCGGATCCTCCGCGGAGTCGTTCTGGCCCGCCGGGGCGCGGTCGCGGTCCTTCCTCGACTTGATGAGGCTCGCCACGGTGGTGACGGCGAGCGTGCCGACGATGACCCCGAGGGAGACCAGGATGGGGATCTCCGGGGCCCAGGAGACGCCGTCGTGGTGGAGCGCCTCGAAGATGAGCTTCACGCCGATGAAGGCCAGGACGATCGACAGGCCCTTGCTGAGATAGACGAGGCGGTCGAGCAACCCTCCGATCAGGAAGAACAGCTGCCGCAGCCCCATCAGCGCGAAGGCGTTGGCGGTGAACACCAGGTAGGGCTCCTTGGTCAGCCCGAAGATGGCCGGGATGGAGTCGAGGGCGAACAACAGGTCCGTGGTCCCGATCGCGACCATCACGATCAGCATCGGGGTGACGGCACGGCGGCCGTTGACGACCACGGAGAGCGACGAGCCGTGGTAGTTCTCCGTGGTGGGGACGACCCGCCTCACCGTGCGCAGCGCGATGTTCTCGGAGAACTCCGCCTCCTCCTCCTCGTGGCCGATGAGCTTCCACGCGGTGTAGATGAGGAAGGCGCCGAAGATGTAGAAGAGCCAGTCGAAGCGGGTCACGGCCTCCGCCCCGGCGGCGATGAAGGCGCCGCGCATGACGAGTGCCAGGACGATGCCGATCAGGAGCACCTTCTGCCGGTAGCGGTCGGGCACCGAGAAGCGGCTCATGATCAGCAGGAAGACGAACAGGTTGTCGACGCTGAGGGAGTACTCGGTGATCCAACCGGCGAAGAACTCGCCGCCGTGCGACGGCCCCGTGACCACCAGCAGCCCCACGCCGAAGGCGACGGCGAGCGACACGTAGAAGATCACCCAGAACGTGCACTCGCGGAACGTGGGCTTTCGCGGGTTGCGCGCCACGAGGTAGAAGTCGACGGCCAGCACGAGACCGAACCCGGCGATCGTGACCAGCCACACCCAGGTGGGAATGTTCAACGCGCTCCTTTCCGTGCGCGGCGGCGTTCCTTGGCGAGCCACAGCGCCTCAGCGTGCTCGACGTAGGCGGCGAGGAGTTCGCGCGCCCGCGGATTGCGCTCTCTCAGGCGCATCAACCAGTGGGGCATGAGCCTCTCGTGCAACCAGAGGAAGCCGATCGCGAAGCCGAGGCTCACCATGGCCTGGTAGGCCAGGAATCCCGCCACCCCGCCGGGCAGGCTGACGTGACCGAAGACGGCGAGGCCGGTGACCGTCTCCTGGAACAGCCGGGCCAGGGGGAAGCCGGCCAGCCAGTACAGGCCCGCGGGGGCGAACACCCCCGGTCTGAACAGGTTCTGGCCGAGCAGAACGGAGTATCCGGTCCCGAGGAGCCCCAGGGGGAGGGCCAGCGTCACCGCGGAGATCGCGGCCCAGCCGGCGGGCTGCCCTGCGAGCAGGGTCAGCCCTCCGGCCACGGCGCCGGCGACGACTCCGATCAGCGCCCCGGGAAGGGCGAGTTCAGCTTGTCGCATCGGCACGGTCTCAGCCCACGACCACACCGAAGGCGAACAGGCTGTAGAGCAGCATCCCCAGATAGAAGACCGCCCCGAAGCCGATGATCAGGTTGGTCCAGAGCTTCGGCCGGATCGGTTTGGGCAGCATGCGGTTGTTCACCAGCAGGAGCGTCACGCAGTAGGCGCCCATGGCGAACGTGGACAGGAACGCCAGCGTGTCGAGGATCCCGCTCGGGCCGTCGGCCGGGCCGAACAGCAGGATCAGGATGCCGAACGCGATGACGCCCCACAGGAAGGCGGCGTACAGGCGGGACATGCCGAGCCTCTTCGCACCGCGCACGAAGTGGAAGCTCATGTCCGCCTGCCCCCGGGAGAAGGAGTCGAACAGGCCGAGGGTGGCGTTCAGCCCGATCAGCGCGATGAAGCCGAGGAAGACCCCGCCCAGCACCGAGCTGCCCGCCGAGGCGAAGGAGTCGGCCATCGCGTTCAGCGCCGCCTCCCGCTCCCCGGACTCGATCACGGCGCGGACCCCGGGGGTGTTTCTCGCCGCGGCCTGGGCGATCACGGTGAAGGAGACGGTGACCAGCATCGTGATGCCCCAGAAGAGCAGGAGCGCGTCGAAGGTGACCCAGCGCCGCCACCCCTTCCACTTGCGCATCTCCTCGGGGTTGTCCGTGTCGAACATGAAGCCGCGCGAGGGCATGGCCTCTTCCTCCCCGGCGTGCCGGAGACCGCGGACGGCCGGGATGTGGGCTCCCATTCCGGCGCCGGAGTCACGCAGGTGCAGGGTGTACCACATCTGCTGCATCCCGGACGGTCCGGCGAAGGCGATCGAGCCCACGATGACCGGGAACCACGCCTCGGAGAGCGCCTGCTGCGGCAGGTAGCCGAAGGCGAACATCCCGGTGACCGTGCTCACCACGTCGCCCCAGGTGCCGACCATGGCCGCCACCACGGCGGTCCCGACGACGAGCGTGCCGATCAGGATCGACAGCACGTTCTCCAGCAGGTTGTAGATCACCTTCGCCAGGCTGAAGACGACACCGACGAGTATCAGGCCCGCGCAGGCCGTGATCACCCATGGAATGCCGGTGATCTGCTCGAAGGCGGCGGCCCCCGCGGACAGATGACCCGGCCAGATGTAGACGAGGATCGCGACAACGAAGAAGAACCACATCAGGGGCTTGAAGACCCGGGCGGCGCCGAAGAAGATGCTCTCCCCCGTCGCCATGGCGTAACGGGCCATCTCCAGCATGACCACGGCCTGGAGGGTGACGCCGATGAGGAACAGCCACCGGATCTCCGGCCCGAACAGCAGGACCAGCCGGGGCCACATGTACGACTCGCCCATGCCCACGCCGAGCGCGACGAGGAACACCGTCGGCCCGAGGATGTGGATCGACGGGGGAGCGTCGGGCAGGGTGCGTATGGGCATCGGCTCCAGCCCGCCCGCCCGCCATACTTTCTCTTCCTGGCCGGATGCGGCGGCGGCTTCGCCGGGCTCCGCTGCAGCCGGTGTTCTCGATGTGTCCACCTGCGGACCTCCTGGGGGGTTGGTTGATCCTGCGAGTGCCCCGATTCGCCCCCTCGCTCCTGAAGCGCGGCTCAGCCGCGCAGCAACCCTGCCGCCCTCGCCCAGCGATACTTGGCACCGAGCACGGCCACGGGCTTCTCCGTGGTGTACGGGTAGGCGATCACCCCGTTCGCGAAGAGATGGTCACAGGCCTGCTCGACCTCGGTGTCACCGGCCAGCGAGGCGACCACGGGCTTGTCGTTGCCCTTGGCCCGCTCCTCGGCCACGACCTGCGCGACCAGCTCGGCGAAGACCATCGGCGGGGTGACGATCGTGTGCCAGTAGCCGATCACCAGCGCGTGCACGCGGGGGTCGGCCAGGCCCAGCCTGATGGTGTTCTCGTAGGTGCTGGGCGGTTCGCCACCGGTGATGTCGACGGGGTTGCCCGCCGCCCCGAAGGGCGGGATGTAGGCGCGGAAGGCCTCGTCGAGATCCGGCGGGATCTCCATGAGGGTGAGCCCGTTGTCGACGCAGGCGTCGGAGAGCAGCACTCCCGAGCCGCCCGCCCCGGTGATGATGACGACGTTCTCCCCCTTGGGGGCGGGCATCAGCGGCAGCGCCCTGGCGTACTCGAGCATGTCGTTGAGGCCCGGGGCCCGCACGACGCCCGCCTGGCGGAGGATGTCGTCGTAGACCTTGTCGTCGCCGGCGAGCGCTCCGGTGTGCGAGCCCGCGGCCCGCGCGCCCATCGCGGTGCGCCCGGCCTTGAGCACGATCACCGGCTTCCTGGCGACCATCCGCCGGGCGGCCTCGACGAACCCCCGCCCGTCCTTGAGGTCCTCCAGGTGCATCGCGACGCAGTTGGTGTTGTCGTCCTGCTCGAAGAAGGTGAGCAGGTCGTCCTCGTCGACGTCGGCCTTGTTGCCGACCCCGACGATCGCCGAGACGCCCATCCCGGTGGTGCGGCTGAAACCGAGGATCGCCATGCCGATGCCGCCGCTCTGCGAGGTCAGCGCGACCCCGCCCTTCACGTCGTACGGCGTGCAGAACGTGGCGCACAGGTTTTCCGGCGTGTAGTAGTAGCCGTAGATGTTGGGGCCGAGCATCCGCACGCCGTGCTTGCGGGCGATCTCGACGATCTCCTGCTGGCCCTCGACGTTGCCCGTCTCGGCGAACCCGGACGGGATCATGATGGCTCCCGCCACCCCCTTGCGCCCGGCCTCCTCCAGCGCCGCGGGCACGAACTTGGCCGGGATGGCGAAGACCGCCACGTCGACCTCCCCCGGCACGTCGGCGATGCCGGGGTAGGCGGGCAGCCCGAGGATCTCCGGGGCCTTCGGGTTGATCGGGTAGATGTGGCCCCGGTAGCCGCCGTTGATCAGGTTGCGCATGACCGAGTTGCCGATCTTGCCGGTCTCGCCGGAGGCGCCGATCACCGCGACGGCGCGTGGCTTGAAGATCCGGTTCATCCCGGCGAGGATCTCCTCCCGGGAGAGCCGGGCGGGCGCGGCGACGGGGTCGTCGTCGAGGAGGATGCGCACGTCGGCGGCCGTCGCGCCCTCGGAGGTGGCGAAGACCGGGTTCAGGTCCACCTCCGCGATCTCGGGGAAGTCCCCGACGAGGGCGCCGACTCGCTCGATCATGTTCGACAGCGCCCCCCTGTCGGCCGCCTCGGCACCACGGACACCACGCAGCACCTCCGCCGCCCTGATGTCGTCCAGCATCCCGAGTGCATCATCACCCGAGAGGGGGGCCAGCCGGAAGGTCACGTCCTTGAGGACTTCGACGAGCACCCCGCCGAGCCCGAAGGCGACGACCTTGCCGAAGGTCGGGTCGGTGACCGCCCCGATGATCACCTCGTGCCCGGCGCCGACCATGGCCTGGACCTGGACGCCGTCGATCGACGCCTCGGGGTCGTACGAGCTCGCGGAGGCGAGGATCCGGTCGTAGCCGGCACGCACCGCGTCGAGGTCGGCCAGGCCGACGAGCACCCCGCCCGCCTCGGTCTTGTGCAGGATGTCGGGGGAGACGATCTTGAGCACCACGGGCAGGCCGATCTCCCCGGCGATCGACACCGCCTCCTCCGCCGAGGTCGCCACCCCCTCACCGGGGGTCGAGATGCCGTACGCCTGGCAGATCCTCCTGCCCTCGGGGGCGGTCAGCGCGGTGCGGCCCTCGGCACGGGCCGCCTCCAGCACCTCGCGTACGGCGGCCTGGTCATGCGCCATCAGATGACTCCGTTCGTCTTCAGCTCGGCCAGCTCGTCGGCGGACAGGCCGAGGCCGGCGTAGATCTCGGTGTTGTGCTCGCCGAGCAGGGGCGGCGCGGTGACGTCCACCGGCGAGTCGGACAGGTGCAGCGGGCTGCCGACCGTCACGAAGGAGCCGCGCTCGGGGTGGTCGACCTCGACCAGCGCGCCCTCCCGCCGCAGACTCTCGTCCTCCAGCAGCTCCCTGGTCGACAGGATCGGGCCGCAGGGGATGTTGGCGGCGTTGAGGCGGTCGAGGACCTCCCACTTGTCGCGGGTGATGCTCCACTCCTCGATGAGCTGGAACATCTTGTCGAGGTTGGGAAGGCGCGCCTCGGGGGTGGCCCACTCGGGGTCGTCGGCCAGCTCGGGGCGGCCGATGATCCCGGCGAGCGGCGCCCAGCCGACGGGCTGCACGATGACGTAGATGTAGTCGTTGGGACCCCCGGGCGCGCACCGCACGGCCCAGCCGGGCTGGCCGCCGCCCGAGGCGTTGCCCGAGCGCGGCACCTCGTCGCCGAAGGTCTTGTTGGGGTATTCCGACAGGGGCCCGTGGCCGAGCCGCTGCTGGTCGCGGAGCTTCACCCGGCACAGGTTGAGCACCGCGTGCTGCATCGCCACCTGCACGCGCTGGCCGCGCCCGGTCCGCTCGCGCTGGTAGAGGGCGGCCAGGATGCCGGCGACGGCGTGGACGCCGGTGCCCGAGTCGCCGATCTGGGCGCCGGTGGCCAGCGGCGGGCCGTCCTCGAAGCCGGTGGTGCTCATCGAGCCGCCCATCGCCTGGGCGATCACCTCGTACGCCTTGAACCCGGCGTAGCGGCCCGGGCCGAAGCCCTTGATCGAGGCGTAGACCAGCCGCGGGTTGAGCTCCTGGAGGCGCTCCCAGGGAAACCCCATCCGGTCGACCGCGCCGGGCCCGAAGTTCTCCACCAGGATGTCGGAGTCGCGCACCAGCTCGGTGAAGAGCTGCTTGCCGCGCTCGCTCTTCATGTTGAGGGTGATGCTGCGCTTGTTGCAGTTGAGCATCGTGAAGTAGAGGCTGTCGACGCCGGGGACGTCGCGCAGCTGCTTGCGGGTGATGTCTCCGGAGGGCGCCTCCAGCTTGATCACGTCGGCGCCGAGCCAGGCCAGGAGCTGCGTACAGGACGGACCCGACTGCACGTGGGTCATGTCGAGGACGCGGACACCTTCCAGTGCCTTCATGGGGTCCCCCTCACTTGTACATGGTCTGGTTCATGGTTCCGGGCGCGTAGACGTCCGGATCGACCCACACGTTGATCAGGGCGGGCTTGCCCGACTCGCGGGCCCGCTCCAGCGCGGGCCTGATGTCGGCGGGGTCTCTGACCTCCTCGCCGTGGCCGCCCAGCATCCGGGCGAACTCGTCGTATCTGACGTCGCCGAGGGTGTTGCCGACCCGGCCGCGGTTCTCGCCGTACTTGGCGGCCTGGCCGTAGCGGATCTGGTTCATCGACGAGTTGTTGCCGATGACGCCGATGAACGGCAGGTTGAAGCGGACCATCGTCTCGAAGTCCCAGCCGGTGAGGCTGAACGCCCCGTCTCCGAAGAGGCAGAGCACCTCCTTGTCGGGTTTGGCGTATTTGGCGGCCATGGCGAAGGCGACGCCGACGCCGAGGGTGCCGAGCGGCCCGGGGTCCATCCAGTGGCCGGGCGACTTGGGCTGGACGACCTGGCCGGAGAAGGTGACGATGTCGCCGCCGTCGCCGATGTAGATGGTGTCCTCGGTGAGGAACTCGTTGATCTCGTGGACCAGCCGGTAGGGGTCGATCGGTTGGGCGCCGGAGAGCTGGCGGGGCAGCCGCTTCTCGTAGGCCGCGGTCTCGACCGCGCGCAGCTCCTCCAGCCACTCCTTGCGCCGGGTCGCGCCGTTCTCGACGCGGCCGGAGGCGGCCTGGGTGGCCGCGGCCAGGATCAGCCCGGCGTCGCCGACGATGCCCAGGTCGATGTCGCGGTTCTTGCCGACGGTGCGGTAGTCGAGGTCGATCTGGACCACCGTCGCCGAGGGCGACAGGCGCTTGCCGTAACCCATCCGGAAGTCGAACGGGGTGCCGACGATGATGATCAGGTCGGCGTTGGTGAAGGCGTAGCGCCGGGAGAGCTGGAAGTGGTGCGGGTCGCCGGGGGGCAGCGTGCCGCGGGCCGAGCCGTTCATGTAGGCGGGGACGTTGAGGGCGCGGACGAAGTCGATCGCGTCGTCGGTGCCCCGGGTGGTCCAGACCTGGCTGCCCAGCAGGACGCAGGGCTTCTCCGCGTGGGCCAGCAGGTCGGCGAGGCGCTCGACGGCCTCGGGGTCTCCGGCCTGGCGTACCGAGGCGCGGTAGCGGCCGGCCTCGGGGACGCGGGCCTTGGAGATCGGGACGCTGGCGTCGAGGACGTCGCGCGGGATCTCCAGGAAGGACGGGCCCGGAGCGCCGTGGTAGCACTCCCTGAAGGCCATCGAGACGATGTCGGCCACCCGCTCGGTCGAGGGGACCGTGGCCGCGAACTTGGTGATCGGGGTCATCATGTCGACGTGGGGCAGGTCCTGCAGGGAGCCCATCTTGTGCTGGCTCAGCGCCCCCTGCCCCCCGATGAGCAGCATGGGGCTCTCCGCCCTGAAGGCGTTGGCCACGCCGGTCACCGCGTCGGTGGTGCCCGGCCCCGCCGTCACGACCGCGCAACCCGGCTTGCCGGTGATCCGGGCGTAACCGTCGGCCGCGTGCGCCGCCACCTGCTCGTGGCGGACGTCGACGACCTCGATGCCCTCGTCGACGCAACCGTCGTAGATGTCGATGATGTGGCCGCCGCAGAGCGTGAAGATCACATCGATCCCCTCCGCCTTGAGCGCCTTCGCCACCAGGTGGCCTCCGGAGATGGTTTCCGGCGCCGTGTCCGCTGGCTGGGTCATTCTGGTGGTCCTCTCGATTGTGTTCTCCATACTGCATACCGTATGAGGGCAATGGTTACCCCCGGGGTCCAAGGATGTCTAGACCCTTTGTGCGGGCAGTGGGACGAGCTCGACCGGCTCGCCCCTCCACCCGGGCGGGACGACCGCGAGCGCCTCGGCGAGCGCGGCCCCCCACAGCGACCCCGGCCGGTCGTGCCCGACGGGCACCGCGCCACGTCCGTCGCGCCGCACCGCGACCATGCGGGTGTCGGCGTGGTGGGGTCGTACGTGACCGGTGAGCGCGGACCGCTCGCGGGGGGCCGCGGGTCCGCCCGCGAGCGCCCGGACCGCCGGGGCGAGCAGCGTGAGCGCGGCGACCAGGGCGGCGTAGGGATTGCCCGGCAGCCCGGCCACCAGGCGCCCGCAGGGAAGCCTGGCGAGGAGTTGCGGGTGGCCGGGACGCACCGCGACGCCGTCGACGAGGATCTCCGCCCCGAGCCCGGCGAGCACCGCCCTCAGATGGTCGGCGGGCCCCTTCGACGAGGCGCCGCAGACCACGATCACCTGGCCCTGCGGGCCGTCCGGGCCGTCCGGGCCGTCCGGAGTGGCCGGGGTGCCCGCGAGCGCGGCGGCCAGCGCCCGCGCCCCGTCGGGCAGCCACCGCGGCGCCTCCGCCAGGCCGCCCGCCCACTCGACGAGCCCCGGCAGCATGGGACCGATCGCGTCGCGCACCCGGCCCGGGGCCGGCAGCCCGCGCGTCACCACCTCGTCGCCCGTGACCAGCACGGACACCAGCGGTCTGGGCCGTACGCGGAGCACGTCGTGCCCGAGCCCGGCCGCGAGGCCGAGCACCGCGGGCGTGACGGCCGAACCGGCCGTGAGCACCACGGTCCCCAGCGGGCAGTCCTCGCCGCGCCGCCGGATGTGCCTGCCGGGCTCGACCGCCCCCGGCACGGCCGACACCCACTCGCCGGCCGGCTCCCCCTGGGGCCGGGGAGGCTCCTCACCCGGCGCCCCTGCCCGCGGCGCTCCTGCCCGCGGCGCTCCGGGCGACCCTCCCGGCACCCCTCCCGGTGGCGTGAACCGGCCGAGCGGCGGCGCGAACCGGCCCGGTGGCGCGGACCGCCCGCCCCCGGACGGCGGCGGCCCGCCCCCGGCCGCCCCGCCGGTCCGTACGGCCAGCTCGTACGGCAGCACCGCCTCGGCGCCCTCGGGCACCGGGGCGCCGGTGGCGATCTCCACCGCCGTGCCGGGCGCGAGCGCGGCCCCGAAGGGCGCGCCCCCGGCGAGCACCAGGCCCGTGACCCGCCAGGGCGGATCGCCCGCGACCGCGTAGCCGTCCATCGCGGCCACGTCGGCGCCGGGCACCGGGACGAGGGCGTGCAGCGGCGCGGCCAGGCGGCGGCCGTACGCCAGGTGGAGGGGGAGGTCGACCGGGGGGAGCGGCCCCGCGGCGGACGCCGCGACCCGGCGGGCCGACTCCCACGGGAGCGCCCCCGCGTGGGCTCCGCGGTGCGACGCCCCCGGCCCCGGCGGGGGCTCGGCGCCCGGATCGCGGGACGGGGCTTCGTGGACGGCTTCACGAACGGCTTCGTGGGCGGCTTCGTGGACGGCTTCGTGGACGGCTTCACGGACGGTGGATCTGGGGACGGCCATCGGCGGCTCCTTGACCGGATTTTTTCCATACTGTATACCGAATGCACTATGGACGCGAGGACGGAGCCTCTTGTGAAAGTCGCTGTTCTTGGCGCCGGCGCCATCGGCGCCTACGTCGGCGCCGCCCTGTGCAGGGCAGGCGCCGAGGTGCATCTGATCGCCCGCGGGGAGCACCTCGCGGCGATGCGCGAATCGGGAGTGCGCGTGCTGAGCCCGCGCGGAGACTTCACCGCCCACCCCCACACCACCGACGACCCTCGCGAGATCGGCCCGGTGGACCACGTCTTCCTCGGCCTCAAGGCCAACTCCTACGCGGCGGCCGGGCCCATGATCCAGCCGCTGCTCCACGAGACCACCGGCCTCGTCGCGGCCCAGAACGGCATCCCGTGGTGGTATTTCCACCGGCTGCCCGGCCCCTACGAGGGCCACGTGATCGAGAGCGTCGACCCCGGCGGGGCGGTCACCTCCGCCCTGCCGCTGGAGCGCGCCATCGGATGCGTCGTCTACGCGGCGACGGAGATCGAGGCGCCCGGCGTGATCCGCCACCTGGAGGGCACCCGGTTCTCCATCGGAGAGCCCGACGGCTCCCTCTCCTCGCGCTGCGTCGACTTCAGCGCCGCCATGGTCGAGGGCGGGCTGAAATGTCCTGTCGAGAAAGACCTGCGGCGCGACATCTGGATCAAGCTCATGGGCAACATCGCCTTCAACCCGATCAGCGCGCTCACCCGGGCGACCATGGCGGGCATCTGCCGCCACCGCGGGACGCGCGACCTCGTCGTCACCATGATGCGCGAGACCGTCGACGTCGCCCGCCGGGTGGGCTGCGAGCCGGACATCTCGATCGAGCGCCGGATCGCGGGAGCCGAGCGGGCGGGCGAGCACAAGACCTCCACGCTCCAGGACCTGGAGAAGGGCAAGCCCCTGGAGCTCGACGTGCTCCTCGCCGCCGTCGTGGAGCTGGCCGACCTGACCGGGGCCGAGGTGCCCACGCTGCGGGCGATCCACGCGGTCGCCGACCTCCTGGACGAGCGGGTCCGGGAAAATCTTGCCGCCGCCAGTTGATACGACATACCGTAGACCGTATACAGGACTGTCGAAAGGATGGGGTATGAAGAGGGACCGCGGGGACCGCGCCGAGCACTACGACCGGCTCACCCATCCCCTTGTCCGTGAGAACGGCGTGCTGCGCCGCGCCACCTGGGACGAGGCGCTGCGGCGGGCCGCGGAGGGCTTCCGCCGCAACGTCGAGCGACACGGGCCCGACTCCTTCGCGATGCTGTCGTGCGCCCGTTCCACCAACGAGATGAACTACGTGGGACAGAAGTTCACCCGGGTCGTGATCGGCACCAACAACGTCGACTCCTGCAACCGGACCTGCCACGCCCCGAGCGTGGCGGGCCTGTCCGCGGCCTTCGGCAGCGGCGGCGGCACCTCCTCCTACCAGGAGGTGGAGGACGCCGACGTGATCGTGATGTGGGGCTCGGCGGCGCGCAACGCGCACCCGATCTTCTTCCACCACGTGCTCAAGGGGATAAGAAAGGGCGCCCGCATGTTCGCGGTCGACCCCCGCCGCACCGGCACCGCCGAGTGGGCCGACCTCTGGCTGGGCCTCAACGTGGGCACCGACATCCCGCTCGCGCACGCGGTGGCCCGGGAGATCATCCACGCCGGGCTGCACAACACCTCGTTCATCGAGCGCGCCACCGAGGGCTTCGCGGAGTTCGCCGCCTCGGTCGAGCCGTGGACGCTCCCGGTGGCCGAGGAGGTCACCGGCGTGCCCGCGGCCGCCATCCGGGAGCTCGCGCACGCCTACGCCAGGGCCGACCGCGCCCAGCTGTGCTGGACGCTCGGCATCACCGAGCACCACAACGCCACCGACAACGTGCGCGCCCTCATCAACCTGGCGCTGCTCACCGGCCACGTCGGGCGCTACGGCTCCGGCCTGTCCCCGCTGCGCGGCCAGAACAACGTGCAGGGCGGCGGGGACATGGGAGCCATCCCCAACCGGCTGCCCGGTTTCCAGGACATCCTCGACCCGGAGATCCGCGTCAAGTTCGAGCGGGCGTGGGACACCCCCATCCAGCCGCGCTACGGCCGCAACCTCACCGAGATGCTGGAGGGGATGGCCGAGGGCGAGATCACCACCTGTTACCTCATCGGGGAGAACCCGGTGCAGTCCGAGGCCGACTCGCTGAGCTGCGTCAAGCGGCTCGGCATGCTCGACCACCTGGTCGTGCAGGACATCTTCCTCACCAAGACCGCCCAGATGGCCGACGTCGTGCTGCCCGCGGGCGCGGCCTGGTGCGAGAGCGAGGGCACCTTCACCAACAGCGAGCGGCGGGTGCAGCGGGTCCGCAAGGCGCTCCAGGCGCCGGGCGAGGCCCGCGACGACATCTGGATCCTCTGCGAGCTCGCCCGCCGCCTGGGCCACGACTGGAACTACACCGGCGCCGAGGAGGTCTGGGACGAGCTCCGCGCCCTCTCCCCCGCCCACACCGGCATGACCTACGACAGGCTCGACAAGCTCCAGGGCATCCAGTGGCCCTGCCCGTCGGAGGACTCCCTCGAACCGCCCTTCCTGCACGGGCGGCTCTGGGAGAGCGACCCGGCCCGGCGGGGCAGGGCGGCGCCGTTCGCGGTGCTCAGACACTCCCCGCCGGTCGACCTGCTCGACGACGAATATCCCCTGCGGCTCACCACCGGCCGCCGTCTCGACTCCTACAACACCGGCGTGCAGTCGTCCGGGTTCGCCTCCCCGCTGCGCAGGGGCGAGAACATCGAGCTCTCCCCCGAGGACGCCGCGCGGCTGGGGGTGAGTCCCGGCGAGGAGGTCAGGATCAGCTCCCGGCGCGGCTCGGTCGTCGCCCCCGTCCACATCGACCCGGCCCTGCGTCCCGGCCTGGTCTTCATGACGATGCACTTCCCCGACGAGGTCGACACCAACGCCCTCACCATCGAGGCCACCTGCCCGATCGCGGGCACCGCGGAGTTCAAGGCCGCCGCCGTGCGCGTCGACAAGCTCGTGCCCGCGAAGGCCGGGTGAAGGGGGCGTGGATCTCCGGTTCAGCGACGCCGAGCCCTCGGCCGAGGAGCGCGCCGCCGTCGACGCGTTCCTCGGCGCCCCTCCGACGGGCTGGGAGGGCGGCGCCCGCTCCGACGGTGACCTGCGCGTCGCCGTCGGCGGGCACGAGGCCCGCGATCGGCGCGACCTCCTGCTCCCCGCGCTGCACGCGGTCAACGACAGGATCGGGTGGATCAGCGAGGGAGCCCTCGACTACATCTGCCGCCGCCTGACCGTGCCGCCCGCCGAGGCGTACGGGGTGGCGACGTTCTACTCGCTGTTCTCGACGAAGCCGCGACCGGCGCGGGTGCTGCACGTCTGCACCGACCTGGCCTGCCAGGCGCGCGGCGCCGACGCGGTGCGGCGGAGCGCCGAGGAGCGGCTCGGCCCGCCCGGCATGTCCTGGCAGCCGAGCCCCTGCCTCGGCCTGTGCGAGCGGGCCCCCGCCGCGCTGGCCCTGCAGGCCGGCGAGTTCCCCGGCGCGACCGTGTACGGCCCGGCCGAGCCCGCGCCGGCCCCCACCGTCGGAGCCAACGGAAGCGGCGGCCCGGACGGGGGCGGCGGGGCCGGCGGAGCCGGCCGGACCCACGCCGCCGACGGCACGGACGGCACGGGCGGCCCCGACGGCACGAGCGGCGCGAGCACCGTCGGCGACGTGATCGGCACACGCGGCGCGGGCGGCACGGGCGGCATCGGCGACGCGGGCGACGCTCGTGCCGCGGAGGGCGCCGGCGGCACGGGCGGCGGAGCGGGCCGCGCGAAGGATCTCAGCAGGCTCGGCGGCCTCAGCGGCATGGACGTCACCGGCGGCCCCTCCCTGGCCGAGCGTGCGGAGCCTCCCGCCGAGCACGCCGTCCCGCAGGCGGGCGACCCCTCCCTCGTGCTGCTGCGCCGGGTGGGCGTCGTCGACCCGGCGAGCCTGGACGACTACCGGGCCGAGGGCGGCTACGCCGCGCTGCGCGAGGCCGTCAGGATCGGTCCGGCCGGCGTCATCCGCGAGGTGCTCGAATCCGGCCTCGTCGGGCGGGGCGGGGCGGCGTTCCCCACCGGGCGCAAGTGGGAGGCCACGGCCCGCCAGCTCGACCACCCCCACTACCTGGTCTGCAACGCCGACGAGAGCGAGCCGGGCACCTTCAAGGACCGCGTGGTCATGGAGGGCGACCCGTACGCCCTGGTGGAGGCGATGACCATCGCCGCGTACGCCACCGGCTGCCCCAAGGGCTACCTCTACATCCGGGGGGAGTATCCCCGGGCGATCAGCCGGATGGCCCACGCCATCGACGTCGCCCGTGCGCGCGGCCTGCTCGGGGCCGACGTCATGGGGCAGGGCTTCGCCTTCGACATCGAGATCAGGCGCGGCGCGGGCGCCTACATCTGCGGCGAGGAAACCGCGATCTTCAACTCGATCGAGGGCTTCCGCGGCGAGCCTCGCAGCAAGCCGCCCTTCCCCGTGGAGAAGGGCCTGTTCGGCAAGCCCACCGTGGTCAACAACGTCGAGACCCTGGTCAACGTGCTGCCCATCCTGACCGGCGGGGCCGCCGCCTACGCGGCGACCGGCACGGAGGGCTCGACGGGCACCAAGCTGTTCTGCGTCTCGGGCACGGTCGCCAGGCCGGGCGTCTACGAGCTGCCGTTCGGCGCCACCCTGCGCGAGCTGCTCGACCTGTCCGGGGGCGCGACCGGGAGGCTCCGGGCGGTGCTGCTGGGCGGCGCGGCCGGCGGGTTCGTCCGCCCGGACGAGCTCGACGTCCCGCTCACCTTCGAGGGCACCCGGGCGGCCGGCACGACGCTGGGCTCGGGCGTGGTCCTGGTGCTCGACGACGGCGTCGACCTGGTCCGCATCCTCCTGCGCGTCGCGGAGTTCTTCCGCGACGAGTCGTGCGGGCAGTGCGTGCCCTGCCGGGTGGGCACCGTGCGGCAGGAGGAGGCTCTGCACCGGCTGAGCCGCAGGCCCACCGCCGGCGACATCGCGCTGCTGCGGGAGGTCGGCCAGGCGATGCGCGACGCCTCGATCTGCGGGCTCGGCCAGACCGCCTGGAACGCCGTCGAGTCGGCCATCGACCGGCTGGGCGTCTTCTCCCCCTCGGAGGCATCATGAGTGTTCCCCTGCAGCCGCCCCGGCGGCTGATCGAGATAACCGTCGACGGCGACCCGGTCCGGGTGCCGGAGGGCTCGACCGTGCTGGACGCCTGCTCGGCGGCGGGCAAGGACATCCCGACCCTCTGCTACGGCGACACCCTCACCCCGAAGAACGCCTGCCGGGTCTGCGTGGTCGAGGTGGAAGGCGCCCGTACGCTCGCCCCCGCCTGCTCGCGCAGGGCCGAGCCCGGCATGGTCGTCGGCACCGCGACCGAGCGCGCCCGGCACAGCCGCAAGATCGTCCTGGAGCTGCTCGCCTCGACGGCCGACCTGTCCACCACCCCGCGCGCGGCCGAGTGGATCGAGGAGTACGGCGCGCGGCCTGACCGCTTCGGCGAGGAGGCCGCCACGGTCGCGCAGCCCGCGAAGGTCGACAACGACCTCTACGTGCGCGATTACTCGAAATGCATTCTCTGTTACAAGTGCGTCGACGCCTGCGGCGACCAGTGGCAGAACAGCTTCGCCATCTCGGTCGCCGGGCGGGGCTTCGACGCGATGATCTCGACCGAGCACGACGCCCCGCTCACCGACTCGGCCTGCGTCTACTGCGGCAACTGCGTGGAGGTCTGCCCCACCGGGGCGCTGTCGTTCAAGAGCGAGTTCGACATGCGCGCCGCGGGCAGCTGGGACGAGTCCCGGCAGACCGAGACGACGACGATCTGCAGCTACTGCGGGGTCGGCTGCAACCTGACCCTGCACGTGCAGGACAACCGGATCGTCAAGGTGAGCTCACCGCACGACAACCCGGTCACCCACGGCAACCTGTGCATCAAGGGCCGCTTCGGCTTCCAGCACGTCCAGAACGTATCCACCTCGGAGGACGCGCTCCCCCGTTCCGGCCCGGCCCCCGTGCCCGTCCCCGGTCCCGCCTCCGGCCCCGTCCCCGGGAGCACCTCCGGGACCGCCCCCAGCCCCGTCCCCGGGACCGCTTCCGGCCCGGCCTCCGGCGCGGCTTCCGGGCCGGCCTCCGGCGCGCGGACGGCCTCCGCCGATGGGTAGGGTCACCGTCAAGCGCCGGGTCCTGCGGCTGCGGGAGGCCGCGGCCGCCCACCGGGTCGACGTGCTGGCGGCCGAGGAGCCGCTGGAGATCCGGCTCGACGGGCGGCCGCTCACGATCACCATGCGCACGCCGGGCGACGACTTCGACCTGGCGGCGGGCTTCCTGGTGAGCGAGGGCGTGGTCACCTCCGCCGAGGAGGTCACCGCGATCCGCTACTGCGCGGGCGCCACCGCCGACGGCGCCAACACCTACAACGTGCTCGACGTCAGGCTGGCCGCGGGCACCTCTCCCCCGGCGACCTCGCTGGAGCGCAACTTCTACACCACCTCCTCGTGCGGGGTGTGCGGCAAGGCCTCGCTCGACGCGGTCCGCACGGTCGCCAGGTGGCGGGTGGACGGCGATCCCGCGCCGGTGACGGCCGAGGTGATCGCGGCGCTGCCCGACCGGCTCCGCGCGGCCCAGCGGGTGTTCGACCGGACCGGCGGGCTGCACGCCGCGGGCCTGTTCACCCTCGGCGGCGACGCGCTCTGCGTGCGCGAGGACGTGGGCCGACACAACGCGGTGGACAAGCTGGTGGGCTGGGCGCTGCGCGACGGGCGTCTGCCGCTCGCCTCGACCGTGCTCATGGTGTCCGGACGGGCCTCCTTCGAGCTGGTCCAGAAGGCGGTGATGGCCGGCATCCCGATCCTCGCCGCCGTCTCGGCCCCCTCCTCGCTCGCCGTGGAGCTCGCCGCCGAGACGGGGCTGACGCTCATCGGGTTCGTCAGGGGCAGCTCGATGAACGTCTACACCGGGGAAGGACGCGTCGGCCTGGTCCCCGGCTGAGCCCGGGCCGCACCTTTCGGCCACCGGCAGGGCCGAGCGCCCACACCCTCAGGCGCCGCGGCCCACCGGTGGCCGGGAGGTGCGCCCCGGAGCCTCTCAGCCGGGCCGGAGCCTCCGCGTTCGCCCCCACCGACCGCCGAGGCCGGAGAGCGGCGGCTCCCCGGCCCGGCGACGAGAGCCCGGCCGCGATACTCGCCCCCTTCGCCGGCCGGGCTCTCTGACGCCCGCGCCCCCGAAGGCCCCGCGCCGGGCGGGCCCTCCCTCCCGGCGCGAGCCCTCCCTCCCGGCACGGATACGGCCGCCCGGCGCGGACACGGCCGCCCCGATGCCGTACGGTGCTCCCCCGTGTGCGGAACGGCGCCTTCCACGGGCGTCGCGCGAGGTCCGATTTTGACAACCGTTTTCATTTACGCGCATACTGGGTGACATGATGTCCGAGTCCTCCCGACGTATCCGCATACGTAATGCCAGCCTGGCTGCGTCCGCCGTCCTTCTCGCCGCCGTCACCGCCTGCGGCACCGAGACCGGCACGACCACCGGCGGCTCATCCGGAGGGGCGTCGGGCGTTTCCGCGGACGGCAGGCCCGCCGTCACCGCGGCCATGTATCCCCTGCAGTGGCTCGCCGAGCGGGTGGGCGGTCCCGACGCGACCGTCACCGGCCTGACCAAGCCCGGCGTCGAGCCGCACGACCTGGAGCTGTCCCCGCTCCAGGTCGCCGGGCTGGAGAAGACGGGGCTCGTCGTCTACATCAAGGGCGTCCAGCCCGCGGTGGACGAGGCCGTCGAGCAGCACGCCGCCGACCGGGCCTTCGACGCGGCCACCTCGGTCACCCCGCTCCCCGCGGTCGCGGAGGAGGAGCACCACGGCGAGGAGGGACACGACCACGAGGAGATCGGTTACGACCCCCACCTCTGGCTCGACCCGGCCCGCTTCGCGACGGTCGCCACCAAGCTCGGCGAGAGGCTGGCCACCGCCGACCCCGCCCATGCCCAGGGTTACCGGGACCGTGCCGCCGCCACCGCCGCCGACCTCACCACCCTGGACCAGGAGCTGGCCAAGGGCCTGGCCACCTGTTCCTCGGACGCGATCGTCACCAGCCACGCCGCGTTCGGCTATCTCGCCGACCGCTACAAGCTGCACCAGATCGGCATCAGCGGCCTCGACCCCGACGCCGAGCCTTCTCCCGCCCGCCTCGCCGAAGTGGCAAAAGTGGCCAAGCAGGAGAAAGTAACTACGATTTTCACCGAAACCCTCGTCAGCCCGAAGGTCGCCGAGATTCTCGCCCAGGAGGTCGGTGCGAAGACCGCGGTCCTCGATCCGGTGGAAAGCCAGCCGTCGAACGGCGACTACCTGTCCGCCATGCGCCAGAACCTCTCCACACTCCAGGCAGCGCTCAGCTGCTCGTAAAGGGCACACGTGACATCCAGCAAAACGGTTTTCACCATGAACGGCGGCCAGGTCAACCTGGACCGCCGTCCGGTGCTTCGCGGGATCGACCTGTCCGTCGAAGCCGGTGAGGCGGTGGCGGTGCTCGGGGCGAACGGGTCGGGGAAGTCCACCCTCATCCGCGCCCTGCTCGGCCTCGTCCCCCTGTCCGGCGGCGAGACCTTCCTGTACGACAGGCCCCCCGCCCGGTTCCGCGAATGGTGGCGGATCGGCTACGTACCCCAGCGGCTCTCGGTGGGCGGGGGCGTGCCGACCACGATCCGCGAGGTCGTCGCCTCCGGCAGGATCGCGAGGCAGCGCCGTCTGCGCCTGACCGGCGCGGCCGACCGTGAGGCGACCGACAGGGCCCTGGCGGCCGTCGGCCTGGCCCACCGCGCCTCCGACCCGGTGCAGGCGCTCTCCGGCGGGCAGCAGCAGCGGGTGCTGATCGCCCGCGCCCTCGCCGGGGAGCCCGACACCTTCGTCATGGACGAGCCCACGGCGGGCGTCGACTCCGAGAGCCAGCTGCTCCTCGCGGAGACCCTGTCCACGCTCGTCGCGCGGGGCAAGACGGTCCTGCTGGTCGCGCACGAGCTCGGCCCGCTGGAGCCCCTGATCACCCGGGCGGTGGTCCTCAGGGACGGTCACGTGTGCCACGACGGCCCACCGCCCCAGGCGGTCGGCACGCACGCGCTGCCCGGCCACGACCACGTGCACCCGCACGCCGAGGAGGAGCCCGTGAGCCCGCTCGACTGGAGGCCCGCCTCGTGATCGAGCTTCTGCAGTTCGACTTCATGCAGCGGGCGCTGATCGCCGCCCTCCTGGTCGGTCTGGCCGCCCCCGCCATCGGCACGTTCATGGTCCAGCGCCGCCTGGCCCTGCTGGGCGACGGCATCGGGCACGTCGCGCTGACCGGCGTGGCCCTGGGATTCCTGACCGGAACGGCCCCGGTGCTGACGGCCGTGCTGGTCTCGGTGCTGGGCGCCGTCGCCATCGAGCTGGTCCGCGAGCGCGGCAGGACCAGCGGGGACGTGGCGCTCGCCCTGCTGTTCTACGGCGGCATCGCCGGGGGTGTGCTGCTCATCTCGCTGGCTCCCGGGGGGAGCAACGCCACGCTGATGTCCTACCTGTTCGGCTCGATCAGCAGCGTCGCCGTCGAGGATGTGTGGGTGATCGGCCTGCTGGCGGTGGCGGTGCTCGGCGTGGTGGCCGTCTTCGGGCGGGAGCTCTATGTACTGTGCCAGGACGAGGAGGTCGCCAAGGCCAGTGGCCTGCCGGTCCGCTTCCTCAGCCTGCTGATCGCCGTGACCGCCGCGCTGACGGTGGTGATCGCCATGCGCGTCGTAGGATTGCTTCTGGTGAGCGCGCTGATGGTGGTGCCGGTGGCGACCAGCCAGCAGCTCACCCGGGGGTTCGTGAGCACGATGTTCCTGTCCATGCTGTTCGGGATGATCTCCACGGTCGGTGGCCTGACATCCTCCTTCTACATCGAGGTTCCACCGGGCGCGATCATCGTCATCGTCGCTCTCGCGGGGTTCGTCCTCGCCCTCGGGCTCGGTAGATTCGTACGTCGAAGCCGACCTCAGGAGGCCAGCCCATGAGCAACAGGCGTGACGCCGTCCACGCGATCCTCCGCCAGAGCGAGGGTTTCCGCAGCGCGCAGGACGTCTACGCGGAGATGCGCGCGGAAGGCGCCAAGATCGGACTGACCACCGTCTACCGGGCGCTCCAGGCGCTCGCCGACACCGGCCACGTCGACGTGCTGAGAACAGACGACGGAGAGTCGGTCTACCGGGCGTGTGCCAGCGACCACCATCACCACCACCTGGTCTGCCGCAGGTGCGGCCGTACGGTGGAGGTGGCCGGGCCCGCGGTGGAACGCTGGGCCGAGACCACCGGTTCCGAGCACGGCTTCACCGAGATCACCCACACGCTGGAGATCTTCGGGACCTGCGCCTCCTGCGCCACCGCCGCCAAACCGCTCCGCGCCCCGAGCCGCGCCTGAGCGGACGCCCGGCAGCGCGACGCGGGGCGCCCACAGCGCGACACGGTGAGACTCAGCGCGACGAAGGGTGACCGCAGAGCGACCACAGAGCGACACAACGCTACGCGGGGCGACGGAACACGTACGAGAAGCCCGGTTTCAGGACGCGGCGTGCACATCATGGCTCACCAGGACATGTCCCGCGGAAAGCCTTGTCGGGCGCGCCACACCACGATGACGGGCGCCCGGCAGAAGGCGCCGGAGGTCCACGGGAGAGATA
This sequence comes from Streptosporangium vulgare, assembly GCF_042428775.1. NCBI lineage: Bacteria > Bacillati > Actinomycetota > Actinomycetes > Streptosporangiales > Streptosporangiaceae > Streptosporangium > Streptosporangium vulgare. The sequence continues at coordinate 344,404 of NZ_JBHMBS010000009.1, read as the reverse complement.
CGCTTCCGACACGGCGAGCCGCCGTACGCGCCTCCACGTTGCAATCCTTCTACGGGAGTCAACATGCCATTCGGACATGACATGGTGCACTCACTCGCCACCGCGGTGGACCTGGTCAACACCTCCCCCTCCACCGGAGGCGAGGACACCCTGACCGACCTGCGGAAACTCGGCGACTTCGTGGCGCGCTGGGAGGTCAGCGGGATCGGGGAGCTGGACGCCGCCGACCTGACCCAGGTGCGCGCGCTGCGCGAGGCCTTCCACAAGGTCTTCACCGCCCCGGACCAGCCCACCGCGGTCATCCGGCTGAACACCCTGCTGAGCGGGACCCGCATCACCCCGCGCCTGGCGGAGCACGACGGCCACCCCCTGCACGTCCACTACTTCGCGCCGGACGCCTCGCTCCACGAGCACCTCGCGGCCGACATCGGGGTCGCCCTCGCCCACCTGCTCGTCGAGGGGGAGTGGGAGCGCCTGCGCACCTGCTCGGCGCCCGACTGCGACCACGTCTTCGTGGACGAGTCGCGCAACCGCTCGCGGGTCTACTGCGACAGCCGCACCTGCGGGAACCGGATGCACGTCGCCGCCTACCGCGCCCGCCGCCGGGCCTGACGTTACTCTCCGCTAATACCTATTGACTGAGTAGGTAATGCCGGTAGGTTGTGACATGACGTCGCCTACCCCCGAGGAGAACCCATGAGCGTCACCGACGAGCTGCTCGCCAACGCCGAGCGTTACGCGGAGACATTCGGCAAGGGCCATCTGCCCCTGCCACCGGCGCGCGGGCTGGCCGTGCTGGCCTGCATGGACGCCCGCCTCAATCCGTACGCCCTGCTCGGGCTCTCGGAGGGCGACGCGCACATCATCCGCAACGCGGGCGGCGTGGTGACCGCCGACGAGCGCCGCAGCCTGGCCATCAGCCAGCGCCTGCTCGGCACCAGGGAGATCATCCTCATCCACCACACCGACTGCGGCATGCTCACCTTCACCGACGACGACTTCAAGCGGCAGATCCAGGCCGAGGTCGGCATCAAGCCCGACTGGGCGGCCGAGGCCTTCACCGACCTCGACGAGGACGTCGTCCAGTCCCTCCACCGGATCAGGAACGACCCCTTCATCCCGCACACCGACTCGGTGCGCGGCTTCGTCTACGAGGTGGAGACCGGTCGCCTGCGCGAGGTCAAGGGCTGACGGCCGGGGCACGGAAAAGGCCGGAGCGACGCGGGAGGCCGATCCCCCTGGGAAGACCGCTCCCCACCGGGGAAAACCGGGGAGACCGGGGAGACCGGTCGTCGCCACGGAAGTCGGCCCCCCGAGAAACCGGCCCTCGCCCGGGAAGCCGAGGGTCAGAGGGCGTCGAAGTCGCCGTGGCGGCCGGCTCCCGCGGCGAAGCGCGACGCGCCGGCCACCGCGCCGGGCAGGGCGTTCAGGCCGTGGCGCAGTTCCCCCGCCATGGCCTCCCGCTCGGGCAGCCCCTCCTGCTCCAGCGCCGACATGCGGTCGCCGCGCATGCACTCCTGGGGAAAGCGCGCGATGGAGGCGGCGAGGTTCTCGGCGGCGGCGCGCGAGGTGCCGGTCGGCACCACCCGGTTGACCAGCCCCATGCCGAGGGCCTCCGCGGCGTGCACGGGGCGGCCGGTGAGGATCATGTCCATCGCCCGGCCCGTCCCGACCAGCCGTGGCAGCCGCACGGTGCCGCCGTCGATCAGCGGGACGCCCCAGCGGCGGCAGAAGACCCCGAACACCGCGTCCTCCTCGGCCACCCGCAGGTCGCACCAGAGGGCGAGCTCCAGCCCTCCGGCGACCGCGTGCCCGGCGACGGCGGCGATCACGGGCTTGCCGAGCCGCATCCGGGTGGGCCCCATCGGCCCGTCGCCCTCGGGTTCCACCCGGTTGGCGCGGCCCTCGGCGACGGCCTTGAGGTCGGCTCCAGCGCAGAACGTGCCCCCCTCGCCCCACAGCACGGCCACCGCCGCGCCGGGGTCGGCGTCGAAGTCGCGGAAGGCGTCGGCGAGCGCCCGGGCCGTGGGACCGTCGACGGCGTTGCGGACCTCGGGCCTGGAGAGCACGACGGTGGTGACGGGCCCGTCGCGTTCGATCCTGACAGTCATCCGGGGGCACCTCTCAGGGGGGCGGCGTCACCCGGAACATAACATTATTCCGCTGCGGCACCCGGGAGGCCCGGGGCACCCGAGGCGTCCCGCGCGGACGGGACCGCGTTCGGCACCGCTCCCCCGTATCTCCTGTCGCGCTTGGCGTACGTCTCGCAGGCCTCCCACAGGTCGCGGCGGTCGAAGTCGGGCCAGAGGCGGTTGAGGAAGACCATCTCGGCGTACGCCGTCTGCCAGATCAGGAAGTTGGAGATCCGCTGCTCGCCGGAGGACCGTACGAAAAGGTCGACGTCGGGGATCTGCGGCTCGTCCAGGTAGCGGGCGAAGGTCTCCTCCTTCACCCGGCCCGGCTTGACCCGTCCGTCGGCGATGTCCTGCGCCAGGCGCAGCGCGGCGTCCACGATCTCGGCGCGGCCGCCGTAGTTGACGCAGAACTGCAGGGTCAGCGTGGAGTTGCCCTCGGTCATCTCCTCGGCGTCGCGCAGCTCCTGGATGACGCTCCTCCACAGCCGTCCGGGACGGCCCGCCCAGCGGACCCGCACGCCCATCGCGTGGAGCTGGTCCCTGCGGCGGCGGATGACGTCGCGGTTGAAACCCATCAGGAAGCGGACCTCGTCGGGGGATCGCTTCCAGTTCTCCGTGGAGAAGGCGTAGGCCGACAGGTAGGGGATGCCGAGCTCGATCGCGCCCTCGATCACGTCGAAGAGCGACGCCTCGCCCGCCTTGTGGCCCTCGGTGCGGGGCAGGCCCCGCTGCTTGGCCCACCTCCCGTTGCCGTCCATCACGATCGCCACGTGCCGGGGCACGAGGTCACGCGGGATCGGGGGCGGGGTGGCGCCTGAGGGATGCGGGACGGGCGGGCGGACGTTCACTTGGCTGCTCCCTTTCTACGTGTCGAAGAGAGCGTATGCCGTGTTCGAGGTGCCACTGGAGGTAAGCCGCGACCAGGCCGCTGCACTCGGCGCGGTGCCGGGCGACGGAGGCGTCCGCGGTGAGCCAGTCGCCCTTGAGCAGCGCGACCATCAGGGCGAGGGTCTCCCCCTCGGGCACCGCCGCGCCCGCGGGGCGGCAGGTCCCGCACACCACGCCCCCGGCCACGATGGCGAAGGCCCGCACCGAGACGGCCTTGCACCGGGCGCAGGCCTCCAGGGCGGGGGCGTACCCGGCGACGGCGAGGGAGCGCAGGAAATAGGCGTCCAGGACGAGCCTGGCCTCGTGCTCCCCCGTGCCGAGCGTGCGCAGGCCGCCGACGAGCAGCAGGAACTGGCGGAGCGCGGGCTCCTTCTCCCCCATGACCAGGCGGTCGGCGGTCTCCAGCATCGCGGTGCCTGCCGTGTAGCGCGGGTAGTCGGAGACGAGCGGCTCGCCGTAGGACCGGATGGTCTCGGCCTGGGTGATCATGTCGAGCGTGCGGCCGGTGTGGAACTGGAGGTCGACGTGGGTAAAAGGTTCGAGCCTGCCCCCAAATCGTGATGTTGTCCGCCGGACCCCCTTGGCGACGGCCCTGATCTTGCCCATCCGCCGGGTCAGGACGGTGACGATGCGGTCGGCCTCTCCCAGCTTGTGGGTGCGCAGCACGATGCCGTCGTCACGGTACAGACTCACCCGCACAGTGTAGTGGGACCGTCCACTTGGCAGAGGTGAAACCATGATCAAACGACACGGATAGATCACCGGTGCGTGTTGTTCACCCAAAACTCACTAAACTTTGGCCTCTGGCGAAATGCCGCCCGGTTACACCGCCCCAACACCCGTCTCCGCACGAAAGGGTGCCATGCCCCGCGTGGTCCTGCTGGGCTCATCGCCCGGCCCCGATGCCGCTCCCGGCCAGGCGACGCCCGCCGCGTTGACCCTGCCCGCGCTTCCCGGCTGCCCCACGGTGATCGGCAAGCTGCACGGCCAGCTCGCCTCCCTCGACCCCGAGCCGGTGACGATCGTCCGCTCGGGCGACGCCGCCGCCCACCGGGGCTTCCCCGGCAGCCTGGTCGAGACCTCCGACCTGGCCGGCGACCTGCGCGCCGTGGCCGACGCGGTCGAGGGCGCCACCGAGAACCTGCTCTTCCTGCCGACGAACTCGCTGATCCACGACGAGCTGATCTACCAGATCACCAAGTCGAAGCGCGGCGCCCTCGCGCTGATCACCAAGGAGCCGCGGGAGGAGGACGAGAACGGCGACGTCATCGTCCCCGACGTCCCGATCGACGAGGCGCTGCCGGAGATCGGCGACCGGAGGCTGGAGGGCCTGCCCGTCCGGGTGCGTGCCCGCAAGTCCCGGGTCATCTCGGTGGGCTCGGCCTACCACGGGGTGACCAGGCCCAACTCGGTCCTGCTCGGCCCGCTGCACCTGCACCACAAGCACGCGCCCGTCCTCGCCGAGGCCGCCCGCGAGCTGGCCGACATGGCCCACCTGCTGGGCCCCGACGACGACCTGGTCCAGCTGCTGGTGCTGGGCCTGGTGCGCAAGGGCGTCTCCGTCGGCATCCGCGGCCGCCGCGACCTGTTCTTCCGCCGGGTCTCCTCTCCCGAGGAGGCCGCCGAGGCGCTCGCCGAGATGTCCACGTTCGACGAGGACAAGGCGCGGCTGAACAACGCGGTCAAGGGCGCCGACGGCTTCTTCACCACGTACTTCGTCAGCACCTACTCCCGGTTCATCGCCCGCTGGGCGGCCAGGCGGGGGCTCACCCCCAACCAGGTCACGCTGATCTCGATCGCGCTGGGCGTGGCGGCGGCGCTGTGTTTCGCCACCGGCGAGCGGGCCGGGATGGTCGCGGGTGGCGTGCTGATCTACTTCGCGTTCGTGTTCGACTGCGTGGACGGCCAGGTCGCGCGGTACGCCCGCAAGTTCGGCGTGCTGGGAGCGTGGCTGGACGCCACGTTCGACCGGTTCAAGGAGTACGTCGTCTTCGCGGGGCTGGCGGTCGGCGCGGCGGTCTCCGGCGTGGGCGACGTCTGGACGCTGGCGCTGATCGCTCTCGGCGTGCAGTCCATCAAGCACCTCCTCGACTTCTCCTACGGCGCGGCGAACCGGCGCAAGCCCCCGTCGCCGCTGCCCTCGGTGGCGCTGTCGGTCAGCGCCGACACCGGCCTGCGCCAGGCGCTGGAGGAGCGCAAGAACGCCAGGACCGGCGGGATCCGCAACCTGCTGAGGCTCTGGGGCAGGGCGGGCCGTTACCGCACGGTGCACTGGGCCCGCAAGATGATCGTCTTCCCCATCGGTGAGCGTTTCGCCGCCATCGCGATCGTCAGCGCTCTGTTCGACGCCAGGATCACCTTCCTGACCCTGATCATCTGGGGCGGCATCGGGGCCGCCTACTCGCTCACCGGACGCCTGATGAGGTCTCTCGCATGATCACCCAGCCGCAGACCATCCCCGCCCCGGATCCGTACGAGGAGCGGCTGCGCGTGCAGACCGCCCGGCTGCTCGCCTACCGCGACGACGGCCCGCTGGTCACGCTGCTGCGCGACAAGGTCGGACCCGGCCTGCCCCCGGTGCCCGCCTCGCTCGCCGCGCTGCTCGCGATCGTCGCGATGGCCGTGACCGGGATGCTGGTGAACGGGCCGATCCTGCTCGTCCCGGTGCTGGTCATGGTCGTCCTGGTGCTGCCCACCGCGGCCCGCGACCACCTCGGCAAGCTCGACTGGCTGACGCCGCCGCTGATCCGGGGGACCGAGTTCCTCACGATCATCCTCATCGGCCTGGCGGCCGACGCGCCCAAGTGGCTGCTGTACGTGCTGATCTACGTGATCGGCTACCACACCTACGACACGGTGTACCGGACGCGGCAGAGCATCTGGCCGGCCCCCTGGGTGTTCCAGGCCGGGCTGGGCTGGGAGCTCCGGCTGCTGCTGATCGGCGCCGGCGCCGCGCTGGGCGTGCTGACCTGGGTGCTGGCCGCGCTCACCCTCTACCTCGGCGTGCTGTTCGCGGTCGAGAGCGTGACGAGCTGGGTCGGCCTGGACAAGCAGACGGCGAACGCCGCCCAGGCGAGCGACGACCTGGAGACCTCCCCCGAGGAGGCCCAGGAGCAGGCCACCGGCGAGGCCGACCAGACCTGATCGGAGACCTCGCGGGCGACGAAGCGGGCGACCTGGAGACCTCCCCCGAGGAGGCCCAGGAGCAGGCCGTCGGCGAGCCCGGCGGGGCCCGATCCGGCCGCGGCCCCTCGAACGGCGAATGCCGCCGGGCAGATCATCTGCCCGGCGGCATTCTCGTGTCCGGGCCGCGCGCCACCGCCGCCCACCGCGAGCCCGCGCCGATCCAGGCGGTATACAGGTCTGCGTGGAACTGGACAGGCTGGATCGCGACATCATCGGGGCGCTCGTCGAGGACGCCCGCGCCACGTACGCGGAGATCGGGCAGCGGGTGGGCCTGTCGGCGTCGGCGGTGAAACGCCGGGTGGACCGGCTGCGCGAGACCGGCGCCATCACCGGCTTCACCGCCCGGGTGGAGCCCGCGGCGCTCGGCTGGACCACCGAGGCCTACGTGGAGCTGTTCTGCGCGGGCAAGACCTCGCCGTCGGAGATCGGGGTGGCCGTCGGCCGCCATCCCGAGGTGGTCTCGGCGTGCACCATCACCGGCGAGGCCGACGCGCTGCTGCACATCAGGGCCACCGACGTGCGGCACGTGGAGAGGGTGATCGAGCGCATCGCCGCGGAGCCGTTCGTGGTGCGGACCAAGAGCTCCATCGTGCTCTCCCGTCTGATCGAGGCCCCCCTGGTCACCTCGCGCAGCGAGCCGTTCCTCGCTCCGCACAACGAATCGACGTTCCTGACCTGAGGCACGCAAGAAACCCGCGTCAGCACGCAAACACGGCCCCTTGGCCTGCGAGAACGCTCTTCCTAGGCTGATGGCACCGCCGTCGAGACCGTGACGGCGACTGTCACCACGACCTTTACCTGCGGGGTTATCCATGACGAGGCACTACCTCATGTGTCGGCCCGACCACTTCGCGGTCGAGTACGCGATCAACCCGTGGATGCATCCCGAGTCCGGCGCCGACCGCGAGGTGGCGATCAGGCAGTGGGAGACGCTCAGGAGCGCCTACGAGGATCTCGGGCACCGCGTCAGCCTCATCGACCCGGTGGAGGGCCTGCCGGACATGGTCTTCGCCGCCAACGGCGCGCTGGTCGTGGACGGCCGCGTGTACGGCGCGCGGTTCACCCACCCGCAGCGCGCGGCCGAGGGGCCCGCGTACCTGAAGTGGTTCGTCGACCACGGCTACGAGCGGGTCCGCGACGCGGCCTTCACCAACGAGGGAGAGGGCGACTTCCTCACCCTCGACCACCTGGTGCTGGCCGGGACCGGGTTCCGCACCGACATCACCGCGCACAAGGAGGCCCAGGAGTTCCTCGGCCGCCCGGTGGTGACGCTGCAACTGGTGGACCCCCGGTTCTACCACCTGGACACCGCGCTCTTCCCGCTGAACGGACATAACGTGGCATACTTCCCGGGCGCCTTCTCGCCGGGGAGCCAGGAGGTGCTCCGCAACCTCTTCCCCGACGCCGTCGTCGCGAGCGAGGACGACGCGGCCGTGCTGGGCCTCAACGCCGTCAGCGACGGCGTCAACGTGGTGATCAACGCCGAGGCCGCCGACCTCCAGCTCGAACTCAAGCGCCGCGGCTTCGAGGTCATCCCGGTGGACCTGTCGGAGCTTCGCAAGGCGGGCGGCGGCCCCAAGTGCTGCACGCTGGAGATCCGGGGACAGAACGGGGCATGACGGCCACGGACCAGACAAACCAGGGAAGGGGCGGACATCGGATGACCGGCACCGACGACTTCATCGAGCTGAGCGAGCGCCGCAGCGCGCACAACTACCACCCCCTGCCCGTCGTGATCCACGAGGCGCGGGGCGCCTGGGTCGTCGACGTGGAGGGCCGGCGGTTCCTCGACTGCCTGTCCGGCTACTCCTCCCTGAACTTCGGGCACGGCAACCCGAAGATCATCGCGGCGGCGCAGGAGCAGCTGTCGCGGCTCACCCTGACCAGCCGCGCCTTCTTCCACGACCAGTTCGCGACCTTCGCCGCCGGGCTGGGCGACCTCACCGGCAAGGACATGGTCCTGCCGATGAACACCGGCGCCGAGGCCGTGGAGACCGCGATCAAGGTGGCCCGCAAGTGGGGCTACGAGGTCAAGGGCGTCGCCGCCGACCAGGCCAACATCATCGTGATGGAGGACAACTTCCACGGCCGGACCACCACGATCGTCGGCTTCTCCACCGACCCCGACGCCCGGGGCGGCTTCGGCCCGTACACCCCCGGCTTCAGGATCGTGAAGTACGGCTCCGTGGAGGCGATCCGCGAGGCCGTCGACGCCAACACGGTCGCGGTGCTGCTGGAGCCCATCCAGGGCGAGGCCGGGGTGCTGGTACCGCCGGACGGCTACCTCACCCAGGTCCGCGAGCTGTGCACCGCGGAGAACATCCTGATGATCGCCGACGAGATCCAGTCGGGTCTCGGCCGCACCGGCGAGACCTTCGCCTGCGACCACGAGGGCGTCGTCCCCGACATCTACGTGCTGGGCAAGGCCCTGGGCGGCGGCGTCGTCCCGGTCTCGGCGATCACCGCGAACGAGGACGTGCTCGGCGTGATCAGGCCGGGACAGCACGGCTCGACCTTCGGCGGCAACCCGCTCGCCTGCGCGGTCGCCAACGCGGTCATCGAGCTGCTCGGCACCGGCGAGTACCAGTCGCGGGCCAGAAAGCTCGGCGAGGTCATGCACGAGAGGCTGCGCGGGCTGATCGGCCACGGTGTGATCACCGTGCGCGGGCGCGGCCTGTGGGCGGGGGTCGACATCGACCCGTCGCTGGCGAGCGGGCGGGAGGTCTCCAAGGCACTCATGGCCCACGGCGTCCTGGCCAAGGACACCCACGGCTCGACCATCCGCCTCGCCCCGCCGATCGTCGTCTCCGAGGAGGACCTTCTGTGGGCGGTCGACCAGCTCGGGGCGGTCCTGGCGGAACTCGCGCGGTGACCCCTCCGGTGCGGCCCGCACTCGCGAGGTGACCCACGGTCGCGAGGCGTCCCCTCCGGTGCGGTCCGCGCCCCGGAGGGGACGTGCCGCACCGGAACCCCGGCTCCGCTAGCGGACGGCGGAGTCCTCCAGCTCCACGACGGTGATCTCCGAGACCTCGGTGCCCGCGGCGGTGTCCCAGCGGACCGACGTGGGGTCGGTGTCCAGGGAGAGGATCGCCACCGCGTTGGAGAACCACGGGCCGTTGGTGATCCGCCACTTGAACGGCGGCTTGGGGATCTTCGCCGCGCGGGAGAGCGAGCGGCCGACCAGGCTCGCGACGCCGAACTGGGCGACGATGTTGGCCAGGCGGAGGGTGCGGCTCAGCGGGTTGCGGATCGGGGAACAGACCAGCTGGTAGATGGGGAGCCCGTGGGCCTTGGCCACGTAGGAGTAGTGGACGTCGCCGGAGAGCATGATCACCGGCTTTCCCAGCCCCATCAGCAGCTTCGACAGGTCCTCGAACGAGCGGCGGAAGGCCGCCCAGTGCTCCAGGTCGACGGCCTGGCGCAGGGTCTCCGACCAGCGGGCCACGGTCTTGCCCCAGGCGCCCTGGGCCAGGGCCTCGTTCCAGTTCTGGATGTGGTGGATGCCCGCCGGGAGCAGGAACGGCACCGAGGAGCCGATCACGAAGCGCTTCGCGCCCTCCTTGCGGAGCTGCTCGGTGAGCCACTCCCACTCCACCGGGTCGATCATGCGCCGGTCTCCGGGGTCGAGCTGACGGGAGCAGCGGGAGTCGAGCATGATCAGGCGGGTGTCGCCGAGGTCGCGGGCGTAGCTCCACCGGCTGTCGGCCGGAACGTCGTAGGCGTGCTCGGCGAAGACGTCGAGCACCTCGGCGCCGTCCCCCTCGGCCGCGCACACCTTGCTGAGCACCTCGTCGGAGGCGCGTTCGGCCGGCGACATGTTGCCCAGGTGCTGGTAGACCCAGTAGGCGCCGATCCCGGAGACCACCCGGTGCCGCCACCAGGGGACGTCCTCCATCGACGTACGCCAGGAGACGGAGGTGTTGAAGTCGTCGCGCAGGTCGTGGTCGTCGAAGATCATCGCGGTGGGCACGGTGGAGAGGAGCCAGCGGATCTCCGGGTCGGTCCACGCCAGGCGGTACAGCTCGGCGTACTCCTCGAAGTCGGCGATCTCCTTCTTCGGCTCGGTGTCCCTGCGGTCGGCGATGAACGCCAGCATCTCCGCGGACGGCTCGTCGGCGTAGACCTGGTCGCCGAGGAGCAGCAGCAGGTCGGGCCAGCGCTCGTCGGGCGCGTCCGGCAGGGTGCCACCGTACGCGCGCAGCACGTCCACCCCGTGGGAGATCGTGTACACGAGGTCGTGCGGCACGCTGGTCCGGCAGGAGCCGAACATGACGCGGTTCGGGCCGTCCGGGCCGAGCAGGCGGATGCGGCTCGGCGGCTGGTCGGGCAGCGGCCACACGGTCTCCCCGCCCAGGCGCACCTCGTAGGTCCCGCCACCCTCCACGTCGACGATCGCGTAGTGGTGGCCGTGGACGGTGAACGTCCTGGCCCCCGAACTCACGCCGCCGACCTCGACCGTCACCTCACACGGTTCGCTCGTCTCCACCCACACCGACGCGCTCGTCTCGTCCACGTAACGCAGCATCGGCCCGACCACAAGTTCCGGCACTTTCATCCCCTCAACCGCTGCACAACAGCAAGAATCCTTGACCGGAGACTGCCATATCTGCGTGTTACCTCCAGATTGCCCAAGAGGACCGGCAGATAACACGCACCTCCTGGCCGCGGGCTCGCGGACAGGCCCGGCGATCAGTCATCAGAACGAAACACGACCCGTCCCTGCGGGCAAAAAACCGCACCTAGTCTGATCGTGACCATGTGTCCCGAGTGGAGCAAGGGCGCTCCGCTCACCGTACGGAGGTTTGCCTTGACAACGCTCACGGTGCCGTCGAAGACGCCGGCCGCCACCGCCACCGCTCCCGCCAGTCCGGGCCGGCAGGCCCTCGACTCCGCGCTGTTCCGGCTCGACCAGGCGGCCGACCGGCTGGAGCTGGACGACAACCTGCGCGCCATGCTCGCCACTCCCCGCCGCTCGCTCACCGTCTCGGTCCCCGTCCGCCGTGAGGACGGCCGGATGGACGTCGTGCAGGGCTTCCGGGTTCAGCACAACACTACCCGCGGCCCGGCGAAGGGCGGCATCCGCTTCCATCCCCGCACCGACGTCCACGAGGTCACCGCCCTGGCAATGGGCATGACGTGGAAGTGCGCGCTGGCCGGCATCCCCTACGGGGGTGCCAAGGGCGGCGTCTCCGTCGACCCCGCCTCGCTGAGCGCCCGCGAGCTGGAACGGGTCACCCGGCGCTACGTCAACGAGGTCCTGCCGATCATCGGTCCCGAGAGGGACGTCCCGACCCCCGACGTCGGCACCGACGAGCGGACCATGGCCTGGATCATGGACACCTACTCGGTGAACGCGGGCTACCCGGTGCCCGGCGTGACGATCGGCGGACCCGTCACCCCCGGCGGCGCGCCCGACCGGGCCGGAGCCACCTCCCGCGGCGTGCGGGTCGCCGCGCTCAGGGCCCTGGGCGGCTCCCCCGAGGGCCGTACCGTCGCGATCCAGGGCTTCGGCAAGGTCGGCGCCCCGGCCGCGCGCTACCTCGCCGACGCGGGCTGCCTCGTGGTCGCGGTCTCCGACCGCACCGGGGCCGTGATCGACCGCTCCGGCCTGGACGTCGACGACCTGCGGGCGTGGTCGGAGGAGACCGGCGGCGTACGCGGCTACCGCCGGGCGGACGCGCTGTCGCAGGAGGAACTGCTGGAGCTCGACGTGGACGTGCTCGTCCCCGCCGCGATGGAAGGGGCGATCACCGAGGAGAACGCCACCCGCGTCAGGGCCGGTCTGGTCGTGGAGGGCGCCAGCTCCCCCACCACACCCGGGGCGGACCGCGTCCTCGCCGACGCGGGCGTCACCGTGGTCCCCGACATCCTGGCCAACGCGGGCGGCGTGATCGTCTCCTATCTGGAGTGGCTGCAGGACATGCAGGCGCGCTCGTGGAGCGCGCGCGAGGTCGACGCGAGGCTCCGGGGCATCGTGGAGGACGCGTTCGACACGACCGCGCAGGTCGCCGCCGAGTGCGGGATCACCCTGCGCCAGGCGGCCCACGTGATCGGCGTCGGCCGGGTCGCCGAGGCCCACCGGGCGCGCGGGCTGCACTCCTGAGCCCGTGAGGGGGCGTGCGATGGGTCCTGGGACCGTGGGCCGGAGCGCGGCGCGGCTCCTCCGGCCTCCGGAGGCCGGCTTTCCGGAGGCCAGGTTTCCAGGGGTCAGGCTTCCAGGGATCGGGCTTTCGGCGATCGGGTCTGCGGGGGCCGGGCTTTCGGGGGCCGGGCTTTCGGGGGCCGGAGCGCGCACGGGCTCCGGCGTCACCGGCCGGGGCGCGTCACGAGCGGCCGGAACCACCCGGGGCACCACGCTCTTGGACCGCCGCGGACGGGACCGCCGGAGAGTCGTCCAGGGCGGTGACCAGCCCCTCCAGATCCCGCATGAGCCGCTCGGTGCGCTCGGTGCCGTAGACCGCCTCGATCAGCCGATGGTGCTCGGCCACCCCGCCCTCGACCCGGGCCAGCAGCTCGGACCCGCGGTCGGCGAGGAAGACGGCGACCTTGCGGCGGTCGCCGGGATCGTGTCCCCGATAGACGAGGGAACGGTCGATCAGCCGGTCGATGGCCTTGGTCAGCGTCGGGTGCGGCATCAGCACGGCCTCGGCCAGCTCGCCCATCGAGTGCCCCCGGCCGTCGGCGAGGGCGCGCAGGATGCGCCACTGCTCGACGGATACGTCCTGGGCGGTCACCGCGGCGGCGAGTCCCCGGTTGACACTGCGCTCGGCCCTGCTGAGGAGGTAGGCGAGCGAGGATCCCAGCCCGGTCGTCACCACATGGAGCTCCCGTCTGCGTCACGATCCGTGTCCCGTCCGAGTAACGGGACTGCCGTACCCATCCATTCGGGAGGATACTCGTCCCTGTGGCAGAAGCCATCACACCCGTCATAGAACCCCTGGAAGCCCAGCTGCTCCCGGGTGACGCGCTGCGCGTCGGGCTGGTCGTGCCGATCTCCGGTGTGCTCGGCCTGGTGGGGCCGTGCGCGATCAACTGCGCGATCCTCGCCGCCGACGAGGTGAACCTCGCGGGCGGGATGCTCGGCAGGCCGGTGGAGCTGGTCCTGGTCGACGGCGGCCGCCCGGCGGCGCAGGTGGCCGCCGAGGTGGCGGGGCTCGCCCGCTGGGGCGCGATCGACGCCGTGGTCGGCACCCACGGCAGCGACGTCAGGATCGAGGTGGTGCGGGCGCTGGCCGGGAGGGTGCCGTTCGTCTACGCGCCGCCGTACGAGGGGGGCGGTCACGCGCCGGGGGTCTACTTCCTGGGCGAGACCCCCGCCCGCCAGCTGCGGCCCGGCCTCGACTGGCTCATCGAACGCCGCCGGGCGCGCAGGTGGTTCCTGCTCGGCAACGACTACGTCTGGCCGCGCCTGGTCCACGGGGCGGCCCGCCGCCACCTCGCCGCACGGGACGTCGGCGTCGCCGGCGAGCTCCTGGTGCCGTACGGCACACGCGACTTCTCCCCGATCCTGGAGAGGCTGGTGGCCGCCCGGCCCGACGCGGTGCTGCTCAGCCTGGTCGGCAGCGACCTGGTCGCCTTCAACCGGGCCTTCGCGGCGGCCGGGCTGTCGTGGCCGCGGCTCTGCGGCGCGCTGGAGGAGCACGGCCTGCTCGGCATCGGCGGTGACGCCACCGGCGAGCTGTACGGCGCGATGGGTTACTTCGCGAGCCTGGTCACCGACGACAGCCTGAGCCTCGGCGAGCGCTACGCCCGCCGGTTCGGCTCGACCGCGCCGCTGCTCAACGGGCACGGGCAGGGGTGTTACGAGGCGGTGCTGATGCTCGCCGCGCTCGGCTCGCGCGCCGGGACGCTCGCCGTGCCCGAGGTGGACGCGATCGCCGACGGCACCTCCATCGTCACCGCGCGGGGGCGGCTCACCCTGCGCGGACACGGGGTGCGGCGGCAGGCGCACATCGGCCGGGCCGACGGGCTGGACTTCGACATCGTCCGCTAGGTACGTGGCGGGTCAAAATCGGACAAAAACTTCCGACTGAAAACTTTTCCTTTGCAAGGAAAGGTTCTAGGGTACGGCTGCACCCACTTCAAGGAGCCGTACATGACAACCGAGCCCTCACTGGAGCAATTCGGCTACCGACAGGAACTCCGCAGGTCACTGAGCTTCACCGACCTGCTCGTCTACGGCCTGATCTTCATGGTCCCGATCGCGCCGTTCGGCATCTTCGGCGGCGTCTTCCAGGCCTCGGGTGGCATGGTCGCCCTCGCGTACGCCATCGGCATGGTCGCGATGGCCTTCACCGCGCTCTCGTACGCGCAGATGGCCCGCGCGTTCCCGATGGCCGGATCGGTCTACACCTACGCGGGCCGCGGCATCGCCGCGCCCGTCGGCTTCCTCGCCGGGTGGGTGATCCTGCTCGACTACGTGCTGGTGCCCGCCCTGCTCTATCTCATCGCGAGCGCGGCGATGGCCTCCTTCGTCCCGGCCATCCCCGTCTGGGGCTGGCTGATCGTGTTCGTGGTGCTCAACACGGTCGTGAACTACACGGGCATCCAGATGACCGCGCGCATCACGAAGATCATGCTGGTCGGCGAGCTCATCGTGCTGGCGATCTTCATGGTCGTCGGGGTGGTCGCCCTGGCCCAGGGCAAGGCCCAGGCGGGCGCGCTCAGCCCGCTGTTCGACTCCTCGACCTTCTCCTGGTCGCTCGTCTTCGGCGCGGTCTCGATCGCGGTGCTGTCCTTCCTCGGCTTCGACGGCATCTCGATGATGGCCGAGGAGAGCCGGGAGGACTCGCGGCGGCTCGGCAAATCCATGGTCGCGGCGCTGGGCCTGGCCGGGGTGCTGTTCATCGCGCAGACCTGGGTCGCCGCGCTGCTCACCCCCGACCGGGCCGACCTGCTGACCAAGGGCGACCCCGCGGGCACCGCCTTCTACGACATGGCCGAGTTCGCCGGGGGCCACTGGCTCAGCGTGCTGACCGCGGTCGCCACCGCCATCGCCTGGGGCTTCGCCAACTCGCTGGTCGCCCAGGCCGCCACCTCCCGCCTGTTGTTCGCGATGGCCCGCGACCGCCAGCTCCCCTCCTTCCTGGCCAAGATCGACCCCAGGCACCGGGTGCCCGTCAACGCCACCCTCGTGGTGGCCGCGGTCTCCCTGGTCGTCGGGCTCTACCTGACCACCCGCGACGACGGGATCACGCTGATCAGCGGGCTGGTCAACTTCGGCGCGATGACCGCCTTCCTCGCGCTGCACGTGTCGGTGGTCGTCCACTACGTCGTGCGCCGGGGCAGCCGCGACCTGTGGCGGCACCTGATCGCCCCGGTGCTCGGCTTCGCGATCCTGCTCTACGTCGTGATCAACGCCAGCATCGCGGCCCAGACGCTCGGCATCATCTGGTTCGTCGTCGGCCTGGTGGTGCTCGGCGTCTCCTACGCCACGGGCCGCCGGCCCACCCTGGCCGGGCTCGTCGACACCCCGGAGGCGCCCGGCACGTCCGCACCCGACACGGCCGGCAAGCCCTGAGAGCCCACGACCCCCGTCCCACCGACCCGACAGCATGCGAGGGCAGAACCGTGTTCGACATCTTCCTTGAGGTCGAGGAGGGGCTCAGCTCCCCCCTCCCCGTCGCGAAGCGTGGTCGCCTCCCGCTCCCCGTGGGGGGCGGGCGACTCCGCGCGAGAGGCGCGCGACTCCCCATGGCAGGCACGCGGTCCCTCGTGGGAGGCGCGCGATGAACGTCTTCTCCTACCGTCCCGCGCCCGAGGACCTCAGCTACACCTTCGGCGGGCGGCCCGCGGTGGCCAGGATCGCCCCGGGCTCGATCGTCGAGACGTACACCGAGGACTGCTTCGGCGGCCTGGTGACCTCGGTCGGCGACCTGCCCTCGCGCGTCTGCGAGTTCCCCTACCTCAATCCCGTCACCGGCCCCTTCCACGTGGAGGGGGCCGAGCCGGGCGACACGCTCGCGTTGCACTTCGTCTCCATCGAACCCGCCAGGGACTGGGCCGTGTCGGCGACGTTCCCGCACTTCGGCGCGCTGACCGGCACCCACACCACCGCGATGCTCACCCCTCCCCTGGAGGAGCTGGTGTGGCGTTACGACATCGACACGGCCGCGGGCGTGGTCCGCTACCACGCTCGCAGGAGCGACTTCACGGTCGAGTTGCCGCTCGACCCGATGCACGGCACGGTCGGCGTCGCGCCCGCCGCGTCCGAGGCCCGCATGACGATCACCCCGGACGCCCACGGCGGCAACATGGACACCCCCGAGCTGCGCGCCGGGGTGACCGTCTATCTCGGCGTCAACGTCGAGGGCGGGCTCTTCGCGATCGGCGACGGGCACGCCAGGCAGGGGCACGGCGAGGTGTGCGGCACCGCCGTCGAGGCGGCGATGAACACCGTCGTCGCCGTGGAGCTGATCAAGGGGGTGAGCACCCCGTGGCCCCGCCTGGAGGACGACGGCCACCTGATGTCCACCGGCTCGGCCCGCCCGCTGGAGGACGCGTACCGGATCAGCCAGCACGACCTGGTCACCTGGACCTCCGAGCTCACCGGCCTGGACCCACTGGACGCCTACCAGCTGGTCAGCCAGATCGGCGAGGCACCGGTCGGCAACGTCTGCGACACCAACTACACGATGGTCGCCAAGCTCCCCAAGTCCACCCTCGGCCGTCCGGACGTCTACGAGTCGGCCCACGATCGCCTGCGCGCCCTCGGCCGGAGGTACCTGGCCGAACGCTGACCGGGCCGCCCCGCCGGGAACCCGGCGAGCCGTCCGTCCACGTCGTGCCACCAGGGCGCGCGACGCGGGCGGCCGGCTCGCGGGGGTGAGGGCGGCGGCGGCCATCGGCGTCGGCGGCTCTCCGCGGTGACGGTTGCCATCGGCGTCGGCGGCTCTCCGCGCGGGCGACCGGCTCGCGACGGCGGCTCGCGGCGCGGGCGGTCAGCTCGCGGCGGCGACGATGTCCTCGCAGATCGCGTGGGTGGCCAGGGCGTCGGCGGCGTCGAGGACGGTGCCGGAGCGGACCGCGTCGAGAAACTCCTGGCAGACCTGTTCGATGCCCCGCTGCCGGGAGACCGGGGTCCAGTCGCCTCGCCTGGTGAGGGTCTCGTCGCCGATGTGGTCGATCACATCGGCCAGGTTGACCACGCGGCGCTTGGCACCGCCTCCCATGACCTCCACGGTCTCCTCGGCCGAACCGCCCACCCTGTTCATGATCCCGAAGGCGGCGAAGCCGTCCCCGGACAGTTCCAGCGTCACGTGCTCCAGCAGCCCGTCCCTGACCCGGGTGCGGATGCCGGTGTGCTCGACCTCGCCGGGCACCAGGAACCTGAGGGTGTCCACGACGTGCACGAAGTCGTCGTAGACGACGGTCCGCGGGTCCGCGGGGTGGCGCGCGCGATGCTTCTGCATCACCACCAGGTCTCGGGGAAGATCGCGCAGCGCCGCGTAGGACGGCGCCCTGCGGCGGTTGAAGCCGACGAGCAGCGACCGTTCGCTCTCGCGTGCCAGCCGCACCAGGCGCTCGGACTCGGCGAGGGTGTAGGCGATCGGCTTGTCCAGGTAGACGTGGACGCCCGCGCGCAGCAGCGGCTCGACGACCTCCGCGTGCGCGGCCGTCGCGACGTGCACGAAAGCCGCCTCGACCCCGGCGCCGAGCACCTCGTCCACCGAGGAGAAACGCCGCTCGACCCGGTAGGCGTCGCCGAGACGGTCGAGCGTGGCGCGGTCTCGGGTGCACAGGTGCAGGTCGAGGCCGGGGGTGACGCCGAGGACCGGCAGGTACGCCTTCTCCGCGATGTCCCCGAGGCCGATGACAGCGATCTTCATGCTCAAAGCGTACGGCGTGCTCCCCGGCCCCCCTCCGGCGCACACGCCCCCGGCCCATTCCGGCGCACTCGCCCCCGATGCCGCTCCGGCGCGCACGCCCTCGGCCCCCTCCGGCGCGCGCGGTCCCGCTCACCGCGGCTGGTGCGGCCCCCACTCTCCCGCGCTCCCGCGTGAGGATCCTCCTACGCCGCCACGGCCAGGCGGTCGCGCCACCACGCGATCGTCGCGGCCAGCGCCTCGTCCATCGGGGTCGGCGCGACGCCGAGGGCGGCCCGGGACTCGCCGGAGTCGAGGACGAAGGGACGGACGAACTGGTAGCGCAGCTCCTCCAGCTCCCTGAGCATCGGCGAGAAGGCACCGGCGGCGCGCAGCAGCACGTGGGGCATGGCCTTCACCCCCGGGTCGCGGACTCCGGCGAGCGCGCACAGGCGCTCGGCGACCTCGCGCACCGTCATCGGCTCGTTCGTCGGGACGTGCCACGCGCGGCCCCAGGCGCGGTCGCCCTCGCCCGCCGCGACCAGGGTCCGCGCGACGTCGGGCACGTAGGTCCAGCTGTGCGGCTGGCCGGGGTCACCGGCGAAGCGGACGGTCTTGCCGGACAGGAGCGGAGGGACGAACCTCTGCCCGAGATGCGACTGGTCGAGGCAGCCGGGGCCGAAGTAGTCGGATCCGCGCACCTCCGTCACCCTGACCCGGCCCGCCTCGTGCGCGGCCAGGGCCTCCTGCCAGACCTTGACCCGGATCGCGCCCTTGACGCTGGGCGGGTCGAGCGGGTCGCTCTCCCGCATCGGCCGGTCGGGCGCCGCGTAGACGTAGAGGTTGCCGAGGATGACGTACCCCGCGCCGGTGCTCTCGGCGGCTCCCAGCATTGACGCGGCGAGCGGCGGCCAGTCGCGCGCCCACTCGTGGTAGCGCGGGTTGACGCAGTTGTAGAGGACGGCGGCGCCCCCGGTCAGGGCGGTCAGCTTCTCGCGGTCGCTCACGTCGGCGGCGACCCTGCGGATGCCCGGCAGGTCGGGGCCCGAGCCCGAGCGGCTGACGAGAACGACCTCGTGTCCCTGCCCGGCCAGCAGCCGGGCGACCTCGGAGCCGACCTGACCGGCTCCCGCGATGACGTGCTTGGTCATGATTCCTCTTCCCTAGTGGCGCCTCGTGGCGTCTTGCCCGTTCCGTTCTGAGAGCAATGCTCTCGCTAGAGAGCAGTGTTCGTCAAGAGCAGTGCTCTCTTTTCTTCTCAGTGCTCTGATATGGTCGCGGTATGAGTTCGAGCCTCACCGCACGCGAGAGGGTCAGAGCCGAGCTGACCCGCGAGATCACCGACGTCGCCCGGCGGCAGCTGGCCGTCGAGGGCGCGAGCGGCCTGTCCCTGCGCGCGGTCGCCCGCGAGATGGGCATGGCCTCCTCGGCGATCTACCGCTACTTCCCGTCCAGGGACGACCTGCTCACGGCCCTGATCATCGACAGCTACAACGCCGTCGGCGAGGCCGTGGAGAAGGCCGACGCGGCCGTCCCGCCCGAGGACCACGGGGGCCGGTGGATGGCGGTCTGCCACGCCGTACGAAACTGGGCGCTGGCCCACCCGCACGAGTACGCCCTGCTGTACGGCTCGCCCGTGCCCGGCTACCGGGCCCCGCAGGACACCGTCCCCGCCGCGCTCCGCGACACCGCCGTCTACGGCCGGATCGTCTCCGACGCCCACCGCGCCGGAGCGCTGAACCCGCCCGACACCGCCCCCCCGCCCGTCCCGCCGTCCTTCCACGAGGACGCCGCGCGGGTGCGCGAACTGATACCCGACGTCCCCGACGACGTGATCGTCCGCAGCCTGATCGTCTGGACCGGCCTGTTCGGGTGGCTCAACTTCGAGCTCTTCGGCCAGTTCACCAACGTGATCCTCGACCTCACGGCGGTCTTCGACCACGCCATGCGCTGCCAGGCCCACACCCTCGGGCTACCCGCCTGATACGTCACGACTTGGCCGCGATGGGTAACACCCGGATGCCTGGAGTGACAAACGAGGAGAAAGGCTCTCAGGTGAGTCGTCTCCTCGATGGACGAAAGGCACCCCTGACTTCATGGTGGAAAGTCCTATTCACGGCGAAGGCGTGACGGTCCGCACTCTCTTCGAGAGCAATTCCTTCGCGCTGGACTACTACCAGCGGGAGTACACCTGGACCCGCCACGAGGTCGGCACGCTGATCGACGACCTCGGCCGGCGCTTTCTCAGCCAGTGGAAACCGCTGCACGACCGCGAGGAGGTCGGCCACTACGCCCCGTACTTCCTGGGCCCTACGTCTACTTCAACGGCCACAACGGCATCGACAACCAGTTCACACTGCTGCTCTCCGTCGTCTCGCCCGAGGACTCCGACGAGGTGTTCACCCGCAAGTGCGCGATGGTCGCGTCGTTCCTCGACCTCGTCTACGTGCGCAGGTCCGTCAACAACCTCCCCGTGCAGCGCCGCGACCTCGACGAGATCGTCCACCGGCTCATCCCCCTCCTGCGGACGTGCCGGACCACCGACGACGTCGCCACGGTCCTCGGCCGGGAGACCTCCCTGCTCGAACACGACTTCCGCGAGCCGGCCTCCTTCGGGCTGCGGGCCAACAACCGCCGCCTGGTCCGCTACCTGCTCTCCCGGATGACCGCCCACGTCCAGCGCGAGTGCGAGGGGGAAACCACGAGTACGCGTTCCTGCGGGGAGGGCGCGAGTACGAGATCGAGCACATCTGGGCCAACCGCTTCGAGCGGCACAGGACCGAGGTCAAGACCACCGCGGAGTTCTACATCCGGCGCAACCGCCTCGGCGCCCTGCTGCTCCTGCCCAAGTCCGTCAACGCGAGCTTCCGCGACGACCCCTACGAACGGAAGATCGAGCACTACTACGCGGAGAACCGGCTCGCGGCCTCCCTGCACCCCAAGAGCCGCCTGCGCAACACCCCGTTCACCCACTACCTCAGGGACTCGGGCCTGGACAGGGCGTTCCAGCCCTGCCCCGAGTTCGGCGTACGGGAGATCGAACGGCGGCAGACCCTCTACCGGCTCCTCTGCGAGGAGATCTGGAACCCGGTCAGGCTCGGCTTCCGCCTGCCGTCGATCCCTCTCCCGGATCCCGCCCCCGAGCAGCCGGGGTCCCGCCGCCACTACGGCGTCGAGGTCGTCGACCTGATCAAGTACGGCCTGATAGCGCCGAACGCCAAGATCTTCCGTACGGTCAAGGGCGAGATGCACTTCGCCACGGTCGAGGAGGGCGGGACGATCAGGGTGGTGGCGACGGGCCAGGCGTACCACTCCCTGTCGGCCGCCGGGGCCGCGGTCGCCGGGACGAGGGCGTGCGCCGGGTGGGACGTCTGGCGCATCGAGCGCGACGGCGCCGCGCTGCCGCTGAAACGCCTGCGCGAGGAGGCCATCAGCCGCGGCCTGACGTCCAAGGTCTGACACCGGCCCCTTTCCCCGGCCCTTTCCGGACAACGCGCGGCACGCCTCCCCCCGGTTCTCACCGGTGGAGGAGACGTGCCGCGACCTCGCCGACGTGACCGAAGACCGCCCGGCACCGCCCACGCGGTGTTCCGCGGGCGTACGACGACCTCCGCGAACCGGGTGACCGGCCGGAGACCCCTACCGGGAGAACTTCTTGCGCACGGCTCCCCGGATGACCTCGCCCGGCCGCTGCTGCTCCCCGTGCAGTGAGGTGAGAACGACCAGCAGCCCGGTGACGGCCGGGACGACCCACTGCATGAGGCGCAGCTGCTGCTGTGTCTTGGCGACGTCGTCCGGGGTCTCCTTCTCCGGCTTCACCGCGGCTTCCACTGGCACGTCGCCCGCGTCCGCGAGCTTGGCGCCGAGCACCCCGGTGTAGCCGGTCGCGGCCAGCGCCGCGACGGTCAGCGCGGCCTTGACCGCGGTGTTCGCCGCCACCCCCCGCTGGTACGCCACCCGCTGCTTGTTGGCCGCCAGCAGGCCGGCGGAGCCGATGAGGAAGGCGCCGATGCCCACGGCGTTGACCGGCCTCCAGCGTCCCCACCCCACGTTCGCCACCCGCAGGCGCTCGTTCCTGTCGCTGACCACGGCGGTGGCGCCGTTGAGGCCGATCGCGCCCATCAACGACCCCCCGAACCAGGCGGCCAGCCCGACATCGTGCATCGCGCGCACGACCGTATTGCGTTCCATGCTTCTCCCCCTCGTCACCAGCGCTGGATTCACGATCTCTTACGGTAGATATCGCACCGTTACTAGCGTGATGGGAATTGACTACCCGGATCCGGTCGTACGATCCGCTTGTGAGCTGATGTCCGGATCAAGGTTGCGGCTGCGAACGGTCAGGAAGGCTGTGAACGCTCATGACGGCCGTGAACGATCAAGAAGGGGAATCGCCGGGGAAGAGGCGGGCGTCGAGGAACGGGTTGCGGAACTTGCCCGTGGGGTCGAGCTCGGCCGCCAGCCGCCGGAAGTCCGGGAGCCGGTCGTACAGGGAGTTCAGGCGCTCGGGACCCATGAGGAAGAGCTTTCCCCAGTGGGGACGGGCCTCGAAGGGCTCGAGCAGCTCCTCGACCACGGCGAGCACCCGGCTCACCGCGGGCCAGTCCTTCTTCCAGGTGAAGTGGACGGCGACGGCGTCCTCGCGGTAGGAGGTGCTCAGCCAGAGGTCGTCCGCCGCGACGGTACGGATCTCCGAGATCTGCAGGACGGGGGCGATGACGTCCCTGGCCGTGTCCAGCGCGCGGAGCGCGGCGAGGGCGTGGCGGCGCGGCAGCAGATACTCCGACTGGAGCTCCTCCCCGCTGCTCGGGGTGAAGTCCAGGCGAAAGTGCGGCAGCCGGTCGTACCAGGGGCCGGGCACGCCCATCTGCGCGGTGCAGTTGACGGCGGAGATCCCCGGCAGCGGGTGCCGGTCGGCCGTGGCCGCGGTGGCGTCCAGCCAGATCGGCGCCGGCTCCCACGGGCCGGGGTCGCCGTCGCGGCGCTTCACCCACACCTGGTCGATCCCGGAGCCGGTCCAGCCGGTGAACAGGCCCACGCTGTACGCGGCCGAGAGTATCTCCTCGAAGTGCTCCTCCATCCGCGCCCACGGCAGGTTCTCGTAGACGTACTGCCGCACCTCGAAGGCCGGGACGACGTCGAGGACGACCCTGGTGACGATGCCCAGCGCGCCGAGGGCGACGACCGCCCCGGCGAAGCGGTCGCCGTCCTTCTCGCGGCTGAGGACGGTGATCTCACCGTCCGCGGTGACCAGTTCGAGGCCGGAGACGGCGGTGGCCAGGTTGCCGTTGGAGACGCCGGAACCGTGCGTGGCCGTGGCGCAGGCACCGGCGACCGAGATGTGCGGCAGGGAGCCGAGGTTGGGCAGCGCGTGACCCCGGTCGTACAGCCACCGGCTCAGCTCGCCGTAGCGCACCCCGCCACCCACCGTGACCGTGCCCCGCGCCGGGTCGAGCTCGAAGTCGGCGGGCAGGCCCTCCAGCGAGACGAGGTCGCCGCCGGGACGGTCGGCGATCTCGTTGAAGGAGTGGCGGGTGCCGAGGGCCCGGACGGCGCCGCTGCCGGCGACCAGTTCCTGGAGCTCCTCGATACCGCCGGGACGGTGGAACCGGGCGGCTTCATAGGTGATGTTGCCCGCCCAGTTCTGCGGTTCTCTGGTCACGATGTGCCCTCTCTACGCCTCACGTCAGGCCGTACGAGGCGGATGCGCGCCACACGCGGGTGATCGTGTGGGACACGGGCTCACTCGGGTGACCGTGAGGGGCACGGGTCGCGGCCGGGCGGTCGTGGTCGTGCGGGACAGGGCTCATGGCCGGTGATCGTCCGAGGCGCGACGGCGGGCATCGCCGCCCCCAGGGTAGTTCAGGAACATCGCCACATTCGCCGCGGGTCGCTACCGCGCGCGCCCGGCGCACTCGATACAGGTCCGGGCGATCGGGCGTGCCTTGAGGCGGTTCAGGGCGATGGGCCGCCCGCAGTCGTCGCACACGCCGTAGGTGCCCTGCCGGAGTCGCTCGGCCATCTCGTCGAGGTCGGTGAGGTGGTCGCGCGCCCTGTCGAGCAGGGCTTGGAGGTGGGCCCGCTCGAAGGCGATCGTCGCGCCCTCCGGGTCGTGCTCGTCGTCGTTGGCCACCAGCGCCGACGATTCGGCGAGGTCGTCCCAGTCGCGCGTCAGCGCGGTGATCTGGATCACCGTCCTCTCGCGGTCCGCGATCAGAAGATCCCGCATGGCCGCTCGTTGAGCAGAAGACAGCACGGTTCCCGAAGGCTGCTTGCCCATCGCCGTCTCACCCCGTCCTACCGCGGATCCACTCCTGGCCGTGGGCGTCGCCGGCTTGTGGCACGAGGCCGCCGACCTGGAACTTCATTCCAGCTTACGGCTCGCGGGGGTGAGCGGCCCTCGCTCGGGTTCCGCCCGGGGACCGTCCGGGGACCGTCCGGGGACCGTCCGGGGCCGAAACGGCTCGTACGGCGGTGAGAACGTCCCCACCGCCGTACGAGCTCCTTTCGTGGAAGCCGGCGACCGTCCACCGGTGACCGGGCCGGTGACCGGTGGACGGTCGCCGTTCGGCAGCGGGCCCGCTCGACCCCCTGGCCCTCGCGGGCCTCTTTTGGTCCCTATCGTCCCTATCGTCCCTGTGGTCTCCGTGGTGCCGCTCTGTGAGCCGTCACATGTCCCGGACATCGATCGGGTCCGGGACATGGGTTCCGGGCGTGGTCCACGGAACGGGCCCTAGAAGGAGAAGATCGCCCCGGTCGCGGCACGCAGCTCGCACTGGTTGCTGAAGGTCTGCCGGTACCGGATGTAACGGCCGTTCCAGGTGCCGGTCGCGGACACCGTGACGGGGTCGTAGTAGCGCGGGCAGGCCATGAACGGCAGCCTGACGTAAGCGGGGTTGCCCCGCGCCCGGCTCAGCAGCTCACACGCCTCCGGCCCGCGAGGGTGCGTGCCGTACACCGGCGTGCATGCCAGCCGGGCGGTCCGTGTCCTGCCCTGCTTCTCGATCGTCAGTGTGAGGTGCTTGGCGAACGGGCCTCCGATCGACGGACCCCACGGCGGGGTCACGATGGGCGGGCGGGGCGGCAACGGCGGCGGAATCGGGATCGGCCGAGGCGGAATCGGCTGCCCCCACGGCGGGCGGGGCGGAATCGGCGGCGGAATCGGGATCGGCCGGGGTGGAATCGGCTGTCCCCACGGCGGCAGGGGCGGCAGCGGAGGAGTCGGGTTCGGACGGGGCGGCAGCGGCGGGGGCGGCGTCGGCAGGCCCCACGGCGGCAGGGGCTCAGGAGGCTCCGGGTTCGGGCGGGGCGGCGGGGGAAGGGGTATCGGAACCGGCCTGGGCGGCCACGGGGGCGGATCGACGGTCGATTGGAACGCGGACGGGTCGGGTTCGTAGCGCGGTGGCCGCGCGTCCGCGGCGGCGGTACCGCTGAGGATGACGAGCCCGGCGGTGGCCAGGCCGAGGATACATCGCATGAATTCCCCCGATAAAAACGAATTTCGCGAATAACCGAATATGTCGCTTTCAGTCAGTTCGGAGGGAGTGATTAACGCCCTGAGCTGCAAAGAGGCTATGTCGGCGATGTTGGGATGCCTCACAGCGACTCGCCATGGAATGCCATGAATTTGTCAGTCGGAAGAGCCGCCGGACAGCCCGTCCGGCGAGGGGTCCGCGAGCATTCCTGTCGCGCCGATCCGTCCATTTAAAGCTGGTTTCGTGGTGATTCTCGTGACCGAGACACCGATGAATGCGGCGCCCATGACCGCGGTATCCATGACCGCCCTGCGGCTGGGGGGTACGGCCCTCACCGCGCGGTCACGCGCGTCCCGTGCCGCGAGACGGGCGGAAACGACTCGACCGCGCCCGGGCGGTTCTCGCGGTGGGCGCGGTCGAGTCGGCGACGTCGGTGCCTTGTGGGCGGCTGTCGAACCTCGTACGGCAGGTCGTGCCTACGAGGTGGGGCTGTGCGGGAAGGGGCGGTGCGGGAGGAAGTGGCGCGGGCGAGCACGAGACGCGACCGGTTCCCGTGCCGCTCGGAGAGACGCGGGCGGCACGGGTAGTGCGGGCAGTGCGGGCAGTGCGAGCCTGTGGAAGGGCCCGCCTCTAGCGGCCGGCGCGGTTGACCGCGGAGATGACGGCCTTGAGCGAGGCGGTGGTGGTGTTGGAGTCGATGCCGACACCCCACAGGGTCCGGCCGTCGATCTCGCACTCGATGTAGGAGGCGGCCTTGGCGTCGGTCCCCGCGCTCATGGCGTGCTCGGCGTAGTCGAGGACGCGTACCTGGACGCCGACCCGGGACAGGGCGTCGCAGAAGGCGGAGATGGGACCGTTGCCGACTCCCTCGACCTCGCGGATCTCACCGTCGAGGCGCAGGTCGGCGCTGATGGCGTCCTTCCCGTCACCCCTGGAGGTGGTCCGGTGGGCCAGCAGGCCCAGGCGGCCCCACGGGCTGGCCGGGTTGGGCAGGTATTCGTCGGTGAAGACCTCCCACATCTGGGTGGCGTTCACCTCGCCGCCGATGGTGTCGGTGTGGGTCTGGACGGCGCGGGAGAACTCGATCTGCAGGCGCCGCGGCAGGTCCAGGTGGTGGTCGGCCTTCATGATGTAGGCGACCCCGCCCTTGCCGGACTGGCTGTTGACCCGGATGACCGCCTCGTACGTACGGCCGATGTCCTTGGGGTCGATCGGCAGGTACGGGACCGCCCAGGCGAACTCCTCGACCGGGACGCCCGCGGCGGCCGCGTCGCGCTCCAGGTGCTCGAAGCCCTTCTTGATGGCGTCCTGGTGGGAGCCGGAGAAGGCGGTGTAGACGAGCTCGCCGCCCCACGGGTGGCGCGGGTGGACGGGCAGCTGGTTGCAGTATTCGGTGACCCGGCGGATCTCGTCGATGTCGGAGATGTCGACTTCCGGGTCGACGCCCTGCGAGAACAGGTTCATGCCCAGCGTGACCAGGCAGACGTTGCCGGTGCGCTCGCCGTTGCCGAACAGGCAGCCCTCGATCCGGTCGGCCCCGGCCATGTAACCCAGCTCGGCGGCGGCGACGGCGGTGCCGCGGTCGTTGTGGGGGTGCAGGGACAGCACGATCGAGTCGCGGTAGGCCAGGTTGCGGTGCATCCACTCGATCTGGTCGGCGTAGATGTTGGGCGTGGCCATCTCGACGGTGGCGGGCAGGTTGAGAATGACCTTGCGGTCGGGGGTGGGCTGCCAGACGTCGTTGACGGCGTCGCAGACCTCCACCGCGTACTCCAGCTCGGTGCCGGTGAAGGACTCCGGGGAGTACTGGAAGTAGATCTCCGTGTCGTCCATCTCGGCGGCCAGCTTCTTGCAGAGCTTGGCGCCCTCGACCGCGATCGCGGTGATGCCCTCGCGGTCCTGGCCGAAGACGACCCGGCGCTGGAGGGTGGAGGTGGAGTTGTACAGGTGGATGATCGCCTGCTTGGCCCCGCGCACCGACTCGAAGGTCCGCTCGATCAGCTCGGCCCTGGACTGGGTCAGGACCTGGATCACCACGTCGTCGGGGATCAGGTCCTCTTCGATGATCTGCCGTACGAAGTCGAAGTCGGTCTGGGAGGCGGCGGGAAAGCCCACCTCGATCTCCTTGTAGCCCATCTTCACCAGCAGCTCGAACATCTGGAGCTTGCGGTGGGCGTCCATGGGGTCGATCAGTGCCTGGTTGCCGTCACGCAGGTCGACGGCGCACCACCGGGGAGCCCGGTCGATGACCTTGCCGGGCCAGGTGCGGTCGGTCAGCTGGATCGGTGCGAAGGACTCATAGCGCTTGAACGGCATGGGACTGGGCTGCTGCTGCGGATACATGCAAGGCTCCTCGACTGGGAAAACAATCGTGGCCGACGCGCATGGCTCGCTCCGCGACGAGGGAGCCGGCCTCTACAGGCCCTCGTCGCGGCAGCTAAGAAGCAGGCCGCGCAGCATGCCTAGCACGTTAGCAGACGTCTCAGGATGCCCGGGCCTCGGTCTCACATGGCGGGACTCGAAGATCTTCCGCGTCTCGCCCGAGGAAGGGCCGCGACCTGGCACATCCCGGCGCGAGGGCTCACGGCCCTTCTTCGGGAACGTGGGGGAACCCCGGGCGTTCGCCCCGTGCCCCTCCCCGCGCCTCCTGCGGACCCCGCGGACCTCATCGAGGCGACCAATCGTCCCCGGGACAAGACCGCACTCGCGGCGATCATGGCGACCGCCTGGCCGAACGTGCCGTCCGTGGTCTTCCACGGCGGCAGCGTGCCCCCCGGCCGCCGGCGTGACCGGGACGTCACCCTGGTCGACGGCCGTACCCGGTGCGGTGACCTGCTGATCGGATACAGTCCAGAAAAACTCTGACAGGGGGAACGGACATGAGGGACGGCGACATCCTCGCCCACATCACCGAGCTGATCACCGAGGAGCGGGAGCTCCGGGCGAAGCTGGGCTCGCACTCGATCTCCTCGCACGAGGAGAACAACCGGATCAAGCAGCTGGAGGAGGCTCTCGACCAGGCGTGGGACCTGCTCAGGCAGCGCCGGGCGCGCCGCGAGTTCGGTGAGGACCCCGACTCGGCGGCCCCCCGCCCGATCGACGAGGTCGAAGACTACCGTCAGTGACCGCCCCTCCCGGAATCCCCTTCCGGGAGGTCATCGGCCGCCTCCCGGGCTGACCGCGCCACTTCCGCCCGCCCGAGCACTCGCCCCGGCCACCACTTCCGCCCGCCTTGGCCGCCCCACGGCGCCACCCCACGGCGCTCACCCACCGCGCCCGCCCTCGCCGCCCGGGAGCCGGATCGGGCGCGCGTCCGCCCGGCGGATCGACATCCGGGGGCGGGATACGGGGTGGCGAGCCGCGGCCGAACGTGCCCATCCTTGGGGATGAGTGATCCTCTGCACGAGCGTGACCAGACCGCGGCCGCACTGGAAGAGGTGGCCAGGGCCGCCGGCCCCTATCTCGGCTCGCTCGGCGACCGTCCCGTCCACGACCACGGGGCCGACGGGCTCATCGACCTTCTCGACCATCCGCTCCCCGAGCGGGGCGAGGGCACCCTCGACACCGTACGGCGGCTGCTGCGCGCCGGCACCGGCGCGGCGACGCACTCCTCGGGACCGCGTTTCTTCCACTTCGTCGTCGGCGGCTCGACCCCGGCGGCCCAGGCCGGCGACTGGGTGACCTCGCTCCTCGACCAGGCGGGCGGCCTCTGGCTGACCTCGCCGTTCGCCACCCGGGCGGAGACCGTCGCGCTGCGCTGGCTGAAGGACCTGTTCGGGCTGCCGGAGTCCTACGGCGGGGTGCTGACCCCGAGCGCCACGTTCGCCAACCTCACGGGCCTGGCGTGCGCCCGGCAGTGGTGGGGCGAGCGGCACGGGGCCGACGTGGCCGCGGACGGGCTCGCGGGGCTGCCGCCGATGCCCGTGCTCGCCGGGGGCTACCTCCACCCGAGCAGCCGCAAGGCGCTGCAGATACTCGGCTGCGGCCGCGACGGCGCGCGGATCCTCGCCGCGGACGAGACCGGACGGGTCGATCTGGCGGCCATGGACCGGGCGCTCGACGAGATCGACGGCCCCGCGGTGATCATCGGGAACGCCGGAGAGGTGAACACCGGCGACTTCGACCCCATCGGCGAGCTGGCCGACCTCGCCGAGCGGCACGGTGCCTGGCTGCACGTGGACGGGGCCTTCGGGCTGTTCGCGGCTGCCTCTCCGCGACTGTCGCACCTGGTCGAGGGGGTGGAGCGGGCGCACTCGGTGATCTCTGACGGGCACAAGTGGCTGAACGTGCCCTACGAGAGCGGGTTCGCGTTCGTCCGCGAGCCGGAGCTCATGGCCAGGTCGTTCGGCGCGTGGGGCGCCGCGTACCTGCCGCCCGGCGACGACCCGCACGTCAACTACAACGTCCTGGGCCCCGAGTCCTCCCGGCGGGCGCGGGCGCTGCCCGTCTGGGCGACCCTGCGGGCGTACGGCAGGCAGGGTTACCGGGAGATGGTCGAGCGTCACCACGACCTGGCCCTGCGGCTCGGCGCGATCGTCGAGGAGGCCCCCGACCTGGAACTGCTGGCTCCGGTACGACTGTGCGTGGTCTGCTTCCGCTACCGCCCGCCCGGCGTTCCCCCGGAGGAGCTGGACGCGCTGAACGCGTGGCTCGGCGCGGAACTGCTCGCCGACGGCCGTGTCTACGCCGGAACCACGACCTACCGGGGGGTGACCGCGTTGCGACCGGCCATGCTGAACTGGCGTACCACCGAGGCCGACGTCGACCTGCTCGCCTCGGTCGTCCGGGAGATCATCGACCGCCGCGCGTCCTGACCGGCCCCCGGCTCCCACAGGGCGGGGCCGGTGAGCTGGTGGGCCGGTGGGCCGGTGTCAGCGCGGGCCCTCGGCCACACTCGGAGACTCGGCCACGCCCGGAGATTTTGCCGGGCTCGGAGATTTTGCCGGGCTCGGAACCTCGGCGGTCCCCGGCGGCCTGGAAGGGCTCGGGGACGGCCCGGGAGACGGTGAGGCCGGGCCGGCCTCCTCGGCCGGGCGGCCCTCGCAGCGCGAGTCGGCCGGAGTCCGCTGCGAGACCGGGGCGAGCCAGGAGATCACGCTGTGCTCGACGTACCAGCCGTGCAGGTTCACCCACGTCCTGGGCACCTCACCGGGGTCGGGGCAGAGCACCTTCGACTGCAGCCGGTCGTTCTGGATGAACTCCACGGCACCGTCACGCTTGAGGACGGTCGTCATCTGGTCGTCGCTGGCGACCATGTAGCCCACGACCACCTCCGCGGGCCTGTCCCCGGCCGGTCTCTCCAGGGTGATCTGCATGGCGATCAGCGGGAGGATCGGCGCCCTCATCACCACCACGCCCACCAGGAACGGCATGAACACCGCCATCCCGATCGCGATGCCGTGGGTCAGCACCCGGGCCGGCGCCTCGGGCACCGGGCCGGTCAGCAGCGCCGCGAACACCGGGGGAAGCGTCAGGAGGATCGCGGTCGCCACGTCCCGCGCGGCGAACGCCGAGACGATGGCCGGCCACAGCAGCACGTACGACAGCACGGCGGCGATCACCGGAAGCGCGTAGCAGAACGTGGTCCGCAGCTCCTCGTGGTCCGGGAACCGTTCGCGCACGGTCAGCCCGAGCAGGGCCAGCGACAGCATCGCCAGCGTCGGCAGGAAGCGCAGCTGCCAGGTGCACACGCCCATCGCGACGGCGAGGACCACCACCCAGCCGGGCAGCCGCTGGGCGCTGTGCACCAGCCACGAGGAGCGGCCCGTGCTGATCCAGTGAAGGGTGCCGAGGAGCCTGCCGCCGACCACGACGACGGGCAGCACCCACACCGTGGTCAGCAGGACCGCGCTCAACATGCCCAGCGGGCTGATGGTCTGCACGAGCAGGAGCAGCGTCTGGGTGTCCTGCTTGCTGGCGTACCACAGCCGCATCACCAGCAGGACGATCGGGAACACCGGCAGCAGCGTGAGGAACCACTCCTGGTTCCTCGGCGCGTCCCTCACCCGCGCGTTGGGCTTCAAGGCGCGGAGGGACAATCCTGCACGGGGAGGGTCCGCTCCCACGGCCAGCGGCGTACGTCAGGAGGGAGCGCGCACGGCTGCCGCGCCTGCGCCACGTCCACCCCCGGGTTGGCCGCCAGCAACGGCCGGATGTGCTTCTCGTACGCCTCCTCCCACCTCTTGTTGTCCGGGTCGGCGTAGGAGCGGTAGAGGGCGAGGTCGACCAGGGTGCGCAGCGCGCCGTTGGAACCGGCGTTGACCGCCCACATCTCCGTCTTCTCCAGCGCGATGTCGTGGTGGCGCAGCTTCCTCTCCGGCTGCGCGACGAACCCGGCCAGCAGGGCCGCGTCGGTGGTCACCGCGTCGGCCGCCCTGTTGGCCGCGGCGCCGTCCGCGAGGCGGTCGACGCACTTGCTGATCAGGAGCTCGGCGATGGGATCGACCTTGATCGCCTTCTTCAGCTCGGCGAGGGAGGTCGAGGTGCCGAGCGAGCAGACCCTCTTGCCTTCGAGCTGCCCCAGGGAGGCGACGTTGTCGTCGGGGTAGTCGGCCCTGGTCACCACCGACTGCTCGGTGTAGAGGTAGGGGGTGGAGAAGCCGACGGAGGGATCGGCCTTGCGCTCGGGCGTCACGCTGAAGGTCGCCACCACGAGGTCGACCTTGACGAACGTGCCGTCCGTGTCGCGGGCCTGCATGCGCGCCCTGTCCTCGGTCTCGATGGAGAGGAAGTCGACCTGGTCGGGCCGGAAGCCCAGATCCGCCGCGATCATGTAGGCGATGTCGATGTCGAAGCCGGTGAAACCGGTCTCCCCCGGCTTCCGCAGGGCGATGCCCGGGGTGTCCTCCTTCACGCCGATCAGGAGCCTGTCCTTGTTGAGGAGCCCCGCCTTCTCCCGTAGCTCGGCCTCGGTGGGTGGCCCGCTCACCCACGCGATGGACACCCCGACCACGACCGCGGCGAGGACCAGCGCGATCCAGGCGGCGAGCCGGAAGCGGCGGAACCCGCGGCGGCGGGGCGGGCCGGACGGCCCGGGCGGTCCGATCGGCCCGGGGTAGGCGCCCTCGGCGTCCGCGCCCTCGGACCTCGGGTCGCGGTCGTACCGGTCGTCGTCCCACCGGTCACGGTCGTACCGGTCGTCGGACCGCCGGTCGCGGTCGTACCGGTCGTCGTCCCAGCGGTCACGCTCGTACGGTTCGCGGGGCGGCCGCCCGCGTCCGTGCCGGTCGTCGTCCCACCGGTCGCGGTCGTACCGGTCGCGGTCGTAGCGCTCGCCGGACCTCCGGTGGGGCGCGTCATCAGGTCGACGGTCGCGCTCGCCCGCGGGCGTCCCGCCGGTCTCCTCATGGGAGGGGCCGGTCTCCTCACGGGAGGGGCCGGTCTCGCCGCGGGAAGACCGGGCCCGCCTCTCGGGAGCCTCGGAGGACCCGGGAGCCTCGGAGGACTCGGAGAACTTGAAAGGTTCGGAAGACTTGAAAGGTTCGGGAGAGTCAGGAGAGGAGGAGACCCCCTCCGACCGCTTTTCCCCGTCCGCAGGTTCCTTCGCCATGACACCCCCGGACTCCGCTTTTCTGGGCAGGCTATGCCGTCATCACCCACAGCGGGAGCCTCTTCATCAAGAAGTGATCGAACGCGGCCTTCTTGATATGAAAAGTCTGTTTCACGGCTTTATGGGTCATCAGACGGCGAGAAGACGGTGAATTCCCTCCCCGCGCAGTTCCTCGGCCGCCCCCGAGTGGACGACGTGCCCGGCGTCGAGAATGAGGAAGCGGTCGGCGAGACGGAGCGCCAGGTCCAGATACTGCTCGACCAGCAGGAGCGACAGGCCCGTGGCGTGCAGCCGCTCGATCGCCTCCTCGATCTCGATGATGATCGACGGCTGGATGCCCTCGGTGGGCTCGTCGAGGATGAGCAGCTTGGGACGGGTGACCAGGGCGCGGGCGATGGCGAGCTGCTGTTGCTGCCCTCCGGACAGGAATCCGGCGCGCCGCTTGAGCAGCGGCTTCAGCCGCGGGAAGGTCTCCAGGGCCTCCTCCAGCGCCTCCTGCGGCCCCTTGGCGGCCTCCAGCGTGACCTGGAGGTTGCCGAGCACGCTGAGCTGGGGGAACGTCTCGTGCCCCTGCGGGACGTACGCCATGCCGAGCTTGACCCGCTCGTGAGGCGGCAGGCGCGTCACGTCGCGCCCCTCGAAGGTGACCGACCCCGCGGTGGCGGGAAGCACGCCCATCACGGTGTTGAGCAGGGTGGTCTTGCCCACCCCGTTGCGGCCCATCACGCACATCAGCTGCCCGGGCTCCACCTCCAGCGAGACCCCGAACAGCACCCGGGCCCTGCCGTACCCGGCGTCAAGTTCCTGTACCGACAGCATCGCTGCGCTTCCTTCCGAGATAGACCTCCTGCACGCGCGGGTCGTCGCGGACCTGGTCGACCGACCCCTCGATCAGCACCTTGCCCTCGTGCAGGACGGTGACCTGCGAGGCGTACCTGCGCAGGAACTCCATGTCATGTTCGATCACGATCACCGTGTGGTCGTTCGCCACGGACGTCAGCAGCTCGCCGGTGCGCTCCCGCTCGTCCTTGGACATTCCGGCCACCGGCTCGTCGAGCAGGAGCAGCTTGGGGCTCTGGGTGAGCAGCATGCCGATCTCCAGCCACTGCCGCTGCCCGTGGGAGAGCACCCCCGCGGGCCGGTCGGCCAGCTCCTTCAGGCCGGTGGTCTCCAGGGCCTCGGCGACGGCGTCGGAGATGCCGCGCCTGCGCCGGGTCAGCGACCAGAGCGGGCGGCGGAAGGACGCCGCCAGGTCGAGGTTCTCCAGGACGCTGAGCTCCTCGAAGACCACCGACGTCTGGAAGGTCCGCCCGACGCCGAGTCGTACGATCCTGTGCTCGCGCAGGCCGGCCAGGCTGCGCCCGTCGAAGACGACCTCGCCGGTGGTCGGCCGGGTGAGGCCGGTGATGACGTCGATGAGCGTGGTCTTCCCGGCCCCGTTGGGGCCGAT
The DNA here is from genome assembly GCF_042428775.1 of Streptosporangium vulgare. Classification (NCBI taxonomy): domain Bacteria; kingdom Bacillati; phylum Actinomycetota; class Actinomycetes; order Streptosporangiales; family Streptosporangiaceae; genus Streptosporangium; species Streptosporangium vulgare. Next base: position 309,917 of record NZ_JBHMBS010000009.1, on the reverse strand, counting down.
CAGGAAGCGCAGCTCCCCCTTCTCGACCGTCAGGTCGATGCCGTCGATGGCGCGGAAGCCGTCGAAGACCACCGACAGCCCGCGTACCTCGATCATCGGGCTCATCCGACCTCCTCCATGACTCTCGTACCGGGAGCGTCCGCGGGCGGCGGCGGTTCGGGGTCCGTACGGCGCCTCGACCTGCGCGCCCAGGCGTCGCGCGCCGACGCCGCCACGCCGAGGATCCCCTTGGGGGCCAGGGTCATGACGAGGATGAACAGCGCGCCCTGCAGGTAGAGCCAGCCGTCGGCGAACTGCTCGCTGAAGGACGTCTTGGCGTACCCCATCACGACCGCGCCGAGGATCGCCCCGGCCAGTGCGAACCTGCCGCCCACCGCGACCGCGACGACGAGTTCGAGGGAGGGCACCACGCCCAGCAGCGCGGGCGAGATGATGCCGACCACGGGCACGAACAGGGCCCCCGCGAGCCCGGCCATGCCCGCGGAGAGCGCGAAGGTGACGGTCTTGACCCTCGCCGGGTCGTAGCCGAGGAACCTGACGCGGTCCTCGCCGTCCCTGATGGCGACGAGCAGCCGCCCGAAGCGGCTGTTGACCAGCTGGCGGGCACCGAGATAGAGCAGCCCGGTGACGATCGCGACCGCGAAGTACAGTCCGCGCTGGGTCGAGTCGGCCGCCAGGTCCTGGCCGAACAGGTCGTAGAAGTTGGTGAGGCCGTTGGTGCCACCGGTCAGGCCCTGCTGGCCGACGAGCAGGATGACGAACGCGGCGGCGAGCGCCTGGGTGAGGATCGCGAAGTACGCGCCGCGCACCCGCTGCCTGAACACCAGCAGGCCCAGCACCGTGGCGATCAGCATCGGCCCGACGACGACCATGGCGAGCGCGAACACCGGGTTGGCGAACGGTTTCCACAGGGTGGGCAGCTGCTCGACCCCGCTCCACACCATGAAGTCGGGCAGGTCGCCCTGGGCGTCCACCAGTTTCAGGTGCATCGCCATCGCGTAGCCGCCGAGCCCGAAGAACACGCCCTGGCCCAGGACGAGCATGCCGCCCTGCCCCCAGGCCAGGCCGATGCCCAGGGCGATGATCGCGAAGCAGAGATACTTGGCCAGCAGGCCGAGGCGGAAGGGCTCCAGCAACAGCGGTGCGACCACCAGGGCCAGCACGGCCACCGCCGCGAAGACCCCGGGCCCCCTGAGGCGTGCGAGGTTCATCGGAATTCCGGGGCGAAGTCCTCCGGCTTCAGCCAAAGGTAGGAGGCCCCTCCCTCCCTTCCGGTATGGTCGCTCGCAGGTTTGCGACAACCAAGCAGACCTTGAGTCGCAGAATTCTCGCCGCCGGGCTGGTGGAGAGGTGAAACGCCTGCGGAGCTGATGTAAGACACGGCACTCGTTCTGGGTGTCTGCGGTCGGCTGTGAAACAGGAACTCCAACCTGTGAAGGCTGGAATCCCTCGGCTTCAGCCGTGGGGAGAATGTCAAGTCAAAGCCCTCGATCGGAGTACGAACAGGCCCTGCGGCCGGAACTGGAGGAAGGCGATGATCGCGGCGAACACGATGACCTTCGCGAGGCTCGCGTCGCTCCAGAACTCGGCGTACGAGTTGAGCAGGCCGAGTCCCGCGGCGGCGATGACGGCGCCGCGCAGCTGGCCGAGCCCTCCGGCGACGACCACGAGGAAGGCGTCGACGATGTAGTAGGTGCCGAGGGCGGGTCCGACGGGGCCGATGAGGGTGAGGGCCACCCCGGCGACCCCGGCCAGGCCCGAGCCGATGAAGAAGGTGCGCTGGTCCACGTGGGCGGTGTTGATGCCGCTCACCGCGGCGAGCTGCCGGTTCTGCATCACCGCCTGCATCCGGCGGCCCTGGCCGGTGCGGTTCATGTAGGCCCAGATGCCGACGACGGTCACGACGGCGAGGGCGAAGATGAACAGCCGGTTGTACGGCAGGGACGCGATGCCGCCCTGCAGCCAGGTGGGCGCCTGGACCTGCACGTTGGGCGCCCCGAACAGGTCGCGGGCGAGCTGCTGCAGCACGAGGCTGACGCCCCAGGTGAGCAGCAGGGTGTCGAGCGGGCGGCCGTAGAAGTGCCGGATCGCGGTCCGTTCCAGGATGAGTCCCATCAGCCCTGCGACCAGGAAGGCGACGGGCAGGGCGACGATCACGGCCATCCGGCCGGTGAGGTCCTGGAGCAGGTAGGCGGTGTACGCCCCCGCCATGATGAACTCGCCGTGGGCCATGTTGATCACGCCCATCTGGCCGAACGTGAACGTCAGGCCGAGGGCGATGAGAAGCAGTACGGCGCCGATGGACAGGCCGATCGGGAGCTGGTTGAGAAACGCCTCCACCGAAGGTCCCCTTCCTACGAGTGTTTGGCTCCGGAGCGGGCCGTGCCGCATTGTGGGTGCGCCACGGTGCTGCCCGTGATCTGGTCACGGCCCGGTCCGGAGCCGGTCTGAGAGGGGATCAGCCGTTGGCCAGGCCGCTCGCCCAGGGGTAGCCCTTGAGGTAGGGGTCGGGCTTGATCGGCTCGCCGGAGTTCCAGACCTCCTTGATGAGGCCGTCGGGCTGGATCACGCCGATCCTGGCCGTCTTGTACATGTGCTGGTTCTCGCCGTCGATGGTGACCAGGCCCTCGGGACGCTCCAGGGCGATGCCCCCGGCGGCCTTCCGCACGGCCTCGACCTCGACGGACCCGGCCTTCTTCACGGCCTCGGCCCAGAGGTAGACGGCGTTGTACCCGGCCTCCATCGGGTCGGAGGTCACCTTGTCGGCGCCGTACTTGGCCTTGAACGCGGCGACGAACTTCTCGTTGGCCGGGTTCTCGGTGGTCTGGTAGTAGTTCCAGGCGACGGGGTGTCCGGCGATGTTGTCGACGCCGATGCCCTTGACCTCCTCCTCGGCGACGCTCACCGACAGGACGGGCATCTGCTCGGCGGTGACCCCGGCGCTGTTGAGCTGCTTGAAGAAGGCGACGTTGCTGTCACCGTTGAGGGTGTTGAAGACGGCGTCCGGCTTGGCCTGGACGACCTTGTTGGTCAGCGTGCTGTACTCGGTGTGGCCGAGCGGGGTGTACTCCTCGCCGAGGATCTCCATTCCGTTCGCCGCCGCGTACGCCTTGATGATCTTGTTGGCGGTGCGCGGGAAGACGTAGTCGCTGCCGACCAGGAAGATCTTCTTCTTGCCCTGTTCCTTGAGGTAGTCGAGGCCGGGGATGATCTGCTGGTTGGTGGTCGCGCCGGTGTAGAAGATGTACGGCGAGCTCTCCAGGCCCTCGTACTGGACCGGGTACCACAGCAGGGCCTTGCTCCGCTCGAACACCGGCAGCATCGCCTTGCGGCTGGCGGAGGTCCATCCGCCGAAGGTGGTGGCGACCTTGTCCTGACGGATGAGCTTGGTGGCCTTCTCCGCGAAGGTGGGCCAGTCGGACGCGCCGTCCTCCACCACGGGGATCAGCTTCTTGCCGAGCACGCCTCCGGCGGCGTTGATCTCCTCGATGGCGAGCAGCTCCGAGTCCCTGACGGTGACCTCGCTGATGGCCATGGTGCCGCTGAGCGAGTGCAGGATGCCGACCTTGATGCCGTCCTCACCGCCGCCGGCGGAGGCCGCGCTCGTGCCGGAAGGGGCTTCGCCTCCGCAGGCGGCCAGCGCCGTGGCCAGCGCCGCGACGACGAACCCGGAGCGCCATGCTGTGTTCCTCAATGACTTTCCTCCTTGCCGGTACGGCCCCCGCACCGATCTATCTGCCGTCAAGGTGACTGAGTGAGGTTTCCCGCCTAGTTCGCATTTGTTAATTGCGGTTTACCGGGATTTCACCGTCGTGACAGGACGTGGCGGCGCGAACACCGCACCGCTTTTTATCCTGATAAATCACCAAATTTCGTGATATCTGTCTCGGGATGTGTCGGCATACCCGCAGGAAAGAGCGCGCCGACAAGCACTTTTCCCCCGTTCGCACCACTCGCGGCACCTGGAAACCGGCACGACATCGACGTGCAACATCATGGAAACCGCCGGTTCCTATGGTCCGGGAATGCGGCTCACACCACACGAGCAGGAACGCCTGCTCATCCACGTCGCCGCCGGTGTCGCCCGCGACCGCAGGTCACGGGGCCTCCGGCTCAACCACCCCGAGGCCACCGCGATCATCGCGTCCTTCCTCATGGAGGGCGCCAGGGACGGGCGCACCGTCGCCGAGCTGATGGACGCGGGCCGCAAGGTGCTGTCCCGCGACGACGTCATGGACGGGGTGCCGGAGATGCTGTCGTCGGTCCAGATCGAGGCCACCTTCCCCGACGGCACCAAGCTCGTCACCGTCCACCACCCCATCCCGTGAGCCCCGGCCGACCCCGTGAGAACCAGCCGCCCCGCGCCCGCCGGGCGATCCCGTGAAGACCGATCACCCCGCGCGCACCCGGCGGTCCCGCGAGAACCGGCCGCCCTCACGCCGGACCACCCCGCGAGGACCAGCCATCCGTACGCCCGGCGATCCCGCGAGAACGAGCCTCCCGCGCACGCGGGCGTTCCGCGCCACCCCGCCGCACCCCAGGAACGGTGAACGCCGATGACACCCGGTGAGATCCTGTACGGCGACGCGCCCATCCCGCTCAACCCGGGCCGCGAGCGCGTCACCGTCCGCGTCGTCAACACCGCCGACCGCCCGATCCAGGTCGGCTCGCACTACCACTTCGCCGCGTGCAACCCCGGCCTGGAGTTCGACCGCCAGGCGGCCTGGGGCACCCGGCTCGACGTCCCGGCCGGCACGGCGGTGCGCTTCGAGCCCGGCGTGGAGCGCGACGTGACCCTCGTGCCGATCGGCGGGCTGCGGATCGTCCCAGGACTTCGCCCGGAGTGGGCCGGACCTCTCGACGGGAGCACCAGTGTTCGTTGAACGATCCCGCTACGCCGCCCTCTACGGCCCCACCACCGGCGACCGGATCAGGCTCGCTGACACCGACCTGCTCGTCGAGGTCACCGAGGACCTGTCGATGGGCCCGGCGGGGGCGGGCGACGAGGCCGTCTTCGGCGGCGGCAAGGTCATCAGGGAGTCGATGGGCCAGGCCAGGACCACCAGGGCCGAGGGCTCTCCCGACCTGGTGATCACCGGCGCGGTGATCCTCGACCACTGGGGCGTGGTCAAGGCCGACATCGGGATCAGGGAAGGCCGCATCGTCGCGATCGGCAAGGCCGGGAACCCCGACACCATGGACGGCGTCCACCCCGACCTGGTCATCGGCCCCTCGACCGAGATCCTCGCGGGCAACGGGAAGATCCTGACCGCCGGGGCGATCGACTCCCACGTCCACCTGATCTGCCCGCAGATCCTCGACGAGGCCCTCGCCGCCGGGGTGACCACCATCGTGGGCGGCGGCACCGGGCCCGCCGAGGGCACCAAGGCCACCACCGTCACCGGCACCTGGTATCTCGCCCGGATGCTGGAGTCGCTCGACTCCTACCCGATCAACGTCGCGCTGCTCGGCAAGGGCAACACGGTCAGCAGCGAGGGCCTGCTCGAACAGCTCCGCGCCGGGGCCTCGGGGTTCAAGCTGCACGAGGACTGGGGCACCACGCCCGCCGCCATCGACGCCTGCCTCTCGGTCGCCGACGCCACCGGCACCCAGGTCACGATCCACACCGACACCCTCAACGAGGCCGGGTTCGTGGAGTCGACGCTGGCGGCGATCGGCGACCGGATGATCCACGCTTACCACACCGAGGGGGCGGGGGGCGGGCACGCGCCGGACATCATCCGGGTCGCCTCCTACGGCAACATCCTGCCGTCCTCGACCAACCCGACCCGCCCGCACACCGTCAACACGCTCGACGAGCACCTCGACATGCTGATGGTCTGCCACCACCTCAACCCGTCCATCCCCGAGGACCTGGCGTTCGCCGAGTCCCGGATCCGGCCGTCCACGATGGCGGCCGAGGACATCCTGCACGACATGGGCGCGATCTCGATGATCGGCTCGGACTCCCAGGCGATGGGCCGGGTGGGCGAGACGATCATCCGTACCTGGCAGACCGCGCACGTGATGAAGCGCCGCCGGGGCGCGCTTCCCGGCGACGGCCCGGCCGACAACCTCCGCGCCCGGCGCTACGTCGCCAAGTACACGATCTGCCCGGCCGTCGCCCACGGCCTGGACGGCGAGGTCGGCTCGGTGGAGACCGGCAAGCTGGCCGACCTGGTCCTGTGGGACCCGGCCTTCTTCGGCATCAAGCCGGACCTGGTGGTCAAGGGCGGTGTCATCGCGTACGCCCAGATGGGCGACGCCAACGCCTCCATCCCGACCCCGCAGCCGGTCATGCCGCGCCCGATGTTCGGCGCCGCGCCGGTCACCGCCGCCGCCACGTCGGTCCACTTCGTCGCCCCCCTCGCGATCGAGGACGGCCTCGCCGACCGCCTCGCCGTGCGCAGGCGCCTGCTGCCGGTGGCCGACGTCCGGCGCAGGGGCAAGGAGAGCATGCCGCTCAACGACGCCATGCCCAGGATCGACGTCCACCCCGACACCTTCGCCGTCAGCGTCGACGGCGAGGTCGTCGAACCCGCCCCCGCCGAGACCCTGCCCATGACCCAGCGCTACTTCCTGTTCTGACCGGCTCCCGATCGACCGTCACACCGTCCCGTCCAGCCGGTCCCGTGCGGCCGGTCCCGTCCAGCCGAAAGGAGACCCGGTAGCGCATGAACGCCGCGTTGCTGCTCCTGGCCGACTCCCGGCTGCCCGCCGGGGGTCACGGCCACTCCGGGGGCGCCGAGGAGGCGGTCAGGATCGGCGCGATCCACGACCTCGCCGGCCTCGCCGCCTTCCTGCGGGGCCGCCTGGCCACCGCGGGCCTGGTGACGGCCGCCCTCGCCGCCGCGGCCTGCGAGCTCGGCGCGGCCCACCTCTCCGCGAGCCTCCCGCCCCCGGCGGACGGCCCACCGGCGGAGGTTCCCGCGCGGGCGAACGGTGCCGCCCCCGCTCTCACTCCCGCGAACGGTCCCGCTCCCGCCGGCGCGAACGGCTCGTCCCCCCACCCGGAGACGGGCCGTTCCTGGTGGATACGGCTGGACGCGGAGGCCGACGCCAGGATCTCCTCGCCCGCCCAGCGGGAGGCGAGCCGCACGCAGGGCCGCCTGCTGCTGCGCACCTCACGGAGGATCTGGCCCTCCCCGGTGCTCGACACGCTGGCCGGGGCCGTCTCCCAGGGCGTCCACCACCCGCTCGGGCTCGGCGCGGTGGCGGCCGTGGCGGGGTGCTCCCCCGCCGAGGCCGCCCTCGCGGCGGCCTACACCTCCGTCACCGGACCCGCCACGGCGGCGGTACGGCTGCTGGGCCTCGACCCGGTCGCCGTCCACCGCCTGCTCGCCGACCTCGCCCCGGCCCTGGAAAGGGTCGCGGCCACCGTCCCCACCGGGGGGGCGCGGGGACCTCGGGAATCACGGGAGCCGTGGGAATCACGGCAGGCGTGGGAGTCGTGGGAGTCACTGCCCGCGCACGCCGCCCCCGCGCTCGACCTGCTCGCCGAACAGCACATCCGCGCAGATCTGAGGCTCTTCGTCTCCTGACGACCATCTGGAAGGACGGTGACCCCCATGGGCGCCAACCACGACGACCACCACCACGCCGCCGACCCTCACGGACGAGCACTGCGCCTGGGCATCGGAGGGCCCGTCGGCAGCGGCAAGACCGCGCTGACCGCGGCCCTGTGCCGGACGCTCGGCCCCTCGATGCGCCTGGGCGTGGTGACCAACGACATCTACACCACCGAGGACGCCGACTTCCTGCGCAGGGCGGGCGTGCTCGACCCGGAGCGGATCGCCGCCGTGCAGACCGGGTGCTGCCCGCACACCGCCATCCGCGACGACATCGCGGCCAACCTCGACGCGGTGGAGACCCTGGAGGAACGGTTCGGCCCGCTCGACCTGGTGATCGTGGAGAGCGGCGGGGACAACCTCACCGCGACCTTCAGCAGGGGACTGGCCGACCGGCAGATCTTCGTGCTGGACGTGTCGGGCGGCGACAAGGTCCCGCGCAAGGGCGGCCCCGGCGTGACGACGGCCGACCTGCTCGTGGTCAACAAGACCGACCTCGCCCCGATGGTCGGCGCGGACCTCACGGTCATGTCGCGCGACGCGGCGGCCGTACGGGAGGGCAAGCCCGTGCTGTTCACCTCGATCAGGGAGGATCCGAGCGCGCACGCGGTCTCCGAATGGGTCACCGGCCTGGTCGAGTCCTGGGCCCACGAGCACTCCAACGCCTGATCCCATGCCCGTCACCGACTCGGCCCCGGCCCCCGCCCCCGCGCCCCTCCACGACGACGCCCCCGCGCCCGCCCGGTCCGTACGGCCGGAACCGGGACCGGCCGGGCGGCGGTCGATGAGGGCGCGGGCGGCGATCGTCACCCGCATGGACTCCGGCGGCCGGACCGTCCTCGCCACGATGCGTTCGGGCCCGCCGCTCACGGTGCGGGCGACCGCGCCGGGCCGGGTGCACCTGGTGTCCACCGCGGCGGGCCCGCTGGGCGGCGACGACCTCGCCCTCGACATCGAGGTGGCGCCCGGCACCGCGCTGGAGGTGCGGTCGGTCGCGAGCACGCTGGTGCTGCCCGGCCTCACCGGGGCCGAGTCGGTGATGACGATCACCGCCAGGGTCGGCGCGGGCGCCTCGCTGCGGTTCGCGCCGGAACCGACGGTGCTCGCGGCGGGCTGCCTGCACCGCATGGTCGTCCGGCTGGACCTGGCCGAGGACGCGCGGGTGCTCTGGCGCGAGGAGATCGTCTTCGGCCGGTACGGCGAGCGGCCGGGCCGCTGTCACTCGCGCTTCGACGCCGTTCTCGGCGGGGTACCGCTGCTCCGCCAGGAGTTCGTGGTGGGCGACCCGGAGATCGACGGCAGCCCCGCCGTCTACGGTGACGCCCGCTGCGTGGGCAGCACCCTGGTCACCGGACGGGCGCCGGAGACGGTGGTCGGGGACGGCTGGGCGGTCCTTCCGCTGGCCGGCCCCGGCACCTTGGTCTCCGCACTCGGCCGGGACGCCGTCGAGCTGCGGCGACGGCTCCGGCACGGTGAGGAGGCGACCGGCCTTGAGACGGCGGGGCCGGGCCTTCCGTCGTAGAAACACGTCCGGCCCCTCGTCGTATGACCACCCTTGAGAGGGCGGGGCCGGACCCCCGGTCGTAGAACCGTGCTTGGGAGGAGGCCCAGCTCGTGGCACCGCCCTTGGGAGGGGCGGCCGTCAGTCGTAGAAACCCAGGCGGCGGAGCTGCTTGGGGTCGCGCTGCCAGTCCTTGGCGACGCTGATGCGCAGGTCGAGGTAGACGCGGGTGCCGAGGAGCGCCTCGATCTGCTGGCGGGCGCGGCTGCCGACGTCCTTGAGCCGGGAACCCTTGTGCCCGATCACGATGGCCTTCTGGGACGGGCGCTCGACGAACATGTGCGCGTAGATGTCGAGGAGGTCGTCGCGGCCCTCCCTGGGCATCATCTCGTCGACGACGACCGCGATCGAGTGCGGCAGCTCGTCGCGTACGCCCTCCAGGGCCGCCTCGCGGATCAGCTCGCCCACCAGCACCTGCTCGGGCTCGTCGGTGAGCTGCCCGCCCTCGTACAGCGGCGGGCTCTCCGGGAGGCGCCGGACCAGCACGTCGGCCAGCACGTCGAGCTGCTCTCCCGACTGCGCGGAGACCGGGACGATGTCGTCGAAGTCGGCGAGCTGGGAGATCGCGAGCAGCTGCGCGGCGATCTGCTCGCGGCTCGCCAGGTCGCACTTGGTCACCACGGCGACCACCGGGGTCTTCTTGACGCCGGCGAGCTTCTCCGCGATGAACCGGTCGCCCTTGCCGATGGGCTCGTTGGCGGGCACGCAGAAGCCGATCACGTCGACCTCGGTGAGGGTGGAGAGCACCAGGCTGTCGAGCCGCTCGCCCAGGAGCGTGCGCGGCCGGTGCAGGCCCGGCGTGTCGACGATGACGAGCTGGGAGTCGGGGCGGTGCACGATTCCGCGGATGGCCCGGCGGGTCGTCTGGGGCTTGGAGGAGGTGATCGCCACCTTCGTGCCGACCAACGCGTTCATCAGCGTGGACTTGCCGACGTTGGGCCGGCCGACGAAGCAGGCGAAACCGGCATGGAAATCAGCAGCTGAGGAACTCACGTCAACCATTGTCGCCGATGTCGGGCTCAGCTCTGACGCGGTGTCCCGTCGGGACCGGCCACGAGCACGGCCTCGCCGCCCAGATCGCGGACCGCCCGCGTGTCGGCGTCGGAGGGCCCGTCACCCGCCGTGACCAGCGCGGCGGCCTCCAGCGACTCCGCTCCGCTGGACACGGCCATCGCCACGGCGACCTGGAGCGCCGACAGGGTCAACGACGGCAGCGCCACGTTGGTCGCCGAGTACGTCCGGCCGGTCTCGTCCCGCACGGCGGCCCCCTCGGCGGCGCCGTTGCGGGCACGGGCGGAACGGGCCAGCACGATGATCTTCTTGTCCTCGGGGTCGAGGGTCACGTCACTCACGGCACAAGGGTATTCAGCCCCCGCCCCCCACGGCGACCCGGCCTCGCCCCACGCGGCGCTTCCCATCGCACAGAGGCCCCTGGCGGCCTCGCCCACGACGGTGCTCACTCAAGCGGTGCTCTCCCCCAGACGGTGATCCTCACGTCGGGCGGAGCGGCCTCCCACGCCCGGACGCCGGCCTCCTAAGCGCCGGCCTCGTCGGCCTCATCGGCCTGACCGACCTGGTCGACCTGGTCGACCAGCAGGCGGGCGAGCTGCCCGGTGCGCGCCGCGTCGACGTCCCTGACCCCGGCGTGCACCAGCGAGATCAGGGTGTGGCCGCTGAGGGCGAACACCAGATGGATCTCGTACGGGTATCCGTTCAGCCTGCCGTTCAGCCGCCTGGCCTGCACCCCGTCACCGACCCAGCCCAGGTCCAGGTCGGAGACCCTGAGGGCGGTGCCGCGCCCCGCGACGGGGGCCCGCGCGACCGGGCAGCCGCCCAGCGCCTCGGCGAGCTCGCCGAAGTGGAGCGCCGCGTCGTCGCCGCCGTAGGAGGCGAGGCCGAAACCGGCCAGTTCCCCGACCCCGTCGCCCTGGTAGGTCACGGCGGCCCGCGCTCCCAGCGCCCGCTTCGGCGGCCTGCCTCCGGCGGCGTCGAGGACGAGCCGGCAGTCCTCGTCGACGGCCTGGAAGGGGGCGCGCCAGCCGTTGCGCGGGCGGGCCGAGAACCCGTCCGGCAGGTCCCGCGCCTCGCTGAGCACCCCGCGCAGCCGGTTCAGCTCCGCGGCGCGGTCCGTGGCGTCGTCGGACCCCGCCTCACCACCACACCCCACCAAAGCGCTCGATATAAGCCCACATAACACCGCAAAAACGACAAAGCTCGTTCCCCGTGCCATGAGCATTCCCCCGATGTCATGGGCGAGGCGTCCCGTCCCCACCGACTCGCTTTCTTCCCCGTCGGCAAAAGCGGCAATCATTCAATAAACGCCTAAGGGTGCCCTCAACCGCATTTCACGGTCGAGAACACCCTTGAGCGAGTGACGCAGAACAGCCTCGGAGCCCTGCGTGACTCTGTCTCCCCCTGGAGCCGATCCCCCGCACCGCGAACCCCTCCGGGCGCCGGGACCTTCTCCACCGGCTCCCGCGCGACCGGGTGCCGTGAGAAGCATCGCGCGCCCCGCTTGCAGGAGGCTTGCGGACGGCTTGGGAACGGATCGCCCACGGGATCCCCCCGGACCCGCCCAGTGGAATCGCCCGCCCGGAGCCCCGACCGGACCACCCACCGGGATCACCCGCTCCGAGCCGCCCGGACCCGTTCGTCAAGATCGTCGGCCCTGGGTCACCCCGCCGGGATCGCCCTTCCGGATCCGCCTGTCCCGAACGATCCCGGGCGATCCCCGGCGACTCCGGGCCGCCACGGCGGCCCGGGGTCCTCACTGTTCGGCGGAGGCCGGGACCGAGTCGGGCTCGGCGGGAATCGCCCTGGTGACGAGGACCGTGCCGATCCGGTTGCGGCGTCCGGCGAGGCTCTCGGCCGTCAGGCTGAGCCCCTCCACCACCGCCTGGGAACCGGCGATCGGCACCCGGCCCAGCGCGTGCGCCAGCAGTCCGCCGACGGTCTCGACGTCGTCGACCTCCAGCTCGATGCCGAACAGGTCCTCCAGGTCTCCCACCGGGAGCCTGGCGGTCACCCGGACCGCGCCGTCCTCCAGCGGCTCCACCCTGGGCGCCTCCTGGTCGTACTCGTCGGCGATCTCACCGACGATCTCCTCCAGGATGTCCTCGATGGTGACCAGGCCGGCCGTGCCGCCGTACTCGTCGATCACGATGGCCTGGTGGATCTGGCGGGCCTGCATCTCGCGGAGAAGCTGGTCGATCGGCTTGCTCTCCGGCACGTAGGTGGCCGGGCGCATGAGGGACTCCACCGGCTCGGCGCGCCCGTCGTCACCGGTGTCCTGCACCCGGCGCGCGATGTCCTTGAGATAGGCGATGCCGATGACGTCGTCCTCGTTCTCGCCGACCACGGGGATCCGCGAGAAACCGCTGCGCAGGGCGAGCGAGAGGGCCTGGTTCAGGGTCTTGCCGCGCTCGATGAACACCATGTCGGTGCGGGGCACCATGACCTCGCGGACCAGGGTGTCGCCGAGCTCGAAGACCGAGTGGATCATCTCCCGCTCGTCGGGCTCGATGACCCTGCGCTCCTCGGCCAGGTCGACCAGGTCGCGCAGCTCGGCCTCGGAGGTGAAGGGCCCCTCGCGGAAGCCCTTGCCCGGCGTCACGGCGTTGCCGAGCAGGATGAGCAGCTTGGGCAGGGGGCCGAAGATCCGGGTCAGGCCGTACACCAGGGGCGCGCTGGCGAGCGCGATCGGCTCCGCGTGCTGGCGGCCCAGCGTGCGCGGGGAGACCCCGACGATCACGTAGCTCACGACGATCATGACGGCCGCCGCGGCGGTGTAGGCCCAGCCCTGGTCGCCGAGCCAGTCGATGAAGAGCAGCGTGGCGATCACCGTGGCGACCAGCTCGCAGCTCAGCCGGAGCAGGAGCAGCAGGTTCAGGTAGCGGGGCGGGTCGGCGACGATGGCCTGCAGGCGCTCCGCGCCCCGGCGTCCGTCGCGGACGAACTCCTCCGCGCGAACCCTTGAGATGCGGGTCAGGGCCGTCTCCGCGCTGGCGATCAACCCGCCGACCACGACGAGGACGACGGCCGAGAACAACCACCCGTTGGCGAAGTTCACCGCTGGGGGCGCACCTCCCGCCACGACTCCAGAAGCTCGCCCTGCAGGCCGAACATCTCCTTGTGCTCCTCGGGCTCGGCGTGGTCGTAGCCGAGCAGGTGGAGGATGCCGTGCGTGCACAGCAGCTCCAGCTCGGCCTCGGTGCCGTGCCCGGCCTCGGCCCCCTGCTTGGCGGCCACCTGCGGGCAGAGCACCACGTCACCGAGGAGCGCCGGGTCGGTGGGCGCGTCGCCCTCCTGCCTGGCGCCCGCGCCGGGACCGGGGCGCAGCTCGTCCATCGGGAAGGCGAGCACGTCCGTGGGACCCGGCTCGCCCATCCACTGCTCGTGCAGCACCGACATGGCCTCTTCGTCGACGACCAGGATCGACAGCTCGGCGAGCGGGTTGATGCCCATCCGCTCCAGCACGTGGCCCGCCAGCGAGACGATGAGCCCCTCGTCGATCTCGACGCCGGACTCGTTGTTGACCTCGACGCTCATCGGCCGTTCCCCGCTCCCCGCTCGCCGCGCGACCGGTTCGTACCACGCGACCCGGTCCGCTTCCCGCGCCGGAGTCGCTCCGTGCTCATCGCTCGCTCACCACTTCTCGACCGGCCGCCGGCCCGTCCGCTCTCATGATCTCCCCCGGGGGCGCTGCTTGACCACGCCCTTGATCTGCTCCACCGCGCTGCTCTGGCGCTGCGTCTCGTCGTAGCGCCCGTAGGCGTCCACGATGTCTCCCACCAGCTTATGCCGCACCACGTCGGCACTGGTCAGGCGACTGAAGTGGATGTCGGAGATGCCCTCGAGGATGTCCTGGACGACCCTGAGGCCGCTCTGGGTGCCGTTCGGCAGGTCGACCTGGGTGACGTCACCGGTGACGACGATCTTCGAGTTGAAGCCCAGACGCGTCAGGAACATCTTCATCTGCTCCGGCGAGGTGTTCTGCGCCTCGTCCAGGATGATGTAGGCGTCGTTGAGCGTACGGCCGCGCATGTAGGCCAGCGGGGCGACCTCGATCGTGCCCGCGGCCATCAGCCTGGGGATCGAGTCGGGGTCGAGCATGTCGTGCAGCGCGTCGTAGAGCGGGCGCAGGTAGGGGTCGATCTTCTCGTAGAGCGTGCCCGGCAGGAAGCCCAGCCGCTCGCCCGCCTCGACCGCGGGGCGGGTGAGGATGATCCGGTTGACCTTCTTCTCCTGGAGGGCCTTCACCGCCTTCGCCATGGCGAGGTAGGTCTTGCCCGTGCCGGCCGGCCCGATGCCGAAGACGATGGTGAACTTGTCGATCGCGTCGACGTAACGCTTCTGGTTCACGGTCTTCGGGCGGATGGTCCGGCCCCGCGAGGAGATGATGTCCAGGGAGAGAACCTCGGCGGGCCGGTCGGAGGTCATCCGCAGCATCGCGATGCTGCGCTCGACCGCGTCGGCCGTGAGCTGCGCGCCCCCGCGGACGAGTTCGGACATCTCCTCGAAGAGCCGCACCACGGTGCTGCTCTCCTCGGGGCTGCCGGTGACGGTGATCTCGTTTCCCCGGACGTGGATGTCGGCGCGGAAGGCACCCTCGATGACGCGCAACAGCTCGTCGCGCGAGCCCAGCAGGCTGACCATCGACTGATCGTCCGGAATAACCACCTTCGCCTGGGTCCGGCTGGCACCCCGGGACCTCGGCGGCGTTCTGCTGGAATCGTTTGTCTCGGACATGAGCGGGCCTTACGGCCTGTTCGCCTCCAGATATAGGCGCGGAACTTCACCGCCATGCTAGCCGCGATCGCCGGGATCGCGCCTACCGGTTTTCAGCCGGGCGGCCACCGCAGGTCGCGCCCGCCGATCACGTGTCCGTGCACGTGGAAGACGGTCTGGCCGGCCGCGGGCCCGGTGTTGAACACCAGCCGGTAGCCGGGCTCGGCGATCCCCTCCTGCTCGGCGACCGCGTGCGCGGCCTTGATCACCTCGTCGGCCAGGCCGTGGTCGGCGGCGGCGAGGGCCGCCGCGTCCCGGTAGTGGCCCCTGGGGACCACCAGCACGTGGGTCGGCGCCTGGGGGTTGACATCGCGGAAGGCCAGCACGCGATCGGTCTCGTAGACGATCTCCGCGGGAATCTCCTTGGCCACGATCCTGCAGAACAGGCAGTCGGCTTCGCTCACCATGCAGGCACCTTACCGCTGAGGACGTTGCGAATCGGTGATGGTTCCCGTCCGCAAACAAAGATCCGCCCGGATATGGTGGGTGTGCAAAACTTCAACCACGACAGCCCTTTGCGCGCAGCAATATATGGCCGCCTGGCGAGGACACGACTGGGTCATGCCCCCTAATGAACCGGAAGAGCGTAAACCCTCTGGGAAGGCCAAGCGTCCCACTGATGTGACCACCGAGACCCTCGTGGCCGACAGGTCGCTCGGGGCGGTGCCCGTCGGATGGGATGCCGACATGGCCGTTACCGCGCTCTACAGCGCGCACTATCGGTCTCTTGTGCGTCTCGCCGTCCTACTCGTCCGTGATATGGCAACCGCGGAGGAGGTCGTGCAGGACGCGTTCGTCGCCATCCATGGCGCCTGGCGCCGACTGCGCGACACCGACAAGGCACTGGCCTACCTGCGACAGTCGGTCGTCAACCGATCACGTTCGGTGCTTCGGCATCGGGCGGTCGTCGAGAAGTACGCGCCCAAGGGCATGCCCGACGCGCCGAGCGCCGAGAACGGCGCGATCGGCGAGTTCGAGCGCTCCGCCGTCATCGAGGCGCTCCGTGGGCTGCCCGCACGCCAGCGGGAGGCCCTGGTGCTGCGTTACTACGGAGATCTGTCCGAGGCGCAGATCGCCCACGCGATGGGCATCAGCAAAGGCGCGGTCAAGAGCCACACGGCTCGCGGCATGGCCGCCCTACGAACCTCACTGGAGCAACTGTCATGACCGACTCCCCGGATGAGTACGGCGAGCTGCTTCGCCGCGCGCTCAGCGCGGAGGCGAACTCGGTCGTTCCCTCCCCGGACGGGCTGGAGGTGATCCGCGGCCGCATCGAGCGGCGCGGGATCCGCCGGCTGGTGTGGTGGCGCGCCGGAGCCTCCGTCGCGGGCGCGGTCCTCGTCGCGGCGACCGTCGTCATGGTGGTTCCCCAGTTCCGCGAGGAGGTGGGCCGTCAGGTGAGGACCGAGTGGGTCAAGTTCGCCGAGTCGACCCCGCCGGTCGACGGGTCCGCCACCTCACGTCCCCCGGCGCCCGATCCGCAGCCGCCGTCCGGCCACACCTCGCCCCCGGCCGTCAGCAGGTCGGGTCCCGGCGCCACCATGCTTCCGCCGAGGCCCACACCGTCCAGGAGCGCGGCGCCCAGCGCGCGGCCGACCTCCAGGACGACCCAGCCGACGACGGCCCCCAAGCCGGCGCCGGCGCCGACCCCCACCTGCCCCACCCCCCTCGACAGCCCCACCGTCGAGCCCGGCGGGATCGTCAGGAGGTGCGAGGAGATCGAGGCGACACCGACGCCGACGAGGACGAGGCCGCCGGCCCCCTCGGAGAGCCCGTGCTCATCCGACGCGTGCGCGCCGTCGGGCGACGTGTCGCCCCCCATGCCGACGGAGGCGAGCACCCTGGCTCCGTCCCCCATCCAGAGTTAGCGCGGTGACCGGTCACGGTGATCCCTGACCGGCTCTCCCCTTCTTCGCCCTCGTTCTTCGCGGGACGGCTTCCCGGGCGCCTCCGGAAAGGCCGGAGAGTGGCCCGGTCGCACCCCCGCGGGGTGTCACCAGCGGCCGCTGCGTGTCTGGAGCACCGCCGCCGCGACGACCCCGGCCGTCGAGGTGCGCAGCACCGTCGGCCCGAGCAGCGCCGGCACCGCCTTGGCCTCACGGAAGGCGGCGATCTCCTCCCCCGACACCCCGCCCTCGGGGCCGACCACCACGACGATGTCGCCGACGGCCGGAAGGGACAGGCCGGACAGCGGGGCGGCGGCCTCCTCGTGCAGCACCACGCCCAGCGCCGCCGCCGACAGCAGGGCCGCGACCTTCGCGGTGGACGCGAGCTCCGTCACCTCGGGCAGGTGGAAACGGCGCGACTGCTTGCCCGCCTCGCGCGCCGTGGAACGCCAGCGGGCCAGCGCCTTGGCCGCCCGCTCGCCCTTCCACTGGGTGACGCACCTGGCCGCGGCCCAGGGGACGATCACGTCGACCCCCGCCTCGGTCATCATCTCCACGGCCAGCTCGCCCCGGTCGCCCTTGGGCAGGCCCTGGACCACGACCAGGCGCGGTGACGGCACGGGCACGTCGTGGCGGCGCAGCACCTCGACCCTGAGCGAGTCCCTGCCCGCCTCGGTCACCACGCACTCGGCGACGGAGCCCGCCCCGTCGGTGAGGTCGAGCCGCTCCCCCGCCCGCAGCCGCCGTACGGCCGCCGCGTGGCGCCCCTCGGGGCCGCCGAAGACGAACGCCGGCCTGGCCAGGTCGGCGGGGTCGGCGAGGAAGACCGGGACGGTCATGGGCCGTCGGAGCCGGCCCGGCCGGGGCGCCTCGTCCCGGAGCCGGCCCGGCCCGGGTGACACGGACCGGAGCGGACCCGGGCGGGACGCCCCCGCCGGAGTCGAGCCGGGCCGTGCCCGCGCGGCCGGGCCGGTGAGCGGGCCTGGTCAGCGGCGATCGAATGGTCAGCGGCCATTGAAAGCGTCCCGCAGGCGGGAGAAGAAGCTCTGCTGCCCGGGGGCGAACTTGCCGGGCGGGCGCTCCTCGCCGCGGAGCCTGGCGAGCTCCTTCAGCAGCTCCTCCTGCTCGGCGTCGAGGCGGGAGGGGGTCTCCACGTTCACGTGGATCAGCAGGTCGCCGCGCCCCGTTTCGTTCAGGCGCTGGACGCCCCGCCCATAGAGCGGGATCGTCTGGCCCGACTGGGTGCCGGGGCGGATGTCGAGCTCCTCGGCGCCGTCGAGCGTCTCCATGGTCAGGATGGTGCCGAGCGCGGCCGCGGTCATCGGGATCTGCACGGTGCAGTGCAGGTCGTCGCCGCGCCTCTCGAAGATCTCGTGGGGACGCTCGACGATCTCCAGGAACAGGTCGCCGGGCGGGCCTCCGCCCGGGCCGATCTCACCCTCGCCGGCGAGCTGGATGTGGGTGCCGTCCTCGACCCCGGCGGGGATGCGGACCTTGATGGTCCGCCGGGTGCGGACCCGGCCGTCGCCGGAGCACTCCTGGCAGGGGTTACGGATGATCGACCCGAAGCCGCCGCACTGGGGGCAGGGGCGGGAGGTCATGACCTGGCCCAGGAAGGACCGGGTGACCTGGGACACCTCGCCCCGGCCGTGACACATGTCACAGGTGTCGGGGTGGGTGCCGGCCGCGGCGCCGGAGCCCGTGCAGACCTCGCAGACCACGGCGGTGTCGACGACCAGCTCGCGGGTCGTGCCGAAGCCCGACTCGCGCAGGTCGAGCTCGACCCGGATGGTGGCGTTGCGCCCGCGCCGGGCGCGGGAACGGGGGCCGCGGCCACCGCCGCCACCGGCCGCGCCGAAGAAGGCGTCCATGATGTCGCTGAACGGGAAGCCGGCGCCGAAGCCCCCGGCCCCCGCGCCGCCACCCGAGGCGAACGGATCGGCACCCATGTCGTACATCTGCCGCTTGCTGGAGTCGGACAGGACCTCGTAGGCCTGGGTGATCTCCTTGAAGCGTTCCTGGGTCTCGGGGTCGGGGTTGACGTCGGGATGCAGCTCGCGCGCCAGGCGGCGGTACGCCTTCTTGATCTCTTCCGCACTGGCGTCACGGCGCACCCCGAGGGTGCCGTAGTAGTCGCTCTTAGCCACTTTTCGTTGACCTCTTATGATGCAGCCAGGATCTGGCTGACGTAGCGTGCCACCGCGCGCACCGCGCCCATCGTGACCGGGTAGTCCATTCGCGTCGGGCCCAGCACACCGAGCCGGGCCAGTTGCTTGTCCCCAGAACCGTATCCGGCGGCGACGATGGACGTGCCCTGGAGTCCGGTGTAGGGGTTCTCCGAGCCGATCCGCACGGTCAGCGCGGAGAGGTCGGAGGTCTCACCGAGCAGTCGCATGAGCACGACCTGCTCTTCCAGGGCCTCCAGCACGTCGCGGAGCCCGACGGTGAAGTCGGCTCCCGCGAGGTTGGCGGCCCCGGCAAAAACGATCTTCTCATCATGCCGGTCCACCAGGGACTCCAGCAGCACTGACAGGATAGTGGCAGCGAGCGGCCGGTCCTCCGTGGGCAGCCGCTCGGGCAGGTCCGCGACCTTGTCGGGGACGCTGGTGAGCCCGCACCCGTCGAGGGAGGCGTTGAGCATCGCGCGCAGATGGGCCACGCGCTGCTCGTCGACGACGTTGGGCAGCTCGACCACGCGCTGCTCGACCCTGCCGGTGTTGGTGATGAGCACGAACATCAGCCGGCGCTCGCTCAGCGGCACCAGCTCGACGTGCCTGACCGTCGAGTGGGTCAGCGTGGGGTACTGGACCACGGCGACCTGCCGGGTGAGCTGGGCGAGCAGCCGCACCGTCCGCATGACGACGTCGTCGATGTCCACCGCGCCGGCGAGGAAGCTCTCGATGGCCTTGCGTTCGGCGCTCGACAGGGGTTTCACCTGCGAGAGCCGGTCGACGAAGAGCCGGTAGCCCTTGTCGGTGGGCACCCGGCCGGCGCTGGTGTGGGGCTGGGCGATGTAGCCCTGCTCCTCCAGCACCGCCATGTCGTTGCGGATCGTCGCCGGGGACACCCCCAGGTTGTGCCGATCCGCGAGTGCTTTCGAACCCACCGGCTCGTTGGTGGACACGTAGTCCTCGACGATGGCGCGAAGCACGGCGAGCTTTCGGTCGTCGACCAACGTGGTCACCTCCCTGCCTGCGTTCAGAGGGAAACACGAGGTTTGGCACTCTGTGTTCCCGAGTGCCAAGTGTACGGCCCCGGTGCGGAAGGCGCGATAAGCAAGAGCTGCGGATGATGACGGCAAGCCGTTGTCAAGTCAACTGCTATCGCGATCCAAGCGGTACCCACCACAATTTGGGCATGTCCAACGATTTCGGTTCTTATCCGGGCGACGCCTCCCGCGGCCCCGGTCACGGCGGCCCCCAGCAGCCGTATGGCCAGCAGCAGTACGGCCAGCAGCCGCAGTACGGTCAGCAGCCCCCCTCCTACGGTTACGCGCCTCCCGGCTACGGCGCCCCCCAGGGACCGCCGCCGCCCAGCGGGAAGATCAAGCCTGGTATCGGGTGGATCGTTGGGGTATGGCTGCTCGCCCTGGTCAGCATCGTCGTCGGCATCGGCGGCTTCGCCGGGGGCATCTTCAACGCGGTCACCGACGCGGCCCCCACGAAGACCTTCGCCCCGGGCGAGGCCGCGACGGTCAGGATCGACCCGGCGGACAAGCCCGCGATCTACGTCGCCACGGGCGGTCCCACCAAGTTCGAGTGCACGCTGAAGGGCGGCACGGGCACCCCCAGCCTGCAGAAGCCGGACCTCCAGCAGACCGTCGCGGGGTCCGACGGCGTCACCTGGGAGATGGGCCTGCGGGTCGGCGTGGACCAGGCGGGCGACTACCAGGTCCAGTGCTCCGCCGACCCCGCGGAGGGCACGACCTTCGGCGTGGGCAAGGAACTGGCCGCCGACTCGCTGGTGGGCGGGGTGCTCGCCCTGTTCGTGATCCCCGGCGTCGGGATCCTGCTCGCCATCGTCGTGACGATCGTCGTCCTGGTGAAGCGGAGCAACGCCCGCAAGCGCCGGGCGGCCGCGGTGCCGGTGGGGCAGTGGGGACAGCCGGGACCCTACGGCAGGTGACGGTGGTGTTTGCTAGCGTCCCACCTGATCCCCGGCGAGAGAGGGTGGGCGGTCGGTGATGTACGAGCGTGACGTTCTGGCGGGAGACTGGCGGCGCCCGCGCAGGGGGACGATCCCCCAGGTGCCCGCGGAGCTCGACCTGGTCGTCGAGGACGCCGACGGCGGCTTCTGCGGCGCCGTGGTGGCCTGCGACAAGGAGGCCGTCACCCTGGAGGACCGCTTCGGGCGGCGGCGGGTGTTCCCGCTGGAGCCGGCCGCGTTCCTGCTGGAGGGCGAGGTGGTGACGCTCGTACGGCCCGCCGCCGCGCCGCGCGGCCCCAGGCGGAGCGCGTCGGGCTCCATCGCGGTGGAGGGCCTGCGGGCCCAGGTCGCCAGGGAGAGCCGAATCTACGTGGAGGGCGTGCACGACGCCGCGCTCGTGGAGAAGGTGTGGGGGCACGACCTGCGGGTCGAGGGGGTGGTCGTGGAGTACCTGGAGGGGGTCGACCACCTGCCCTCGATCGTCGAGGAGTTCGGCCCGGGGCCGGGGCGGCGGCTGGGCGTGCTCGTCGACCACCTGGTTCCCGGTTCCAAGGAGAGCCGGATCGCCGCGCGGGTCTCCTCACCGCACGTGCTGGTCGTCGGGCACCCGTTCGTGGACGTCTGGCAGGCGGTCAGGCCGCACGTGCTCAAGATCCCCTCCTGGCCGTCGGTGCCGCGCGGCGTGCCCTGGAAGGAGGGCGTCGTCGCCGCGCTGGGCTGGAACGTGGAGCCCGCCACGGCATGGCGCCGCATTCTCGGATCGGTCACGACATATGCCGATCTGGAGCCTGAGCTCCTCGGCCCCGTCGAGGAGCTGATCGACTTCGTGACGGTTCCCGGCGAGGATGGCTAGGCCGTCAACCCATCAGGAGGGGACATGAGCGAGAACCCCGAGGACCCGCCGGGCGACGACCGGACCCGGCGCGTCGGCGACCCCCAGCCCGGCCACACGTGGCCGGGCCAGAGCGCCCCGCCCTCCAGCGGGGGACACGGCCGGCCGGGCCAGGAGACCGGCACGCCCGGCCGGGGATACGGCCCGCCGGATCCGGGATACGGCCGGCCCGGCCAGGAGTACGGATCACCCGGTCAGGGACACGGGCAGCCCGGCCAGGGACACGGGCAGCCCGGCCAGGGGTACGGCCGACCGGACCCGAGGTACGGGGGCTACCCGCCGCCCGCCTCCCCGTACGACGCCGGCGGCTACCAGAACGGCCACCGGGGAGGCCCGCAGCCCGGATACTCCCAGTACGGCGTCTACGGCTCCCCGCCGGGATACGGCTACCCGGCCCCACCGGGCACGTACGGCGCGCGGCCGGGCAGCGACGACACCACCATGGCGATGCTCGCCCACCTGCTGGGCCTGCTCACCTCCTTCGTCGGCCCGCTGGTGCTCTATCTGGCGAAGAAGGACGAGTCTCCCTACGCCCGCGACCAGGCCGCCGAGGCACTCAACTTCCAGCTCACGGTGCTGATCCTCTACTTCGTCTCCTGGATCCTGGCGTTCGTGTTCATCGGTTTCGTGCTGATGTTCTTCCTCTGGATCGGGTCGATCGTCATGGCGATCGTCGCCGCGGTGGCGGCCAACCGGGGAGAGAGATACCGCTATCCGGTGAACATCCGCTTCGTCAGCTGACCTGCCCGGGTCCCGGGCGGAACCTCGAAGCCTCGAACGAGGTCCCGGGCGGAGCCTCGGGCGAGGTCGCGAGCCGGGTGCCGGCGAGCGGGTGGACGGAGCCTCAGGTGAGATCGCGGACCAGGGCGTCGGCCAGCAGGCGGCCACGCAGGGTGAGCACCGCGCGGCCCGCCTTGAACGGCTCCACCTCCAGCAGGCCGTCGGCCAGCGCGCGGGCGACCACCGGGGGGCGTTCCAGCTCCGCGAGCGGGAAGCCCCGGACGAGCCGCAGCTCCAGCATCAGCCGTTCCACCGCCCTGTCCCGGGGACCCAGCACCTCGCGCGCGTGCGCGGGCGAGGTGCCCGCGGCCAGCCGCTGGGCGTAGGCCGCGGGGTGCTTCACGTTCCACCAGCGGGTGCCGCCGACGTGGCTGTGCGCCCCGGGGCCGACGCCCCACCAGTCGCCGCCGGTCCAGTAGAGCAGGTTGTGCCGGCAGCGCCCGGCCTCCGAGGTCGCCCAGTTGGACACCTCGTACCACTCGAACCCCGCCTCGGCCAGCATGGCGTCGGCGATCAGGTAACGGTCGGCGGCCACGTCGTCGTCGGGCATCGGGAGCTCGCCGCGCCTGATCCTGGCGGCCAGCTTCGTCCCGTCCTCGACGATCAGCGAGTACGCGGAGACGTGGTCGGGGCCCGCCTCGATCGCCGCGGCCAGCGACGCGCGCCAGTCGTCGTCGCTCTCCCCCGGTGTGCTGTAGATCAGGTCGAGGTTGACGTGGTCGAACCCCGCCTCCCTCGCCTCCCGTACCGCCCGCGCCGGGCGGCCGGGGGTGTGGCGGCGGTCCAGCACCTGGAGCACGTGCTCGCGGGCGCTCTGCATCCCGAAGCTCATCCGGTTGAACCCGCCCGCGCGCAACTCCGCCAGGTAGGCGGGGTCCACCGACTCGGGGTTGGCCTCGGTGCTCACCTCGGCGCCGGGTGCGAGCCCGAACTCCTCCTCGATCGCCCGCAGGATCCGTACGAGGTCCCCGGCGGGGAGCAGGGTGGGGGTCCCCCCGCCGAAGAAGACGGTCTCAACGGGAAGGCGCGCGTCGCCGAGGTTGGCCCGCGCCCGGCGCACCTCGTCGACGGCGGTGTCCGCGTAGTCCTTCTGCGACGCGCCGGGGCCGAGCTCGGAGGCCGTGTAGGTGTTGAAGTCGCAGTAACCGCAGCGGGTCACGCAGAAGGGGATGTGGACGTAGAAGCCGAAGGGCCGCTCGCCGAGCCCGGCGAGCGCGCTCTCCGGCAGCTCACCCGAGGCGGGCACGGGATCCCCGTCGGGAAGTGTGGATGGCACGCCCCAAGTCTGCCGCCTCCTCCGCGATGCCCGGTACGCCGAGGTGCGGTACTCGGGGGCGCCGGGGATCCGGTGCTCGGCAGCGCCGGGCGGCCCGGAGCCGAACCACCGGAGGCCCCGGCCCCGGCCTGCCCCTCGTGCCGCGGGCGAGGGCCGCGCCGCGTGCCGGATCGCCTCCTGCGGGCTCTCGGGCGTCAGATCTCGTGCTCGTCGCGCACCGGCAGGCCGTATCTCCGGGCGAGGGGGTTCCACAGTTTCAGGAAGCCCCGCTTGGCCGTGGTCGCCTCGCCGGAGAAGGCGAGGCCCCGCCGGTAGTCGTCGTCGCCGCTCCAGGCCCGGTCGCATTCGGCCTCCTGGCGGGTCGCCCAGGCGAGGAACGCCTCGTCGGCGTCGAACGAGGCGGTCAGGGCCCTGATGAGGCGCGCCTTGACCGCGTCGCCGCCGTCGAGCTCGCCGGTGTCCAGCGCGTTGACCTGGACCACCTGCTCGCGGCGGGCGGCGGTGATCCGCTGGAGCGTGGCGAGCCCGGTGGCGGTGCCCTCGCAGGAACGCAGCTGATCGAGGGCCGAGCCGAGGCCCGATCTGGAACCGCCGCTGTCGGCGAGCAGGGCGTCGAGGACCCTGGCCTGGGTCTCGGCGTCCCGGGGCCCCTGGGGGGCGCGCCCCGCCGCGGGCGTCCCGGCCTCGGCCGCCGCCCGGTCGCCGGCCGTCGTCGCCGCCCCGATGCCGCCCGCCACGGACGTGGGGCCGTCTCGTGGGGCGAGCCAGAAGGCTCCGGCGGTGACCAGCGCCATCGCGAGGACCGTGACCGTCGCCACCAGTGGCCAGACCTTGCGATCCCCACGGGGCGGCCGGTCCCGGCCCCGGTCCGGTGGCGTTGGCGGCGCCGAGGGCGGGTCCCCCACCGGGGGGCGCCAGGGCCGCTCTTCCGGGGGGAGGTGCTGCTGCCAGTCGGCGGGATCCTGCCGCCACTCCTCGGGCGGGACGCGGGACCCGCCGGAAGGAGCGCCCCGCTGGGGCTGAGCCGGTGGGACCCGGGCCGACGGGGACTGGTCCGGCGGAGGCTGACCCCGCGTCGGCACCCCGCACCTGGGGCATCGCGACAGCCCGCGCACAGGGGTGCCACATCGGTTGCAGAACGCCTGCTGCTCCATGCCTTACCAAGTTAGCCGAAGCGTCCCGCCGTCCACCGGTCAAAACGCCGTTGGCCGTTGACGGCCAGATCACGCAGGTCTACGATCCGGGGAAACTTAAAGGAAAGTTTCCTATAAGTTACTATTCCAAGCAGTGGAGAAGCCCGTGCAGAGACTCCTCCGTAAAGTGATCGCGGCAGCCCTCGCCGCGGGTCTCGCGGCGGTGGCCCTACCGGCCCCGGCCCAGGCCCGAGCACCCCAGGGATCCCAGGGATCCCAGGGACACGGTGACCGCTACAAGCGGGTCGCCTACTTCATCCAGTGGGGCGTCTACGGCCGCAACTACCACGTCAAGGACATGGAGACCAGCGGCGCCGCCGCCAAGCTGACCCACATCAACTACGCCTTCGGCTTCGTCAACGCCGGAGGCGACTGCTACTCCCCCGACCCGTGGGCCGACTGGCAGCGCCCGGTGCCCGCCGAGCAGAGCGTGGACGGCGTCGCCGACGCCGAGGGCCAGGCGCTGAACGGCAACCTGAACCAGCTGAGGAAGCTCAAGGCCAAGCACCCGGGTCTCAAGGCGCTGATCTCCCTCGGCGGCTGGACCGGTTCGAAGTACTTCTCCGACGCGGTGCTCACCCCCGAGGGCCGCGCCAAGCTCGCCTCCTCCTGCATCGACCTGTGGCTCAAGGGCAACCTGCCCGGTACCGCGGCCGGTACCGGGGCGGGCGTGTTCGACGGCATCGACCTCGACTGGGAGTGGCCCGGCTCCTCCGGCGAGGTCGGCAACATCATCCGTCCCGAGGACAAGCGGAACTTCACCCTGTTCGTCACCGAGCTCCGCCGCCAGATGAACGAGTTCGACCGGCGTACCGAGCTGACCGCCTTCCTGCCCGCCGCCGCCGCGAAGATCGACGCCGGCTTCGAGGTCCGCGACGTCTTCAGCCAGCTCACCTTCGCCACCGTCCAGGGCTATGACCTGCACGGCTCGTGGGAGACCGTCACCGGCCACAACGGCAACCTGTTCACCGACCGGCGCGACCCCAACCCGGTGAAGTACAGCGTGGACCAGACCGTCCGCGACTACCTGACACGCGGCGCGCCCGCCAAGAAGATCGTGGTGGGCGTACCGGCGTACGGCCAGGGCTGGACCGGCGTCACCGGCGGGAAGAACGGCCTGTACGGCACCGCCACCGGCCCCGCTCCCGGCACCTTCGCCGCCGGGAGCGAGGACTACAAGATCCTCGCGAACAAGCCCGGCAAGCGCTACCGCGACCTGCTGACCGGGACCGTGTGGCTCTACGACGGCAACGAGTTCTGGTCCTACGACGACCCGGCCTCGCTGCTGCAGAAGGCGGCCTACATCCGCCTGAAGGGCCTCGGCGGCTCGATGATGTGGTCCATCGACCAGGACGACACCAGGGCGTCGCTCACCTCGGCGCTCTACAGCGTCCTGCGCTGATCGACCCTCTCATACCGGGCGGGGCCGCGTGATCTGGGTCATCAGCGGCCTCGCCCGCACGTTTCCGCCCCCGGCCGGCCGGGGGCGGGCCGCCTACTTCTTCTTGTCCGTGGAGGACTCGGTGGACAGCGCGGCGACGAACGCCTCCTGGGGCACCTCGACGCGGCCGACCATCTTCATCCGCTTCTTGCCCTCCTTCTGCTTCTCCAGCAGCTTGCGCTTGCGGGAGATGTCGCCGCCGTAGCACTTGGCGAGGACGTCCTTGCGGATGGCGCGGATGTTCTCACGCGCGATGACCCGGGCACCGATGGCCGCCTGGATCGGCACCTCGAACTGCTGCCTGGGGATGAGCTCGCGCAGCTTCTTCGCCATCTCGACCCCGTAGGCGTACGACTTCTCCCGGTGGACGATGGCGCTGAAGGCGTCGACGGCCTCGCCCTGGAGCAGGATGTCGACCTTGACCAGGTCCGACTCCTGCTCGCCCGAGGGCTCGTAGTCCAGCGAGGCGTAGCCGCGCGTCCGGGACTTCAGCTGGTCGAAGAAGTCGAAGATGATCTCACCGAGCGGCATGGTGTAGCGGATCTCGACACGGTCCTCGGACAGGTAGTCCATGCCCTGCAGGTTGCCCCGGCGGTTCTGGCAGAGCTCCATGATGGCGCCGATGAACTCCGAGGGGACGAGCACGGTCGTCTTGACCATCGGCTCGAAGACCTTCTCCACCTTGCCGGTGGGGAACTCCGAGGGGTTGGTGACGACGACCTCCTTGCCGTCCTCCATGATCACCCGGTAGACCACGTTGGGCGCGGTGGAGATGAGCGAGAGGTTGAACTCGCGCTCCAGCCGCTCGCGGACGATCTCCATGTGGAGCAGGCCGAGGAAGCCGCAGCGGAACCCGAAGCCCAGGGCCGCGGAGGTCTCCGGCTCGTAGTCCAGGGCGGCGTCGTTGAGCTGGAGCTTGTCCAGGGCCTCGCGGAGGTCGGGGTAGTCGTCCCCGTCGATCGGATACAGGCCGGAGAAGACCATGGGCTTGGGGTGCTCGTACCCGCTGAGCGCCTGGAGGGCCGGACGTGTCACGGAGGTCACCGTGTCACCGACCCGCGACTGGCGGACGTCCTTCACGCCGGTGATCAGGTAGCCCACCTCGCCGACGCCGAGCCCCTGGTCGGCGATCTTCGGCTCGGGCGAGATGACGCCGATCTCCAGCGTCTCGTGGGCCGCGGCGGTGGACATCATCAGGATGCGCTCACGCTTGCCCAGGTGGCCGTCCATCACCCGGACGTACGTGATCACGCCGCGGTAGGTGTCGTACACCGAGTCGAAGATCAGCGCGCGGGCGGGCGCGTCGGCGTCGCCGACCGGGGCCGGGATGTTCGCCACCACGTGGTCCAGCAGCTCGCGGACGCCGATGCCGGTCTTGCCGGAGACCTTCAGCACGTCCTCCGGCTCGCAGCCGATGAGGTGGGCGATCTCCGCGGCGTACTTCTCCGGCTGGGCGGCCGGCAGGTCGATCTTGTTGAGCACCGGGATGATCGTCATGTCGTTGTTCATGGCCAGGTAGAGGTTGGCCAGCGTCTGCGCCTCGATGCCCTGCGCGGCGTCGACCAGCAGGATCGCGCCCTCACACGCCTGGAGCGACCGGGAGACCTCGTAGGTGAAGTCGACGTGCCCGGGGGTGTCGATCATGTTGAGGACGTAGTCGGTGTCGCCGACCTTCCACGGCAGCCTGACCGCCTGCGACTTGATCGTGATGCCGCGCTCGCGCTCGATGTCCATCCGGTCGAGGTACTGGGCGCGCATGGAACGGTCGTCGACCACTCCGGTGATCTGCAGCATGCGGTCGGCGAGTGTCGACTTGCCATGGTCGATATGCGCGATGATGCAGAAGTTGCGGAGCACAGCGGGGTCGGTCTGGCCAGGCTGAATGCGCACCGGGGTCCGTTTCAACAGATTGATGACGATCACACGGCTGGCATGCCAGCCGTCTTCCATGGTGACATGTCCGGGTGATTGCCCGGACCAGAGCACGGCGCGGCCTGCGGTTTCTCGCTATGGTGGCGGCCCTGCTCCTCGCGCTTCCAGGAGTGGCCGTGGCCACCCTCACCCTGCAGTTTACCGGGACACCCGCCCCATGGGCGAAGACGACCGGCCACGACGCCCTGTGGCTGGGCCACGCGTGGGTCGACGGCCGCAAGACGGCCGAGGACGTGCGCACCCTCGCCGCCCGGCTGCGAAAGACCGGGATCAAGGACGTGTACGTCCATTCTGGCCCGTTCGACCCCGACGGGACACTACCCGCCGGCAAATATCCGAAGGCGGCCGACTTCCTGAGGTGGTGGCGCGAGGAACTCCCCAAGATCAGGGTGTCGGCCTGGCTCGGCCAGAAGGTCGACGGCGTCCTGGACCTCGACGACGCGGCCTCCAGGCAGCGCGTGCTGGACGGCGCCCGCGCGATCACCGCGCTCGGCTTCGACGGCGTCCACTACAACTTCGAGCCGATCGGCGACGGCGACACCGACTTCCTCGACCTGCTGACCCGGACCCGCGCGATCGTGGGCGACGGCCTGCTCTCCACCTCGACCCCGCAGATCGAGCCGTTCCCGCTCGTCCGCCCGGCCGCGCGCGCCGCCACCGGCCACGACAAGTACTGGTCCCCCGAGTACTTCCGCCAGGTGGCGAAGCTCACCGACCAGGTGGCGATCATGACCTACGACTCCTACCTCCCCTTCCCCTCCGTCTACGGCGGTTACGTCGTACGGCAGAGCTCGCTGGCGCTGGACCTCGTCCCCGAGGAGAAGACGGTGCTGATCGGCGCCCCGGCCTATCACGACCACGGCGTCTCCTGGGCGGACGAGGCCGAGAGCGTCGAGAAGGCGGCCAGGGGCGCCCGGCTGGCGCTGACCTCGTACGGCAAACCGCGCGAGCGGTTCGGCCTGGCGCTCTACGTCGACTTCGCCGCCACCAAGGAGGACTGGGCGGAGTACGAGAAGTTCTGGTTCAAGCCGTGAGCATTCCGGTCCGAGCCATCATGACCACACGCTAAACTGATCAGGCATCCTTCTGCCCGGCCTGTCGATTTGAGTGTCGGCCACGGCAGTTGGTAGCCTAGTCAACTGCGTGTGGCGCGCCCTCTCTGCCCGCGCGCCCCATCCAACGACATTCACCGAGGCTTCTTCGTGGCGAACATCAAGTCCCAGATCAAGCGCAACCGGCAGAACGAGAAGGCCCGGCTGCGTAACAAGGCTGTCAAGTCTTCCCTGAAGACGGCCATCCGCAAGTTCCGCGAGGCCGCCGACCAGGGTAACGTCGAAGAGGCCGCCGTGCTGCAGCGCGCCGCCTCCCGTCAGCTGGACAAGGCCGCCAGCAAGGGCGTGATTCACAAGAACCAGGCCGCCAACCGCAAGTCGGCGATCGCCCAGCGCGTCGCCACCCTGTCGGTCGCCAAGTAGCTCCAGTTCTCGCGAACGCCGCACCCCTCGGGGATGCGGCGTTCTTGCGTCTCCGGCCGGTTTCCCGGTGCGCCCGAACGCCCGTCTCTCGGCCCGGACGGGCTCTCCCCGGTGCGCCCGAACGCCCTGTCTCGCGTCTCAGGCGGGCTCTCCGGCGCGTCCAACGCCCCGTCTCGCGCGTCTCGGCGGGCCGCCGAATGCCCCCGGTCTCGCGTCTCAGGCGGGCTCTCCCGTACGTCCGACACCCCGGTCTCGTGTGTCTCAGACGGGCCGCCCAACGTCCAGCCTGTGTCTCAGGCTGGCTCTCCCCCGGTGCGCCTAACGCCCCGTGCGGCTGGCGACCACGGTCTGGACCATGTGCTCCAGCGCGTACGCGGGGTCGGCCCCGCCGCCCTTCACCTGCGCGTCGGCGGTGGCGGCGGCCTGGATCGCACGGGCGAGCCCCTCGGGGCCCCAGCCGTTCAGCTGCCGCTGGACTCGGTCGATCTTCCAGGGCGGCATGCCGAGATGGCTGGCGAGCTGGCCGCCCCGGAGGTTGCGGGGCGCGCCTCCCACCTTGGCCAGCGAGCGCAGCCCTCCGGCGAGCGCGCTCACCAGCAGGACCGGTGCCGTACCGGTCGAGAGCGCCCAGCGCAGCTGCTCCAGGGCGTCGCCCAGCCGCCCCTCGACGGCCGAGTCGGCCACGGTGAACCCGCTCACCTCGGCCCTGCCCCGGTGGTAGCGCGCGACGGCGGCCTCGTCGATCGCCTTGCCGGGAGTGTCGAAGGCGAGCTGGCTGCACGCGGCGGCCAGCTCACGCAGGTCGTTGCCCACGGCGTCGAGGAGCGCGGCGGCGGCGTCGGCCCCGATGGTGCGCCCGGCCCGCTTCAGCTCCGCCTTGACGAACGCCAGACGCTCGGCCGGTTTGGTCACCTTGGTGACGGAGACCACCTGGGCTCCGGCCTTCTTGACCCCGTCGACCAGGGCCTTCCCCTTGACACCTCCTGGGTGGACGAGGACCAGCACGGTCTCGTCCGCCGGGTGGGCCGCGTAGGAGACGACCTCGGCGATGACGTCCTTGCCGAGGTCCTGGGCCGAGCGGACGACCACCACGGACCTGTCGCCGAACAGGGAGGGCGACGTCATGCGGGTGAGCTCTCCGAGCTCCATCTTCGAGCCGGGGAGGTCGTGCACCTCGGCGGTCGGGTCGGCGGCCTTGACCGCCGAGGTCACCTCGCTCACCGCACGGTCGGCCAGGAGCTCCTCGTCGCCGAGTATCAGGATCACGGGTGCCGGATCGGTTGCCGCCATGTCGAGCAGCATGCCATGCCCCGGTGACCGGATGGGCACCGGCAAGTCGTTCGCAATCGAAATGCAGGTGCCGCCAGGCACCATGAGAACAACACAGGAGGTGAGAACCATGACAAACTCCACCATTCGCCGCCACGCCTGCCCCCGCTGCGGAACGTCCCTCGACGAGGGGCCGATCATGTACCGTTGCGCGAGCTGCAGCCGGTCGGTCTACGCCGCCGACGTGGACACCGAGTTCCGCCGCCCGGCCAGAACCGGCGCCTGACCCGCACCACGTGGCCGAAGCTCGCCCCTGCTCGTCCCTGTTCACCCCTGTCGTCCCGGGCCGGGTGCCTGGCGCCCGCCCGCCGACGGGGCCGCGCGCCCCCGGGCGATGACCGCCAGAGCGCCCTCGCGGACCACCACCGCGAGGTCTCCCGACAGATCCGTCCGGTAGGCGCGCACGCCGAGCCGGCGCAGCGCCGCCAGGGTCGACGGGGCGGGGTGACCGTAGCCGTTGTCCGCCCCCACACTGATCAGGGCGGCACGGGCACCGGAGGCGGCGAGGAAGGCGGGGTCGTGCCTGCCCGATCCGTGGTGCGGAACCTTGAGGATCTCGGCGGGCGGCAGGCCACGCCGGAGCAGCTCGGCCTGAGCCTCGGTCTCCACGTCTCCGCTGAGCAGGGCCGACCCCACGGCCCAGCGGACGTGCACCACGACGCTGGCGTTGTTGACGGCCGCCCCCTCGCCCGCGCCGGGCGGGGAGGCCTCGGCCGTCGGACCGATGACGGTGAGTTCCGAGGGCCCGAACCGCCAGCTCGCACCGGGCCTCGCCGCCCACTCGACCACGTGGCGGCGGGCGAGATCCGTGCTCAGCCTCACCCCCTCGCGCTCTCCGGCACCGTGCGGGGTCACCACCACCGCTCCCACGGCGCGCCCGCGGAAGACACCGTCGAGACCTCCCACATGGTCGAGGTGCGGATGGGTGAGAACGACCAGCGGCACCTCCACGACCCCCATGGAGCGCAGGCAGCGGTCCACCGGCACCGGGTCAGGACCCGCGTCCACCACCACGGCCCGCCCCGGCCCCGCGGCGACGAGCAGAGCATCTCCCTGGCCGACGTCGCAGGCCACGAGCAGCCATCCACGGGGCGGCCAGCGTGCCACGATCGGCGCGGCCACCGTCACGGCGAGAACCAGGCCGGTGAGGACCGCCAGGACGATCAGGCGTGGCCCCCGGTGCCGCAGCACCAGCACGGCGAGTGGCACGGCACCGGCCAGCAGGAGCAGCCCGGTGACGCCGCCAGGCCACGGGATCACGCCCAGCGGGAGCGGCGCGGTGTGCTCGGCCACTTCGATGATCCATCCGGTGGCCAGCCCCGCCGGTCGGACCAGCAGCTGGGCGAGCCCCATGTGCAGGGGGGCGATCAGCGCCACCGCGAAGCCGAGCAGGGTGGCGGGGGCCACGGCCGGGCCCGCGAGCAGGTTGGCCGGGATCGCCACCGGCGCGAGCTGTCCCGACATCAGGACCAGGACGGGGGTGACGGCGACCTGGGCGGCGGCTGCCACGGCGGTCGCCTCGGCGAGCCACCGGGGCATGCGGGTCGAGAGCCTGTCGCGCCAGCCCGGGGCGAGGACCAGGATGCCCGCGGTGGCCAAGACCGACAGGGCGAAGCCGTAGGAGCGGGCGAGGCCGGGGACGAAGAAGACCAGCCCCAGGACCGTCACCGACAGGGCCGCGACGCCGTCGCGCGAGCGGCCCGTGCCGAGGGCGAGGGCGGCGACCCCGCCCATCAGGAGGGCTCTGAGCACACTGGGCGAGGGCCGGGCGACGACCGCGAAGGCGACCATGGCCGCCGCCGCCAGCACCGCCCGCGCCGCGAGCGGCAGCCCGGCCGTCCTGGCCAGCGCGACCGCCGCCCCCGCCACGACGGCGAGGTTCGCGCCGGAGACCGCGAGGAGATGACTGAGGCCCGCCGCCTTGAAGTCGGCTTTGACCTGCTCGTCCATCCGGGACACGTCACCGACGACCAGGCCCGGCAACAGCCCGCGCTGCTCCGGTGGCAACACGTCGGCCGCCTCCCGCAACCCCGACCTGAGTGCCCCGGCCGCGCGTTGCTCCCAGGAGGGCCCGCTCAGGACCCGAGGCGCTCCCCTGACCAGCACCACCGCCGCGAGCAGCTCTCCGGGGTCGGCCCGGCCGAAGCGCCCGCTGACCTCCACCCGCTGGCTGGGCAGCAGGGAGCGCCATTCGGCGCCCGAGACGAACAGCACCACCGGAGCCCGCAGCATCGCCCTTCCCGCTCCCGTCCCGACCGCCTCGACCCGGGCGGGCACCACGAAACTCTCGCGCGGGAAAGGCCCTCCCTGTCGGCTCGTCGCCCGGGGGTCGTCGGTCACCACCACCTCGGCCGTCGCCGAGGCGTTCCTGCCCGCGAGGTCGGCGACCGGGCCCGTACCGACCGCGTGCACCCGGAAGGCCACCGACCCCGCCACCGCGGCGGCGCATCCCAGGACCGCGATCACCGCGTTCCGCGGGCCCGCCGCTCTCTGAGCCGGGGTCAGGACGGCCACGGCCAGGGCACCCGCGGCCATGAGACCGGCCGTCACCGCACCGGTCGCGGCCGAGCGGCCCAGCAGGACGAGGGCGGTCATCCACGAGACCGCCGCCGGAAGGACCAGCTGCGTGGCATGCGCGCGCCACCCCTGCTCCTTTCCGGAACCGTCCGGGTCTCCCGGCCCCCCGCCCCCTCCGGACGACCTCCCGTATCCTCTGGAGCCGCCGAACGGGGCGAACCGCGTCATGACCGCCCTCGCGGCCGGGGCGTCAAACACGGGTCTTGTCCCGCATCTCTGCGTATTTCCGGTCACCTATCCCGTTCACGTCGCGGAGCTGCTCGACGGAACGGAAGCCGCCGTGCGCGTCGCGGTATTCGACGATCCGCTGGGCGAGCACCTCGCCCACGCCCGGTAGCTGCTCAAGCTGCTCGGGGGTGGCGGTGTTGAGGTCGACGACGGCGCTGGCGGGATCCACGGGATTCACCGGATTCACCGGGGGCGCCGCCGCGGCGGCCGTGCCGGAAAGGCCGACGACGATCTGCTCGCCGTCGACGAGCTTGCGCGCGAGATTGAGGGATCCCGTGGCGGCTGCTCCACGGACGCCCCCGGCCTCCTGGACCGCGTCGGCGACCCGTGAACCACCGGGCAACGTGATCACCCCGGGCCGGCGGACCTTACCCGTCACATGAACGGTCAGCTCGGCGACCGGTGCGGGCCGCTGCCGCGAAGCGGTGACGGGCGCCGACAGCGGTGACCCGGCGACCGGCGTAGGTGGGGCCAAGGGCTCGGGCTCCGGCTGGGACCACCAGGCGTACACGCCGCCCGCGACGGTGGCCACCAGGGCGACGAGCAGCAGGAGGCGCAACCCTGGGCGGTCAGGACCGAGCGCGACCCTCTGGGTGGCCACGACCTTGCGAAGCGCCTCGAAGGACGGAGGGATGGGCGCCGAACGCATGCTCGCGGCGGGACCGCCGTGGACGACGACGTCCTCCGGCTCGCCCTGACCGCCTGGCCGTGCGTGCCTGCCCGGGCGCGGCACGCCGGCCGGACGGCATGGCGGGGGCACCGGGTCGGGTGATCCGCTCCCGGTCAGAGTCCGCAGCCGTGACTCTGCTTGGAAACACTCGGTGTTCTGGCCTGTGGTCCGCACCCGCAGGACGTTACGGAGACGGCGGCGAGCGCACTTTCACCGAATCCCGTTCTGGGGATAAAGGGGTGAGGGAGTAAGAGGGTAAAGGGGTTGTTCTACGGATCGGTGGATCTCACGGATTCGTGGACACCAGAGGCTCTCCGGCGGAGATGGTGATGCCGAGCATGCCGGGGCCGACGTGTGCGCCGATCACCGGGCCGACCTCGACGACGATGATGTCGGCGAGGGCGGGAACGCGCCGTCGCAGCCGTGCGGCCAGGGTGTCGGCGCGGGACTGGGTGGCGAGATGCTGGACGGCGACCTCCACCGGGCCCGTGCCCGCGGCCTCGACCGCGA
The DNA here is from genome assembly GCF_042428775.1 of Streptosporangium vulgare. Taxonomy (NCBI): domain Bacteria; kingdom Bacillati; phylum Actinomycetota; class Actinomycetes; order Streptosporangiales; family Streptosporangiaceae; genus Streptosporangium; species Streptosporangium vulgare. The sequence goes on along the minus strand of NZ_JBHMBS010000009.1, from coordinate 274,666 downwards.
GGTCTTCGAGGCGGGCGATGGCACGGCTCGCCGTACGGACCTTCTCCAGGGGAACGATCGTGCCGTCGGAGATGTGCAGAATCGGCTTGATCATCAGTGCCGAGCCGAGGAGGGTCTCCGCCGCGCCGATCCGGCCTCCCCTGCGGAGATACTCCAGGGTGTCGACGTAGAAGAAGCTGCGGACCGACTCGGCGCGGCGGCGGGCGGCGTCCGCCACCTCGGTCCGTGTCGCGCCCCGTGCGGCGGCGCTCGCGGCGGCGAGGACGGGAAACCCGAGCCCCATGGCGATGGACCTGCTGTCGACGACGTCGACCGGGACGGGGGAATGCTCGGCCCCCGCGCGGGCGGCCTCGACCGTACCGGACATCTCCGCCGACAGGTGGATGGAGACGATGCCGGTGGCGCCCCGGGCCGCCGCCTCGGCGTAGGCGTCCGCGAAACGGCGCGGGGCGGGCATGGAGGTCGTCACCTGGCCCCGTTCGCGCAGTGCGTCGCCCATGCTCGCGCCCTCGATCCACGCCGTGTCGTCGAGCGGCCGGCCTCCCACGACCATCTGGAGCGGCACCACGACGATTCCCCGGCGGGAGATCTCCTCAGGCGGGAGGTAGGCGGTGGAGTCCGTGACGACGGCGACCGGTGGAGACATGTCCAGAGATTACGTGGCGGAGATCACGCGAAGGAGACGGGATCGGCCTCCGCCCCCCGCGAGCGACGAGGAGCCCTTCGTGGACGACGCCGAACCGCTCGTGAGCGGCGAGGGGTCGCGCCGACGGGAGACCCCCGGGGGAAGGGCTCGCCGACAGGCGAAAGGGACCGGCAGGGCGGACAGGGGTTCGGTTCCGGGAGCGGAACTCCCGGAACGGGGAACTACTGGACGGGGGTGCCGCCGCGCCAGACCCGGCGGGGCTTGAGGCCGAAGGCCCAGGCGAAGGCGCCCTCGTGGTCGGCGTCCCACTGGACGATGTCGGCCAGGCGGCCGGGGGCGAGAACGCCGCGATCGGGAGCGCCGAGGACCGTGGCACCACCGAGGGTGGCGGCCCGGAGGGCGTCGCCGACGCTCATCCCGAAGGCCGCGACGGCGAGGCTGATGACCAGGGACATCGAGGTGATGCCGCAGTGCCCGGGGTTGTGGTCGCTGCCGAGGGCCACCGTGACCCCCTGGGCGAGCATCCGGCGGACCGGAGGCAGGCTGCCACGCTGGAGGGCGGTCCCGGGGCAGACCACGGCGGGGACGCCGTAGCGGGCCAGGATCGCGATGTCCTCGTCGGTGGTGTGGTGGAGCAGGTCGGCGGAGGCGCAGCCGAGTTCGGCGGCGAGCTGGACGGCGCCGCGCCGGGTGTAGGCACCGGCGTGCAGGCGGGGCAGCAGGCCGACGTTGCGCCCGGAGGCCAGGACCCAGCGGGCCTCCTCCGCGGTGAAGTGGCCCTCGTCGCAGTAGACGTCGACACCGTCGGCTCCCGCCGCGGCGGCGTCGGCGCACCAGGCGCCCACGGCCTCGACGTAGTCGCGCTGGCGGCCGAAGTATTCGGGCGGGACGACGTGCGCGGCCATGAAGGTCACGTGCACCCGCGGCATCATCGGCTCTTTCTCCAGCTCGCGCAGGAGTCGCACGTCGGCCAGCTCACCGTCACGGGTGAGGTGGTAGCCGGTCTTGGCCTCGATGGTGGTGGTACCGCTGAGCAGCCAGTCGCGGAGCCGCTCGCGGACGCCGTTGCAGAGCGTCCAGGGGTCGGTGCCGCGGGTGACCGTCACGGTGGAGCCGATGCCGCCGCCCGCCGCGGTGATCGCGGAGGGGGTGGAACCGCTGGAGCGCATCGCCATCTCGGCGTAGCGGTTTCCCGCGTAGACCGGATGGGTGTGCGCGTCGATCAGGCCGGGGGTGACCAGCGCGCCGCCCAGGTTCTCGACGTGGTCGTCGTCGACGATGTCGTCGACGACACCGGGCACGCTCTGCGGGAGATCCGCGGCGCGGCCGACCCAGGCGATCCGGTCGTTGTGGACGAGGATCGCCGCGTTGCTGAACACGTCGTTTCCGGTCCAGAGCCGGCCGATGTTGGTCAGGAGGCGGACCGTCATCGCATCACCGCCTTGTGTTCAGGGGAAGACACGCGGAGGAGGACCACACCCGGACGGGGCGAGCCGCCCCGGACGTCGCCGGGCACCGTGCCCTTCAAACCCGCTGTGAGTCCGGACGGCATCGGGGGTCTCCTGCTCTCATCCGCGTATCTGCTGTGCGGCGACAGTATCGCCGAGATCATGATCGGGCGATTTCAGTTCAGTTACGTTATTTCACAAGTCGGCCCGCTGTACAGGCTAATTGGGAAGAACGCCGCCCCTCCGCGACCGCACCTCACCCGTCGGCTCGACGATCACGCGTGGCGTTGAGCAACTTTCCACAGCTCAGACTACTTCTTCATCGCTTGTAACAGTAGTCACCAGAGCAACTTGCGTCATAACATCTCGCTAGATTTGCCTTATGGTAGCAATCCAAGCCTTGGGCGACCACTGTCACTTTTGAGGCTTTTGTACGTTTTCTTGCTCTTGTAGTGCAGCCCTACCGGGCCCCTCGATGCAAGTTTCACCATTGAAACGCCGTTCGCCACCACTCTAGGCTGACATCCGCAGGGCTCACGCCCCCCGATCGCCCCTCGATCACCCCTCGATCACCCCTCGATCACCCCTCGACCGCCCCTCCGCACCGCTCCCCCGGGGCCGCCCGCGATCCTCCAGGGGGTTCCGCCCTCCAGGGGCTCCGCGCGGGACACGCGTCCCTGGCACAACCGCGAAACCCGGGGTGCGATACGGCCGCGCCGGTCGCCTGACCTGGTCGCTCCGCCCTCCCGAAGCTCTGACCACGAGCGGGCCGCCGAACCCCCAAAAAGGGTCGTAAGCAGGACGTTCCATGTAGCCTTTCGTGCGAGTTGTCTCCAGGTCGTACGCATGGGAGTTGCCTTGTCCGTCCACGCGGACGCCGGTCGGCGTCGCATCGAAGAACTTTTCCAGGAGCACGAGGCGCGCATCCTCAAGCGCTGGCTTGAGATCGCCCGCTCCTCCACCGGCGGGACCGGCAATCAGGCGGATCACGGAGGGCTGGCCGACCAGTTACGCGAGCTCTACCAGGCGCTGCGCCAGTCGTTCGGCGACTCCGGCGACCTCAGCGACCTGCGCGGCCTGCTCGCCGAGCTCTCCCGAAACCGCGCCCGCCAGGGATTCACCCCGACCGAGACCGCGACCGTGGTGTTCGGCCTGAAGGAGGCGCTCTACGAGATCGTCGAGGAGGACGGCTCCCCGGAGGCGGTGCGAGGTTTCATCTGGTTCTCCCGGGTAATCGACGACCTCGGGCTCTTCACCATGGAGAGCTACGCGGCGGCCAGGGAGAAGATCATCATCGATCAGGCGGAACAGCTGCTGGAGCTGTCCACCCCGGTGGTCAAGCTCTGGGAGGGCATCGTCGCGGTGCCGCTGGTCGGCACGCTCGACTCGGCCAGGACCCAGGTCGTCATGGAGAAGCTGCTCCAGACGCTCGTCGACACCGGCTCCGAGCACGCGGTCATCGACATCACGGGCGTGCCCGCCGTCGACACCGAGGTCGCCCAGCACCTGCTCAAGACCGTGGTGGCGGCCCGGCTGATGGGCGCCGAGTGCGTGATCTCCGGCATCCGGCCGCAGATCGCCCACACCATCGTCACCCTCGGCATCGAGTTCGGCGACATCGTGACCAAGGCCACCCTCGCCGACGCGCTGGCCCACACGCTGCGGGCGAGCGGCGTCAAATTCGTCAAGGGCGGGGAGTCCCGCATCGCGGTACGGACGGTGGAGGGCTGATGGATCGCGTCCCCATCCTCAAGCTCGGCGACATCCTGATCGTCTCCATCCAGATCGACCTGCAGGACATGAGCGTGCTCGCGCTCCAGGAGGACCTGTCGGAGAAGGTGGTCGAGACCGGCGCGCGAGGGGTGATCATCGACATCACCGCCGTGGAGATCGTCGACTCCTTCATCGGCCGGATGCTGGCCACCATCGCGGCGATCTCCCGCATGCTCGACGCCGAGACGATCGTCGTCGGCATGCGACCGGCGGTGGCGATCACCCTCGTCGAGCTCGGCCTCTCCCTCGGCGGCGTGCGCACGGCGCTCAACCTCGAGAAGGGCGTCGCGCTGCTGAACCAGATCGAGAGCTCCCAGCGCTCCACGGCCGCCTGGTGACGACCGCGGAGGAGTTGCCCATCAACGTCAACGGCGACGTCGTGCTGGTCCGCCAGCACGTCAGGACCGTCGCCGTGAACGTGGGCCTGTCCCTGGTCGACCAGACCAAGGTGGTGACCGCGGCCAGCGAGCTGGCCCGCAACGCCCTGGTCTACGCCGGAGGCGGGCAGGTGCGCGTCGAGGTCGTCCACAAGGGCGTGCGGAAGGGCCTGCGGATGGTCTTCAGCGACAACGGCCCCGGCATCCCGGACATCGAGCAGGCACTGACCGACGGCTGGACCACCGGCGGGGGCCTCGGCCTCGGCCTCAGCGGCTCCCGCCGCCTGGTCGACGAATTCGACCTGGAGTCGACTCCCGGTGAGGGCACGTTGATCACGGTGACGAAATGGGCGCGCTGATCCACTCCCAGCGCGACACCTGGGTACGGGCGGAGGACGCCAGCGCGATCGGCGCACTTCGCCGTACCGCCGTGACGCTCGCGGAGATCCGCGGGTTCAGCGAGGAGGACACCGGGCGGGTCGCCGTCGCGGTGAGCGAGGCCGCCTCGAACCTGGTCAAGCACGCGACCGAGGGGGTCATGCTGATCCGCCCGCATCCGGAGCTGGACTCGGCCGTGGAGGTCCTCGCGATCGACCGGGGGCCGGGGATGCAGGACGTCTCGCGTGCCCTGCGCGACGGCTACTCCACCACCGGCACGCTCGGCATCGGGCTGGGCGGCATCGCCCGGATGGCCACCGGGTACGAGGTCCACTCCATCCCCAGCCGGGGCACCGTGCTCGGCATGTACTTCGTCGCGCAGGGCGCCCCGCGCCCCCCGTCCCGGGTGAGCGGCCTGACCCGCCCGATCGGCGACGAGACCGTCTGCGGCGACTCGTTCGTGATCACCGAGGAGGGCGCCACGACGACCGTGATGCTCTGCGACGGCCTGGGCCACGGCCCCGCGGCCGCGCAGGCCTCCCAGGAGGCGGTACGGCTGTTCCTGCGGCACGCGGACCTCGCCCCGGTAACCGTCCTGGAGCGCATCCACACCGGCCTCGGCCACACCAGGGGCGGCGCGGTCGCCGTGGCCCGCGTCGACGGCGCCACGGGGACGGTGAGCTTCGCCGGCCTCGGCAACGTCTCCGCCTGGATCGTCCACAACGACGGCCGCCAGGGAATGATCTCCGTCCCGGGCATCGCCGGGCACAAGGCCAGAACCCTGCGCCAGTACGAGTACACCCTGCCGCGGCACGGCGTCGTCCTGCTCCACTCCGACGGCCTGACCGAACGCTGGGACATCACCTCCTACCCCGGGCTCGTCACGCGCCTCCCCTCCGTCGTCGCCGGCACGCTGCTGCGTGACGCCGGGACCCGCAGGGACGACGCCTGCGTGGTCGCCGTGAGGCCGGGCGTATGACCGGGGACGAGCTGGTCCGGATCCACGTCCGGGACGACCAGGACGTCTTCGCCATGCGCAAGCTGGGCCGCGAGGTGGCGGAGAGCGTGGGGCTGGAGGCCCAGGACCAGATCCGGGTGGCCACCGCGCTGAGCGAGATCGGCAGGGAGTTCGTCGAGGCCGGCATCGACGTCTCCGTCTCCTTCCGGCTGGAGCGGGACGCCCTGCTCGTCGCCGTCGACTTCTCGGCGAAGACCGACTTCCGTCCGTCGGACGGCGTGACGCTGGCGGGGCGTCTCGTCGACCGCATCGAGTTCGATCCCGTCGAGGGAAGAATAAGCATGGTCAAACGGCTCCCGCAGGGCCGCAAGCCGAGACTCTCGGCAGAGGAGATCCGCGCCAGGATCGCCGACTCGGCGCCCACCACCGCCCTCGACGAGCTGCGCAGGCAGAACCGCGAGCTCGCCGAGACCCTGGAGGAGGTCCTGCAGCTCAACACCGAGCTGCAGGAGACCAACCAGGGGGTGCTGGCGCTCTACAACCAGCTGTCCGAGGAGCTGGAGGAGACCAACCGAGGCGTCGTGGCGCTCTACGCGGAGCTGGACGAGAAGTCCGCGCAGCTCCGGGCGGCGAGCGACGCGAAGAACAGGTTCTGGGCCACCGTCAGCCACGAGCTGCGCACCCCCCTCAACTCGATCATCGGCCTGGTCCGGCTGCTGGTGGGCCCCGGAGGGGATCCGCTCGCCGCCGAGCAGCTCCACCAGGTCAACCTCATCGGATCCTCGGCGGAGACGCTGCTGTCGCTGGTGAGCGAGCTGCTCGACATGGCGAAGGCCGAGGCGGGGAGACTCGACCCCCAGCCCTCCATGGTCGACCTGGTGGCCCTGGCCGAACGGCTGCGCATGACGCTGCGCCCCACCACCGGCAACGACGGGGTGACGCTCACGGTGGAGGTCTCGCAGGCGCCGCCGGAGATGCTGGTGGACGAGGTGATGCTCACCCGGATCCTGCGCAACCTGCTCTCCAACGGGCTGAAGTTCACCGAGCACGGCGAGGTCAAGCTGGAGGTGAGCCTCGAAGCGGCCACCCACGACCTGGTCTTCACCGTGACCGACACGGGGATAGGCGTGCCCGAGGAGCACCTGGAACGCGTCTTCGAGGAGTTCTTCCAGGTTCCCGGGCCGATCCAGGTGCGGAGCAAGGGGACCGGGCTCGGCCTGCCGTACGCCCGGCGGCTGGCGGAGGCGCTGGGCGGCGCGCTGCACCTGGCCAGCGTCGCCGGGTCGGGCACCACGGCCACCCTGCGGCTGCCCTACCGGCACGACGGGGCTCCCGTGGTCGGCCGGGTGCTCATCGTGGACGACGACGAGGAGTTCCGCGCCACCGTACGCCGGATGCTCACCGGGTTCGCCGCGTACATCGACGAGGCCTCCGACGGTCTGAGGGCGCTGGAGATGATGGAGGAGAACCCGCCCGACATCGCGCTGGTGGACCTGCTCATGCCCCGCCTCGACGGTACCGCGCTCATGCTGCGGATGTCGGACGAGCGGCTGCGCGACGTTCCCGTGATCGTCGTGACCGTCGCCACGTCGCGTCAGGTTCCGGAGAGGGCACACATGATGATCTCCAAGCAGACGCTCCGTCGCGACATCCTGCTGGAGGCGATCGGAAGCGCCCTCGGAACCGCCGATGAGTAACAACGGGGCGACAGTGCTGGTCGTGGACGACACCCCGACCAAGCTGTACATCCTGTCGAGCTGGCTGCGGCGCTCGGGACACCAGGTCGTGCAGGCCACCGGCGGGATGGAGGCGCTCGTCAAGGTCAGGGAGCTCCGGCCGGACCTCGTCGTCCTGGACGTACGGCTGCCCGACATCAGCGGCTACGAGGTCTGCGAGCAGATCAAGGCGGACCCGGCGACGTCCTCCATCCCGGTCATCCAGATCTCCGGGGCGGCGATCACCCCGGCCGACCGGGCGCAGGGGCTCGAACGCGGAGCCGACGCCTACCTGGCGGAACCCGTCGAACCGGACGAGTTCGCCGCGACGGTCGAGGCCACGCTGCGCTACTACCGCGCCCGGCAGCGGGCCGAGCTGATGGCCATGCGGCTCGCCACCCTCACCGAGGTCACGCTCTCGATGAACTCCGCCGAGACGTTCGACGAGCTCCTCGCCACGGCCGTCGAGGGAACCTCGCGAATCCTCGGGCGGCAGGCGGGCACGCTCGCCCTGCCCCCCGACGGCCGGACCCGCAGGTTCTCCGCCTTCCCTCAGCAGGACGCCGTCGCCAAGGCCGCGGCGCCGGACACGCTGCCCAGGCTGAGCGCGATGTCCCTGGGCGCCGCCGCGGGCACGCAGGTCTTCCCGGTGCCGGCCGCCGAGTGGCTGGATCTGATGCCCGACGCGACGCTCAGCGGCGACGTCTCGGCCGTGCTCTGCCGCACCAAGCTGGGCAGGCCCCCCGTCTACCTCGGGGTGGAGGGGTCGCCGCCGCTCGACGCCGACGAGTCCAACGTGCTGCGCCAGCTCGGCCAGGCCCTCGCCCTCGCCGTCGACGCGCTGCGGGCGTACGCCGAGGAGCACGCGATCGCCCTCACCCTGCAGCGCAGCCTGCTGCCGACGCGCATCCCCCAGACCCCCGGGCTCGCGATCAGCTGGCGCTACCAGCCGGCGGTCGACAACGTCGAGGTCGGCGGCGACTTCTACGAGATCCTGCGGCTGGGCCACCGGGTGCTCATCGCCATCGGCGACGTGCAGGGACACTCGCTGCTGGCCGCCACCGTCATGGCGGAGCTGCGCCACGCGCTGCGTGCCTCCGTCATCGGCACCTCCGACCTCGGCGCGTCGATGGCGCTGCTCAACGAGGTGCTGCGGCGCTACCACCCCGGCATGACCGCCACCGTGTGCCTGCTCCTGCTCGACCCGGCGACCGGGGAGATGGAGATCGCGAACGCGGGGCACATCCCGCCCCTCTTCATCGCGGACGGCCAGGCCCGCTACCACCGCCTGGGCAACCTCCTGCTGGGGGTGGCCGAGGAGACCTACCGGGTCGACCGGGTGAACGTCGCCGAGGGAAGCTCGGTGCTGATGTTCACCGACGGGCTGATCGAGGACCGCGACAAGCTCCTCGACGAGAGCCTGGAGATCGTACGGCACCTGGCGGAGCAGGTGAAGGAGGACCTGGAGGTCTTCTGTGACCGGCTGATCGAGCGGTTCGGCGCCAGGGAGGACGACGTGGCGCTGGTGATGTTCCGTCGCGAGACCCGTCGCTGAGGCCCTCCGCCACCACCGCGGGGCCTTCGCCGTACCGCCCCGGCGGGACGGTACGGCGTGCCGGAAGGGCGCGGGTCAGACGGCGGTCTCGACCGGCTTCGCGGTCCGCTCCAGCTCCGCAAAGAGGCCGGGCAGGACCCTGGCGTGCAGGACCGTGCCGTCGCCGGTGTGCTCGACGCCGAGGACCTCGCCCTCCTTGTGCGCCCGGGAGATCAGGTCGCCGCGCTCGTACGGCACGAGAAGCCTGACCTCCTGGTCGAAGCGGGGCAGCTCGCGCTCGATCACGGCCCTCAGCTCGTCGAGCCCGGCGCCGGTGCGGGCCGAGACCACGACGGTGTGGTTCTCCTTCGCGGTCAGCTGGGCCAGCACCACCGGGTCGGCGGCGTCGGCCTTGTTGATGACCACGATCTCGGGGATGTCGCGGGCGCCCTCGATGTCGCCGATCACCTCGCGCACCGCCGCGAGCTGCGACTCGGGGTCGGGGTGCGAGCCGTCGACCACGTGCAGGATCAGGTCGGCGTCGGCGACCTCCTCCAGCGTGGAGCGGAACGCCTCGACGAGCTGGTGCGGCAGGTGCCGGACGAACCCGACGGTGTCGGCCAGCGTGAACAGGCGGCCGTCGGGCGTGTGCGCCCTGCGGACCGTCGGGTCGAGCGTGGCGAACAGGGAGTCCTCGACCAGCACTCCCGCGCCGGTCAGCCGGTTCAGCAGCGAGGACTTGCCCGCGTTGGTGTATCCGGCGATGGCCACGGCGGGGACCTCGCGCTGCGTGCGCCGCGAGCGCTTGGTCTCGCGGGCGGTGGTCATCCCGCCGATCTGGCGGCGCAGCTTGGCCATCCGCTCGCGGATCCGGCGGCGGTCCAGCTCGATCTTGGTCTCACCGGGACCACGGCCGCCCATGCCGACGCCGCCCGCGGCGCGACCGCCGACCTGGCGGGACAGGTTGCCACCCCAGCCTCGCAGGCGCGGCAGCAGGTAGTTGAGCTGCGCGAGCTCGACCTGCGCCTTGCCCTCGCGGCTCTTGGCGTGCTGGGCGAAGATGTCGAGGATCAGCATGGTCCGGTCGATGACCTTGACCTTGACGATCTCCTCGAGCTGGCGGAGCTGGCCGGGGCTCAGCTCTCCGTCGCACACCACGGTGTCGGCACCGGTGGCGGAGACGATGTCGGCGAGCTCCTGTGCCTTGCCCGAACCGATGTAGGTCGCGGTGTCGGGCTTCTGCCGGCGCTGGATCAGCCCCTCCAGCACTTCCGAACCCGCGGTCTCGGCGAGGAGCTTCAGCTCCAGGAGGGAGTTCTCGGCGTCGGTCGCCGTTCCGGAGGTCCAGACGCCGACCAGGACGACCCGCTCAAGCCGCAGCTGGCGGTATTCGACCTCGGTGACGTCTTCCAGCTCCGTGGAGAGGCCCGCCACCCGGCGGAGTGCCTGGCGCTCGGCCAGATCCATCTCGCCGTTGTCGAGCAGGTCGTCGAATCGGTCGATGTCCAGCGGCTCACGAGTGTCTATGTCGTCGCTCCATTCAGATGGTTGGTGCTCACATGTTCTTCTCATATGAGTGAACGCCCGAACACCCCGGGTCTCTTCCCCCCGATGGTGCCACGGGAACGCCTACGTCATCACCTGGTTATCACCACTTCGTCCCCACGGGACGCGGACACGCCCTGATCGGGGCGCCGGGCGGGACCTGGCGTCACCCGGGGCCGGGCGACATCGGCCCGCACGACCCATACGACCCATACGACCCGTGCGGTCCACGCGACCCACGCGACCCCGCGATCCGCGTGGGGCACGACGTCAGGGCAGCAGGACCCGGGCGTCACCCGAACCGGTCCTCAGCGTGACCTTGCGGGGCGAGGAGGGGTCCTTGGTCACCTCCACGGCCTCGTCGCCGGAGCCGGTCTCGGCGATGACGTCGTACCCTCCCTGCGGGACGTACGCGACGACGTCGCCGCTCCCGGTCTCGATCTCCACCCCCTCGGGCGCGGCGGAGAACCTCGCCTCGATGTCGCCCGAGCCGGTCTCGGCGGTGAACCGCTTGGCGGTGAGGCCGCCGGCCTCGATCTCGCCCGAGCCGCTCACGGCGTTCACCTCCCCGCTCAGCCCGCGCATCGTGATGGTGCCCGAGCCGGTGTCGACCTTGGTCTTGAGGCCCTTCGGGATCTCGACCTTGTAGTCGACCGAGCAGTTGCCCCGGCAGTCGTCGCGCAGGGTGAGCGTGCCGCCGTCCACCGGGTGTTTGGGGGTGGGCTTGTCGCCGCGCCAGTGGATGGTCTCGGTCACGTGGACGGCGGGCCGGTCAGACTCGGTGACCACGATGTCGCCGGAACCGGTGGCGACGTCCAGGGCCGTCAGCTTGGCGGTGACGTCGTAGGAGACGACCTCCTGCTGCCGCTCGCGGAAGTCGAGGCCGAGGTCGCAGCCCGAGAGCAGGAACACCGACCCCACGACCGCCCCGGCGACGAGCATGTTCTTCCTCATGCGCTCAATCCTCGTTTTCCCGGGAAGCCCTCGCTTCCCATGTGCGACCGGTCCGTTCTCCCCCTCTGCCGAGGGCGCTGACCTCACTCTGTCCGAGTCCGCCTCCCAGATCATCGGGGAACTCCCCGAGCGACCCCTGAGGAGGACCCTGCCTTTGACCCGTGACCGTCCCTCAAGTAGCGTCGATTCCACAATTCAGAATTACTTTTCCACCATGCGGAAAGCTTTACGGAAAGAGGACCCATGGACGGTGTGGAGATCGGCGGCCCCATCCAGGACCGCTTCGACGAGATCCTCACGCCGGAGGCCCTGGCCTTCGTGGCCACCCTCCAGCGTGAGTTCGACGGCCGGCGCCTGGAGCTGCTGGAGGCCCGCCAGGCCCGCCAGGCCGAGCTGTCGGCGGGCGGCACCCTCGACTTCCTGCCCGAGACCAGGCACGTGCGCGAGTCCGAGTGGCACGTCGCCCCGCCCGCGCCCGGACTGGTGGACCGCCGGGTGGAGATCACCGGTCCCGTCGACCGGAAGATGACGATCAACGCGCTGAACTCGGGCGCCAAGGTCTGGCTGGCGGACTTCGAGGACGCCAACGCCCCCACTTGGGAGAACACCATCAGCGGGCAGCTCAACCTGCGTGACGCGCTCGACCGCAACCTCGACTTCTCCGTCGGGGAGAAGAGCTACGCCCTCAAGCCGGACAGCGAGCTGGCCACCATCGTGGTCCGTCCCCGCGGCTGGCACCTGGACGAGAAGCACCTCACCCTCGACGGCAGGCCGTTCTCGGCCTCCCTCGTCGACTTCGGCCTCTACTTCTTCCACTCGGCGCGGCGGCAGATGGCCAAGGGCAAGGGCCCGTACTTCTACCTGCCGAAGATCGAGTCGCACCTGGAGGCCCGCCTCTGGAACGACGTCTTCGTCAGGGCCCAGGAGCTGCTCGAGATCCCTCGGGGGACGATCCGGGCGACGGTGCTCATCGAGACCTACCCGGCCGCGTTCGAGATGGAGGAGATCCTCTACGAGCTCCGCGACCACTCCGCGGGCCTCAACGCGGGCCGCTGGGACTACCTCTTCAGCGTGATCAAGAAGTTCCGCACCCGCGGCCGCGAGTTCCTGCTGCCCGAGCGCAACGCCGTGACGATGACCGCCCCGTTCATGCGCGCCTACACCGAGCTGCTGGTCAGCACCTGCCACCGGCGCGGGGCCCACGCGATCGGCGGGATGGCCGCGTTCATCCCCTCCCGCCGCGACCCCGAGGTCAACAAGGTCGCCCTGGAGAAGGTCACCGCCGACAAGACCCGCGAGTCCGGCGACGGTTTCGACGGCTCGTGGGTGGCCCACCCCGACCTCGTGCCGATCTGCCGCGACGTCTTCGACGCCGTCCTGGAGGACCGTCCCAACCAGCTTCACCGCCTGCGCGAGGACGTCTCCGTCTCCGCCGCCGACCTGCTCGCGGTCTCCAAGACCCCCGGCGACATCACCGAGGCGGGACTGCGCAACAACGTGGACGTGGCACTGCGCTACCTGGCCGCCTGGATGGGCGGGCTGGGCGCGGTGGCGATCCACAACCTGATGGAGGACGCGGCGACCGCCGAGATCTCCCGTTCCCAGATCTGGCAGTGGATCCACAACGGCATCGAGCTCGCCGACACCGGCGCCGTGGTGACCAGGGAGCTGGTCGAGAAGATCATCGACGAGGAGCTCGCCAAGATCAAGGCGGAGCCCGGCTACGACGAGGCCCTCTACGGTCAGGCCACCGCCCTGTTCAAGGAGGTCGCCCTGGACGACGACTTCGCGGAGTTCCTTACTCTCCCGGCGTATGCGCGTATGCCGTGACATGACCATTCCGACGGTGAGGAATCCTCATCCCCTGGCGGGGATTCCTCACTCCGGGGGGTCACCGAGGGCGGATGCGGGCGCCGGGCCGAATGGATACTTTGCGTGCATGAGCCATGACAGGAACGGCGAAGGAACCGATCAGAGCGAGTACGCAGCGCTGCTCGACGCCGTCAAGCGCGAGATCATCGGCAGCAGGGGGCGGGTGGCGCTGCTCACCACCGACACCGAGCTGATCCGGCAGTACTGGCGGATCGGCCGCCACATCCTCGACCGGCAGCCGGACGAGGAGTGGGGCAGGAAGGTGGTGCCCCGGCTCTCGGCCGACCTGCGCGGCGCGTTCCCCGAGGCGACGGGCTACTCGCGGACCAACCTCCTCTACATGCGGGCCTTCGCGGCGGCCTGGCCCGACTCCATCCCGCAGACGGTGCGGCCGATTCCCTGGGGTCACCACATCGTCCTGCTGGATATGCTGGACAACAGGGCGACCAGGGAGTTCTACGCGCGCAAGACCGCGGACGAGGGCTGGGCCAGAGGCGTCCTGATCACGATGATCAAGGGCCGGCTCCACCTGCGCATCCGCCACTCCCCGCCGGGCCCCGTCCGCACGCCGTCCTCCCCCGACTGCCGGGCCTCGCAGCGGGCGGCCGGCGAGCCCCGCTTCGCCGGTCTCGTGGACGACGGCCCCAGGCACGGCAGGAACGCCGGCGCCGCCGCGCTGAGCGAGAATTCGAGACGACGATGACCAGGATGACGGGGATGACGAAGACGACGTCCTCGGTCGGCCGATGGAGGCCGGCGGGCACCGGCGGCGCCGGACCGCCGGGCACACCGGGTACGCCGGAGGAGGAACGATGTCGACGAAGACTCTGGACGAGCCGGCCCGCAGGTTCGAGGAACTCCTCGGCCCCGGGTCGGTCATCACCGATCCCGTACGGCTGCGCACCTACGAGTGCGACGGGCTGACCCACCACCGGGCCACCCCCGGCGTCGTGGTGCTGCCCTCGAGCGCCGAGCAGGTCGCGGCCGTGGTGCGGGTCTGCAACGAGTACGGCCTGCCGTTCGTGGCCAGGGGCGCCGGGACGGGCCTGTCCGGCGGGGCCCTGCCGAGGACCGACGGGGTGCTGGTGGTGACCTCGAAGATGCGGCGGATCCTCTCCGTCGACGTGCCGAACCGGCGGGCGACCGTGGAGCCGGGGGTGACCAACCTGGCGATCACCGAGGCCGTCCGCGACCTGGGCTACTACTACGCCCCCGACCCCTCCAGCCAGCAGGTCTGCACGATCGGCGGCAACGTGGCGGAGAACTCCGGCGGCGCGCACTGCCTGAAGTACGGCTTCACCGTCAACCACGTGGTCGGCCTGGAGATCGTCACCCCCGACGGCGACATCGTCGAGCTCTCCGACACCGATCCCGGCTACGACCTGCTGGGCGCGTTCGTCGGCTCGGAGGGCACCCTCGGCATCGCGACCAAGGTCGTCGTACGGCTGAGCAGGCTGCCCGAGTCCGTCACGACGCTGCTCGCGGCGTTCGAGGACATCGAGCGGGGCGGGCAGGCGGTGTCGGCGATCATCGGCGGCGGCATCGTGCCCGCCGCGATCGAGATGATGGACGCCCTCGCCGTCGAGGCGGCCGAGGCGGCGGTGGCGTGCGCCTACCCCGAGGGCGCCGGGGCGGTGCTCATCGTGGAGCTGGACGGTCCCGCCGAGGAGGTGGCGCACCAGTTCGGCGAGGTGACGCGGCTCTGCCGGGAGAGCGGCGCGTTCGAGATACGGGTCGCCGACGACCCGGCGGAGCGGGCCGCGATCTGGCGGGGCCGCAAGTCGGCGTTCGCCGCGGTGGGCCGGATCAGCCCCGCCTACATCGTCCAGGACGGCGTCGTCCCCCGGACCGCGCTGCCCGGGGTGCTGGCGAGCATCGACGCCCTCTCCCGCGAGTACGGCATCAGGGTGGCGAACGTCTTCCACGCCGGTGACGGCAACCTGCATCCGCTGGTGCTGTTCGACGACGCGGAGCCGGGCGCGGGCGAGCGGGCGGAGATCGTCTCGGGGAGGATCCTCGACCTGTGCATCGAGCACGGCGGCTCCATCACCGGCGAGCACGGTGTCGGCGTGGACAAGTCCCGATATATGCCGAAAATGTTCTCGGACGACGATCTCAACACCATGCAGCTGGTGCGCTGCGCCTTCGACCCTCGCGGCCTGTCGAACCCGGGCAAGATCTTCCCGACCCCCCGGCTGTGCGGCGAGGTCCCCGGGGTCCGCAAGGGCGTGCACCCGCTGGTCGAGTCGGGACAGGCGGAGCAGTTCTGATGGGAGCACCGCTGGAGGCGGCTTTGACGGCACCTTTGAAGGCACTGCGCGAGACGGGTGTGACGATCAGGGAGGCGACCGCCGACGACGCGGTGGGCGGGGTCCCGCCGCGCTGGGTGGCCCTGCCGGAGAACACCGGGGAGGTCGCCGCGCTGATGCGCGTCTCGGCCGCGCACGACCTGGCCGTGGTCCCGGTGGGAGACGGCACCAAGCTCGACTGGGGCAGTCCCCCCGAACGGTGCGACCTGCTGATCGACACCTGCTGCCTCCTCCTCGGGGACGGTTCGGGGGTCGAGCACTCCTCCGGGGACCTCGTGGCACGGGTCTGCGCGGGGCTCCCCCTCGACGTCCTCAACGCCACGCTCGCGCGGTCGCGGCAGGAGCTCGCCCTGGACACCCCCCTGGGCGCCGGCACGGTCGGCGGCACGCTCGCCACCGCGGTCGCCGGACCCCGCAGGTTCCGCTACGGCACCGCCCGCGACCTGCTGATCGGCATCACGGTCGTGCTCGCCGACGGCACGGTCGCCACCTCGGGCGGCAACGTCGTCAAGAACGTCGCGGGCTACGACCTGGGCAAGCTCTTCACCGGCTCGTACGGCACGCTCGGCGTCATCACCGAGGCCACCTTCCGCCTCCACCCGATCCCCGCCGACCGCCGCTGGGTCACCGTGGACCTGCCAGGCCCCGAGGCGAAGGACGCGCCGGACGCGCCGGCCGTGCTGGTCGCCGAGCTCGCGGCCTCGCAGGCCGAGCCGAGCGCCGTCGAGCTGGACTGGCCCGACCTCACCGGCGGGCCCACCGTGTCCGCGCTCGTCGAGGGAGTGGCGGCCGGCGCGCGGGCCGAGGCCGTACGCAAGACGATGGACGAGTACGGGAGCGCGCGGATCACCGCCGAGGCGCCCGGCTGGTGGGCGGCGCCGCCCGGCGAGGAGGTGCTGCTGGAGCTGCGGGTCCCGCCCGCCGCCGCGTACCCGGCGCTGCGCGCGGTCGCCGCCCGCGGGCTGCCCGCGCGCGTGCGCGGGTCGGTCGCCTCCGCTGTCCTGCTGGTCGCGCTGCCGCAGGACGTCGGCGCGGCGGAGTTCGCCGGGTTCGTGACGGGCGTGCGCGACGAGCTGCGGCGGCTCGGCGGCGGGCTGACGGTGCTCACCGCGCCCCCCGCCCTCGCCGGCGGGGTCGACCGCTGGGGCCCCTCGGGGGCACTGCCGCTGATGCGGCGGGTCAAGGAACGGTTCGACCCCGGCCGGAGGATGTCCCCCGGCCGGTTCGCGGGAGGGATCTGACGTGGACCCTGAGCTGATCAACGACTGCGTGCACTGCGGGTTCTGCCTGCCCTCGTGCCCGACGTACGTCCTGTGGGGCGAGGAGATGGACTCCCCGCGCGGCCGGATCCACCTGATGAAACAGCACGTCGAGGGCACCCCGCTGACACCGGAGATGGCCGGGCACTTCGACGCGTGCCTGGGGTGCATGGCGTGCGTGACCGCCTGCCCGTCCGGGGTGAGGTACGACCGGCTGATCGAGCAGACCCGGGCCGAGGTGGAGCGGGTGCACGAGCGGGAGCCGGACGACAGGGCGCTGCGGGCGCTGGTCTTCCAGCTGTTCCCCTATCCCCGGCGGCTGCGGGCGATGCGGCTGCCGCTGCGGCTCAGCGCCGGGCTGCGCCGGGCGGTCGCGCCGAGGCTGGAGCGGATCAACCCGTCCCTGGCGGCGATGGCCGACCTCGCTCCCCCCGCCACCGCCAGGCTGCGGCTGCCGGGCAGGGTCGCGGCGCGGGGGCCGCGCAGGGCCACGGTCGGGATGCTCACCGGCTGCGTGCAGGGGGAGTTCTTCCCGCAGGTCAACGAGGCCACGGCCAGGGTGCTCGCGATGGAGGGCTGCGACGTGGTGATCCCGCCGTCGCAGGGGTGCTGTGGGGCGCTGTCGCTGCACTCCGGCCAGGAGAGGCAGGCCCTGCGGTTCGCGAAGCGGACGATCGCCACCTTCGAGCGGGCGGGCGTCGACACGATCGTGGTCAACGCCGCCGGCTGCGGGTCGACGATGAAGGACTACGCGGAGATCCTGGAGGGCGAGGGCGGCGACTGGGCCGACAGGGCGCGGGCGATCAGGACCGTCGACCTGGCGGAGTATCTCGTCGCGCTCGGCCCGGCGGCCGAGCGGCACCCGCTGCCGCTCACCGTGGCCTACCACGACGCCTGCCACCTGGCCCACGCCCAGGGGATACGGTCGGAGCCCCGCGAGCTCCTGGACGGCGTGCCCGGCCTGGAGGTGCGGGAGATCGCCGAGTCGGCGATCTGCTGCGGCTCGGCGGGGACCTACAACCTGTTCCAGCCGGAGACCGCGAAGGAACTCGGCGACCGCAAGGCGGAGCGGGTGCTCGCCACCGGCGCCGACCTGCTGGTCTCGGCCAACCCCGGCTGCACCATGCAGATCGCCGCGGCGATCCGCCGCCGGGGCGACGAGCCCGTCCCGGTGGCGCACACCGCCCAGGTCCTCGACGCCTCCCTGCGCGGCCTGGCGAGGGTGCCGTGAGCGGGGATCACGTGCCCGGCCGGTACGGGATCGAGGGGGGCGCATGAGCGCGGTGCAGTCGGTCGACCGGGCGCTGGACGTGCTGGAGGCGCTCGCCGAACAGGGCGGCGAGGCCGGGCTCTCGGAGATCGCGGCCAGGACCGGGCTGCCGTACGGGACGATCCACCGGCTGCTGCGCACGCTGCTCGCGCGGGGCTACGTACGCCAGGAGTCCGACCGCCGCTACGCCCTGGGCGGCGCGCTGGTGCGGCTCGGCGGGGTGGCCGAGCGCATGGTCGGCGTGTGGGCGCAGCCGTACCTGACGAGGCTGGTCGAGCTGTCGGGAGAGACGGCCAACCTGGCGGTGCTGGAGGGTGACTTCGTGGTCTACGTCGCCCAGGTGCCCTCGCCGAGGCGGCTGCGGATGTTCGCCGAGGTCGGCAGGCGGGTGCTGCCGCACAGCACGGCCGTGGGGAAGGTCCTGATGGCCGACCGGGCGGACACCGAGGTGGCCTCACTGGTCGAGCGGACCGGCATGCCGCGCAGGACCGCCAACACGATCACCGACCTGCCCGGGATGCTCGCCGAGCTGGAGCGGGTGCGAGAGCACGGGTACGCGATGGACCTGGGCGAGGAGGAGCTGGGCGTGCACTGCCTGGCGGTGGGTGTACGGGACGGGGCGCGGACGATCGCCGCGCTGTCGGTGTCGGGACCGGCCGAGCGCATCACCGCGCTCGACCGGCGGGACCTCGCCGAGGGCATGCGCAGGATCGCGCACGACTTCGGCGCCGAGCTGGGCCCGGTCATGCCCGCCAGGGCGGACCACACGTCGTGAGCCGGTCACCCGCCCCGGCAGACGCTTCGACGAGCGCTCCGACGGGCACGGCGTGAGGCGACCGCGGGATCACCCGGCGGCCGCCCGGCGGGGGTTCCGGGAACCGGCACGCCCTCCCGCGACGGCCGCCGGGCGGAGGTTCCGGGCGCGGAGGTCAGCGGCCCGGAGGGGTGATGTTGAGGTTGCTGCCCTGCGGCACCGGGACCACGCTGACCTGCCCCTTCTGGATGGCCTGCCAGAGCACGGCGCCCTGCGGGCCGAGGACCCTGACCAGGTCCTTGATCGATTCGATCTCGGTGCGGACCTTGGCGTTGCGCTGGGTCTGCGCGACGTTCTCCGCCTTGGCCGCCTGCTCCGAGGCGAGCGCGGCGACCAGGGCCTCCGGTGGCTCGGGCTTCTGGATGGTGAGGGAGATGTCACCGCACTGCCCGCTGCCCCCGTAGTTCTGGTTGCAGAAGTAGTCGCCCCCGGCCGTCGCCTTGATGAACTCCCTGGCGAGCTGGCCGACCCGGGCCTCCCACGCCTGCTTCACCTTCGGGTCGTTGAACAGCCCCCGCCACTCGAACTCCTGCGAGGCGGCGTCCAGCGCGCGGTCCAGCGGCACCCGCATGTAGATGTTGAGCATCCGCCGCCAGCCGTCGGACGACTCGCCCTCCTCGTAGTAGGCGCGGAACTTCAGCCCGATCTTCTCGTGGAACTGCTGGAGCGTCTTGCAGTCGGTGTTCAGCGTGAACGTCGCCACCCCGGACACGGTCATCTCCACGTTGTCCTTCGAGACGACCGACAGCGGCTTGGACTCGGCGTCGTCCGCCCCGGAGAAGTCGAAGGTCCGCTGGCCGAACGGGTAGGAGTACCCGTTGTCGCCGGGGCCGAGGAGCGTGGCGCCGCTGGAGGGGTTGATGCACTTCTCGAACTTGATGGCCTCCAGGACACCGCCCGCGTAGTGCAGGACCACCTCGTCGGGCTGGGTGCTCACCCGCGAGCACGCGCTGAGGGCGAACCCGGAGACCACCAGCAGGGCGACCGCGAGGAGGAACCCCTTCAGCAGTAACCGCCTGCCGCCCCCGGCCTTCTGAGCGCTCATCATCTCTCCCTTTCGCACCCGTTTCGTGAAGGCGGAGCCTAGTGGCGGTCGATCACGGGTGGTGAAGCCTCCGGCGACTCGACGCCCAAGGGAGACATATCCATCCATGGAACTCGATACAGGTGAGCGGCGGAGTAGGGGGTGAGAGCGCGAACGCGCTCCGGTAAGGATGCACCGTGACAACGACTGGACGAAGCGGGTGGTGACACTGGGTCTCCCCCAACGGACCGGGGCCCTCCCGCCACCCTCGCCCACCGGTGACGCGACCGACGCGACGCTGATCGGCGAGTCCCTGACGGCCCCCGACAGGTTCGCCGGGCTCTTCGACCGCCACGCCGACGAGATCCACCGGTACGTGGCGCGGCGGCTGGACGACGTGACCACGGCCGACGACGTGACCGCCGAGACGTTCCTTGTGGCCTTCCGCAAGCGGGCCCGGTACGACCTCGGCCGCGCCGACGCCAGACCCTGGCTGTACGGGATCGCCTCCAACCTGATCTCGGGTCACCGCAGGTCGGAGACCCGCAGGTTGAAGGCGCTCGCCCGGCAGGCTCCCGAGCGCGCGGCCGAGTTCGAGGACCGCAGCGCCGAGCGCGTCACCGCCGACCGGCTCAGGCCCGCCCTCGCCGCCGCGCTGGCCGGGCTCGGCTCCGCGGAGCGGGACCTGCTCCTGCTGGTCGCCTGGGCCGACCTGTCCTACGAGGAGGCCGCGCAGGCGCTCGGCATCCCGATCGGGACCGTCAGGTCCCGCCTTTCCCGTACCCGGACCAAGATCCGCCGCTCCCTGGAGTCGCACAGATGAACGATGACGAGATCCGGCTGGTGGCCGCGATCCGGCCCGAGGCTCCCGCGTACGACGAGCAGGCGAGGCAGGCGGCCCGGCGGGGGCTGGCCGCGGCGGCCGCGCCGAGGGCCCGGGGGTGGACCCCGCGGTGGCGCGGGCCGTACGCGATGGCACTGGCCGGGGCGCTCGCGGTGGCGGTGGGGGCGACCGCGATCACCCTGGCGGGTGCCCGGGACGGCTCGCGGGGAGCGGTACAGGAGGTCGTGGTGACGATGCCCGAGATCGCCGCCGTCTCGGCGAGCGAGGTGCTCGACAAGGCGGCGCGGGCGGCCGCGAGGACGGACCTGGCGCCGCGCGACGACCAGTTCGTCAAGGTCGAGTCGGAGACGATGTACGGCTCCTTCGGCGGCACGGGGACGAACGCGGAGACGGGTGAGACCGAAGGGGAGACCCGCTACCTCTACCGGACCAAGCGGGTCATCTGGCTGTCCGCCGACGGGACGAGGAACGGCTCGCTGCGGATCGAGTACCTGGAGCCCAGGGCCTACCCCGGCTGGCCGATCCCCGAGAGGGCCTACGAGCAGACCGGCGTCGAGACGCTCCCGCTGGTGAGCTGCGGGAAG
Organism: Streptosporangium vulgare; assembly: GCF_042428775.1. Lineage (NCBI taxonomy): Bacteria > Bacillati > Actinomycetota > Actinomycetes > Streptosporangiales > Streptosporangiaceae > Streptosporangium > Streptosporangium vulgare. The sequence continues at coordinate 253,362 of NZ_JBHMBS010000009.1, read as the reverse complement.
ACCCCCGAGTACGCGCGCACCGACCATGCGGCGCTCAGCAGGCTCCCCACCGACGCCGACGGGATGCGCGCCCACCTCTACACCGGCGACCGGGGCGGCAACTCCAGGGACGAGGCGGCCTTCACCGCGGCGGGCGACATGCTCAGGGAGACCTACATGCCCCCGGCGCAGCGGGCGGCGCTGTTCAAGGCGGTGGGCACCATCCCCGGGGTCGACGTCACCAAGCGGGCCGAGGACGCGGCGGGACGCGTGGGGATCGGCGTCGGCAGGGTCGGCGTCGACGGCGTCAGGCAGGATCTGATCTTCGACGCGAAGACGTACGAACTGCTCGGCGAGCGCGGGATCGTGGTCGACGAGAAGGCCGCCAAGTCCCCCAAGGGCAGTCTGGTCGCCTCGACCGCCCAGCTCTCGGTCACCGTGGCCGACGAGGCCCCCGGCGCGAACCCGGAGAACGACAAGGCGGACGGCTGCGGCTGACCGCCGCGCCACACCGCGGCCGCCGCGCCGCCGGGGCCCGGTCTTGCGGGGCCCGGCCGCGGGGACATGCCTTGGATGCCGTACGGGATCGGGCGCGGCCCCCGGGCTCCCGGCCCCGGCCGCGCCCGATCAGGCCCGGATCAAGTCCGGATCAGGCCCGGATCAGGTCCGGATCAGGCCCGGATCAGGTCTGAACACGGTGGACGGGTGAGCCGTCGGCCGCGCAGTGGACCTCGACCTTCACCTCGTCCTCCTCGGTCTCGAACTCGACGCGGGCCCGTTGCGCGGGTCCGCGCTCGACGTCGTCGGCCTGGAATCCCTGGGCGGGGCTCCACGACCGGAGGGTGACCAGGCCGTTCTCGCACCGGGCGATGACCTTGCCGCCCACCGTGGTGATCAACCGGCTCTTGCCGGGCTCCGCGGCGGGCGTGGTGGTGACGGTGACGGTCGGCGCGGGGGTGGGCCCGGCGGGCTCCGGGGTGCCCTCGGCGGGAGGAGCGGACGGGGGAACCGAGGGCGGGACGGACGGGGGAAGGGCGTTGGGCAGGGACGAGGTGAGGGCGAGCGCCTCGTCGACCTCGGCGGCCGAGAGCGGCCGCAGCCCGGTGTCCGTCAGCGGCTCGCTGAGCCGGTCGATCACCGCCACCCCCGCTCCGATCGCGAGGAGCCCGGTGATCAGCCACCCGGCCACGACCAGGGAAAGACGCTTGCTCATGCCCTCACTGTGCCACCGAAAGCGATAAGACAACGCTAAGGAGCCGCTAACCCGCTTTTGACGCGGTACGGGAGGGGGCTAACGTGGCGGCAAATGTCGAATGTGCTGCTCATCGAGGACGACGCCGCGATCCGCACCTCCCTCACCCGGGGCCTGCGCGACCGCGGCCATGCCGTGTCGTCCGCCCCCGCCGCTCTCGAGGGCCTGCGGCTGGCCGTCGAGGAACGCCCCGACCTGGTCGTCCTCGACCTCGGTCTGCCCGACATGGACGGCCTGGACCTGCTGCGGATGCTCCGCGCGGTGAGCCGGATCCCGGTGATCGTGGCGACCGCGCGAGACGGCGACGCCGAGATGGTCAGGCTGCTGGACGCGGGCGCCGACGACTACGTGGTCAAGCCGTTCAGCGCGGCCCAGCTCGACGCGCGGATCCGGGCGGTGCTCCGGCGGATGGCCGGTGAGAGCCGCGCCGACAGCGCGGTCACCGTCGGTGGCCTGCGGATCGACCCGCGCACCCGGGAGGCGACCCTGGACGGGACGCCGCTGGATCTGAGTCCCCGGGAGTTCGACCTGCTCCACTACCTGGCGGCCAGGCCCGGCGAGGTGGTCACCAAGCGGGAGTTGCTCACCCACGTCTGGCAGATCCCCTACGGCGGAGCCGACAAGACGGTGGACGTCCACCTCTCCTGGCTCCGCCGCAAGCTGGGCGAGACGTCCCAGGAACCCCGCTACCTGCAGACCGTCCGGGGTGTCGGCGTGCGACTGGCCGCCCCGGCATGAGGCGCTGGCTCACCCTGCTGGTCGCGGCGACCACCTCCCTCGTGCTGATCGCGCTGCTGGTCCCGCTCGCCCTGCTGGTCCGCACGGTGGCGGTGAGCGGGGCGGTCAGCGAGGCCGAGAGCGAGGCCGAGTCGGTGGCGGTCGTGGTCGGCGCGGTGGACACCGAGACCCTGCGGCTCACCGCCGAGCAGGCCGAGCACCCGGTCACGGTCTTCCTCCCCGGCGGCGAGGTGGTCGGCGACCCCGCCCCGCGCTCCACCGCCGTGGAGCTCGCCTCCCGGGGCCGCAGCGTCACGGCCGCCGCCCCCGGCGGGCGGGAGATCCTCGTCGCGGTCCAGGGTGCGCCCGGGGGTACGGCGGTGGTCCGGGTGTTCCTGGACGACGGCCGCCTGACCAGGGGCGTTCCCCAGGTCTGGGCCGGGCTGGCGGCGCTCGGCCTCGCCCTGGTCGGGCTCGGCGTGCTGGTCGGCGACCGGCTGGCCCGCGCGGTGATCAGGCCGATCACCGCGCTGGCGGGGGTGTCGCACCGGCTCGCGGCGGGCGACCTGTCCGCCAGGACGGTGCCCGACGGCCCTCCCGAGGTGCACGCGGTCGGTGTCGCCCTCAACCACCTGGCCGAGCGCATCACCGGCCTGCTCGCGGAGGAGCGCGAGAGCGCCGCCGACCTGTCCCACCGGCTGCGCACCCCGCTGACCGGGCTGAGGCTGGAGGCCGAGTCGCTGGCCGACCCCGAGGAGTCGGCCAGGATCGAAGCCAGGGTGGACGCCCTGGAGCGCGCCGTCACCTCGGTGATCACCGAGGCCAGGCGGCGGGGGCGCGAGCGGGCCGAGTGCGACGCGGCGGCGGTGACCGGGGCGCGGGTCGCGTTCTGGTCGGTGCTCGCCGAGGACCAGTCCCGGCACTTCACCCTCGACCTGGCCCCCGGCCCGCTGCCGGTCGGGGTCGCCGCGGACGATCTCGCCGCCTGCGTGGACGCCCTGCTCGGCAACGTGTTCGCGCACACGCCGGAGGGGGTCTCGTTCTCCGTACGGCTGGAGGCGACCGGCGGCGGCGCGCTGCTGACCGTCGCCGACGCCGGTCCCGGCTTCGCCACGCCCGACCCGTCGCAGCGCGGCGAGAGCGGTGCCGGGTCGACCGGCCTGGGCCTCGACATCGCCCGCCGTACGGCGGAGTCGGCGGGCGGCTCGCTGTCGCTGCGGACCTCCCCCGAGGGCGGGGCGAGCGTGGTCCTGTTCCTGCCCGTCGTCACGTCCTGACACCGGCCCGCGCGGGCCGGTGACCTCCGCCGACACCGAGACGCCGTGTGGTGCCCCGGTTCGCCGCCGTCCGGTCCCGCGGTCACGGTCCGCCGGTCACGGTCCGCGCGGGCCGGGGAGCGACCACGTGCCCGGCTCGGTGCCGGCCGGACTTTCCACCTCGCTCACCCGTCCCAGCTGTGATCTGTCGCACTTCAGATGATGAAATGTTGCATAATCTGAAATTTCTTCCCTACTGTTGACAGTGTGACCAGCGTAGAGAGCGCGTACGAGCTCGGCCGAAGAGATCGTAAGAAGCTCGAGACCCGTGCGGCACTGGAGCACGCCGCCCTCACGCTGGTGGCCGAGCGTGGGCTGGCGGGCGTCACGGTGGAGGACATCGCCACGGCGGTGGACCTCTCCTCACGCACGTTCTTCAACTACTTCCCGTCCAAGGAGGACGCGCTCGTCGGAGCGAGCCCGGCGTCCGCCGCCGAGCTGCGCGAGCGACTGGAGGCCGTGCCCGCGGAGGTGCCGGTCCTGGAGGCGCTGCGCCTGATGTCGCGGGCCGAGGCCGAGCACGTCCAGCGACGGCGCGAGCAGTGGCTGTTGCGGCTGAAGGTGTTCGAGCAGAACCCGTCGCTCCTGCCGAGGCTGGTCGCCAGCGGCACCGAGACCGAGCTCGCCGTGTCGGCCGCCGTCGCGCGCAGATCCGGCGTCGAACTCGGTACGACCGGCTACCCCGAGCTGGCCACCGCGGTGGCCATGGCGGCCTTCCGGGCGGCGATGATGCGCTGGAGCGCAGCGGACGGCCGCCCGGCGCTGGCCGACCTGGTCGACGAGGCCTTCTCCCAGGTCGCCGCCGGCCTGCCCGATCCGTGACCCCCGGCCTTCGATCGTCCCCGTGAGCCCTTCCGTTCCGCCGGCGTCCGCGCGAGTCCCGCGGAGTGCCGGTCCCCGCCCGAGAAACCGAGGAAAGATGACATCCACCAGCGCGCAGCCCGAGGCCGTGGCCGCGGCGCCCACCTCCAGGAGAAAGGTCCTGCAGGCGCTGTCGGGGCTGATGGTGGGCATGTTCGTATCCATCCTGGCCTCGACCGTCGTGGCCAACGCCCTGCCCCGCATCATCACCGACCTGCAGGGCTCGCAGACCGTCTACACCTGGATCGTCACCTCGGAGCTGCTGGCCATGACGGCCACGGTGCCGCTCTGGGGCAAGATGGCCGACCTCTACAACAAGAAGCTGCTGATCCAGCTCTCGCTGGGGCTGTTCGTGGCGGGCTCGCTGATCGCGGGCCTCACGCCGAACGTGGAGATCCTCATCGTCAGCCGCGTCGTGCAGGGCGTCGGCGCCGGCGGCATGACCGCGCTCGCGATGATCGTGATGGCGGCCATGATCCCGCCGCGTGAGCTCGGCCGCTACGCGGGCATCTTCGGCGCCGTGTTCGGCGTCGGCACCGTGGCGGGCCCGCTCATCGGCGGCGTGCTCGTGGACACCTCCTGGCTCGGCTGGCGCTGGTGCTTCCTCATCGGCGTGCCGTTCACGATCCTCGCCATCGTCCTGCTGCAGCGCACGCTCGACCTGCCGGTGGTGCGCAGGGACGTGAAGATCGACTATCTGGGCGCCCTGCTGATCACGACGGGCGTGTCCACGCTGCTGATCTGGTCGTCGCTGGCGGGCAACCAGTTCGAGTGGGGCTCCTGGTGGACCGCCGCCCTCGTGGGCGGCGGCGTGCTCATCCTCGCGCTGGCCGTCTGGGTGGAGTCGCGGGCGGCTGAGCCGATCATCCCCCTGACCATCTTCAAGAACCGCACCGTCGCCCTCGCCACCGTGGCGAGCGTCCTGGTCGGCGTGGCCATGTTCGGCGGCACGGTCTTCCTGTCGCAGTACTTCCAGGTGGCGCTCGGCAAGTCGCCGACGGTCGCCGGCCTGATGAGCCTGCCGATGGTGTTCGGGCTGCTGATCTCCTCCACCGTGGCCGGCCAGCTCATCACCAAGTGGGGTCGCTGGAAGGGCTTCCTGGTGGCCGGCGGTGTCGTCATGCTCGCCGGGATGGGCCTGCTCAGCACCATCGACGGCCGGACCGGCACGGTGCTGCTCGGGCTCTACATGGCGGTGCTCGGCATCGGCGTCGGCATGCTCATGCAGAACCTGGTCCTCGCCGCCCAGAACGACGTCCCCGCCCACGACCTGGGGGTCACCACCTCGGTGCTGACCTTCTTCCGCAGCATGGGCGGCGCCGTCGGCGTGAGCGCCCTGGGCGCGGTGCTGGCCAACCGGATCACCACGCTCATGACGGAGAAGCTCGGCCCGTTGGCCGCCGGCGGCTCGGGCGGCGGGAGCGACGCCGTACCCGACATCTCCAAACTGCCCGCTCCCGTCGTCCGCGTCGTCCAGGACGTGTACGCGACGGCCACCGCCGACCTGTTCCTCATCGGCGTGCCGCTCACCGCGCTCGCGCTGGTGGCGGTCCTGTTCATCAAGGAGAAGCCGCTCAACACCCTGTCGGGCGAGGAGCGGCTGGTCAGGGAGCGCGCCACGGCCGCCGGCCACTGAGCGGCTCCCTGCCGGGTCGCGACGGTGTGGTGGTGCTAGTCCCGCTCCTGCTGGTCCTGCCGGAGGAGGTTCATCACCATGATCACTCCATGGGGTGACATGTCGTCGGCGTGCAGGCGGGAGAACTCGACGTTGAGCCGGGCGGGGCGTCCCCTCCGGTTCACGCCGTCCAGGGTGACGCCGTCGCCGCGGCCGTCTCCCGGCTCGGCCTCCGCCTCCAGCATCCGCTGCGCCCTGGCCAGGAGCTCCCCGACGGGAAGGCCGATGTCGAGGGAGGCCAGCCGGCAGCCGATCGCCTCGTCGGCGCGGAGCCCCCACAGCTCCTCGGCCCCCGGGCTCCAGACCAGCACCCGAAGGTCGGTGTCGACCACGGCCACGGCATCGCCGAGGCTGCGCACCACCGAGGAGACGAGGAGGGTGGCCCGCTTGAGCTCGTCACTGCGGGAGTTGAGGGTGTCGTTGATCTGCTGGAGCTCGTCGTTGGTCGACTGCAGCTCCTCGTTCATCGTCTCCAGCTCCTCGTTGGTCGACTGGAGCTCCTCGTTGGTGGTCTCCAGCTCCTCGTTCGTGGACTGCAGCTCCTCGTTGGTGGTCTCCAGCTCCTCGTTGGTCGACTGCAACTCCTCGTAGGCGTGCTCCAGCTCACGGTTCGTCTGCTCCAGCCGGTCGTGGAGCTGGCGGTAGCGCGTCACGTCGTGGAAGTTGACGCCGACGCCGACCAGCTCGCCGCCCGGTTCCAGGAGCGGGACGACGGCGATGTCGAAGACGCTCGGCTCCGGCGTGTTCGGCCGGTGCCAGGTGACGTCCTGCAGCTCGGTGACGCGCAGGTCCAGCTCCACCTGCTCGATCACCGAGCGGAGCTCGACCGGCCGGTAGGAGACCTCCAGGTCCTGGAACGGCCGCCCGATGTCGCGGGGGTTGAGGTTGAAGAGCAGCTCGGCGCGCGAGTTCGCCAGGGCGAGGTTCCTGGAACGGTCGAGCGCGATCTGGGCGACCGGGCCGGTGGCGAGCGCCGCCGCCTGCAGCACCGTGTGCCTCACGTACGGGCGGGCCCGCGAGACGCCCGCGCCGGGAGACCAGGTGGCGCGGCTGCCCGGCGGCGGCGATCCGATCTTCTTGAACAGCCTCATCCGGAGGTTCACCGGCTCGAACCTGTCGCCGTGGTTCAGCAGCATCTCCGCCTTGCCCAGGAAGAGGTAGCCGGGGTCGGAGAGCGCGAAGTGGAACCGGCGCACGATGCTGAGCTGGGTCTCGCTGTTGAAGTACATCAGCGTGTTGCGGGCCAGCAGGAGGTCGACCCGGGAGATCGGCGCGTCACGTGTGAGATCGTTGCGACCGAAGATCAGCTGGCGTCGCAGGTCGCGCCGGAACCCGAAACCGGCCTCCACCGGCTCGAAGTAGGTCCGGCGCAGTTCCTCCGGCACGTCGGCGAGCTGCCGTTCGCCGTAGACGGCCGCCCGCGCCGTCTGGAGGGCCTTCTGGTCGAGGTCGGTGGCGTATATCTTCACCCGCTCGCGGAACTCGTCCATGCCGAGCTCCTCGGCCAGCACCATCGCGAGACTGTAGGCCTCCTCGCCCGTCGCGCAGCCCGTGCTCCAGATCCGGACCACCTTGCCGGGCCCCTTGCTCGCGAGCAGGCTGGGGATCACGGTCTCGCGGAGCGTCTGCCAGGCGGCCGGATCGCGGAAGAAGGCGGTGACGTTGATCAGCAGGCTGTCGAAGAGCCGGTTGAACTCCTCGGGCTCCATCTCCAGGTAGTCCCGGTATTCACCGTGGTCGCGGAGCTTGAGCGCCTCCAGCCGCCTGCTGATGCGGCGCATGAGGGTGGTGCGTTTGTAACCCGTGAAGTCGAAACCGCGCGTCTCCTTCAACATGAGCAGGAGGTCGTCGAATTCATGTTCGTCGCCGGGCATCACAATGCCAGCCTAGGCCCGTCACCGACCGCTACGTGAGAGCAAGGCTGTCACCGGTGCCGTCGATGCGGCTTTGTAGCATTCTCACGGTCTCCGGTGCCTGTCCGGTCTGGCCGGCGTCCTCCGGCGGCCCGGCCCGGCCGAGGATTCCCGCGAGAGAGCTCCCCGCCCGGGGAGGCAGGTGCGGCACCACCGGGACGGAGGCGGCGAGATCGGCGGGCAGCCGCGTGAGCAGGGCGAGCAGGGCGAGCGGGGCCTCCACGCCACCGGCCGAAGCCGCGACGACCCCATGTTCACGCCCGCTGGAACCTGCCGCTTTTAGCTTCTATCCCGTTGGGTCCCATTCATACTGGGGAACCGTAGGGTTGTCAGCGGGGCCTTTGAAAGACCCTTGAAGGGTATGGCCAATATGGATATGTCGGTGTACGTCGTCCACCAATACGGTGATACGGCACTAGTGGCCGTGATGGGTGAGATAGACGCCTTCAACTACCGGCTACTGGAGTCGGAGCTGGAGTCACTCATGCTCGGCGGCACGCGGCACATCCTCGTGGACGCCGGTGAGCTGCTTTTCTGCGACGTCAGCGGGGCCCGGGCGCTGGAGCGGGTTCACGAGAGCCTCCGCGCGGCCGGAGGAGAGCTGTTCGTCGTCCCCTCCCCGACGGTGGTCCGGCTGTTCACCGTGCTCTGGGGGGCGCAGGAGCCCGAGTACCCCGGCCTGGTCGACACCTTCGGCATGGACGACCTCCCCGAGGTCCCCCCGCTCCCCCGGCGGCACGCCCCGGTCCTGCGGCGCATCGGCGGTGGGCGCCGCACCCACCAGGACGCCCTCCGGCGCGCCAGGGTCCTCGATCCGGGGAAGCCCTCCCCACGGGAGATCGGCACCCTGGAGCCCGCCACCCCCCTCCCGGAGAGCACGACGCCCCTCCCGGAGAACACGACGCCCCAGGAGCGCACCGTCCTCCTCCCCGAGAACACGACGCCCCGGCCCGCGCGGGACGCGGGACATCCGCCCACCGGGCGCGCGGCGCACCCGGCGCTGGAGCGGGCCGCGCGCCTGAGGCGGGAGGCGGCCGCACGCCTGGAGATACTCCACCTCCAGACGCAGACGACCTGCGCGGCGCTGGCCGAGATCCACGACCGGATGGCCACCCTCCAGGCCGAGCTCGACGTCCACATCGCGATGCGGGCCGCGGTGAGGCTGGCCTGCGACGACCACCTCAACCGGTCGAGGGCGGATCGGGCGCGCGAGCTCACCGTCTCCTTCCCTGCCGGATCCGGCTGATTCGCACCGCGGCCGGATCACCGGACGGATGATCAGACGCCCTCGCGATTACCTGTAGCCATGGCGGAAAGCATGTTGTCATGACTTTTCCGCCTCCGGGAAGGAGCGGAACCCCGCCGAGCCGCCTCGACGGCTCCACGAAGGGCAGGCCACATGGCCGACGATCCCGAGATCCATGACAGCCCGGTCCCCCACGACGAACCACAGGACGAGCGTCACACGGCCCGGAGGGAGTGGGGCGAGCGCACTCGCGAGCGCATCGCCCAGGCCGGAGAGCGAGCCGGGCAGGCCGCCGAGCGACGGCACGAACTCGCCCGCGGCAAGACCGCGCCGACATCACCCAAGTCCCCCTCGCCCTCGTCCACCGCGTCCCCGGCGTCCCCGGCGTCGCCGGCGTCCTCCGCGTTCCCGGCGCCACCCTTGTCGCGCGCCGAACGGACGGACCTGACCGACACGCACCTGGGAAAGGCGCGCCTGCGGGCCGATCAGGCCAGGGAGCGCGCGGTGGCCGGATACCGGTCGGCGGCCCAGGCCCACAGGAACGCGGCCGCGAGCCACGACAGGGCCGCGGCGGCGGGAAGCGGGGACCCGGAGACCCACCGGCTCCAGGCGCTGACGCATCGCCGACAGGCCGCCGCCGACGAGCACCGGGCGTCCATGGCCGAGCGGGATGGCCCCGATCCCTGGAAAGGCGACCCCGGACAGACCGGTCCCTGATGCGGCCCGCCGGAAATGACAGCCGGAAACGCGCCGGAATCCGGCGCCGAACCGAACTCGCCTTTGGTTAACGATTCCTTAGCGTGCCCCTAGCGAAGTCTCCGCAAATCTTGGCACATGACACGAATTACCGGGATTACCGGGATTACCAGGATCACCGTCGGAACCCTCGCGACCGCCGCCCTCCTGATCGGCGGGGGCGGCATCGCCCTCGCCGCGCAACCGGACAGTACGGCGATCACCGCCACCGCGGCCGGCACCGGCACGACCGGTGCGACCGTGACCGGCACCACCGGCACGGCCGCCGCGGCACCGGTCACCACCTCGGCGGGCATCTCCTCCCGCAAGGCCGTGCAGATCGCCAAGAAGCGCGTTCCCGGGGCGCGCGTGAGCAAGGTCGAGCGCGAGTGGGAGCACGGCCAGCGAGCCTGGAAGGTCGAGCTGCACAAGGGCGCCTGGGAGTACGACGTCTACGTGTCGGCGAGGACCGGAAAGATCATCAAGCTGAAGCGCGAGTACGACGACTGATCAGCAGGACTTGAGGACGGCCTCCATGGCGTCCTTCTCCCCGGACGTCACCCACAGGTCGTACTTGACCTTCACCTTGATCTGACGCTCGACATAGGGGCACCGGTAGGCGCGGCGCGGCGGCAGCCAGGTCGCCGCGTCTCCGGCGCCCTTCTGGCTGTTCAGCGGCCCGTCCACGGCCAGCAGGTTCAGCGGGTCGTTGGCGAGTTCCTTCCGCTTCGAGGCGGACCACTGCTGGGCGCCCTTCTGCCAGGCGTCCGCGAGCGCGACCACGTGGTCGATCTGCACCGCCATGCTGGTCCGCGTCCCGCGCTCGAACTTGATGGTCTTGCCGCTGTACGGGTCCTCGAGAATTCCGGACTGCACGACGCAGCCGTCCTCGCCCTTCTTGAAGACCTCTTCCTTCAGGTCGCGAATGAGAATGTCGTTGCGGGTGTCACAGCCGTTCTTGTCGACGTCCGACCACGCGGCACCGAATTCGTCGCGGTCGAACCCGGTCATCGAGGCGCGCCCCTTGACCTCGAGTTTCCTCAGATCCTTGAGCGCCTCGGACGCGGACTGCCCTCCACCGGAGGACTGCGTCCCTTCGTCCACGCCACCGCCGGGCACCGGGCCGCAGCCCGCCACCGTGAACGCGATCGTCGCGACGACCACACCTCGTACCAGCGCAGCCCGCACCATGCCACCTCTCACGCGCGTCACTCTCTGAAGCGGCAAATTACCCCAGATACCGTCCTCAATCTTAAAAGCCTCAAGCAGTCTTTGGGGGAACGCGAGAATTTCTGACCCATCAATCCACGTCTTAACGACATCTCTCACGTGACCTGCACAAAGGCCCGCACAGGCGCGCCGTCCGGAGACGAGGAACACGGCTCGTCCGAAAAGCGCGCCCTCGAATATTCACGCAACGCGACTATCGACTACGCAAAGTGATGGTGTTCTAATGACCAGGAGCGCTCACACGTGGTGAGCATTTCACTACGGAGAGGATTCGCATGAGACGGATCTCATCGCGTCGTCCCCACCTCGCACGAACCGTGACCGGGCTGGCCGGCGCCCTGGCCACCCTGCTCCTCGCCTCCGGATCCGGTTCCGCCGCGGCCTCCGCCGCCCCGGCGGCCGAGCGGCGGGCCCCCGCCCCGCCCTCGCGAGTGGTCCAGCTCGCAGCCGACGTCGAGTGCATCTCCAACAGTCTCTGCCTCTACCGCGACTACGGCTTCAACGGGCCGGGGTACAGCATCCCCGCGGGCTACTGGACCGATCTGAACGACGTGCCGATGCCGGGCGGCGTGGGCGGCTCCTCCACCGCCGCGAACAACGTCTCGTCGTGGATCAACAACACCGGCTACTCCGTCCAGCTGATCGACCACGCGGGCGCGGAGCGCATCCTGCCCCCCTACCACTCGCTGGAGGAGTCGCTGGAGACCAACGACAGCGTCGACCTCATCGGCTGGGTTCCCTGACGTCGCCCCTTCCCGCGCTCTCCCCTCCTCCCCGCGCGGCCGCTCGCCGGGCCCCGGGGAGGAGGTCTTCACAACCGCCCGGCCAGGCGACCGGGCCGCCGGGGTCAGGTGATCAGGATCCCGCCGTCGACCGGAATCACCGCGCCGGTGACGTACGAGGCCGCGTCCGAGGCGAGGAAGATCGCGGTGGCGACGAGCTCGGCCGGATCGCCGGGGCGCTTCATCAGCACCCGGTGCTCAAGGTGCCAGGCCAGATAGCCCTCGGCGTACTGGTCGGTCATCTCCGAGGCGAAGAAACCCGGCTCGACGCAGTTGACCCGGATGCCGCGCCGCCCCGTCCACTGCTGGGCGAGATCGCGCGTGAGGCCGACGACCCCCGCCTTGGAAGCGCTGTAGGCGGCCTGCGGCAGCCCGGCGGTCGTCTCGCCCAGGATGCTCCCGACGTTCACGATCGAGGAGCCCGGCCTCATGAGCCTGGCGCAGGCCTGCGCCATCCAGTAGGTGCCGTGCAGGTTGATGTCCACGACCTGCCGGAACTGCTCGGGCGTCTCCTTCAGCGCCGGGACCGCCGAGCCCACCCCCGCATTGTTGATCAGAATGTCCACCGCGCCCAGTTCGGCCACCGCGGCCTCGGCCAGTGCCTGGCAGTCCTCCGGCCTGGTCACGTCGGTGACGAGGGCCACGCATCGCCTGCCGGTCTCCTCGACCAGGGCGCGGGTCTCCTCCAGGCGGTCCTTCCTGCGTGCCCCGATCACGATGTCCGCGCCCGCCTCGGCGAGGCCCCTCGCGAACGCGACCCCCAGTCCCGAGGACGCGCCGGTGACGATCGCGACCTTGCCGTCCAGCCGGAATCGTTCCAGCATCCGGATCCTCCCTCGTCCGCCCAATGCGCCGAATGAGATTCTAGTGACCTCGACGGAAATCGCCCGTGAGGGGCCTCCTCACGGGCGAAACGACGTCCTGCGCGGCCGACGGTCCGGACGGTTCACGGACGGTACGGCTTCCCGGACTCGGAGGGGTTCGGGAGGTCCGGCCTCCTCCCGGAGACCGGACGCCCTCCGAAGAGCGAACGACCTCCGAGAACCGGACGCCCTTCGAAGGCCGGACTTCGAAGGCCGGACGACGCCACGGGCCGCCGGGCGCGGCCGTGGCGAGCGTCCTCCAGCCCCTACAGGCCGTACTCCTTGGTGATCCTCTCGTGCCGCTCCACCTCGACGTCGACGGCCTTGGCCAGGTCGAGCCAGGCCAGCGGGTGCACCCAGCGCTCGGTGGCGTCGTCCAGAAGCGCGTCGAGCTCGACCGGGCTGACGTCCGGCGGGACCGCGATCCAGCCGAACACGCCGGGCAGCGGCTCACCCGAGGTCGGGTGGGTCACGGTGTAGTTGTCGTCGCTGTAGACCCACATCGGCCAGCCACGCTCGGCCATGACGTCGTTGAACTCCGTCCAGTCGGCCTGGCTGGGAGCGGCGCCGTCGAAGAACCAGCTGGTGTAACCACCCGGGCGGAGCATGCTGACCGCGGCGAAGGGCGGGACGAAGTTCTCCTGCTCCTCGGGGCTCTCCGGGATCGGCTCGAGCAGCTGCGGCTCGAAGACGACCAGGTCACCCGCGTTGTACTCCATGCCGGGAGGCTGCGGCAGGGCCAGTCGCGCCGTCGCGGGGCCGGTGCGCACGCTCAGGACCTGGCGCTGGCTGCCGTCGGGGGCGGGAAGGATGATGCGCACCAGGCCCATCTCCTCCTCGATCGGCCCCTCGCTCGACTTCAGCGGCATCCCGATCTTGGCGGCGCCCAGGCGGACGGTCTCCCAGTCTTCGGCGGCCGTCGCCATCACGACCATCCGCCAGACGTCCTGCTGCTCGATCTCTTCCGAGTCGAGGAGGTCGCGCAGGATGCCCGCGCCCTTGGCGTTGTCGCCGAGCTGCTGCACCGCGGCCGACCACAGACGGGCCGCCTCGATGCCGCCGCCCGCGGTGGCCGCCGCCTCGCCCTCGGCCGCCGCCTGCTCCCAGCGCTCCCGCGCGGTGTACAGGCGGCCCAGGGCGAGGTGGCGCTGCGCGGCGGGCAGCCGCTCGGCCACCTGCTCCAGGCGCTCGTCCTGACGGGCCTCGATCAGCAGGCCACTGAGGTACGCCACGTCCTGCGGGTCGGCGTTCTCGATGTCGCCGGACTCGACCAGCATGGTCCAGTAGATGTCGGCACCCCTGGCCGGGTAACCCAGGAAGCCCAGCGTGGTGGTGTGGCGCCGGGTGGCCTCCACGTCACGGCCGGACAGCGGGGCCAGCCAGCCCACCCAGCGCTCCGGGTCGGCGTTGAAGCCGTCGGCGGCGTCGAAGACGCCGACCAGCTCGGCCTCGGAACCCGGGGCCGGAAGCGCGGTGGCCTTGTCGGCGGCGGCGCGCAGCTCGGCGATCCGCTCGGCGACGTCACCGGGGTTCCTGAGCTCGCCGGACGCCGACTCCGCCAGGTCGGCCAGGAGGCGCGCCTGCCAGAGCCCCTGACGTGCGACCGCCAGGTGCCCGGCGACGAGCGCGAGCTCGACCCTGGCGCGGTAGCCGCCCATCATGGCGAAGTAGTCGATCCACTGCTTGAGCACCCGGCCCAGCTGCCAGGTGTTGGTGATCTGCGCCGTTCCGGCGAGTGCGCGGATGGCGTGCGACCACTCCACCCAGACGCGGGGGTGGTCGCCCACCACGTCGAGGTCGGGCAGGGCGTCGACGGACTCCTGCACCCGGTCGAGGGTGGCGAGCACGAGCGCGCGGAGCACTCCCTCGCGGTGCTCCTTGGCCACCGGGTCGTCGGGCTTGAAACCGGTCGCGGCGTCGAGCGCGGTGAGCGCGTCCTCGGTGCGGCCGGCGGCCAGCAGCGCGCGGGCCGAGGCGGCCCCCAGCTCCCAGCTCGCCTCGCGGCCCGCGCCGCCCAGCGCCGCCACCGCGGTCTCGGCGTGCGCGATGGCCTCGTCGACACGGCCCGCGTCGACCAGCGCCGCGACGTAGTGCTCGGCGACGGCGGCGAAGGCGAGCGAGTCAGGCTCGACGTCCAGCGCCGAGAGCGCGGCCAGCCGCTCGGCGGCGTAACCGGGACCGTCGGCGTTCGCCTGCGCGACGGCGAGCGCCACGACGGCACCGGGCACGGCCGGGCACTCTCGTACGTCCTCGCGCTTGGTGAACTCCACCAGTGCCTCGGCGTCGGCGATCGCGACCGTCCCCTGCGCACGGTCGCCGACGCGGCCGATCAGGTGCCAGTAGCGGGCGTAGAACTCCACCCAGGGCAGCCGCAGGTTCTCCGCCTGCTGCGCGATGGCGGGCGCGAGCACGTCGAGCTGCGCGTATCGGCCTTCCAGCGCCTGCGCGGGCACATCTCCGATCGCCATAGCCAGACCGGTGTTACCTGCTTCATGCAGTTGCCGCTGGGTGTCGCCCACCCAGGCCCAGATGTCCACGTCCATGAGACGTCAGTCTGCCAGGTCGGCGAGCATGCCCCAAACGGCTTGACGATCCCGTGCGACCCCGAGGCCTCAGGCTATGGCCCCGCGCACGTGCGGACGAGCGCGATCCCGCCGTACGCGAGCCCCCCGGCGACACCACGGGGGTCATGGAAGATTCACCCGTACGCCCCGGAGCGTGACCTCCGCGGACACGGCCCGGTGGACACGGCCCGGTGAACGCGACGCGGTGGACACGACATGCCCGCGACGACGCCGCGCGGGTCACGGAGGGCCCTCACGGAGGCCCCGGGGTGGCGCGCACGGCAGAGCGTGACCTCACCGGACGCGGCCGGGGAGAAACCGAGATCCCGCGCACGCCTCAGAGCGTGATCCCGCCGGCGCGGCGGGAGAGAAGGCGCGGGTCCCGCGCACGCCTCAGAGCGTGATCTCACCGGACGCGACCAGGACGGCGGGACCCGCCAGGTAGCTGGTGTGCTCGTCGAGGGTGACGGTGAGGGTGCCGCCGAGCACCTCCACCGCCCAGGTGCCGCTCGTCTCACCGGCCAGCCGCGCGGCCGCCACGGCCGAGGCGACCGCGCCGGTGCCGCAGGACCTGGTCTCGCCCGAGCCGCGCTCGAAGACCCGCATGACGACCCGGCGCGGGCCCACCGGATTGAGCAGCTCGATGTTGACCCCGGCCGGGAACACCTCGGGGTCGAACGCGGGCTGGTGGCTCAGGTCGAGCTGGGCCACCGGGTCGCCGATGACGCAGGCCAGATGGGGGTTGCCCATGTTGACGTGAAGACCTTCGTACTCGTGGCCCGCGACGATCGTGCCGCTCTCCCCCAGCACCCGGGGCAGGCCCATGTCGACGGTCACGTCACCCGTCTCCGCGAGCCGCACCCGCTTGACGCCTCCCCTGGTCGCGACGCCGAACTCCCCCGGCGCGGCGAGACCCGTGTCGACCAGGTATCGGGCGAAGAGCCGTACCCCGTTGCCGCACATCTCGGCGATGCCGCCGTCGGCGTTGCGGTAGTCCATGAACCACTCGGCCTCGCCGGCCTGGCCGGACACCTCCGGGCTGAGCTTCGTCCGCGTCACGCGCAGCACGCCGTCCGCGCCGATCCCCGCACGGCGGTCGCACACCGCCGCCACGAGCGTCGCGGGCAACTCCAGCTCACCGTCCGGGTCGGGGAGGATGACGAAGTCGTTCTCGGTGCTGTGTCCCTTCGCGAATCGCATGCGACCAACTCTATCCAGGCACGCCCCCGTCCCCGTCGCCCCGCCCCCGGCCTGCCCACGCTCCGGTGACGGTCAACCGCGAATCGCGGCGAGCGCGCGGCCCAGGAGGTCCGGTTCTCGCTGGGGGAGCCAGATCACCCGGGGATCGCGGCGGAACCACGACTCCTGACGGCGGACGAACCTGCGCGTCGCCCGTATCGTCTCCTGCTTCGCCTCCTCCTCGGTGCACTCACCGCCGAGGAAGCTCAGCACCTGGGCGTACCCGAGGGCGCGGCTGGCCGTACGGCCTCCGGCGAGCCCACGCGCGGCCAGTTCCCTGACCTCGTCCACCAGACCGGCCCGCCACATGTGCTCGACCCGGGCCTCGACCCGTGCGTCCAGCACCTCCCTGGGCACCTCCACCCCCAGCTGGACGCTGTCGTAGACGGCGTCGTACGACGGCATCGTGGCCGAGAACGGCCGCCCGGAGATCTCGATGACCTCCAGGGCCCGGACGATCCTGCGCCCGTTGCCCGGGAGGATGGTCTCGGCGGCCTTCGGGTCGCGCTCGCGGAGCCGCTCGTACAGCGGGCCGGGGCCGTTCAGGTCGAGCTCGGCCTCCAGCCGGGCGCGGACCTCGGGATCGGTGCCGGGAAACTCCAGGTCGTCCAGGGCGGCCCGCACGTACAGCCCGGATCCGCCCACCAGGATCGGCACGATCTCCCTGGCCCGCAGGCCGTCGATGATCGGCCGGGCCAGCGACTGGTACTCGGCCACGCTGGCGGCCTTCGTCACGTCCCAGATGTCCAGGAGGTGGTGTGGCACCCCCCGGCGCTCCGCCACGGAGAGTTTCGCCGTCCCGATGTCCATTCCTCGGTAAAGCTGCATGGAGTCGGTGTTGATCACCTCGCCCCCCAGTTCGAGGGCGAGATCCACGGCCAGGTCGGACTTTCCGGCCGCGGTCGGGCCGACGACGGCGATGACGGGTAGCTGAGGCACGGGGTAAGTCTGCCAAGTCCCCGGGTATGGATGAGAGGCGATGCGTCCTCGCATCGGAATTGGGGGGATTCACCATGTCGATCCTCGACAAGGTCAAGCACATGCTGGGCGGCAGCGCCAAGACCGAAGAACTCGCCAAGCAGGGCATCGACAAGGCGGAACGGATCGCCAAGAAGAGGCTGGGCGGCAAGCACGCCCGGCACATCGACACCGCCGCGCAGAAGGCCAGAGAGATGGCCGACAAGATCGACGAGCCGGACACCAGGCCCCCGGGCACGACACCCGCGCCCGGCCGCGCCACGCCTCCCGGGCGGGACGACAGCACGTCCGGCCCCGGCCAGCCCGGCACCACGCCGCCGCCCTACGGACCGTAGGCGATCGGCGGGGCCGGTTCGGGTCCCGATCCCGGTTCGGGTTCCGATCCCGGTTCGGGCCCTGATCACGGTTCAGGTCCCGGTCAGTCCCAGTCGAGCATCGGCTGCAGGTAGCCCTCCAGGGTGAGCAGCCAGCGCTTCGACTCCACGCCGTCGCCACCGCTGAACCCGCCGAGCCCGTTCCCGGCGACAACCCGATGGCACGGCACGATGACGGGGACCGGGTTGGCTCCCATGATCGATCCGATGGCCCGCGCCGGAACACCCGTCCCGCTGCGGGCCGCCAGCTCCCCGTAGGTCACCACCTTGCCGTACGGGACCGTCTCGTAGAGGGTGCCGAGCACCTTGCGCTGCACCGGCGAGGTCAGCCGCCAGTCCACCGGGACCCCGAAGACCTTCAGCCTGCCCGCGTAGTAGTCGCCCAGCTCGCCGAGCACGGCCGCCGTCATGGCGGGGTCGTCCGTCTCCTCCAGCCCCAGCCGCCCGAGCATGCGGGCCCTGAACCGGGCCGGGTCGCCCCAGCCCACGCTCGCCACCCCGTCCTCGGTCACGGCGACGACCATGTCCCCCAGCCGCGTCGGAACGCTCCCGAACGCCACGCTCCCCGCCATCGGCCTCGTGCCTCCCTCGCGAACTCGCCGAACGCGCCGTCGTCGGCCCCCGGACACCGTCCTCACCCGCCACCGTAGCCACCCCGGCCGGGGATCACTCCTGGCGGGAATCACTCCTGGCGGGATCCGCTCCCGGTGGGATCACTCCGTCCAGCGGGCGGCGAAGTAGCCGACGCCGTAGGGCGCGTCGTCGTAGAGGATCTCACCGCGCAGGGCGCTCCCGCACCCGCCGAGCACCTGCAGGGCCGCGCGACCCGCGACCCACAGCTCGGCGGCCTCGCCGGGGTCGAGCGCCGGAACCTCGGCACGGGCGAGCGCCTCGACGATCGCCCTGTCGTACGGTTTCGCGCGCGGGTCCAGGTATCCGGGGGACTTCTCGGTGAGGCAGGCCGAGCCGTCGGCCATGACGAGCATCGCGACGCGACCGGCCGAGGCCGCCAGGCGCTCGCCCAGGTCCGCGCACTCCTCCGGCGTCGCGCCGAAGGAGATCGCGTGGAATCCCGAGGCGGTCAGGCGCTCTCTCTCGAGAAGCCAGCGACCGACCGTCAGGGACAGCGGCAGGACGGGCTCCCCCTCGCCGCTCCGGACGTCGACGCCCCAGGGCGCGAGGCTCCCGGCGGCGTCCGCGCCGTACGCCATGGTCCGGTCGGCGCCTCCCACCACCACGATCTCGTCGGCTCCGGCGTCTCGCAACGCCCCGACCGCGGCCGCGCAGGCGGTCCTGAGGTCGTCGAGCTCCGAGGCCGCGGTCCCGGCCAGCTCGGGGACCAGCAGCGGGGGATGCGGGCACACGGCCCCGGCGACAAGCACCTCGCCAGACTAACGGAGCCCTGCCTGCAGAGCTCTTTGGCCGGCAGGGCCCTGTCGTCGGCAGAGCCCTTTTCGGGAACCGCCCAGCCACCTCGCGGGCCGTCTCACGACAAGAGGCCGTACGGGATGAGGAACGCGGCGGGGCACGGTGACGCTCTCACCGTGCCCCGCGTGCCGATCATGCCCGGTGGGCCGCTGTCGTGCGGCTCTCCGGGATCGGGTCAGTAGCCGCCGATGGGCCCCTGGGGATGGACGTATCCGGCGGGGTCGTCGGTGCCGGAGTCCTGCGGCCGCTGGTCGCTCTGCGGTCGCTTCGACGGTTTGCTCTTCGACGGGTTTCCGGCGGCCGACTCGGCTCCGGGCTCGCTCTCGTCCGCCCCGCCGGTGCCGGTGCCGGAGCCGGTGCCGCCGCCTCCGGCGGGCGTGTCATCGGCTCCGGAGGCGGTGTCGGCCCCCTTCTCCGGCTTCCGCTTCCCCGCCTGCGGCGGGCTCTGGTCCGGCGCGGGCTCCTGGGACGCCTCCTGGGCGGTGTCCGGTGTCGACGGCACCGCGGGGTCGTCGCCCCCGGCGTTCATGAAGGCGAAGACGGCGCCTCCGCCCACGATGGCGGCGGCGAGGACGGAGGAGACGGCTATGGCCGGGCCGCTCATCCGCTGGGTCTTGCGCCTGCGAGGCTTCTTGGGCTCGTCGGCGGGGCCGGCGAGGATCTCTGGTTCTCCGGGACTGCCCGGAGATGACGGAGGGACGTGCATGAGGAAAAACTCCCTGCGGCTCTCGGGGGGAAACCTCCACGGCTTCCGAGGGTGCCGAACCACAGTAGCCACAGCAGGGAAATGCTCGCACATCAATCACAGATGAATCACGAAATATCCTCTTTTAAGGAACCTGCGGCGCCACCATACGCATACCTGCTGGCAGGGACGGTGGTACGCCGGAATCGCCGTCGCCATCGGGGATTCCAGCGATTCGATCATGGACCTGCGCCACGCGGTGGAGCGCCCGCGAAAAAAGACGCCGGAAGACCCCACCGGGAGAGGAGACCCGGGTGAGATCTTCCGGCGGGGCGCCCCTCAGGAGACGGAGCAGCCCGAGGTCTCGGGGAGCGGGGCGGGACGGCCGATCGAGGGCATGCCGAGCATGACCCCGGAGCCGGCCCCGGCCGGGGCTCCCTGACGGGCCTCCCAGGCGTCGCCCGCGCGGGTGCGGCGGAGCCGCAGCGCGGGACCGTCCGCGACCAGGTGGTGCGGCGCCGCGTACGTGACCTCGGCGCTCACCACGTCACCCGGACGCGGGGTCTCGGCACCGGGGGTGAAGTGCACCAGGCGGTTGTCGGGAGCCCGCCCGGACATGCGGTGGGTCGCCTCGTCCTTGCGGCCCTCGCCCTCGGCGACCAGCACGTCGAGCGTCCGGCCGACCTGTCTCTTGTTCTCCGCCCAGGAGATCTCGGTCTGCAGGGCGACGAGCCGCTCGTAGCGCTCCTGCACGACCTCCTTGGGAACCTGGTCGTCCATGGTCGCGGCGGGGGTGCCGGGCCGGATGGAGTACTGGAACGTGAAGGCGTTGGCGAACCGGGACTCGCGCACCACGTCGAGGGTGCCCTGGAAGTCCTCCTCGGTCTCGCCCGGGAAGCCCACGATGATGTCGGTGGAGATCGCCGCGTCGGGCATGGCCGCGCGGACGCGCTCGATGATGCCCAGGTAGCGCTCGGCCCGGTAGGAGCGGCGCATCGCCTTGAGGACCCGGTCCGAGCCCGACTGCAGCGGCATGTGGAGCTGGTGCATCACGTTGGGCGTCTCGGCCATGGCCGCGATGACGTCGTCGGTGAACGCCGCGGGGTGCGGGCTGGTGAAGCGGACCCGCTCCAGGCCCTCGATGTCGCCGCAGGCCCGCAGCAGCTTGCCGAAGGCGAGCCGGTCGCCGAACTCCACGCCGTAGGTGTTGACGTTCTGGCCGAGGAGGGTGATCTCCAGCACGCCCTGGTCGACCAGGGTCCGAACCTCGTTGAGGACGTCGCCGGGGCGGCGGTCCTTCTCCTTGCCGCGCAGGGCGGGCACGATGCAGAACGTGCAGGTGTTGTTGCACCCCACGGAGACCGACACCCAGGCGGCGTAGGCGGACTCGCGCTTGGTCGGCAGCGTGCTCGGGAAGGTCTCCAGGGATTCCTTGATCTCGACCTGGGCCTCCCGCTGGACGCGCGCCCGCTCCAGCAGCACCGGCAGCGAGCCGATGTTGTGGGTGCCGAACACCACGTCCACCCAGGGCGCCCTGCGGACGATCTCCCCCTGGTCCTTCTGCGCCAGGCAGCCGCCCACGGCGATCTGCATGCCGGGGTTGCCCACCTTCGAGGGGCGCAGGTGGCCGAGGTTGCCGTAGAGCTTGTTGTCGGCGTTCTCCCGTACGGCACAGGTGTTGAACACGACCACGTCGGCCGTCTCCCCCTGGACGGCCGGGACGTATCCGGCG
This sequence comes from Streptosporangium vulgare, assembly GCF_042428775.1. Classification (NCBI taxonomy): domain Bacteria; kingdom Bacillati; phylum Actinomycetota; class Actinomycetes; order Streptosporangiales; family Streptosporangiaceae; genus Streptosporangium; species Streptosporangium vulgare. Next base: position 231,793 of record NZ_JBHMBS010000009.1, on the reverse strand, counting down.
TCCTCCAGGAGGCCCGACAGGCGCTCGGAGTCGTGCACGTTCATCTGGCACCCATAGGTACGGACCTCGTACGTGCGGGCGCTCTCCACGGTGGCAGTCATCTCAACGACAAGGGTAGGCGCTCCGCCGAACCTTCAGGTACGCCCTCGACCCGTCGGACTCGGGGTAATCAATTGGTCACCCAGCGTCAATCATCTCGTTAAGCTGGGGCTCCAAAGCCGCATGCGAGAATTAGGACTCGACCGATCAGCTGAGAGTGGTGAGCCACGGTGGCGATGCTCGTGCAGACCTCGGAGGCCCCGGTGAAGGCCAAGAAGCCCATCAAGAAGCCGCGCAAGAAGCCGCAGAGCACCGCGGTCCCGGCGGCGGGCATCTGGGAGACGCCCGGCGAGCTCAGCGTCGACGAATGGTTCGAGCTCAATTCCCGCGATGACGGCGGTCGCTACGAGCTCATCGACGGGAGCCTCATCGTGTCTCCTGCCCCATCCGCCCAGCATCAGTGGATCGGCGACCGGCTCCGCCGGTTCCTGGAGGACGCCGCCCCCGAGGAGTTGATGGTCGTCACCGGCACCGGACTCCTCCTGGACTCCCGGCCGGGTGTCATTCCGGACGTCATGGTGGTGGAACGGAAACCGATCCGCGACGGCGCCCAGGTCGTCGACCCGGAATGGGCCCACCTCGTCGTGGAGATCGTCTCAAGGTCCACCACGGCCGTGGATCGGATCGTCAAACCGGTGAAGTACGCGGAGGCCGGGATACCCCATTTCTGGCGCGTCGAGATGAAGCCGTTCCGCGGACAGGGCGCCGACGAACTGCCGGTGATCTTCACGTACGCCCTCGACGAGAACGACGGCTACCAGCTCATCCACCGTGTCGCCACCGGCACGACCGTGGACCTGACGGAACCGTTCGCGTTCAGGGTTGACCCCGAGGCTCTGAGCAGGATTTGATGATCGAGGCGTGAGCAGGCCGTGATCTGATCGGTACCGCAGGGTTAGCCCCAGGTGCCCTTTACAGAATTACGTTGTCCACCATGACGGAGAACGGGGACAAGACTCCTCTGGTCGTGCTTGAAGGCGTCAACAAGCACTTCGGCAGCCTGCACGTCCTGCGGGACATCAATCTGACGATCTCCCGCGGTGAGGTCCTCGTCGTCATCGGCCCATCGGGCGGCGGCAAGTCGACCCTCTGCCGGACGATCAACCGGCTTGAGGCCATCGACGAGGGGACCATCACCTTCGACGGGCAGCCGCTCGCGGTGGAGGGCAAGACCCTGGCCAAACTCAGGTCCGAGGTCGGGATGGTGTTCCAGTCCTTCAACCTGTTCGCCCACAAGACGATCCTCGAGAACGTCACCCTCGGGCCGATCAAGGTCCGCGGCATCGCGAAGGGCGACGCGGAGCGGCGGGGGATGGAGTTGCTGGAGCGGGTCGGCATCGGCGCCCAGGCGTCGAAGTATCCCGCGCAGCTCTCGGGAGGCCAGCAGCAACGCGTGGCGATCGCCCGCGCCCTGGCCATGGACCCCAAGATGATCCTGTTCGACGAGCCGACCTCGGCTCTCGACCCGGAGATGGTCCAGGAGGTGCTCGACGTCATGATCGGCCTCGCCCAGGAGGGCATGACGATGATGGTCGTCACCCACGAGATGGGCTTCGCCCGCCGCGCGGCGAACCGCGTGGTGTTCATGGCCGAGGGCCAGATCGTGGAGGAGGACACCCCCGAGGAGTTCTTCACCAACGCCAAGACCAGCCGGGCCAAGGACTTCCTCTCCAAGATCCTCACCCACTGACGGCTCTGCTCATCCCTGATATGTCCCTGACGAAAGACGAGGTAGCAAGCATGCGTGTACGTCGTATTGGAGCCGTGGTGATCGCGGCCGCGGCGGCGATGGCCGGTCTGACCGCGTGTGGCGACGACGCCGGTGGCGGAAGCGACAAGTTCGTCGTGGGCATCAAGGTCGACCAGCCCGGTCTCGGGCAGAAGCAGCCCGACGGCTCCTTCAAGGGTTTCGACGTCGACGTGGCCAAGTACGTCGCCAAGGAGCTCGGCTACACCGACGACAAGATTGAGTTCAAGGAGGCCATCTCGGCCAACCGCGAGTCCTTCATCCAGCAGGGCCAGGTCAACGCCGTGATCGCGACCTACTCGATCACCGACGACCGCAAGAAGAAGGTCTCCTTCGCCGGCCCGTACCTGGTCACCGGCCAGGACATCCTGACCCGGGCGGACGACACCACGATCAACAGCGTCGAGGACCTCAAGACCAAGAAGGTCTGTGGCGCCCAGGGCTCCTCCTCCCCCGCGCGCCTGGTCGAGAAGTTCGGCGACGAGTGGAAGAGCGGCTTCCTCACCGAGCAGCAGGGCTACGGCGCCTGCCTGCCGCTGCTGGAGAACAAGCAGGTCGACGCGATCTCCACCGACGCGACGATCCTGGCCGGCTTCGCCACCCAGTCCCCCGGCAAGTTCCGCCTCGTCGGCAAGCCCTTCTCCGAGGAGAAGTACGGCATCGGCCTGAAGCTGGACGACAAGGAGACCCGCGAGAAGGTGAACGCGGCCGTCGAGAAGATGTTCACGGACGGCAGCTGGAAGAAGGCCATCGACGCCAACTTCGGCGAGTTCGGGAAGTTCTTCACCAACCCGCCGACCGTCGAGCGCTACTGACCGGTCACATCTCGGCCGGGGCGTGCGAACGCCCCGGCTCTGTGACCTCTGGAGGGATGAGTGCAGGCACTCTTCGATGAATTCCCGGTCATTCTGGGCGCTTTCTGGTTGACGATACGGCTCACCCTCGCCAGCGGGCTGGTGGCGCTCGTGCTCGGCACAATCCTCGCGGGCATGCGGGTGAGCCCGCTGCCGATCCTGCGCGGGATCGGCACGACGTACGTGAACGTCCTGCGGAACACCCCGCTCACCCTGGTGATCGTGTTCTGCGGGCTGGGCCTCGGCCTCGTCCTGGACGTCTCGTTCTCCGAGAGCCTGTCCACGAACTACCTGTGGCTCTCCATCATCGGCCTGTCCGCCTACACGGCGGCGTTCGTCTGCGAGGCGATCCGGGCCGGGATCAACACGGTCCCGGTCGGCCAGGCGGAGGCGGCGCGCGCCATCGGGCTCACGTTCGGCCAGAACCTGAGGCTGATCGTGCTGCCCCAGGCGTTCCGCGCGGTGATCGCCCCGCTGGGCAGCATCCTGATCGCGTTGACCAAGAACACCACGATCGCCGCGGCCATCGGGGTGGGTGAGGCGTCCCTGACCATGAAGACGCTGTTCGAGGCGCACGGCGACGCGGTCATCCAGATCTTCGCCGGGTTCGCGCTGGGCTTCCTGATCCTCACCCTGCCGACCGGGCTGCTGTTCGGCTGGCTCGCCAAGCGCCTGGCGGTGGTCCGATGACCGCGGTGACCACCGAGCGGCCCACGGCACGCAAGCGACGCGCCGAGAGCTCCGAACGAGTCAGCGTCCTGTACGACATCCCCGGCCCCAAGGCCCGGATACGCAACAACGTGCTCACCGTGCTGGTCGTCCTCGCCGTGCTGGTCGCGGTGTACGTGATGGCGACCAAGCTCGACGAGAAGAACCAGCTCAGCGCCGACTTGTGGACGCCGTTCCTGCGCGGCGACGTGTGGATCAACCTGATCCTGCCCGGTCTGGTGAACACGCTCAGCGCGGCCGCGGTCGCCGCCGTGATCGCGGTGCCGTTCGGGTTCGTCTTCGGCATCGGCCGGCTCTCGGCCAACGCCTGGATCCGCCGCGCCTCGGGGACGGTCGTCGAGTTCTTCCGGGCGATCCCGCTGCTGATCATGATCTTCGCGGTGATGTTCGGCGGGAGCGCGGTCTTCGGGCTCACCGTGACGCCGTTCTGGGCGGTGGTGATCGGCCTGGTCCTCTACAACGGCTCGGTGCTGGCGGAGATCGTGCGGGCGGGCATCCTGTCCATCCCCCGGGGACAGAGCGAGGCCGCGCTCGCGGTCGGCATGCGTCCCGGCCAGGTGATGCGGATGATCCTGCTGCCGCAGGCGGTCACGGTGATGATGCCGGCGATCGTGGCGCAGCTGGTGGTGCTCCTCAAGGACACCGCCCTGGGCTTCATCGTGTCCTTCGAGGACCTGCTGAACGCGGGGGCGCGCGTGCTGCCCTCCAACTTCAACAACATCATTCCCGCTGTGATCGTCATCGCGATCATCTACATCATCATCAACGTGATGGTGGGCGCCGTCGCCACCTGGCTGGAGCGGCGGAGCCGTCGCAGCAGGAAGACCGCGGCCAAGCCGATCGCCCGGCCCGACTCGCCGACGGCGGTCGAGGGCGGCATCGGAACCCCCGCACCGTAGGAGCACCGCACACGGAAGGGCGGTCACCAGACGCGGTGGCCGCCCTTCCGCATGCCGGACTTCCGCGTGACGCCTTCCCTCGTGACGCCCCTCCGCGTCCCGGACTTCCGCGTGACGCCTGTCCACGTCCCGGACTTTCACGTGACGCCCTTCCGCATGACGCCCGTCCACGTCCCGGACTTCCGCATGCCGGGCTCCGCGTGACGCCCTTCCGCATGCCGAACCCTGCGCGCCGGACTCCGCGTGCCGGGCGGGTTGAAACCATCCTCAGGTCGGCTTACGGCGGAGACCGGACCAACGGCCCTCATCTCATCATTCCCTCCGATCTCACGGCTCGCGCGATTCACCGGTGGCATATCTCGGATGACGCGAGCGTGATACCGGCGACACGCGGCGGGTTATCGGGCAGGATTGCGCCATGTCCCCCGAGCAGGTCGTCCTGCCGTACGCCACCTGGCCGTCGCCGGTCTCCACCTCCGACGTCGCTCGTTCCGGGCTGCGCCTCGGATACCCGACAATGCTCGGCGAGGAGGTCTGGTGGACCGAGGACCGCCCCGCCGAGGGCGGGCGGACCACCATCGTGCACCGCGGCGCCGACGGCGCCCAGCGCGAGCTGCTGAGCGCGCCCTGGAGCGCCAGGACCAGGGTCCACGAGTACGGCGGCCGGTCGTACGCGGTGGTGCCCGGCGAGGGCGTGGTGTTCGCCAACTTCGTCGACCAGCGGCTCTACCTGCTGCCCACCGGCGGCGAGCCCAGGCCGCTCACACCGGAGCCCGAGGAGCCGACGGCCCTGCGCTACGCGGACCTGGTCGTCCACGACGGGCAGATCTGGTGCGTCAGGGAGCGTCACGACGACGGCCGGGTGACCCGGTCGATCGTGTCCATCCCACTGTCCGGCGAGGGCGAGCCGCGCGAGCGGGCAGCCGGGCACGACTTCTACGCCGCCCCCGCCATCTCCCCCGACGGTGAGCACCTCGCCTTCGTCTGCTGGGACCACCCCCGGATGCCGTGGAACGGCACCGAGCTGTGGGTCTCCCGGCTGGACGACGGCACCTCCTGGAAGGTCAAGGGAGGCACCTCCGAGTCGGTGCTCGCCCCGCAGTGGCGTGACGAACGGCACCTTTACCTGATCTCCGACTCGTCGGGCTGGTGGAACCTCTACCTGGTCGGGATACACGACACCTCATCAAGGGCGCTCTACCCGGCGGAGCAGGAGTTCGCGGGGCCGCTGTGGCAGCTCGGCGCGGTGCCGTACGCGCTGATGGACGACGGGAGCCTCGCGGTCCTGCACGGGCGGGGCGACCTGCGGCTGGGGGTCCTCGACCCGGACAGTGGCGTGCTGAGCGACCTGGGCGTGCCCTATGAGGGCTGGGAGGTGGTGCTCGCCACCAACGGGCACGCCGTGACCGGGATCGGGTACGGCCCGGCGCTGCCCCGGTCGATCGTCCGGATCGACACCGTGACCGGGCGGGCGGAGGAGCTCCGCCGGGACGTCAACGAGCTGCCCGCCCCCGGCTACCTGCCACTCGCCGAAGCGGTGGAGTTCGAGAGCCGGTTCGGGCGCGAGGTGCACGCGTTCCTCTATCCCCCGTCCAACCCCGTGGCGCGCGGCGAGGGCCCCGCGCCGTACGTCGTTTTCGTGCACGGGGGGCCGACCGGGAACAGCGTCGGCGCGCTCGACCTGGAGAAGACGTTCTTCACCAGCAGGGGCATCGGCGTGCTCGACGTCAACTACGGCGGCTCCACCGGCTACGGCCGCGTCTACCGCGAGCGGCTGCGCGGCCAGTGGGGCGTGGTCGACGTCGAGGACGCGATCGCCGCGGCCGAGTGGCTGGCGGCGGAAGGGCTGGGTGACCCGGCGCGCATCGCGATCCGGGGCGGCAGCGCGGGCGGCTGGACGGTCATGGCGGCCTGCTGCGCGTCCGACGCGTTCGCCGGAGGCGTCTCCTACTACGGCGTGAGCGAGCTCACCGGCTTCAACGCGACCACCCACGACTTCGAGTCACGCTACGTCGAGTGGCTGGTCGGCCCGGAAGACCCCGCCCTGTACGCCTCGCGCGAGCCCGTCGGCCGGGTGGCGGGGGTGAGCTGCCCCATGCTGCTCCTCCAGGGCCTGTCCGACCCGGTGGTCCCCCCGGCGCAGTCACAGGCCTTCGCCGACGCTCTCGCCGAACGGGGCGTTCCCTGCACCTACCTCACGTTCGAGGGAGAGGCCCACGGCTTCCGCCGCGCCGAGACCCGTAGCGCGGCCCTGGCCACCGAGCTCGCCTTCTACCAGCAGATCTTCCATTCCTGAGCTGGCTGCGCCCCTGAGCTAGGGGCCGGGTGGACCGGCGGGCTCCCCCGGGCGGGCGGGTCGGCCAGGTTCGGCGGGCTCTGCGGGTCGGCAGGTCCGGCAGGTTGGACGGGGTCGGCGGGGTCGGCGGGGTCAGCGGGCGAACTCGGTGGACCGCGATTCGCGGACGACCGTGATGCGGATCTGGCCGGGGTAGGTGAGCTCCTCCTCGACCTGCTTGGCGACGTCGCGGGCGATCACCTGGGCCTGGATGTCGTCGACCGCGTCGGGCTTCACCATGACCCTGATCTCCCGGCCCGCCTGCATGGCGAAGACCTTCTCGACGCCCTCGTAGGAGGTGGCGATCTCCTCAAGGCGCTCCAGCCGCTTGACGTAGGCCTCCAGCGACTCCCTGCGGGCGCCGGGACGGCTGCCGCTGATCGCGTCGGCGGCCTGGGTGAGGACGGCCTCGACGGTCTTGACCTCGACCTCGTTGTGATGGGCCTCGATGGCGTGGACGACGTCCTCGTGCTCGCCGTATCGCCTGGCGATCTCGGCGCCGATGAGCGCGTGGCTGCCCTCGACCTCGTGGGTGAGGGCCTTGCCGATGTCGTGCAGGAGGGTGCAGCGCTTGAGCAGCGTCGTGTCGAGCCGCAGCTCGGCCGCCATGATGCCGGCGATGTGGGCCGACTCGATGAGGTGGCCGAGCACGTTCTGGCCGTAGGAGGTGCGGTAGCGGAGCTGGCCGAGGAGGGTGACGAGCTCGGGGTGCATGTCGGTGATGCCGAGCTCCACCAGGGCGTCCTCGCCCGCGCGCACGCACAACTCCTGGACCTCGGCCTTGCTGCGCTCGTGGGCCTCCTCGATGCGCTGCGGATGGATGCGGCCGTCGAGGACGAGCTTCTCCAGGGTGAGCCGCCCGGTCTCGCGGCGGACCGGGTCGAAGCACGACAGCAACACGGCTTCCGGCGTGTCGTCGATGATCAGGTTGACGCCGGTGGTCGACTCGAAGGCCCGGATGTTGCGGCCCTCACGGCCGATGATGCGCCCCTTCATCTCGTCACCGGGCAGGTGCAGGACGCTCACCACGGACTCGGCGGTCTGCTCGGTGGCCACCCGCTGGACCGCCAGGGTGACGATTTTGGTGGCGCGCTTCTCGCCCTCCTTGCGCGCCTCGCCCTCGATCTCCCTGATGATCAGCGCGGCCTCGCGCTTGGCCTGGTTCTCGATCTCCCTGACCAGCTCGGCCCTGGCCTGGTCGCTGGTGAACCCGGACACCCGTTCCAGGATGGCCTTGCGCTCCTCGGCGACCCGTTCGAGATCCTCGCGACGGTCGGCCAGCTCGGTCTCCGTCTCGGCGAGCTTGCGGGCCCGGTCGGCCTGGCGCCTGGCCTCCTCGTCGAGACGCTGCTCGCGCTCGGCCAGCCGGTTCTCCCTGCGTTCGAGGTCGGACCGGAGCTCCTTGAGCTCGTACTTCAGGATCTTGCCCTCGGCCTCGGCCTCCTTGCGTATCTCGGCCGCCGCCTCGATCGCCGTCTCCGACTTGCGCAGCAGCTCTCCGGCATCGTCCTGGGCCTTCGCCCGGATGTCGGCGGCCTCGCGCCTGGCCTCCTCCAGGTGGGCCTGGACCTCGGCCTCCTGCTCAGGCGTGGGGCCCTTCGGGGCCCCGGCTCCACCTATACGACGCAGCAACACGACCAGCACGGCTGTCATCACGGCGAGAGCCACAACCGTCACTGTCAACATGACGACCACGACCGGATCCATGCGCGCCTCACCTTCCTCGCGTCGCAAATATCAGGCACACGAGGGGTCACACGCACGGCACGGAAAGCTCAAGAGGCGCATCATCGGGACAGGAGTGAACCCAGAGGGGATCACTCACCGGCTGTTCCCGCCGGTCCGTCGTCCCGTCCTCATCCGCCAAGCCTGCTTGTCCGTATTACACCGCTATGACAATCCGCGCTGCGCGGAGTAACTCCTCACTGCCGTTGAGATTAAGCGTCAGAGAGGTAACGAGCAAGCAAAGACCCGCTGTCAAGCTGCTTTGAACTAGTCGAGCGGATAGCCTTGATCCTCCGCGAATGGCGATGTTTCCGCCCCTTCGTCCTCCAGCACTTCGCGGATCACGCGAAATGCCAGGCCGGGACCGTATCCCTTGCGGGCGAGCATGCCGGCCAGCCTGCGGGTCCTGACCGCGGGCTCCAGGCCCCGGGTCGAGGAGAGCTTGCGCCGCACAAGGCGACGGGCGGTCTCCGCCTCCTCCTCGGGATCGAGCCGATCCACCGCCTCCTTCACGGTCTCCTCGTCCACCCCTCGGTGGCGGAGCTCCGAGGCGAGGGCCTTTCTGGCGAGCCCCCGCCCGGCGTGGCGCGAGCTCACCCATGCCGCGGCGAACGCCTCGTCGTCGATGAGCCCGACCTCGGAGAAGCGCTCCAGCACGGCGTCCGCCGCCTCCTGGGGCACCTCGCGCTTGCGCAGCGCCTCCGCGAGCTGGGCTCGGGTGCGCGGCGCCATGGTCAGCAGCCGCAGGCAGATGCCCCGCGCCACCGCCTGCGGATCGGCTCCGGCCTCCCGGCTCGCCCCAGACCCCTCGGCCGCCCCTCCGGACCTGTCACGTTCGTCAGACCGGCCGCGTCCGCCGAACCTGCCGCGCCCACCCGACCTGCCGCGCCCGCCGAATCCGTTGGATCCATCGGATTCAGCGGATTCAGCGGATTCAGCGGATCCGTCAGATCCGTCGAATCCGTCAAGTCCGACAGGCCCGTCGAATCCGTCAGGCCCATCAGGTCCGTCAGGAAGAAAACCCGAGGTAGAGCCCCCGGACCGCCGTCCGCGCCGTGAGGCGCGCTTCTTCCGGCCTCGTGGCCCGCCACCCGCGAATGGCCCGTCACCCGCGAAGTCCGTGGCTTCCTCGCGAAAGCCTCCCTCCGAGACGGACGGGCCGTGGTCACGCCCGCGCCGGCCCGGTGAGGCCGCCCGAGGTTCGTCGGGCCAGGCACCCCAGTCTCTCGGCCCGGCCTCGCCGGCCGGACCGGAGTCAGGTCCCGTGGTCATCGATCAGCCCGGCTTCAGGCGTCACCCGGCTTGGGAGCGGCGGCGGCCTTGGAGCCGCGGCCGGACGCGGCGGAGGCCGAAGCGGCACCGGACGCGCGGCCGGAGGCGGCGGCCGGGGCCGAAGCCACGGGGGCGGGCGACGGGGTGGCCGGGCTGTCGACGCGCGGGCCGACGCCGAGCTTCTCCTTGATCTTCTTCTCGATCTCGTTCGCCATGTCCGGGTGGCTCTTGAGGAAGTTTCGCGCGTTCTCCTTGCCCTGGCCGAGCTGGTCACCCTCGTAGGTGTACCAAGCTCCGGACTTGCGGACGAAGCCGTGCTCGACGCCCATGTCGATCAGGCCACCCTCGCGGGAGATGCCGACGCCGTAGAGGATGTCGAAGTCGGCCACGCGGAAGGGCGGAGCCATCTTGTTCTTGACGACCTTCACCCGGGTGCGGTTGCCGACCGCCTCGGTGCCGTCCTTCAGCGTCTCGATGCGGCGGATGTCGAGACGGACCGAGGCGTAGAACTTCAGCGCCTTTCCACCGGTCGTGGTCTCGGGCGAGCCGAACATGACGCCGATCTTCTCGCGGAGCTGGTTGATGAAGATCGCGGTGGTGCCGGTGTTGTTGAGCGCTCCGGCGACCTTGCGCAGCGCCTGGGACATCAGACGGGCCTGGAGACCGACGTGGCTGTCGCCCATCTCGCCCTCGATCTCGGCCTTGGGCACCAGGGCCGCGACCGAGTCGATGACCAGCAGGTCGACGGCGCCGGACCGGATCAGCATGTCGGCGATCTCCAGCGCCTGCTCACCGGTGTCGGGCTGGGAGACGAGCAGCGCGTCGGTGTCGACGCCCAGCTTCTGGGCGTACTCCGGGTCGAGCGCGTGCTCGGCGTCGATGAACGCGGCGATGCCGCCGCCGCGCTGGGCGTTGGCCACCGCGTGCAGGGCGACCGTGGTCTTGCCCGAGGACTCGGGACCGTAGACCTCGACGATGCGGCCACGCGGGAAGCCGCCGATGCCGAGAGCCACGTCGAGCGCGATGGAGCCGGTGGGAACCACCTCGATGGGCGCCCGGGTCTCGTCGCCCAGGCGCATGATCGAGCCCTTGCCGAACTGCCGCTCGATCTGAGCGAGTGCGGTCTCAAGCGCCTTCTCGCGGTCGTTAGCTGCCATGGGAGCCCCCTGAAGGGTCGCGGGTTGGATCGGTTGCCAGAAAGCTACGGGGTGCCGCCGACAATTTCGGGAGGGCACGCCAGGAGTGGTGGCCTGTTCAATATAGCCGAACGATTGTTCGATCGCCGCTCGTTGGCACCATACGTTACGGGAGTCGCGAACCGCCGCGGAACTCCCCCGGCGACTCCCCCGCGTACGACCGGGAGTGGCCCCGCGAGGCCCCCACGAGGCCGCGCACGGCCGGCGGGTCGTGGCCCCCGGGGGCGGGGACCCCATCCAGGAAGCGACATTTCCAAGAATTACCTCGGACCTGTTGTAACCGGGCTGACCTGGAGTGATCCTGAGGGGAAACGACCCGAGGTGCCCGACGTGCCCAACGCGTTCACGCAGCAACGCCTAGCCCATCTCGACTCCCTGGCCGCCGAACTGCGACAACGAGGGCTGGCGAGCCGCACCCTCGGAGGCAGCGCCCCGGTGCTGTGGGTGTGGCATCCGGACAGCCACCGGCAGACCATCGTCTTCGCCACCCCGGTCAGGGACGGCTGGATGTTCCTGTGGTCGCCGGACGGCGAGGAGAGCGCCGACGATCCCGCGCAGGCGGCCGACTCGGTGGAGAAGCTCCTCGCCCCGCTCACGGAACCGTCCTGACCCCGGCCCTTCTCGGTTCCCCCGGCCTCACTCACCCCTCAGAGGGCCCTCGGGCCTTCCCGCAGGTCCTCTGATCTTCCACCGTGGGCTCGGGCTTCCGCGTGTTCTCGGGGTTTCACCGCTCGCTCAGGCTTGCCGGCTCCTCGCGCTCACCGGCCGCCCCCCGCCCTCTCCCGCCCTCATGCTTCCCGGTCCTGACGCTCCCCGGCCTTGATGCCTTCCGGTCCTGACGCTTCCCGGTCCTGACGCTTTCCAGCCCTCAGCGGAGCCTGGGCGCGACGTCGGTCACCCCGCACACGGCGTGCCAGACCTCCTTGGCGCCGACCCCGTCGGCCAGTGCCTGGATTACCGTCCGGCTTCCGAGATCGGCGATGACGTAGTCGCGGGCCCACGACTCGGCGTACTGGTCGCCGAAGTGTGACTTCATCCGCTTCCAGAAATCCGATAGGCGCATGCCCCAAGTATGGATCCACTCCGGCGCGCCGCGACCCGCCCGGCGCGCCGCCGGGCCGCGAGCCGCCGGGCCACCTGCGTCCCCGCTCTCCCGGCCCCGCCGGACGGGGCGGACCGGGGACGGAGTGAGCGGGAAGGAGGGGGCGGGCGGGGGAGCGGGAAGGAGAGGGCGGGCGGGGGAAGGGACGTCACGACCGAGGGTGGGACGGCCAGGGACGAGGAAGGGAGGGGGCGGGGAAGGGGAGGACGGGCCGTCAGAGGACGCGGGAGCCGTACATCTCTCCGAGGGGGTCGGCGAGCAACTCCAGGCGGGCCCCGTCGGGGTCGGCGAAGTAGATGGACGCGCCGCTCTCGACCTGGTGAGGAACGCCCGCCGCCTCCAGCTTGCCCCGCAGGCGCTCCCAGGTGGAGGGATCGACGGAGATGGCGACGTGGTGGAGCCCGCCGAGGACCTCCTTGTAGGGGCCGAGGTCCAGGCCGGGGAAGTCGAAGAAGGCGAGCAGGTTGCCGTTGCCGATGTCGAAGAAGAAGTGGTTCGAGCCCCGGTAGTCGCGGTTCTCGAAGATCTCCGTCAGCGGGAACTCCAGAAGGTCCTGGTAGAACGCGATCGTCGTCTCGACGTCGGAGGAGATCAGCGCGAAGTGGTGCAAACCCCTCGCGCTGCTCGGCGGGCGGTGAGCTCTGAGGTGCTCCGCCTTGATCCGCTCGCGTGTCGCCTCGATGGCCTGATGGTCGATGCTCACCGTTAGCTCACCACTCAATACGTCGTGTGTCCGTCAAAGCCATGTCCTTGACGAGAGGGAGCCAACCTATCCCGGACGTCAGGTCATGGTGGCGAACAGTCACCACTCCGGCGAACGCCGCGAACCCGGCCTCCCCCGCTCCGGCCGCCGCACCGGTGGATCATGTGTCCGCAGGTGACGCGCGAGTCGTCCGCTCCCGTCCGTCATCCGGTCACCGGGCGGGCGGTGACGGGTTCTGTCGGTGGGGCCGGGCAGTATTGGCGGTGGCCCGGTTCGTCTTCCGGACCGGGAGCTAGGGGGCGGCGATGAGCGAGACGACGGGGGCGGGCGGGGCGCTCGATCACTTCACCCGGATGACCAGAGACTGGTTCGCCGGGGCGTTCGCCGCGCCGACCGCCGCGCAGGAGGGAGCGTGGGCGGCGATCGCCCGGGGTGACAACACCCTGGTGGTCGCGCCCACCGGATCCGGCAAGACGCTGGCCGCCTTCCTGTGGTCGCTCGACCGGCTCGCCTCCTCCGCTCCCGGCTCCCCCACCGACTCCGCCCCCTCCGGTACGGGCCCGGCGGCCGGTGCGGGCGGGGCCGGTGACACGGCCGACGACACGGCCGGTACGAGCACCCGGCGCGGGCGAGGCCGTTCGCGGAGTGACCAGGGTGACCAGGGTGATCCGGGGACTCGGGGGACTCGGGGGGACGGAGAGCCGGCGAGGCCGTGCCGGGTCCTGTACGTGTCGCCGCTCAAGGCCCTGGCGGTCGATGTCGAGCGCAACCTCCGGGCGCCGCTGGCCGGGCTGCGGCAGACCGCGCGGCGGCTCGGTCTCCCGGTGCCGGAGATCTCGGTGGCGATCCGGTCGGGTGACACCCCCCAGGAGGAGCGGCGCCGGTTCGCGACCAGACCGTCCGACATCCTGATCACCACCCCCGAGTCGCTGTTCCTGTTGCTCACCAGCCAGGCCCGCGAGGCGCTGCGCGGCGTGGAGACGGTCATCGTCGACGAGGTGCACGCGGTGGCGGCCACCAAGCGCGGCGCGCACCTGGCCCTCAGCCTGGAGCGGCTCGACGCCCTCCTGCCCCGGCCCGCCCAGCGGATCGGCCTGTCGGCGACCGTCCGGCCGGTGAGCGAGGTGGCCGCCTTCCTGGGCGGCCCGCGCCCGGCGACCGTGGTCCAGCCGCCCTCCGACAAGGAGATCGAGGTCGAGGTGGTCGTCCCGATCGAGGACATGACCGAGCTCGACACCCCGCCCGCCCCGCCCGCCCCCGACGACGACCGCTGGCTGACCGAGACCCCGGCCAGGCGGTCGATCTGGCCGCACGTCGAGGAGCGGCTGTTCGAGCTGATCGGGAGCCACAGTTCCACGATCGTGTTCGCCAACTCCCGGCGACTGGCCGAGAGGCTGTGCACCCGCCTCAACGAGCTGGCGTGGGAGCGGCGGGAGACCGGGGAGGAGCCGGCCGGGGAGGACCCGGCGACGGTGACGGGGGCGGAGCCGGTGCACTGGGCCGAGGGGTTCCCCGTGCCCCCGGCCTCCCTCTCCACCCCGGCGGCGATGATGGCGCAGGCCGGCGCGGCCAAGGGGGTCGTCCCGGAGATCGTGCGGGCTCACCACGGTTCGGTGTCGAAGGAGGAGCGCTCCCAGATCGAGGAGGCGCTCAAGTCCGGGCGGTTGCCCGCCGTGGTCGCGACCTCCAGCCTGGAGCTCGGCATCGACATGGGCGCGGTCGACCTGGTGGCCTGCGTCGGGGCGCCGCCGAGCGTGGCGAGCGGCCTGCAGCGGATCGGCCGGGCCGGGCACCAGGTGGGAGCCGTCTCACGTGGCGTGATCTTCCCGAAGTACCGGGGGGACCTGGTCCAGACGGCCGTGGTGGCCGAGCGGATGAGGAGCGGGGAGATCGAGGACCTGCGCTACCCGCGCAACCCTCTCGACGTGCTCGCCCAGCAGATCGTGGCGATGACCGCGATGGACGAGTGGACGGTCGACGAGCTGGAGGAGGTCGTGCGGCGGGCCGCCCCCTACCGGACGCTGCCCAGGAGCGCGCTGGAGGCGACGCTCGACATGCTCGCCGGGCGCTACCCGAGCGAGGAGTTCGCCGAGTTGCGGCCGCGCATCGTCTGGGACCGGGTGACCGGCACCCTGCGGGGCCGTCCCGGAGCCCAGCGGCTGGCGGTCACCAACGGCGGCACGATCCCCGACCGAGGGCTGTTCGGCGTGTTCCTGGTCGGGGAGAAGTCCTCCCGGGTGGGCGAGCTGGACGAGGAGATGGTCTACGAGTCGCGGGCCGGGGACGTGTTCGTGCTGGGCGCGACCTCCTGGCGGATCGAGGAGATCACGGCCGACCGGGTGCTGGTCACGCCCGCCCCCGGCCAGCCGGGAAAGCTCCCCTTCTGGCACGGCGACACCGCCGGGCGACCGGCGGAGCTGGGGAGGGCCATCGGCGCGTTCCTCCGCGAGATGTCGGCGGCGGGCGCGGACGCCGAGGCGGGAAGCGCGGGCGGCAGAGGGACGAGGGCGGGGAGCACGAGGGCGGAGAGCTCGGGAGCGGGAGACGAAGAAGCGGGGAGCGTGAAAGCGGGAGGCACCGCGCGGGAGAGGGCCCTGGCGAGGATCGAGGCCGCGGGGCTGGACGAGTACGCCGCCGCCAACCTGCTCTCCTACCTGGCCGAGCAGCGGCAGGCGACCGGCTACGTGCCGGACGACAGGACGTTGCTGGTCGAGCGGTTCCACGACGAGCTGGGCGACTGGCGGGTGGTGGTGCACTCCCCGTACGGGGCGCGGGTGCACGCGCCGTGGGCGCTCGCGATCGGGCGGCGGCTGCGGGAGCGCTACGGCGTCGACGTGCAGGCCGTGCACTCCGACGACGGGATCGTGCTGCGCGTCCCCGACACGCTCTCCGATCCCCCGTCCGATGTCGCGATCTTCGACGCGGACGAGATCGAGCGGATCGTCACCGAGGAGCTGGGCGGCTCAGCGCTGTTCGCGGCGCGGTTCCGCGAGTGCGCGGGGCGGTCCCTGCTGCTGCCGCGCCGCGTGCCGGGCAGGCGGTCGCCGCTCTGGCAGCAGCGGCAGCGCGCCTCGCACCTGCTGAACGTGGCGGGCCGCTACGGGTCGTTCCCCGTGGTGCTGGAGACGATGCGCGAGTGCCTCCAGGACGTGTTCGACGTGCCGGGGCTGGTCCGGCTGATGCGCGACATCGAGGCGCGGCGGGTCCGGCTGGTGGAGGTCGAGACCGACAAGGCGTCGCCGTTCGCGGCGTCGCTGCTGTTCAACTACATCGGCGCGTTCATGTACGAGGGGGACGCCCCGCTGGCCGAGCGCCGCGCCCAGGCGCTCGCGCTCGACACGACCCTGCTGGCCGAGCTGCTGGGCCAGGCGGACCTGCGCGAGCTGCTCGACCTCGACGTGATCACCGACACCGAGCGGGAGCTGGCCCGGCTGGACCGGCCGCTGCGCGACGCCGAGGACCTGGCCGACCTGCTCCGCTCCCACGGCCCCCTGGTGGCCGAGGACGTCAGCGTGCGCGAGGGCGACCCGGCGTGGCTGACCGAACTGGAGGGTTCCCGGCGGGCCATCAGGGTGCGGGTGGCGGGGCAGGAGCGGTGGGCGGCGATCGAGGACGCCGCCCGGCTGCGCGACGCGCTCGGCGTGCCGCTGCCCGTGGGGGTTCCGCACGCCTTCCTCGAACCGGTCGACGACCCGCTGGGCGACCTGCTGGCCCGGCACGCCCGTACGCGCACCCCCTTCCTCGCGAGCACCGCCGCGACCAGGTTCGGCCTCGGTCCGGCGGTCGTCACCGACGCGCTGCGCCGTCTGGCCGTCTCGGGGCGGCTGGTGAGCGGGGAGTTCCGGCCGGGTGGCAGGGGCGAGGAGTGGTGTGACGCGGGGGTGCTGCGGATGCTGCGCCGCAGGTCCCTCGCCAGGCTCCGCAAGGAGGTGGAGCCGGTCCCCGCGGAGACCCTGGCCGCCTTCGCGCCCGCCTGGCACGGCATCTCCGGCACCCCGCAGCGGGGCAGGCCGCCGATCGACGCGCTGGTGGGCGCGATCGAGCAGTTGCAGGGCGCGGCGGTGCCCGCGTCGGCGCTGGAGACGCTGATCCTGCCCTCGCGGGTGCCCGGATACGACCCGTCGTTCCTGGACGAGCTGACGGCCTCCGGCGAGGTGATCTGGGTGGGGCAGGGGTCGCTGCCGGGCGGCGACGGCTGGGTGTCGCTCTACTTCGCCGACACCGCGCCGCTGCTGATGCCCGGCCCCGCCGACGTCACCCTGACGCCGGTGCACGAGGCGGTGCTGGAGGTCCTGGGCGGCGGGGGCGCGCTGTTCTTCCGCGAGCTGGGCGGCCGGGTCGGCGCTCTCCTCGCCGGTGCCGTCCCGGACGACCGTGCCCTGTCCGCCGCCGTGTGGGACCTGGTGTGGTCGGGCCGGGTCACCGGCGACACGCTGGCGCCGCTGCGGGCCGTCCTCGGGACGGGACGCCCGGCGCACCGCCCGGCCCCGACCCGGCGACGGCGGGCGGTGCTGCCGACCAGGAGCGGGCCGCCCACGGTGGGCGGGCGCTGGTGGGCGCTGCCCGCCCTCGCGGAAGACGCCACCCAGCGCGTCCACGCCCAAGCCGAGGTGCTGCTGGAGCGGCACGGCGTGGTGACCAGGGGCGCGGTGACCTCGGAGCGGCTGCCGGGCGGGTTCGCCGCCGTCTACCAGGTGCTCCGCGCCTTCGAGGAGAGCGGCCGGTGCCGCAGGGGCTACTTCGTGGAGGGTCTGGGCGGCGCCCAGTTCGCCCTCCCCGGCGCCGTCGACCGGATGCGCGCGCTCGTACGGCCGGACGCGGCCCCGGAACCCGACCCGTGGAGCACACGGAAGCCGGAGAGGGCCGAGGGGAACACGCGGCGGGCGGTGGTGCTGGCGTCCGCCGACCCGGCCAGCCCGTACGGGGCGGCCCTGCCGTGGCCCGCCCATCCCGGGGAGGTGTCCCACAAGCCCGGCAGGAAGGCCGGGGCCCTGGTCGTCCTCGTCGACGGGCACCTGATCCTCTACGTCGAGCGCGGCGGCAAGACCCTGCTCTCCTTCTCCGCCGACGAGCGCCTCCAGCCCGCCGTCGACGCCCTCGCGCTCGCCGTGCGCGACGGCGCGCTGGGCAAGCTGACCGTCGAGCGGGCCGACGGCACCGCCATCAACGACTCCCCCCTGGGCGCCGCCCTGGAGGCCGCGGGGTTCCACCCGACCCCCCGGGGCCTGCGCCTGAGGGCGTAGGGACCCCTGTCCGGAGGGCCGGGCCGGTTCGCCGCTCCAGGCACGGCTCCCGGGCCCGGCCCCCGGTGCTCGTCCACCACGTCCGCGGGCGCCACCTGTGCCGCCCACGGTTCTCCACGTCCTGAAGACACGTCCTGAAGACACGTTCTGACGACATGCTCTGACGACCGACCTCACGATTGCAGCCGCCCACCAGTGATTCGCAACCAGAGATTGCGACATTTGCCATGTTGTTAGATCGAAAGGGGAAACAACGATGGCTAAGGCTAAGCCGGAACTGTCGGCGCTGTCCGGCATCGGCACCGAGCTGGACGAGAGCCAGCTCGCGCAGGTCAACGGTGGCTACTACTGGGACTTCTACCACTGGGAGGACTTCGCTCCCGGTGGCTGGGCGTACTGACCCGACCGGGGTGTGGTGACACGACACGCGTAGCCGGATAGATGCGAGAAGACGGGGTGCGGCCACCGGCCGCACCCCGTCCGCGTGCTCACCACCCCGTGGAGGTGCTCCTGCCCTCCCCCGCGAGCGGGGCGCCGGAAGGCGGCCGGTGTCCGGAGGTCCACCGGGCAGGGCTCGGTGTCCGGAGGTCCACCGGTCAGGGCTCGGTCACCTCCGGATCGGGATCACCTCCGCGACCGGCTCGGCGGGCGCGCCTTCCTGATGCAGGCGCTCCTGGCGCCGCTGGATGGCCTGGAAGCCGACCAGGTCGTCCGGGAGCGCGTCGGGAACGTCCTCGTCGAACCTGGACAGCGTGCGGGTCCGCATCGCGACCAGCGCCGTGACCGCGATGGCGACGGCGAACAGCACGTACATCAGGCCGACGCCCCGGCCCTCGCCGGTGCCGAGCACGAGGCCGACCGTGTCGGCCAGCGGCCCGCCGGGGACCAGCAGCGGTTCGAACAGCGTGCTGCCGTACGGGGCGACCAGCCCGAAGCCGATCGGCAGGGTGGACCAGGCGATGAGCGTGTTGAGCGCGATGACGCGGCCGTGGAAGCGCTGCGGCACCTTGACCTGGATGATCGTGGCGTAGACGCCGTTGAGCATGGTGAGCCAGAACGACATCCCGAAGGCGCCGACCGCGATCAGGACCAGGTTCTGCTGCAGGCCGGTCACCAGGCAGAAGAGGCCCAGGACGAGGGTGGAGAGCATCACGCCGCGCAGCCTCCGGCGGCGCGGGCCTCCCCAGACGGTCATGGTCAGGCCGCCGAGGAAGACCCCGAGGCCGCCGAAGAAGGAGATCCGGCCGACGTCCTCCAGGGTGGCGAAGCCCAGGACCAGCGGCGAGATGAGCAGGAACAGCGGGGACAGGAAGATGTTCAGCACCGCGAAGAAGAACAGCATGCCGCGGAAGCCCTTGTTGCCCCAGGAGAACTTCCAGCCCTCGACCATCTCGGCGACCAGCGACTCCCTGCGCTTCCAGGCCATGGTCTGCGGGAAGCGGACGAAGAGCAGCACCCCGATCGCGAAGGCGTAGGAGACGACGTCTAGGACGAGGATGCCCTCCAGCCCGATCACGGCCATCAGGCCGACCGCGACCAGCGGGACGACGAGCTGGGCGGTACCGGTCACCATCTGGACCACGCCGTTGGCGTGGCCGAGGAAGCGCTTGGGGACCAGCTGCGGGATGGCGGAGTTGTAGGCGAGGCGCTGGAAGGTGAGCGCGACCGACAGCAGCACCAGGAGCGGGTAGATGTGCCAGATCTGCAGGTTGCCGGTCCACAGCAGGACGCCCAGTGCCAGCTGGGTGCCGAACGCGCCGACGTCCCCGGCGAGCATGACCCTGCGCCGGTCGTAGCGGTCGACGAGGGCACCGGCCAGGGGCGACACGAGCATGCCGGGGACCAGCGCGAGGACGGAGAACAGGGCGAACCTGGCGAGCGAGTCGGTGGTGATGTAGATCCACAGCGGGATGGCGAACTCGGTCAGCGACGACCCGATGATCGAGACGAGTTGCCCGGCCGCCACGGCGGCGAACCGCTTCATGCTCGGCGGAGGACCGGAGCGCGCCGGGGGGTCCGTCGCGACCGGGTGTCCCGTCCCCGGTGGCGCCCCGCCCGTGCCGGGAGGAGCGGACGCGGCCGGTTCCGGATCGGTGGGAGCGGGCGCGGCCGGTTCCGAAGCGGGGAAGGCGGCCGGTACCGCGCCGGTGACCGCGGGGGCCGTCGTCGCCGGGAGGATCTCCGCGGCGGCGTCCTGGGTGGAGACGCCGCCGAGCCACCAGGTGGACCGGTCGGTACGGGCCAGCTTCGCCGTGTCACCGGAGGCGATGGCCCGGTGGGTGCCGGTGACGATGGCGGCGAGCTCTTCCGCCCGATATTTCAGGAAAAAGTGCCCGGCCTCGTCGAGGACGACCACAGCCGTGGAGTCGCTCAGGAGATGCCACTCGCGGTAGCGCTCCTGGTAGAACTCGGTGGCCGGGTCCCGGTCGCCCGCCACCGAGATGATCGGCGCCTTGAGCGGCTCGACGCCCTCCTCGAAGAGGCGGGTGAAGTAGCGTTCCGCCTCCCTGGTGCCCTTGCGCCGGTTGTCGATCACCAGCTTGAGCTGGTCGTGCTCCAGGTCCTCCACGTCGAGACCCGCGGCCCGCAGGGCGTTGGCCCAGACCTGGTCGCTGCGCAGGCGGTCGGTCAGGTTCGACAGCTTGGCGAGCAGCGAGGTGGGCCGCGCGAAGGGGAAGACACCGCCGAAGTAGATCGCCTCGATCGGGCGGCCCGCCGCCTCCAGGCGGCGGGCGATCTCCACGGTCAGCATGACGCCGAGCCCGCAGTGCCCGTACAGTGCGATCGGGCCGCGGATCTCCTTGAGGATCTCCTCCACGCAGCCCTGCGCGACCTCCGCCACCGGCCGGGTCTCCTCGATGAGCCCCATCTCCTGGCCGGGGACGGCGACCGCGTGCAGCGCCCAGTTCTGCGGCAGCGTGTCGGCCAGCGGCTGGTAGATGGCCGCGCTGCCGCCGCCGTACGGCACGCAGACCAGTGTCGAGGTCGCCGTGCGGGCCGGGGTGAGCCGGTGCAGGAGCATCCGCGGGCCGTCGTCGGCCGTCTCGACGAGCCGCGCGAGCTCGCGGACGGTCCGGTTCTTGAACAGGTCCAGGATCGTGACCTGGCGCCCGCCTTCGGGAATGGCTTTCCGAAGGCGGGCGACCACCTGCGCGGCGAGCAGCGAATGACCGCCCAGGTCGAAGAAGTCGTCCAGCACGCCGACCTGGACCAGTCCGAGCACCTTCGCCCACACCGCCGCGATCGCCTCTTCGAGGGGCGTCTCGGGTGGGACGAATCCGGCCTCCTGGTCGGGGCGCGCCTCGTCGGGTTCGGGCAGCCTCGCCCGGTCGACCTTGCCGTGCGACTTCAGGGGCAGCTCGTCCAGCCAGACGAACCGCCCGGGGATCATGTACTCGGGGAGCCGCTCGCCGAGCCGCGCCCGCAGCTCGCTGACGCTGGTCTGCTCGCCGCCGATCTCGGCGACCACGTACGCGACCAGCCGGTCCGCGCGCAGCTCGACGACGGCGTGCGCGATTCCCGGCTCGCCGGCGAGCACCGACTCGATCTCCGACAGCTCCACCCGGTAGCCCCTGACCTTCACCTGCAGGTCACGGCGGCCCAGGAAGCACAGGTCGCCGGAGGGCAGCCACCGGCCGAGGTCACCGGTCCGGTACATGCGGGCGCCGGGCCCGCCGTACGGGTCGGGCAGGAATTTCTCGGCCGTCAGGCCGGGGCGCCCGAGGTATCCGCGGGCGAGCCGGTCGCCGCCGAGGTAGATCTCGCCGGTCATGCCGGGCGGGACCAGCCGCAGGTGCTCGTCGAGCACGTAGACCCCGGCGCCGGGCAGCGGCCTGCCGATCGGCAGGTTCAGCGCCCGCTCGTGCTCGCCGGTGACGGCGTGGGTGGAGATGCCGACCGTGGCCTCGGTGGGGCCGTAGTGGTTGACCACCGTGGTGTGCGCGGTCAGCTCGCGCGCCCAGCTCCACCGGGAGGCCTCGCCGCCGAGGACGAGGAGCTTGCGCGGGAGCAGCTCGGCGGGGTCGTCGACCGCGGCGAGCAGCGAGGCGAGGTGGGAGGGGGTCATCTTCAGGTAGTCGGTGCCGCTCAGCAGCCCGGCGAGCTCCTCGGCGGGGGCCTGGGGGTCGGCCAGGTGCAGCTCCCCGCCCGTCATGAGCGACAGGTAGAAGATCGTCACCCCGAAGTCGAACGAGAGCGACTGCAGCAGCGTGTAGACCGCGCCCGGTTCGACCTCGAAGCGCTCCCTGACCCCGGCGAGGTAGTTGAGCACCTGCCGGTGCTGCACCCCGACGCCCTTCGGCCGGCCGGTGGTGCCCGAGGTGTAGATCACGTACGCGAGGTGGCCGGGCGAGACCTCCGGGGGCTCGAACCCGGTCTCGTCCAGTGCCTCGGAGTCCAGGCAGATCACCGGGGCGCCGGGGACGCCGGGAAGCAGGTCGCGCAGCGCGGTGGTGCTGAGGACGGCGACGGCCCCGGCGTCGGCGAGCATGTACGCCAGCCGGTCGCGGGGCTGCTTGGGGTCGAGGGGCACGTAGGCGCCACCGGCCTTCAGCACGCCGACGACGGCCGCCGCCAGGTCGGTGGACTGTTCGAGGAAGACGCCCACCCTGGTGTCGGGGCCCACGCCGTGCCGGTTCCTCAGCAGGGCGGCGATCCTGGTGGAGCGCTCGTCGAGCTCGGCGTACGTCAGCGAGCCGCCGCGTGCCCCGGACGCCTCACCCGGACCGCCGCGCGCCCCGGACGCCGTACGCGAACCGGAGCCGCCGCGTGCCGCGGGCAGCGTGCCCGAGGCGGGCGAGCCCTCGTGGACCACGGCCGTCGCGCCGGGGGTGAGCGCGGCCTGCGCGGTGACGAGGTCGTGCAGCAGGTCGTGGCCGGACGGCCGCAGGGCGGGTCCCGAGCCGAAGCCCAGGACCAGGTCCCGCTCCTCGCCGGAGAGCAGCGACAGCTCCCCCACCCGCGTGTCCGGGTCCGCCACGATCGAGCGAAGCAGCGTCTCGAAGCGCGCCGCCAGCAGCTCCACGGTCTCCGGGTCGAACAGGGCGGTGCTGTAGGAGAGGTGGCCGACCAGCCCGTCGGGGCTCTCGAACAGGTAGAGGCCGAGGTCGAACCGGGTGGTCCTGGCCGGGAGCGTGAGGTAGGAGACGCGCCCGTCCTCCTCGCCCGCCTTGAAGTTCTGCAGCGCGAAGGTGACCTGCGCGAGCGGCGACCG
The DNA here is from genome assembly GCF_042428775.1 of Streptosporangium vulgare. Lineage (NCBI taxonomy): Bacteria > Bacillati > Actinomycetota > Actinomycetes > Streptosporangiales > Streptosporangiaceae > Streptosporangium > Streptosporangium vulgare. Next base: position 208,677 of record NZ_JBHMBS010000009.1, on the reverse strand, counting down.
GCTCACGTCACGGACCACGTTCAGCTCGTTGACCAGCTGGTCGAACGGGAGCTCCTGGTGCGCGTAGGCGTCCAGCGCGGCCTCGCGCGTCCGGGCCAGGAAGGTGGTGAACGACGGGTCGTCGGCCAGGTCGGCGCGCAGGACCAGGGTGTTGACGAACATGCCGACCACCCCGTCCAGCTCGGGCAGCCCGCGCCCGGCGACCGGGGAGCCGACCGCGAAGTCCGTCTGCCCCGAGTAGCGGGCGAGCAATACCTGGAAGGCGGCGAGCAGCGTCATGTACGGCGTGGCACCGGCCGCGGCGCCCAGCTCGGTGAGGCGCCGGGTGAGGTCGGCGTCCACCCGGACGTCGAGGGCGGCTCCCTCGTGGCGCTGCTCGGCGGGACGCGGCCGGTCGGTGGGCAGCTCGATGGCGGGCAGCCCGGCGAGCCGGTCGCGCCAGTGGTCGATCTCGCGGCGGTGGTCGCGGCCCCGCTGCCACAGGGCGTAGTCGCCGTAGCCGACCGGCGCGGGCGGCGGGGTCCCGCCGTCGTGCAGGGCGAGCAGCTCGCGGATGAGCAGGTCGCTGGACCAGCCGTCGATGACGGTGTGGTGGGCGGCGATGAGCAGGACGTGGTCGTCGGGCGCGATCCTGACCAGCACGGTGCGGAGGAGCGGGCCGCGTTCCAGGTCGAACGGGACGGCGAGGTCGGCGTCGAGCAGCTCGATCGCGGCGTCCACGCCGTCCGCCTCGACGACGCGCAGCGCGGCGGGCCCCGGTTCGTCGATGACCAGTTCGGGGGTGCCGTCGTCGGTGGTGAGGAACCGCGTCCGCAGCGCCTCGTGGCGCGCGACGATCTCGTCCAGCGCCCGGCGCAGCGCGTCGGCGTCCAGGTCCCCGCGCAGGCGCACCGCGACGGGGACGGTGTAGGTGGTGGTGCCCGGCCGGTACTGCTCGAGGAACCACAGGCGTTCCTGGGCGTGGGACAGGGGCGGGACGGTTCCCGGGGCGCGGCGGGCGACGGCGGCCCGCGCCTCTCCGCGGCTCTTGAGGCGCTTGGCGAGCAGCGCCTTCTTGGCGTCCGACAGTGTTGTCTCGGTCACGCTTGTAACTCCATCCGGAGGGCCGCGAGGAAGAGCGCGGCGTCCCGTCCGTTGATCAGCCGATGGTCGTAGGCGAGGCCGATGTTGGCGACGGTCCTCGCGGTCACCGTGCCGTCCTCGGCGATTACCGGTTCGGGCTGCGGCGAGGTGATCGCGAGGGCGCAGACCGTACCGGGGAAGATGAAGGGGATCGCGAGGATGACGTCGGCGTCGGTGTGCAGGGTGACGGCGATGTTGGCACCGGTGAGGTCCTTCTCGCGGAAGTCGCCCTCGGTGGCGGCGAGCCGGTAGCGCATGAGCGCGTCGGCGATGGCCTTGAGCGAGCCGGTGTCGTGGACGACCGGCACGTACAGGCCCTCTCCCATGTCGAACGTGACGCCGACGCGCGGGGCGTCGGCCGGACGCGCCAGGTCGCCGTCGACCGAGGCGAAGAACAGCGGGAAGGCGGGGTGCAGCGCGGCCACGGCCTGGACGAACAGCTCCGCCAGGCCGACCGGCCTGCGTACCTCCCTGCTCAGCCCTCTGGCCCGCTCCAGCAGCGGGCCCACCTCGAACTTCACGACGGTGTACGCGGCGGGGATGGTGTCGTGCGAGATGGTGACGGCGCGTGCGACGGCCCGCTGCACCCGCGAGAGGCGGTGCGCGCCCGCGTCCACGACCGGTCGCGGCACGTCTTCGAGGACGTCCCCCGGCACGCCTTCGCGCGCCTCCCGCCGCACGGTGTCCTTCCGTACGCCTTCGGGCGCGTCCTCCGGCACGTCCTCGCCCGTGCCGGAGGCCGTCCGTCCGGTACGGCGGGCGGCCACGGCCTCCACGTCGGCCCTGCGGACGACGGTCAGTCCCAGGGACGCGACCTCGGCGTGGGAGACGCCGAGCTCCTCCATCGCCGCGCGGGCGGGGGCGGTGACGACCGGCTCCGCCACCGGCGTGTCCTCCTGCCCGGCCGCGTCCCCGGAGGTCACGGCCTCGGAGGTCACGGCCTCGGGCGCGTCGTCGGACACCGAGGCGGACACGAAGGCGAGCACGGAGGCGGGGTCGGGGGCGGCCTCGGGGGCGGGCGCGGAAGCGGACGGCGAGGCGGGCGGCGGGGCCGCCTCGGCGGTGACGCGGGCGAGGAGCGCGCCGGGGGCGATCCAGGTGCCGAGGGCTGCGGCGTGGTGCAGGTAGCCGGTCTCCTGCGCCTCCAGCTCGTCGGCCGCCTTGGAGGTCTCCAGGACGGCGATCGGCTCCCCGGCGACGACGGGCTTGCCGTCCCCCACCAGCCACTCGACGATCTGGTACTCGGTGTCGTTGTTGTTGAGCTTGGGGACGTGGATGTCAGCCACGCAGAGCCTCCCGTACGGCGTGGTGGATCGTGGACTCCCCGACCAGGACCTCGTTCTCCAGGTGCGCGGCGGTGGGGATCACGGAGGCCCGTGAGTGGACGAGACGGACGGGTCCGCGCAGGCGGCCCCAGAGGCGGGCGTGCAGCAGGTGGGCGACCTCGCTGCCCCAGGTGCCCCCGGCGGTGCTCTCCTCCGCGACCAGGACGACGTCCCCGAGGTGGGGCAGGAGCGCGTCGGCGTCCAGCGGGTAGAGCCGGGAGGGGACCAGCAGCCGGACCGCGATCTCCTCCTCCATCATCAGCGAGCGCATCGCGCCCAGCACCCGGTGGGCCATCCCGCCCGGGGCGATGACCACGCAGTCGGGGCGGTCGCCCGCGTCGCGGATGTCCACCACGGCCAGGTCACCGTCGCGGCGCATCAGGAACAGCGGGTCCACCCGCTCCATCTGCCGGGTGTAGAGGACCTTGTCCTCGAAGAACACGCACGGCTCACCCCGTTCCAGCATCGCCGCGAACGCCGCGCGGTTGTCGTGGAAGGGGGACATCTCGTACAGCGACAGTCCCGGCATGCCGACGAAGTGCTTCTGCAGGCTCTGGCTGTGGGTGGGACCGTAGCCCCGGCCGCCGCCGGTCGGGCAGCGCACCACCATCCGCAGCGGGAGCCGCCTGCCGTACATCGACACCGACTTGCTCGCGAAGTTGCACAGCTGGTCGAAGGCGAGCGCCACGAAGTCGCCGAACATGATCTCGGCCACGGCCGTGTTGCCGGTGAGCGCCAGTCCCGCCGCGACGCCGGTCAGCGCGCCCTCGCTGATCGGGGTGCCGATCACGCGGTCGGGGAAGCGGGTGGACAGCCCCCTGGTCACCTTGAAGGCGCCGCCGTACGGGTCGAGGATGTCCTCGCCGAGCACGTAGGCGGTGGGGTCGTCGTCCAGCAGCCCGTGCAGGGCGGCGTTGAGGTTCTCCGCTACGCGCACGGTCCCTCCCAGCGGGAGAGCGGGCGCGCGGCCACCTCGCCGGCGACGGCCTCGACCTCGGCCTTGACGACGCCGTCGAGCCGGTAGAAGTGCTCGGGGTGGTCGTGGGCGTAGCGGGCGTACCAGTCGTTGTCCCTGGCGGCCCGTACGACCTCGGCCGGGCGGATGTCGTCGCCCTTGCTGTGCGGCCCGAGGCGGTGGGTGACGAACTCGACCACCAGCGGCTGTCCCTCGCGCACCCGCGCGATCTCGCGTTCCAGCGAGAGGCGGATCTCGTTGACGTCGGTGGAGAGGACCAGCCGGTGCGGGATGCCGAAGGCCGCCGCCCGGTCGGCCACCGTTCCGGCCATCTGCGAGGCGGTCGGGGTGGACTGGGCGATGCCGTTGTTCTCCACCACGACGAGCAGCGGGAGCCTCCAGAGCGCGGCGAGGTTCAGCGCCTCGTAGACCGCGCCCTCGCCCCAGGTGCCGTCGCCGATGTGCACGCAGGCCAGGGCGCCGGGCTCGGAGCGCTTGAGGTGCAGCGCGACCCCGGCGGCGACCGGCATGCTCTCGCCCTGCACGCCGGTGGACATGTAGCGGTCGCGGTGGATGTGCTGGCTGCCGCCGACGCCCCCGCAGACCGCGCCCTCCCTGCCCATGATCTCGGCGAGCAGGCCGTGCGGGTCGCGGAACCTGGCCAGGTAGTGGCCGTGTCCCCGGTGGTTGCTGAAGACGTGGTCGGCCGGGCCGAGCAGGGATCGCAGCGCGACCGGGACGTACTCCTGGCCCAGGCAGGTGTGCGTGGTGCCGTTGAGGTCGCCCCTGCCGTACAGCTCCAGGAGCTTGAGCTCGAAGTGCCTGACCAGGAGCAGGAGCTCCAGATCCTCGTCGGTGAGGGGGGAGAGACGGAGCCCGTCGAGGGTCTCAGTCATCGCCGAGGGAGTCCACGATCCCGGCGATCGTCGGGTTGTCGAAGAAGGCGTCCAGGGAGACCTCGATGTCCAGGCGCTTGCGCATGCGGGCGATGATCTGCGTGATGGTGAGGGAGTGGCCGCCGAGATCGAAGATGTCGTCGTCATCGGCGATCGGCGAGATACCCAGTACTTCCTCCCAGATCTCGCGCACCTGGTCGTTCAGCGTGGTGACGGAACCCATCTCGTTCTCCAGAATTTCGTGCAGTGTCAGGTTGGGGTGAAGAGTGGCGCGTTCCAGAAGGAGACGCAGGTCGTCGGCGACCCGGGCGGCTTCGGGCACCGTCTCGGGGTCGTGGCGCAGGCTGATCTCCAGCCCGCCGGGGCCGTCCACGCACTGCAGGTGCAGCGCGCCGCGTACCGCGTGGTTGAAGACGGTCCACTCCACCGACGCGTCGAGCCCGGCGAACACCGGGTCGGCGTCGCGGCGGGTGCGGTAGCTGACGGAGACGGGGACCAGCGCGGCGTGCGGCCGGAGGCGGGGCATCGCCCGGGAGAGCGGCACCTGGCGGAACCGGTAGACCTCCCGCAGCTCGGCGCGCAGCGCGGTGGCGAACTCGCGGAAGGTCGCCTCCGGGGACGGGCTGGAGGCGACCGGGAGCTCGTTGACGAACAGGCCGATGTGCCCGGCGGCCTCGGGGGGCCGGGTGGACAGGTCGACGGCGGTGGTCACCGTGGCGTTGCCGTAGCCGAGGAGCAGGGTGTGCAGCGCGGCGAGCAGCACCTCGAACCGGGTCAGGGCCGGGGCCCGCGTACCCGGAGAGGGCTCCGAGGACGGGCCGGACACGGAGGAGGCGTCGGGCAACGGACCGGAGGCGAAGGACGACGCCGAGGACGGAACGGACGCGGAAGCGGGTTCAGCCGACGGACCGGACGCGGGTTCAGCCGACGGACCGGACGCGGGAGAAGACGCGGGAGAGGGCGCCGGGGACGGAGCGGACGACGAGTGCGGCGGGATCGACGGATCCACGGTGAAGCGCAGCACCCGGCCCTCGCCCGCCCGCCGGGACCGCAGCGCGTGCCCGAGGACGACGGTCTCCCCCGGATCGCGCCAGCGGGGCTTCCAGAACTCCCGCGCGCCGGGGAGCAGGGCGGCCACCCGGCCGCGTTCGGCCCGGCCGTGGTCGATCCCGGGCAGCGGGGGCGGCGGCTCGCCGTTGTAGAAGGCGGCCAGGTCGCGCACCAGGATGTCCTTCGACTGGCCGTCGAAGACCAGGTGGTGGGCGACGAAGAGGAGCAGGTGCCGTCCGGGACCGATCCCGAACAGGGTGAACCTGGCCAGCGGGCCCTTCTCCAGGTCGAACGCGCGCAGGATCTCCTCCCGCACGGCCTCCCGCACGGCCTCCCGCACGGCCCGCCCGTACCGCTCGCCGCTCTCGCCGCTCTCGCCGTCCTCGGTGTTCTCGGCATTCTCGGTGTTCTCGAACGGAGAATCCGTGACGGTAGCGGAGCCGGTGAGGATCGACGCCTCGCGTACCGGGACCGGGGCGCCGGGCACGAGCCGCAACTCGTTGTCCACCTCCGCCACCACGCTGCCCAGCATCGGGTGCCGGTCGGCCACCGCCGCGCAGGCCGCCAGGAGCGCGCCGGTGTCCAGGTCGCCGCGCAGGTGGACGAGTATCGGCATGTGGTAGGCGGCTCCCCCGCCCACGGTCTGCTCGGTCACCCACATCCCCTGCTGGGTGAACGTGACCTCCGGCGGTCCCGCGGACGCGGGTGACGGCTCGGGGGTGAGCCGGGGCGCGTTCTCCGGTGCCGCCCCGGAGGTGGGCTCGGACGTGACCCGGTCCATCACGTGCCCTCCATCGTCCGGCGCAGGGCCTTCTTGTCGACCTTGCCCCCGGCGTTGCGCGGCAGGGTGTCGACCGTGATGACGTGCGCGGGCAGCTCGTGCGGGGCCAGACGGTCCTTGAGGAAGATCCGCAGGTCCTCGGGCGCGAGGGGTTCCCTGGTGGCGAGGGCCACGGTGACGACGGTTCCGAGCACGGGGTGCGGCACCCCGAACGCGGCGGCCTCGATCACCGCCGGGTGCCGGTACACGACCTCCTCGACGTGGATCGTGGAGACCTTGAAGGCCCCGGACTTCACCACGTCGCTCTCGCGGTCGACGAGGTAGAGGTAGCCGTCGGCGTCGATGTAGCCGAGGTCGCCCATCCGTACCCAGCCGTCGCGGAAGGTCCCGCTGTCGGGGTCGCCGTAGTAGGCGCGCGGCGCGGCGGGGGATCGCATCCAGACCTCCCCGGTCTCCCCCGGCGCGAGCGGCTCCCCCTCCGCGGTGGCGATCCTGACCCGTCCCCCGGCGATGGCGCGGCCGACGCTTCCCGGCCGGTCCGGGTCGAACATCATGATCGTCTGAGCCGGGGCGGCCTCGGTCGAGGTGTAGTAGTTGGTGATCGTCGCGTTGGGGAAGGCCGTGGTCAGCGCCTGGGCGACGGCCGAGGGCAGCGGCGCGGCGGCCGAGCCGAGCAGCAGCACGCTGGACAGGTCGTGCCGTTCCGCCACCTTCGCGTTGATCAGCTCGATGGCCATCGCGGGGACGAGGAAGACCGTCCCGGCGCGGTAGGACTCGATCAGCGAGGCGAAGCGGGCCGGGGTGAAGCGCGGCAGCGTCACGACGGCCGGCTGGGCGTCGAGCGCGTTGATCAGCATCGCCTGCCCGGCGTTGGTCCCGATGGGGAAGGCGTGGACGAGATGCCGGGAGTGCGCGAACGGGCGGCGCTTGGCACCGCAGCCGTAGGCCAGGTTGGCATGGGTCGCCGAGACGCCCTTGGGACGGCCGGTCGTGCCGGAGGTGTAGAGGATCTGGGCGAGGTCCCCGGGCTCCGGAGGCGCGATGTCGGCCTTCTCGTAGGACGTTTCGACGTCCAGAGCGTCGACCGTGGCGCTCCAGCCGATCTCCGGCACGGCGAGACCCGCGGCGTGGACGACGCCGGTCGCCCGGCAGTTCTCCAGCATGAAGCGCAGGTCGTCGAGGGCGAGGCGGTCGGAGAGCGGTACGGCCACCGCTCCGGCCGCCAGGACCCCGCAGAACGCCACGGCGTAGTCGGCCCAGTCCGCGGCCCCGAACACCAGGCCCACCCGGTCGCCCCGGCCGACACCGCGCGTGACCAGGCCGTTCGCGAGCGCGGTGGACCGCTCGTGCCACTGGCGGTAGGTGAGCTGAGCCGAGCCGTGCACGATCAGCGCGACCCCGTCGGGGTCGGTGAGGGCCCGGTCTCCGAGCAGCTGGGGGACGGTCAGGTTCACCAAGTGAACCTCCCACTAAAGATCGGATGTATATGCCTTCGGTGTGTGCGAGCACCCTTGGCACTACAGGAAAGAATCTTTACTATTTAAAGTCGAGCGTCAGTCTTACATGATCGTAAGGGGTGCGCAAGACTTTGGGGAGGGGTTCCCAGAGGCAACTAAACCCACGCGAAAGTGACCCTTGCGCCCTCAGGGCGAAGGTGTAACACTGACGACCGCAGAACTAACTGAAAGGTTTCTTTCCAGAAAGAGACCCTTCCGATGCCCGCCCAACTGGTCAGATATGCACAGAGCGGGCCTTTTGCGTACTAACCTCCAACGCGTTTGCGTGAACTACCGGGCCCGCGGCCGACAAAGGAGCCCTGCGTGTTCCCACCGGAGACGGTTCCAACCGGTCAATCAGGGACGGAATACCCCCTGTCCTATGGCCAGCAGCGGCTTTGGTTCCTCCACCGGCTCGATCCGGGCGACTCTTCCTACAACACATCCTATGTTTACAGGTTGAAAGGTCGCCTTGACAAGATCGCCCTGGAGGCCGCTTTCAGCGCGGTGGCGGCACGGCACGAGAGCCTGCGGACCCGGTTCCGCGAGGTGGCCGGGGAGCCCGTGGCGATCGTCGAGCCGCCGTCGCCGGTGACGGTCGACCGCTTCACCGTCCAGGGCGAGACCGGCCGGCGCGAGCGGGAGGTCACGGCCCTGGTCACGAAGCTCACCAACACGGCCTTCGACCTCGCCGCCGCGCCGCCGTTCCGCGTCTCGCTGATCGAGCTCGGCCCCGACGAGCACGTGCTCTGCGTCGTCCTGCACCACATCAACGGCGACGGCTGGTCGCTGAACGTGCTCCGTTCCGAGGTGTCCACCCACTACGGGAGCCGGGGCACCGCCCCGCTGCCCGAGCTGCCCCTGCAGTACGGCGAGTACGCGCGCGACCTGCGCCCCGCGGACTCCGAGCTGCGCTGGTGGACCGAGAAGCTGGCCGGGGTCCCTCCCCTGGACCTCCCGGCGGACCGGCCGCGTCCCGCCCGTCGGACCGGCGCGGGCGACGAGGTCGAGTTCCGGATCGACCCCGACATGGTCGCCTCGATCGGCGCCCTCGCCCGCCGCGCCCGCTGCACGCCGTTCATGGTGCTGCTCTCCGCCTACCAGGTCCTGCTGCACCGGCACACCGGCCAGACCGACTTCTGCGTGGGCATCCCCGCGGCGGGTCGCGGCAGCACCGAGCTGGAGACCATGATCGGCTTCCTCTCGACCACGCTGGCCCTGCGCTGCGACCTGTCCGGCGAGCCCACCTTCGAGGAACTGCTCAAGCGCACCCGCAGGGTCGTGCTGGACGGGCTCTCGCGGCAGGACGTCCCCTTCGAGCGCCTCGTGGTGGAGCTCGACGTGGAACGGGACCTGAGCCGCACGCCCCTGTTCCAGACCCTGTTCGCCCTGCACACCCACGGCGAGCCGGCCGATCCGCTGCCCGGCCTCGACGCCACGAGCTTCCCCAACGGCTGGGCCCGCGCCAGGCTCGACCTGTCGGTGGACATGTACCCCGGCGACGACGGCGCCCTGTACTGCACCGCCATCTACAGCACCGAGCTGTTCGACCCCGAGACCGTGGAACGGATGGTCGCCCGCTTCCAGGAGCTGCTCGCGGCCGTCGTGGCGGACCCCGCCTCCCCGGTGAACTCGCTGCGCGTGCTGCCGGACGCGGAGCTCGCCCTGCTCGGCGAGTGGAACGACACCGCGGCCGAGCTGCCCGAGGTCACCCTCGTCGACCTGCTGCTCGACCAGGCCGCGGCGACCCCCGACGCGGTCGCGGTACGCGCCACGCCCGCCGGGACCGCTCCGGTGAACGGGACCGCGCCGGTGGACCGATCGGTGGGCGGGCCGGTGAACGGGCCGACGGCCGGGACCGGCGCGCGGGAGCTGACGTACGCGGAACTGGTCGCGCGGGCGGCGGAGCTGGCCGGGCGGCTGGGCGCGGCCGGGATCGGGCGCGGCTCGCTGGTCGCGGTCCGGATGGAGCGCGGCGCCGAGATGCTCGTCGCCCTGCTGGGCGTGGCGATGAGCGGCGCGGCCTACCTCCCCGTCGACCCCGACTACCCCGAGGCGCGCGTCGCGTACGTGATCGAGGACTCCGCGGCGGCGCTGGTGCTGACCGGCCTCGACGACCTTCCCCCCGCCACCGGCACGGCGACCGGCGCCCCCGCGCGGCCGCTTCCCGATGACACCGCGTACGTGCTCTACACCTCGGGGTCCACCGGACGGCCGAAGGGGGTGGTGGTCCCCCACCGGGCGCTGACCAACTTCCTGCTGGCGATGCGCGACCTGGTGCGGTCCTCACCGCGGGACGTGTGGCTGGCGCTGACCTCGCTGTCGTTCGACATCTCCGCCCTGGAGCTCTACCTGCCGCTGGTGACGGGCGGACGGGTGGTCGTCGCCGACGCGGAGACGGCCCGCGACGGGGTGCGGCTCGCGCGCCTCGTCAGGGACGAGGGCGTGACCCACGTCCAGGCGACGCCCTCGGGATGGCGGGTCCTGCTCGCCGGGGACCTGCCGCGCGTGGTGGGGCTCACCGGCGGCGAGCCGCTCGCCCCCCGGCTCGCCCGCGAGCTGCGTCCCCGGGTCGACCGGCTCGTCAACGTCTACGGCCCGACCGAGACCACCATCTGGTCCACGGCCTGGGACGTCCCCGAGGAGCCCGGCGAGATCGTCATCGGCCGCCCGATCGCCAACACCGTCGTCCACGTCGCCGACCCCGGCGGCGGGCCGTGCCCGATCGGGGTGGCCGGAGAGCTGCTCATCGGCGGCGAGGGGGTCGCCACCGGCTACCTGGGCCGCCCGGCCCTGACCGCGGAGCGTTTCGTCCCCGGCCCCGGAGGCGCGCGGCACTACCGGACCGGAGACCGCGTCCGCCTGCGCAACGACGGCACCCTGGAGTTCCTCGGCCGGACCGACAACCAGGTCAAGCTCCGGGGGCACCGCATCGAGCTGGGCGAGATCGAGGCCGTGCTGGACGCCTCCCCCGGCGTGCGGCAGGCGGTCGTCGCGGTGCGCGGGGACCGGCTGGTGGCCTTCGTCGTGCCCACAGTGCCCGCCGTACCCGCAGCACCCTCAGCGCCCGACCTGCCCGCAGCGCCCGTCGTGCCCGCCGCGTCGCCGGAGGGGGAGACGGACGGCGCGGGAGCGCTCGACGGGCTCGGGGAGCGCGCCGCGCGCGAGCTGCCCGGCTACATGGTGCCCAGCGTGTTCGTCGAGGTGGAGGCGCTGCCGCTCACCCCCAACGGGAAGATCGACCGCAACGCCCTGCCCGACGTGGACGCGACGCCCTCGCGGGACGCGGTCGCTCCCCGCACCCCGGGCGAGCGGATGGTCGCGCAGGTCTTCGCCGAGGTGCTCGGGACGGCGGAGGTCGGGGCGTACGACGACTTCTTCGCCCTCGGCGGGCACTCGCTGCTCGCCACCATGGTCACCTCGCGGCTGGCGGCGCTGTCCGGGACGGAGGTGCCCGTCAGGGAGGTGTTCACCCGGCCGACCGTCGCCGGGCTGGCGGAGCTGATCGCGACCGCGTCCGGCGAGCGGAACGACGGGCCGCGGCCGAGGCCGGAGGGAACCGTGCCGCCGCTCTCCTTCGGCCAGGAGCGGCTCTGGTTCCTCAACCGGCTCGACCCGGACGACGCGTCGTACAACATGTGCCTGGTCAGGCGGCTGCGCGGGCCGCTGGACCGGGAGGCGCTCGCCGGGGCCCTCGCCGGGACGGTCGCCAGGCACGAGAGCCTGCGCACCCGTTTCCCCGAGGCGGACGGCGTGCCGGTCGTGGTCGTCGACCCGCCGGGGCCCGTGACCGTCGAGGAGGCCGACGCGGCGGGCGAGGCCGGGGCGCTGGAGCTGGTCGCGGCCCTGACCAACGCGCCCTTCGAGCTGGGCGCCAGGCCGCCGCTGCGCGTCACCCTGATCAGGATCGCCGAGGACGACCACGTCCTGTGCGTCGTGCTGCACCACATCCTCGGCGACGGCTGGTCGCTCAACCTCATCTTCGACGAGGTGTCGCGGCTCTACTCCGGGGCCACCGCCCTGCCGCCGGTCCCGCTCCAGTTCGGCGACGTCGCCCTCTGGCAGCGCGGGCGCGACCTCGGCGACCTGCTCGGCTACTGGCGGGACAGGCTCGCCGACCCCACCCCGCTGGACCTGCCGGTCGACCGGCCGCGCACCGCCGGGGCCGCCAGGCGCGGCGACGTGGTGAACGTCCGGCTGGACGCGGCCGAGGCCGCCGCCCTGGCCGGGCTGGGCAGGGAGCACGGCGCCACCATGTTCATGGTCCTGCTCGCCGCCTACCAGGTCCTGCTGTCGCGGCACACCGGGCACGACGACATCCTGGTCGGCACGGCCACCGCGGGCCGGGACCGGGTCCAGCTCGAACCGGTCGTCGGCTACCTCAGCGACACCCTCGTCATGCGCGGCGACCTGTCGGCCGACCCCACCTTCGCCGACCTGCTCCGCGAGACCCAGATCGGCGTGCTGGACGCCTTCTCCCACCAGGGCGTGCCGTTCGAGGAGCTGGTGACGGCCCTGCGGGTCGAGCGCGACCTGACCCGTACCCCGCTGTTCCAGACCATGCTCATCCTGCACACCCAGGACTTCGCGCAGTCCCGCGACGCCTTCGCGGGGCTCACCACGACGGGGTTCGAGCACGGCATGCGGCAGGCCAAGCTCGAACTGATGCTGGAGGCCTGGCACAACGAGCACGAGCTGGCGCTCAGCTTCGTCTACGACACCGAGCTGTTCGACCGGGCCACGATCGAGGCGATGGCCGCGCGGTTCCGCCTGCTGCTCACCGCGCTGCCGGACGCGTCCGGCGACCGGGTCTCCGAGCTGCCGCTGCGCACCGGCGACGACGACGCCCTGCTGCGGCGTCTGTCGCGGGGACCCGCGCGACCGGCCGCTCCCCCGGTGCCGGACCTGTTCGCGGCGGCCGTGCGGGCCACGCCGGACGCGGTGGCGATCGGATGCGGGGACGCCACGCTCACCTACGCCGGGCTGGACGCCCGCGCGGACGAGCTGGCGGCGCTGCTGCGGGAGCGGGGCGTCGTCCCCGGCGACGTGGTCGGCGTCTGCCTGGACAGGTCGCCCGACGCCGTCGCGGCCCTGCTCGCCGTCTGGCGGGCGGGGGCGGCCTACCTGCCGCTCGACCCGGACCACCCCGCCGAGCGGCTCGCGTTCATGCTGGACGACAGCGCCGCCTCCCTCGTCCTCACCACGGCGGGCCTGGGCGACCGGCTGCCGGCCGGAACGCCACGCGCGCACGCGGACGAGCGGTCCCTGCCCGCCGGTCACGCGGCCCGTACGGACGAGCACCCCCTCGTCCCGGTGCCCGGCCCGGCCGCCTACGTGATCTACACCTCAGGGTCCACCGGAACGCCCAAGGGGGTCGTGGTCTCGCACCACAACCTGGCCGCCCGCGTCGCGTGGATGCGCGACGCGTACGGGCTGGGCCCCGACGACCGGGTGGTCCAGTTCGCCTCGCTGAGCTTCGACACCCACGCGGAGGAGATCTATCCGGCGCTCGCCGCGGGGGCCCGGCTGGAGCTGCTGCCCGAGGGCGGCGTCACCCTGCCCGACCACCTCGACCGGGTCACCGTGCTCGACCTGCCCACGGCGTACTGGCACGCGCTCGTCGACGACATCGGCGAGATCGCCTGGCCGCCGACCCTGCGGCTGGTGATCCTCGGTGGCGAGCAGGTGCACGAGGCGGCCGTGACCCGCTGGCGGGAGCGCTTCGGCGACCGGGTGCGGCTGGTCAACACCTACGGCCCGACCGAGGCGACGATCATCGCCACGGCCGCCGAGCTGGACGGCTCCCCCGGGCGCCCGCCCATCGGCGTCCCGATCGCCGACACCTCGATCCTGATCCTGGACGGCTCCGGCGAGGCCGTGCCGCCGGGGGCACCGGGCGAGCTGTGCGTCGGCGGCGCCGGGGTGGCCGTCGGCTACCTGGGCAGGCCGGCCCTCACGGCCGAGCGCTTCCCCACCCTCGGCGGCTCCGGTGTTCCCGGTGTTCCCGGTGCTTCCGGCGTTTCCGGTGTCCCCGGCGGGGACCGGATCTACCGGACCGGCGACCTGGCGCGCTGGCGGGCCGACGGGCAGCTGGAGTTCCTCGGCCGCCTCGACGACCAGGTCAAGGTCCGCGGCTTCCGCGTCGAGCTCGGCGAGATCGAGGCGCGGCTGCTGGCCCACCCCGGTGTCGGCCAGGCGGCGGTGGCCGTGCACCGGGAGACGCTGGTCGGCTACGTCGTCGGCACCGCCACGGGTGACGAACTGACCGGATACCTGGCCGGGACGCTGCCCGCCTACATGGTCCCCGCGCTCTGGGTGAGCCTCACCGCGCTGCCGCTCACCGCGAACGGCAAGCTCGACCGGGCCGCGCTGCCCGCGCCCGAGGCCGGGTCCCGGACGAGGACCGCCCCGCGCGGCGACGCCGAGGAACTGGTGGCCGAGATCTTCGGCGAGGTGCTGGGCATCGAGGAGGTCGGCGCCTTCGACGACTTCTTCGCGCTGGGCGGGCACTCGCTGCTCGCCACCCGCGCCGTCGCCAGGCTCCGCGCCGCCATCGAGGTGGACGTGCCGATCCGCACCCTGTTCGCCCGCAGCAGCGTGGCCGACCTCGCCGCGGCGGTGGAGGAACTGCTCGTCGCCGAACTGGCCGAGATGTCCGACGAGGAGGCCGAGCGCCTCATGGAAACCGGGAGCTGAGATGGGTTACCGCGTCGTGGTCAACCACGAGGAGCAGTACTCGATCTGGCCGGACGGCCGGGACCTCCCGGACGGCTGGCGCGAGGAGGGCGTCTCCGGCACCAAGGAGGACTGCCTCGCCCACATCGACCGTGTCTGGACCGACCTGCGCCCGCTCAGCGTGAGAAGGGCGTGAGATGCACGGTGACTGGATCCGGATCCCGGCGAGCGGCGCCGGAGACCGTACGAGAGGGGCTCGCAATGGTTAGGGAACGACTGGCGGCGATGGTGGCCTCGGCCTCCGACGGAGCCGTCACGGCCAGGGAGGCACTGGCCGCCACGGTCCCGCTGTCCGCGCTGGGGGTCACCTCCCTGGCGCAGATGCGGCTGATCGACGCGGTGGAGACCGAGTTCGGGGTGGAGATCGACCTGTCGGGCGACGGGTTCGACGTGCTGGACGACCTCGACGCGCTGGAACGCCACATCAACGAGGCGCAACGCGCGCATTCCTGACCTCACTTCCGAACGGGGGAAGCACATGGAGATCCGGTTCTCGGGGAGCCGATCGGAGACGGCACCGCTGACCTGGGGGCAGCGGGCCATCTGGGACACGATCCAGAAGACGGCGCCGGACGACCACTACTTCAACTTCGGCCGTGTGCTCGCCGTGCCCAGGCGGGCCAGGCCGCTCACCGTGGCGGGGGCCGCCGAGGTCCTGCGCGCGCTGGTGGAGCGGCACGAGTCCCTGCGCACCAGACTGGGCGAGGCGCCGCACGGGAGGACCGCCCGCGCGAGCGGTACGGAACCGTACGGGAAGGCCGTCCGCCTGAGCGGCGCCGAACCGTACGGGAAGGTCGTCCAGGCGAGCGGGACGGCGCCGTACCCGGGCGGCGCCCGGGAGAGCGACGGCGCGGAGCCGTGGCAGGTGCTCGCGACCGGCGGATCCATCCCGGTCACCGTGGCGGAGGGCGATCCCGAGCGGCTGCGGGACGCGCTGGCCGAGACCGCGTTCGACTACGGCGACGAGTGGCCGCTCAGGATCGGGCTCGTCGTCGACCGCGGCGAGGTCACCCACATCGTGCTCGTCTTCTGCCACCTCGCCGCCGACGGCCTCGGGGCCGAGGTCGCGGTCACGGAGCTGCGGCTGCTCCTGCTGCGCGGCTCCGTACCCGGGCCGCCCCCGCCCTCCCCGCTGGAGCTGGCCCGCTGGCAGGGCTCGGAACAGGGTCTGAAGGTCGCGGCGGTGGCCGCGGAACACTGGGAGAGCGGCTACCGGCGCATCCCCCCGACCATGTTCGACCGGTGGGCGGGCGTCCCCGCGGATCCGCCGATCTGGCGGGCGCACCTCGTCTCCCGGGCGATGGACCTGGCCGTGCAGCGGATCGCCGCGCTGAGCGGCACGAGCACCTCGACCGTCCTGCTCGCCGCCGCGTCCGTGCTGGCCGGGAGGGTGACCGGCCACGACGTGAGCGCGATGCTGCCGATCGTGGGCAACCGCTTCCGCGGCGACACCGTCAACGCGGTCACCACGCTCTCCCAGGAGGGCCTGTTCGTGCTGGACCTGCGCGAGGGCGGTTTCAGCGAGCTGCTGCGCGCGGCCAAGCCCGCCGCGCTGCGCGCCTACCGGTCCGCCTACCACGACCCGGACGACCGGGACCGGCTCACCGAGCGGGCCGGCCGGGAGCGGGGCGTGCGGATCCACCCGTACTGCTGCTTCAACGACATGCGCTTCGCCGACCGGGTGGACGCCTCCCCCGACGAGACGAGCGTGCGGCGGGCCCTGGACGAGACGACGCTCACCTGGCCGCTCAGCCAGGAGCGGCTCAACTGCCGGTTCTGCCTGCACGTGACCGGCGAGCCCGGCGGGCTGGGCGTCTCGCTCACCGCCGACACCGGCTACCTTCCCCGCCCCGCCATGGAACGCTACCTGCTCGACCTGGAGTCGCTGCTGGTCGAGGCCGCGTTCCGCGAGGTGCTGGAGCCTGTCGGTTGAACGCCCTTCCCGCGGCCGGGTCCCGGCCGCACGCCGGAGGTGTCCGATGACGGTCCACGCCTACGCCGAGTCGACGTCCTGCGTCCAGGGCGGCGCGCTCCGCTTCCACCTCGCCCGCGCCTCCCGCGCCCCGCTGCGCGGCTCGGTGCTGGTCGAGGACGTCGCCACCGACCGGGCCGTGCTCGACGCGGAGTTCACCGGCCCGGTGTGGACGCTCGACGTCTCCACCGGCTGGCGCAGCTCGCTCTACCGCGCGGTCTTCACCGCCGACGAGGGCACCTGCGAGGTCTACTTCGTCGTACGGGCCGCCCGTCCCCGCTCGCCGATCCTGCTGTCGATCCCGTTCCCGACCTGGCAGGCGTACAACCGGGCGGGCATCCCCGGCGAGTCCATCTACTGGAGCGAGCAGCCGACCCGAGCCTCGCGGGTGTCCTTCGACCGGCCCGGGGGTGGGCCGCCGCCCGAGCGCTGGGAGGAGGGCATGATCCGCTGGCTGGGCCCGGCCGGGTACGACGTCGACTACTGCTCGGCCCTGGACCTGCACGAGGGGCGTGAGCTGCTCTCCGGCCACCGGCTGCTCATGGTCAGCGGGCACGACGAGTACTGGTCGGCGGGGATGCGCGACAGCGTCGAGGAGTTCGTCCGCCGGGGCGGCAATCTGGCCGTCTTCTCCGGCAACACCTGCTGGTGGCAGTTCCGGCTGGAGGACGACGGGCGCACCATGGTCTGCTACCGCGACGCGGTCGCCGACCCGATGGCCGCCGTGGACCCGGCCCTCACCACGGTCGAGTGGTCCAGCGCGCCGGTGAACCGCCCGGAGAACGGCCTGACCGGGGTGAGCTTCCGGCGCGGCGCCGGGACCTGGGGCCCGTACATGCGGCTCATGCACGAGGAGTCCTACACCGTCCGGTTCCCCGAGCACTGGGTGTTCGAGGGCACCAAGCTGGGCGAGGGCGACACGTTCGGCAAGGGCGCGATCGGCTACGAGACGGACGCCTGCGACTTCGTCGAGCAGGACGGCGTGCCGGTGGCCACCGGGCGCGACGGCACCCCGCCGTCCTTCGTCATCCTCGCCACCGCCGACCTGCGGCACTGGCACCGGTACGGCCAGGGCGGCATGGCCACCATGGGCGTCTTCGGCCTCGGCGCCGGGACGGTGTTCACCGCCTCCACCGTGAACTGGGGCAACACCCTGCACGACCCGGCCGTGGACCGGATCACCCGCAACGTGCTGAACCGGTTGTCGGTGCGTACGGGCGGGTGGGAGACCATCGGCGGCGCGGACGGGGTCGGCGCGCTGACCGTGTTCGACTCCCTGCTGTACGGCGTCACCTCCGACGGCTCGCTGCTCACCCGCGAGGTCTCCGACCAGAACCTGCGCTGGCGCCCCGCGGGCACCGCCCCCGCGCTGGTCGCCCTCGCCACCCCCAGGGAGGCCACCGCCGTCCACCCGATCGGCCTGTACGGTCTCACCGCCGACGACCGGCTCGTCTACCGCGACCCCGGGCACGGCTGGACCACCCTCGCCGACGGACCCCGCGGCGGAGTCGGCCTGGGCATGGTGAACGGCGAGCTGTTCGCCGCCGCCGCGGACGGCCTGTGGCTGTTCGACCCGGAGACCTCCGCCTGGAGCCTGGTCGAGGCCGCCGCCGGAGCCGAGGCCGTGGCGCTGACCGCGATGAACGGCCGGCTCTACATGGCGGACGCGGACGGCCGGATCCGCACGCGCCTGCCGGTGGCGACCCCGGCCGGATGGGCCGACCTGTGCGACGCGGGCGGCTGCACCGTGCTGACCGGCCACGCGGGCACCCTGATCGGCACCGCCCGCGCCCGCCCGCTGCTGCGGCGCGCGAACTTCCTGGAGGCGGCCTCCGGTGAGGAGGCGGCCCTCCCGGGACAGGCGGCGCCCACACCGTGACCCGTTCCCCGGGAGGGACGGCGTTCAGGTCGCGGTGGAGGTCCCGGTGAGCGCGGGATAGTCCTTGAGCTCGATGTCCGTGGCGAACATGTCGGTCATCCTGAGCATCGACCACAGCAGGAACCGGCTCTTGAACAGCCGGTTGCGCATCCTGATCCCCCGCCGCGTCGCCGGGGCGAGAAAGGAGCCAGCGCCGCCCTGCCGGGCCACCTTGGCGTAGCCGCGGAAGGCCTCCTCGTACGCGCGGAACGCGGTCCGGTGGTCGCCACCGGCCGCCGCCAGCTCCCCTGCCAGCACGTACGCGCCCACGACCGCCAGGCCGGTGCCGAAGCCGCCCAGGGTGTTGCCGTAGGCGGCGTCGCCGAGCAGCACCACCCGGCCCCTGGCGTAGTGGTCGATCCTGACCTGGCTGATCGAGTCGAGGTAGAGGTCCCGCGCCTCAGGCAGCCTGGCCACCAGCTCGGGGACCCGCCAGCCCATACCGCGGTAGGCGTCGGCCAGGATGCGTCTGTGCCGCTCCACGTCGTAGCGGTCGTAGTCGAGCCGCTCGGAGGCGAAGACGAAGAACGCGGGTGACTTGGGTCCGCCGAGCGCCACCATCCGGCCGGGCTCGTTGTACATCACGTTGCCGGAGTCGACGCCGAGGTCGGCCAGCGCGTAGTAGTGACCGAGGAAGCGCACGTGGTCGGACTCGGGGCCGAAGGCGAGCCGCCGCACGTTGGAGTGGATGCCGTCGGCGCCCACCACGAGGTCGAAGGTACGCGGCGCGCCGCGCTCGAAGGTGACGCGCACGCCGCCCGCGGTGTCGGTCAGCGAGGTGATGGAGTCGCCGAAGACGTACTCGCAGTCCGCCTCGGTCCTCTCGTACAGCAGGGCGGCGAGGTCACCGCGGAGGATCTCGACGTCGCCGCCGGTGAACGCGCCGGGCAGGACCGCCAGCGGCCTGCCGTCCGCGTCGACGATGGTCTGGTCGGTCCCGCCGGTCTGGCGCCGCCGCACCTCCGGGAGGATTCCCATCCGCTCCAGCACGACGCGGTGGGTCTCGCCCTTGAAGTCGACGGCCTGGCCGCCGGGGCGGAGCGCGGGCGCCCTCTCGACGACGGTGACGGCGTGGCCGGAACGGCTCAGCCAGTACGCGAGCGCGGGCCCGGCGATGCTCGCACCGGAGATGAGGACCGTGGTGTTCTTCATGCCCACGAGCTTCGAGGGGAGCGCTGACAGCTCGCCGACCATCGGCTGACAGCCGGACGTCCTCGGCGCCGGCCCCTGTCAGCCGTTCCCGGCACCGGACGCCTCCGGCCCGTCGCCGGGACCAAGCTTCGCGAGCACCTCGTCGCGACGTGTCGGCCGCCCTCGGCGCCGGACGACCTCCGTCCCCACGTCGAACGGCCCCGGCCCCCATCCGAGGCGGGCGCTCTCAGCCGTCGTCCGCATCATCCGCGTCGAGCGCCGCGAGCACCTCGTCGCGGCGCATCGCGGCCCCCCGGGCGTACACCGATGCGAACGCCTGCGCCCCGGCGAGGTCGCGGGCGCCCGCGGTGACCCGGGCGACGTCGCGGTCACCGGCCACGGCCGTCCCGCGCAGCGCCACCGCCATACCGAGCAGCAGCGCCGCCCGCGTTCCCGCCCCCTCGAACGCTCGTGTCCCCGTCCCTTCGAGCAGGGCGGCTCCCGCCAGTCCCTCGACGGCGTCGGCGAGGTCCATCGCCAGCGGCGACCTGCGCGCGAGGGCCCGCGCCCGGCGGTGGTGGAGCAGGGCCCCGGCGAGATCGCCCTCGGCCTCGGCCAGCCGTCCCAGCGCGGTGAGCGCGCGCGTCCGCACCGACTCCGCGCCGAAGGCCCCGATCTCCGTCCCCCGAAGCGCCAGGCCGATCCGGCGACGGGCCTCGGCGAGGTCGCCTTCGAGCCGCGCGATCTCCCCGAGCCCCAGATGCGTCACGGCGGGCACGCCCGGCAGGCCCGCCTTCCGGGCGAGTTCCCCGGCTCGCCGATGGTCGGCCGCGGCGGCGGCGAGATCCCCCTCACGGACCAGCGCCTCGGCCCGGTGCCCCAGCATGTCCGCGGTCTCCTCCAGGGCCCCGAGCTCCTCCAGCAGCTCCAGCGCCTCCCGCCACAGGTCCCGGGCGCGCGCCCACTCCCCGCGCCGGCCCGCGGCAAGGGCCAGCCAGTCGAGCCCCTGAGCCGTCCCCCAGCGCTCCCCCAGGGACTTGAAGCGCTCCAGCACCTCCTCCAGCTCCCGCTCGCCTCCGGCCGGATCGCCGCCGAACACCTTCAGCAGGGCGCGGCCCAGCCCGGCCAGGGCCAGGCTCCACGGATCGGAACCGAACAGCCGGTCGGTCTCGGGCCCGGCGGGCGGCGTCGACCTCGGCGGCCCGGCGGACATGCCCCACAACGCTTCGGCGAACGGGTACCGCAGCGGCCGGTCCCGCGACCGCATGATCGCCTCGGCCCGTTCCCAGTGTTCCGGCAGTGCTCGGGGTACGGCGTGCGCCACGCACATGACGTACTCCTCCTCCAGCCCGGGGAGGGGGCGGCCGGTCGCCTCGAGCAGCTCGGCCGCCGCCTCCCCCGCGTCGCCGCGCCGCCCGCCCAGCCACCAGTACGCCGCCAGCGCGGCGACCAGCCGCAGTCCCGTCTCCCTGTCGTCGCGCACGGCCCAGCGCAGCGCGGCCGTCAGGTTGTCGTGCTCGGCGGAGAGCCCGGCCAGCCACCGGAGCTGCTCGGCCCGGCGCAGGTGGGGGTCGGCGCGCCGGGCCAGGTCGAGGAAGTGGCGGGCGTGGCCACCGCGCAGGCGGTCCTCCTCCCCGGCCTCGGCCAGCCGTTCCGCGCAGAACAGCCTGATCGTGTCGAGCATCCGGTAGCGGCCACCGTCCGCCACGACCAGCGACCTGTCCACCAGGTCCGCCAGCAGCCCGGCCGCGTCCTCCACCTCGCAGACCGCCTCGGCCGCCTCCAGGGACGCGCTTCCCGCGAAGACGGCGAACCGCCTGGCCAGCACCTGCTCGTCGGGCGAGAGCAGACCCCAGCTCCACTCCACCACCGCGCGCAGGGTCCGGTGGCGGGCCGCCGCCGTGGGGTCGCCGCGCGACAGCAGCCGGAACCGGCCGTGCTCCTCCAGGCGCGTGGCGATCTCCTCGACGGTGAAGGAGCGCAGCCGCGCGGCCGCCAGCTCGATGGCCAGCGGCAGCCCGTCCAGCGCCGCGCAGATCCGGACGACCGTCTCCACGTTGGCCCGCCGCACCTCGAATCCCGGCCGTACGGCCGCCGCCCGGTCGGCGAACAGCCGTACGGCCGGACAGTCCAGGGCGGCGGACGGTGAGGAGTCCGGCGGCGGGGTCTCCAGCGGTGCCAGCGGCACGAGCGTCTCACCGGTGATGCCGAGAGGCTCGCGTCCGGTGGCCAGGACGGCGAGCCCGGGGCACTCGCCCAGCAGCCCGCGAGCCAGCGTGGCGGCGGCGGCGTTCACGTGTTCGCAGTTGTCGAGGACGAGCAGCAGGTCCCGCCCGCGCACAGCCGCCACCAGGTGCTCCACCGGATCGGCCGGGCGCGGCGCGTGGAACCCGGGCTCGCGCAGCCCGAGCGCGCCGAGCACCGCACGGGCCACCTGGTCACCGTCACCTGACGCCCCGGGACCACCGGACGGGCCGAGACCACCGCGCGGAACAGGACCGCCGGGCAGAACGGGACCACCGGACGGGTCGGGACCGCCTGACGTACCGGGGCCACCGGGCAGAACGGCACCACCGGACGCGGCGGAGCCGCCGAGCGGGGCGGGGCCGCCGAGCGGGGAGAGGTCGACGAAGCACACCTCGCGCCACCCGCGTCCGGCCGCCTCGATCGCCAGCCGGGTCTTGCCGATACCGCCGGGCCCGGTGATCGTGACCAGCCGCGAGTCGCGCAGCGCGGCGATCCGTTCCAGCTCCCGCTCGCGCCCCACGAAGCTGGTGAGCTGGGCCGCGAGTCCCCGTCGTGGCGGTGGCGGTGGCGGTGGCGCGGACCGTTCGGCGCGCAGGACGGCCAGATGGATCGCGGCGAGCTCGGGTGAGGGATCGGCGCCGAGTTCCTCGGCGAGCAGCCGCCTGGTCTCCTCGAACACCGCCAGCGCCTCGGCCTGCCGCCCCGCCGCCCGCAGGGCGAGCATCAGTCGCCCCGTGAGCCGTTCCCGCAGCGGATGCGCGGCCACCAGCCGCCGCAGTTCCGCCACCGAAGCCGCCGAAGTCACCGAACCGTCCTCGGGAAGGACCGACTCCGCCTCCGCGAGATCCTCCGTCGCGGTCAACCGGAGCTCCTCCAGCCGGTCCGCCCACGCCCGTCCGAAGGGCAGGTCGGCCAGCGCGGGCCCGCGCCACAGGGCGAGCGCCTCCCGCAGCGAGCCGGCGGCGGCGGCGTGACGCCCCTCCGCCAGCAGCCGCCGCCCCTCGCGGGCCAGCCGTTCGAACCGGTGGGCGTCGACGTCGTCGGGGTCGGCCACGAGCCGGTAGCCGGTCCCGCGGAACTCGATCACCTCGGCGGGCAGGCTCCGGCGCAGCCGGGAGATCTGGGCCTGCACCGCGTTGGCGGCACCGGCCGGGGGATCGTCACCGTACTGGCCGTCGATCAGACGCCGCACGCCGACCACCCGGCCCGCGTCGAGCAGCAGCATCACGAGCAGGGCACGCGGCCTGGGCCCGCCCACGGAGATCTCCTCGCCGGTGGGGGACCGCACCTCCAGGGACCCGAGAACGCCGAACCGCATGGCCTCGATTGTCCCCCACGCCTCCGGTGAGGGACCGACGCCGCGGGCGGCACGAGGCCGCGGTCCCCGGGATACGGGACGACCTTCCGGCTCACCGGCCGGACCGGAGGAGGGCTGGGCGAGTCCGGAGGAGGCTGCGGTGGACCGATGACGGTCGGCACGCTCCCGATCGTGCCCGTCGGGCGACGGCACACCGATCAGTTCGATCGTTGACAGTTAGAGTCCTAACAGTTAGAGTCCTGACTATGGAAGCGCCGAACCTCACCAGCACCCTCGGGCTGGTCCGCTGGATCATGTGGGCCCAGCGGAAGGCCGCCGAGGACTGGATCCGGACCCGCGAGCTCAGCCACGAGCAGGGCTTCGCGCTCGGCTACCTGGTCCAGAACCCCGGCGCGATCCAGCGCGACATCGCGCAGGTCACCCGCACGAGCGCGGCGAGCGTATCGAGCCTGCTGCAGGGGCTCGAACGGCGCGGCCTCGTCGAGCGCCGCACGGAGGGCGGCAACGAACGCAGCAAACGTGTCTACGCGACGCCGGCCGGCGCCGAGCTCGTCTCCGGGTTCGACACCGCGATGGCCGCCGCCGACGAGACGATCCTCGCCCCCCTGGACGAGGCCGAGCGGGCCACCCTGGACGCCCTGCTCACGAAGATCACCGCGGAGCTGCCGCAACCGACCCGGTCCTGACCGCGCACGCGCGGCCCGGCCGCGCGTCCAGAACATCCCCTCGCCGTGCCGGCGTCCGCCGGCGCGCACCCGAACCCGCCCGCGAGGAGCCACACCCCGCCCAGCGCCGACGCCACTGACCGTTCGGCCCGCCGCCCAAGCACCGCCTCCACCGAGACCACCGGGCTCCACACGCTCCTGAACGACGACGCCGTCGCCGTCGCCGTCGCCGAGATTCGCGCCGCACGCCGTCGCCGCGACCGCCGCTGACCACGCCTGACTCAGCCCGCGGCCCGTTCCCGCCGTATTCCGGCGGCACCCCTGACACGCGGCCCGGCCGCGCGTCCAGAACATCCCCTCGCCGTGCCGGCGTCCGCCGGCGCGCGCTCGAACCTGCCCGGAAAACCCGGACCCGCCCGGAGAAGGAACAGCCATGAGCACCGCCAACCTCGAATCCCCCGCGAAGGCCGACACCGTCGGCACCAACCGCTGGTACCTCTCGACCGCGCCGATCGTCCGCGCCCTCGCGCACCTCTGCGTGCCGATGGCCGCCGCGATGATCGTCGGCGCCGTGTACAACCTCGTCAACGCCGGTTTCGTCGGCTCGCTCCACGACACCGCGCTGCTCGCCGCGATCACGTTCGGCACGCCGGTGCTCGGCCTGGTCATGGCGGTGGGCGGCGTGTTCGGCGTCGGCGGCGGCACGCTGATCTCGCGGCTGCTCGGCGCGGCGGAGCACGAGCCCGCGAGGGCGGGCGAGATCAAGCACGTCTCGTCGTTCGCCGTCTGGGGCTCGGTGATCGCCGGGGTCGTCTTCGGCGGCGTCGGCCTGCTCCTGCTGGACCCGCTCGTGTCGGCCCTCGGCGCGGACGCCGCCGCCGTACCCGCGACGAGCGCCTACGTCGCCGTCATGCTCGCCTTCGTTCCCGTGCTCGCCGCGGCGTTCTGTCTCGAACAGCTCGTACGGGCGGAGGGCGCCGCGCGCCAGGTGATGATCGGGATCATCGCCTCCGCGGTCGCGAACGTCGTGTTCGACGTCCTGTTCATTCTCGTCCTGCACTGGGGCGTCGCCGGTGCGGCGCTGTCGATGGGCCTCGCGAACCTCGGCATCGTCGCCTACTTCGCCGTCTGGCTGTGGCGGCACAGCGAGCACGTGAGCCTCGCGCCGCGCTGGTTCACGCTCTCGCCCGCCGTGTTGAAGCCCGTCTTCGGCGTGGGCGTCGGCGAGCTGTTCCAGGCCGCCTTCCTGATCGTCACCACGCTGGTGCTCAACAACCTCGCGGCCGCCTACGGCGACGGCGCGCTCGCGGCCATGGGCGTCGCGGTCCGCATCGCGCAGGTGCCGGAGTTCCTGGTGATGGGCGTCACGATCGGCGTGCTGCCGCTCCTCGCCTACTCGTACGGCAAGGGTGACCGCAGGCGTCTCACGTCGGCGCTGCGCGCATCCGCGATCACGGTGGGGGGCATCGTCCTGATCTTCTCGACGACGGTGTTCGTGTTCCGCGAGCAGGTGTTCTCCGTGTTCTCGGCGGACCGCTCGGTCCTCGCGATCGGCGTCACGGTCCTCACCGCGCAGCTCGTGGCGATGATCGTGAACGGATTCGCGGGCCTCATCACGTCGCTGTTCCAGGCGGCGGGGCGGTCGGTGGCGGCGATCGTGATGTCGGTGGCGCACGGCGTCCTGTTCATCCCGGTCGTGCTCCTCGGCGACCTCTGGTTCGGGCTGGCCGGCATCATCTGGGCGCTGACCGTCACCGAGGGCGTCGTGTTCCTCGTCGGGGTCGTGACGTGGCTCGCGTCCCGTCGCGCGATCGATCGCGGCCTCGCCGAGGGCAGCTTGGAACGCGCCGAGGAGGTGCTCGCGCAGGCCGCGGCCTGATCCCCTGTTCGCGACGCCGTCCGGCTCCCGCCGGACGGCGTCTTCGCGCGTCCGCGGCGGGGTGGCGCGGCGCAGGTGATCCGCTGGGCCACGACCACGTGCGGGCTCGGGCACTCGTCAAGCGGGTCACGGCACGCTCCCGCCATCAGCCGCGCCGCGACCCGGCCATCCAGGAATCCCCTCACGGCGGGTGCGCGGTCCCCGTTCCTCAGGGCGCGGTCGCGCCGCCATCCTCGACCGTGAGGCCGCCGCTCCTGACGTCGCGGTGGAGGTCCCGGTGAAGGCCGGGGCGGTCCCTGAGCCTGATGTCCGTGGTGAACCTGTCCGTCGGCCCGAACATCGCCCGCGGCGGAAACCAGCGCTTGAGGAGCCGGTTCCGCGTCGTCTCGGCATCAAAAAACGATCTCCATATATCGAGAACAGATCATTGCGTGCTCGATATGCCGATCAACAAAATACTCAGGCGCCCTCCCATGGCTTCCTTAATCCCGGAAATCGGCGCCGGCGACCTCACCGCGCATCACGGCAAGGAAACGAGAACACCTCGATTCCGCCTGACGTCGAAGAACTGTAATAAATCGCTTCACTCGGTGCGGGGAACTCCCTATCATTCCTGCGAAGGGGTGATTGACAATGGTGGTGCGCAGAAGAACTCACATCATTCTCGCCACTTTGGCCGTGCTGCTGGTCGTCATCGGCGGGTACGGCATCGTCCGGGCCGTCGTCGACACCTCCTCCACCACATCCTCGTCGGGCCCGGCCGCCGGCAACCCCCAGGACTCCCCGAAATCCCCGGAATCCCACAGGCCCTCGCGATCCCCCGCGACCGCGGGACCATCCCACCCCTCGCGCTCACCCGACAACGGAGGAGAGGGCGGCGGATATGGGAGATCCGGCACGATCCGGATTCCCGGTCCGACCTTAAACAACGTTTATCCACAGGACAAAGACAATGAGGGAAGATTTTCCGCGACGGGCGGCTGCCTGGTAATGGTTAACGCCAATGCCGACATTCCCATTCAAATCCGGTCAATCAGGATGCAAGGGGGTACGCAAGCGAAGATCCCTGACGAGCCGTGCGACACACCGGCGGAGGGAAGCTCCTGGAACGACGAGACTCTCGGCGTGACGGACCCGGTGAACCCCTGCTCACCCGGGATCACGCTGGAGCCCGCGTCCGTGTCCCCACGACACGCGTGCAACATCCACATCGTCAGAGCGCCCGGCCTCGGCGCCGAGACGGCGCTCGTCGACATCGAAGTGGTGGCGCGATGCACCTCGAAGGCCCCCCGCCCCTGCTCCCTGCTCGGTGAGAAACATCTTCCGTCCGCCGAACATCCCGTCACCGCGATCGTCCACATGACGTATCCCGCGCTCTTCCAGGCGGACACCGAGAACACCACCCCCGGGAGCGAGACCCCGGAGGAGTCGCCCGACACCGAAGAGACGCAGGATCCGCCCACCGAGACCGCTCCGACCGAGACCGACGCCCCCGACGACACGCTCTCGAAGGAGTCGTCCGACACCGGAGAACCGCAGGATTCGCCCGCCGAGGCCGTTCCGACCGAGGAGACACCCGCCGAGAGCGGGACGTGACCCAGACTTCCGCGTCCGAAGCCGAATCCGAAGCCGCGGCGCCGTGGGGAAGCCAGATCCGGGAACGCCTGTGGGCGGTGGCCAACGTCATAGCGCCCACCACCGTGGTGACCACGCTGCTGTTCTACTTCGGCTACGTGGCGACGACAGCGCGCTTCGGGTATTTCGGCGTCTACCTCGAAATGGTCGACCTGTCTTTGCAGGAGATGCTGCTCTTCGGCGTCGAAGTCGTCTTCCCTCCGCTCATCGTTCTCGCGCTCGTCGGTCTCCTGGTCACCGCGGCCCACACCGTGCTCCGGTATCTGCAGTCGTCGCCGGACCATGACGCCGTCACCGGATGGGCGGGCCTCTTCACGGTCCTCGCCGGACTGCTGGCGCTCACGAGGGGGGTCGTCGGCCTTCGGATCCCCCAACTGGCTCGCACCGAGGCGACCGCCACGACCCCGCTGTCCCTGACGGGCGGCGTCATCGCGATCTCCTACGGCTGCCGGCTGCTGCGCGGCGTCGCCGTTCGCTGGGCCCGGCGACGCGCCTTCCGGGACATCCCGCCCGCCGCTCCGTCCACCACCGCGCCCGCCGACCCGGCCCAGGAACCCACGGCCACCCCGACCGGAGAGCCCGCGGCCGACCCGCGTGGCGGCGACCTGGCCGCCTGGCTGGAGTCTCCCACCGTGACGCGGATCGGCAGGTACGCCCTGGCGTGGGTCGCCGTCATCGTGGTGGCCGCCTCCTTCTGGACGGCCAACAGCTTCGCCGCCGACTACGGCAGGGGCCGGGCCCTGGACGACGTCGACTCGCTCGGGTCGCGGCCGGAGGTCGTCCTGTACACCAAGGAACCCCTGCGTGACGTCCCCGCGGGAGTGGGTGAGACGGTGCTGGCCACGACCACCGCCGAGAAGGAGCCCTACCGCTTCCGCTACCGGGGGCTGCGCCTCCTCGTCGAGTCCAACGCCCGGCTGTTCCTCGTACCCGCCGTGTGGATCGCCGGGAACAGCAGGACCCTCGTCATCCCCTACGACAACACCGTCCGGATCCACCTCGTCGCGGGATGACGGCGTCACGCGGTGGAGAGCGTGGACACGATCGTGGACGTCGTGCCCACCGGCCGCTCCGCAAAAGCCCCTGACATCGCCGGCCCGCTCCGATCGGCTCGGATGCTCGGCCGTTCGTGCCCGGCCTGAAATTCTGCCGTCGCCCGCGGACACGTGGGAGTTGAAAGCCCGCGGCGCTCGGAGGGTCTGACGAGGATGACAAGGGTGACGCGTGAGTGAACAAGACGACCGGTCCCGGTCAGAGGCGGTGTACCGGCGAACCCATGAGCGGATCCTCGGATACGCCGTGCGGCGGTGTCCCTCTCCCGAGGACGCCGCGGACGTCGTGGCCGGGGCCTATGTGATCGCCTGGCGGCGGACGACCGAGCTCCCCGGCGGTGAGGCCGGCCCGGACCCGTGAGCGGGCCGGAGAACAGGTGTTCACATCAGCGTTCCTCCACCACGAGATCGACTGCTCGCGGGCATGCTCGGGTCAGTGCGCCTGAGGCCGGGGGATGCTGATGCCGAGCATGCGCGCTCCGGTCTCCGTGCGCGGGCGGTGGGTGCTGCCCGGGGCGAACACCACGTAGCTGCCCGGCCCGAGCCGGTGCCCCCTGTCGACGAACTCGCCGGACACGACGTAGTAGCGCTCCTCCCCCTCGTGCACGTCGACCTCCGGCCATTCACTGCCCGGTGCGAAGTCGTAGACCCAGCCACGGGCCGACTCGGTGGCGGGCAGCCCCCGCCGGAAGATGCCGGGGACGACCTCAACGGGTTCGACCTCATCGACGTTCAGGATCTGTACGCCGTCGTGTTCCTCGTTCATGAGCCCATCGTGGCCGGGCGCGATCAAACCGCCCAGTGTCTGGAATGACATCCTCAGGTACTTTTCTGCCATGGCCGTTCATCGCGTCGTCGCCCTGGTCCTCCCGCCGCAGTCCACCTTCGAACTCGCGTGCGCCGCCGAGGTCTTCGGCGTGCGCCGTCCCGGCCTGCCCGTCCGCTACGAGTTCGAGGTCTGCGCCGAGCACCCCGGCCCGATGCCCACCCTGGCCGGTTACGACATGGCGGTGACCGCGGGCCTGACGGCGTTCGACGCCGCGGACACGGTCGTGATCCCCGGCTGGCAGCGACCGGACACACCCGCCTCGCCCGCCGTGGTGCGCGCGCTGCGGCTGGCCCATCGGCGCGGGACCCGGATCGTCGCGATCTGTTCCGGCACCTTCCTGCTGGCCCAGGCCGGTCTGCTCGACAACCGCCGGGCCACCACGCACTGGCGGATGGCCGCCGAGCTGGCGGCGCGCTTCCCCGGCGTCCAGGTCGATCCCGACACCCTGTACGTCGACCACGGCGACGTCGCCACCAGTGCCGGCACGGCCGCCGGTATCGACCTGTGCCTGCATCTGGTGCGTGCCGACCAGGGCGCCGCCTACGCCGCGCAGGTCGCCCGGCACATGGTCATGCCGCCACACCGCGAAGGCGGGCAGCTTCAGTACGCCGCGCCCCCTCCCGCCGACCACCCGCCCGGCTCCCTGGCCCCCGTCCTCGACTGGGTGACCGAACGACTCCACGAACCCCTCTCGGCCGATGACCTCGCCTCCCGGGCCGGGGTCTCCGTCCGCACCCTCGCCCGCCGGTTCGCCGAACAGCTCGGCGTCAGTCCCGGCCAGTGGCTGCTCGGCAAGCGGATCATGGCCGCCCAGGCCCTGCTTGAGGAGACCGACCTGCCCGTCGAGGCGATCGCCGCCAGGGTCGGCCTCTCCTCGGCCACCAACCTCCGCCGCCGTTTCCACCATGCCCTGCGCACCACCCCTGCCGCCTACCGGCGCGCCTTCCGCGGCGGCGAGTCCTCCTCCCCTTCCCCGTGACGCGGTTCACCGGAGCGGATCACGCCGTTCCCGCCTTACGGCTGCCACGGGACGTCCGTACGGCGATGGCCGGAAAGCACGGGACCGTGGTTCCACGAGAGGCGGGACGACCTCATGGGTCAGAGGTCGCGGGGACCGTAGATGGCGGCCGGGGCGCCGGTGGTCATGGCCCAGTAGCGGTCGCCGTAGGACCAGTGCCACCACTCGGTGGGGTAGTTGACCAGTCCGGCCGCCTCCAGGGCGACGCCGAGGAGCTTGCGGTGGTGGCGGGCCTCGGGGGACAGGCCGGGGGCGTCGGTGTAGCAGGCGCCGCCGCTCTGCTCGGGGGTGGCGTTGAGCCGGGTGCCCATGTCGAGCTCGGTCCCGTCCTCGGTGGACAGGGTCAGGTCGACCGCCGCTCCGGCGGTGTGCGGGGCGATCTCGACGGGCGACACGTAGCGGCTCGCCGCGGCGCGCAGCTCCGCCGGCGACATCTCCGGATACAGCGCCCGCAGCTCCGCCGAGTACCCGTCGAAGATCTCCCTCTGCGTCGCCAGTGGCCGGTAGCCCTCCACGACCAGCAGCCGGTATCCCCCGGGAAGCTGCGCCTGCGCCTCCTCCAGCCTGGTCAGCAGCCCGAGCCTGAGGTGGGCGAAGGCCCCCTCGGGGTCGGCGAGCCGCCCGTCCGTCCGCAGCCGCCCCCGGACGTCGACCAGCGGCTCCCCCGACTCCTCGACGGGGATCGCGGCGACTCGGGCATCGGAGATCAGAACGATGTCAGGCATGGTGGCAATTCTTCCCCAAGCACCACAGTGCGCTGACCCCGCTCACGGGGGAACAGGGATACCGAGCCGCGTCCGGAAACACCCGATCGTGGTACGCCGGTCCGGCACCGGCCTCGCCCCGCGGGACATCAGCCCGCGTTTCGGCCTCGTCGGACCGCGGACCGGGTGCACGAGGACGAGGTACGGGAGGACGAGATGCGCGAGGACGAGGCGCACGAGAAGGTGCCGGTGATGGATACAACGCCCGAACGGCCGCTCCATGGCGAGAATTCGGGCGCATCGCTTGAGATTCCAGTGGGTGGAAGGTGCAGATTCGAGCCATGAGCGACGCGACGGATCTCTACACGATCGGGCAGCTGGCCCGGCGCATCGGGCTGCGGGCGCGCACGATCCGCTTCTGGTCCGACAGTGGCGTCGTCCCCCCGGCCCGCAGGTCGAGCGGGGGGTACCGGCTCTATGACGCGGAGGCGGTCGCACGGCTGGACCTGGTCAGGACCCTTCGTGAGCTCGGGCTCGGTCTCGACGCCATCCAGCAGATCGTGGAAAAGCGGGCCCCGCTGCGGGAACTGGCGGAGACACACGTCAAAGCGCTCGACGCGGAGATCCGCACCTTGCGGATACGGCGTGCCGTCCTGCACGTTCTCGCCAAACGTGACAGCACCACTGAGGAGATCACCTTGATGCACGCGCTGGCCCGGCTGTCGGCGCGGGAACGCCAGCAGATCATCGACGAGTTCGTCAACGGCGTGTTCGCCGACGTCATCGACGAGGACGCCGCCCTCGTCGCCGCATGGATGCGCGACATCCCCTCCGAGCTTCCCGAAGAACCGACGTCCGAGCAGGTGGACGCCTGGGTGGAGCTGGCCGAACTGGTCGCCGACGAGAGCTTCCAGCGGACGGTCCGGCAGATGGTCCTGAGCGGAGAGCAGGACAACCGCCTTGAGTTCGGGCTCGACCTCCGGCCCCTGGTCCTTGAGCACGCGGCCGACGCCCTCGGGAAGGGAATCCCACCGGAATCGCCCGGCGCGAGAGTGGTTCTGGACCGGATCACCCCCGTGGAGCTTCCCGCCGAGGAAACCGTCTCCCCGACGGACTGGCTGGAACTGGTCGCCGAGCCCCGGGTGGAGCGGTACTGGCAGCTTCTGAACCTCCTCCGGGGCCTGCCGCCGGCCCCGGAGGCGGTGCCGGCCTTCCAGTGGCTGCTCGCCGCGCTGCGCGCCCACCGCCGACCCCGTCCCGCCCTTCCTCCCTCCGCCTCTCCACCGCACACCGGCTCCCGCGACCGAGGCCATGCTCCCCGGCATGACCTGGGGGAAAGCCCACGGGCGACCGGCGTCCCCGGCCGCCGAACGCGATCTCGGAGGTTGCGGGAGGAGATCAGATCGTGTCCGAGAACACCTGCTCCCGGGCCTGGTGCAGCGCCGACACCAGGGCGCCGCGCAGTACGGGGTTGCCCCTGACCCGCGAGACCACGACCCTGGGCTGGCTCGGGCAGAACCGGGCCACCGCGTCCTGCACCCTGGCGGCGAGCGCGTCTCCTCCCGCCCTGCCGACGTCGCCGCTGAGCACGATCAGTCCGGGGTCCAGGACCACCGCGACAGCGGCGACGCCGACGGCGAGCCGTCCGGCCAGCTCGTCCAGGAACGCCTCGGCGCCCTGCTCGACGGCCGTACGGACGTGGTCTCCCACGGAGCTCCCGTCGGAGGCCGGGTCGGAGCCCGGACCGGGGCCGATGCCGTGGGCGTTCGCGAGCCCGGTCACGGCGTCGCCGCCGACCAGGCGCTGGAACGAGCCCGACTGGGGCTCGCTCACGTCGGTGGGGAGCGGCTCGCCGGGCACGGGGAGCCAGCCGATCTCGCCCGCGCCGCCGGTGAAGCCGCGGTGCAGCCTCCCGCCCAGCATGACGCCGAGCCCCTGCCCGACCCCCGCCCAGACGAGCACGAAGTCGTCGACGCCCAGCGCGGCCCCGTACGCGCGCTCGGCCAGCGCGGCCAGGTTCACGTCGTTCTCTATCGCCACCGGGACGCCGAGGTCGCGGCGGAGCTCGGCGAGCACGCCGTTGTGCCAGGAGGGCAGGTCGAAGGAGAAGCGCACGTCACCGGTGCCGGGGTCGACGACGCCCCGGGTGCCGATCACGAAGGCGCGCAGCCGGTCGGCGCCGATGCCCGCCGACGCGCACGCCTGGCTCACCGCGCTCCGCACCAGCCGTACCGGGTCGTCGTGCCCGCTGGGGTCGGCGGAGACCTCGGCGACGAGGGTGCCGGTGATGTCGGCGACCCCCGCGCTGATCCTGCCGGGCAGCACGTCGAGCCCCACCACGTACGCGCAGGAGGGCACCACCCCGTAGAGCGCGGCGTTGGGGCCGCGCCCGCCCGCCTGCTCGCCGACCACCGCGACGAGGTCGCGCTCCTCCAGTCTGGAGAGCAGCTGACCCGCGGTCACCTTGGAGAGCCCGGTATGTTCTCCCAGCTCAGCCCGGGTGAGAGGGCCGCTGGACAGTAGGAGTTCCAGCGCTGCGCGGTCGTTGAGCTGGCGCAGCAGCCGGGGGGTCCCCGGGCGTGTGGGCAAGGTCGTCCTCCCCGTCACGATCCGCTAACGATCGTTTCTTTTAAGAAAGTTTCTTGTTAGTTTAACCCTAGTCAGCCCGCAGGCAAGCGATCGGAACCGCGGGTTGCGGTAGTTCCGACCGCTCCCAGTGAGTGCAGAGGGTCGCGGGGGACCCTGGCCATAACAGAGCGCAAACCCCGGCGAAAGCCTGAAAGGGAGAACTCCAGTGAAGTTCGCGAGAATCGCCACCACGACGGCAACCACAGCCGCCCTCGCCCTGGGTCTCGCCGCGTGTGGAAGCAGCGAGCCGGCACCGGCCGCCAACGAGCAGGCGTCCGCGCCCGCCGCGTCCGGCCCCAAGTTCGCAGGTCAGACGCTGACCGTCTGGCGCCTCGGCGCTCCGGACGAGAAGCAGAACAAGCTGATGGCCGACCTGAACGCCAAGTTCAAGGAGACCACCGGCGCCGACGTCAAGCTCCAGTGGGTGCCCTGGCCCGACGCGCAGGCCAAGTGGACCGCGGCGCTCGCCGGCGGCGAGGGCCCCGACGTCACCGAGTTCGGCAACGACCAGGTGGCCGCGTGGGTCGCGCAGGAGGCCCTGACCGACATCACCGACATCGTCAAGGCCACGCCCGACTTCCAGCAGATCCCGCAGAACCTGTGGGGCTACGAGACGGTCGACGGCAAGATCTACGCCGCCCCGTGGGGTGGCGGCACCCGCGCCGTCCTCTACCGCAAGGACTGGTTCGAGGACCTGAAGATCGAGGTGCCCAAGACCTGGGAGGACCTCGTCGCGGCGGGCAAGAAGATCGTCGCCGAGAAGGGCAAGGACGTCGACGGCTTCGCCTTCAACGGCGGCTCCGACGCCAACATGTCGCTCTCGCCGTTCGTCTGGTCGGCCGGTGGCGACTTCGCCGCCTTCGACGGCGGCAAGTGGGTCGGCAAGCTGACGGAGCCCGGTTTCAAGGAGGGCTTCCAGTACTACACCGACCTGGTGACCAAGCACGGCGTCTCGCGCAAGTCCGCCCTCACCCAGAACTCGGTGGACATCGCGACCCGCTTCGCCAACGGCAAGGTCGGCATGTACGTGACCGGTGGCTGGGACATCACCACCATCAAGGAGCAGAGCGGCGGCAAGATCGACGACGCGAAGATGGCCTTCTTCTCGCTCCCGGCCAAGGACGGCAGCGGCCCGGCCCCGGCCTTCCAGGGCGGCAACGACATCGCCATCTGGAAGGACACCAAGAACGTCGAGCTGTCGGCCGAGTACGTCAAGCTCGCCGCCGGCAAGGAGTTCGGCACCCGCTACGCCAAGGAGGGCGGCCTGCTCCCGCTCTACCCGGAGGCTCTGACCGAGTACGCCTCCGACCCGGTGCAGGCGCCGTTCGCCGAGACCTTCAAGGTCGCCAAGGGCTTCCCGAACGACACCAACTGGGCCGAGGCGAACGACACCAAGGCGGTCCTGCAGAGCGCGGCCCGCTCGGTCATCGAGGGTAAGAAGGACGTCGACACCG
Source organism: Streptosporangium vulgare (assembly GCF_042428775.1). Lineage (NCBI taxonomy): Bacteria > Bacillati > Actinomycetota > Actinomycetes > Streptosporangiales > Streptosporangiaceae > Streptosporangium > Streptosporangium vulgare. Next base: position 173,867 of record NZ_JBHMBS010000009.1, on the reverse strand, counting down.
CGCTGGCCGACGCCAACAAGGAACTCGAAGAGATCCTGAACCAGTAACCATGGCGAACACCTCAACCATCGCCCGGGACGGGGGCACCCCCTCCGTCCCGGCGCGGGGGCACCGAGGCGCCACGCCCCCGCGCAGGTCCAGCGGGCTGCCCGCCTGGGTCGTCCCCTACGCGCTGCTCGTCCCCGGCCTCCTCGTCATCGCCGGCCTGCTGCTCTACCCGCTGTACCAGATGGTCGTCATGTCCTTCCAGAACGTGGGACTGCGGCAGATCCGGGGAGTGCCGGCCGAGTCCGTCGGCTTCGAGAACTACCAGAAGCTCGTCGAGTCCGAGCTGTTCTGGTCGTCGCTCCGCAACACCGTCGTCTTCGCCGTCGTCACGGTGGCCTGCACCCTGATCCTCGGCACGCTGGTCGGGCTGCTCCTGCACAAGCTGGGCAAGAAGATGTCGACCTTCCTGATCGTCGGCATCATGGCCGCCTGGGCCACCCCGCAGATCGCCACCGCCATCATCTGGCGCTGGCTGTTCGACGCGGAGTCCGGCGTCATCAACTGGGCGCTGAACGCGCTGCCCGACTGGTTCTCCTCGCTGCTGTTCGGCCGTTCCGACTGGACCGGCGAGCCCTGGCTCAACGACGCGTTCACCATCTACGTCGTGCTGATCATCGCGGTGGTCTGGGCGTCGTTCCCGTTCATCGCGGTCTCGGTGCTGGCCGGGCTGAAGAGCATCTCCCAGGAGCTGTACGAGGCGGCCAGGGTGGACGGCGCCTCCGCGTGGCGGATCTTCTGGCGGATCACCTTCCCGCTGCTGAAGCCGGTCTTCGCGGTGCTGACGGTGCTCTCGGTGATCTGGGACTTCAAGGTCTTCACCCAGCTGTTCGTGCTGGCGGGCGGCACGTCCAACCGGGAGGCGTTCAACCTGTCGCTGTTCGCCTTCACCCAGGCCTTCAGCGCGCCGCCCAAGATGGGCATGGGCGCGGCCATCGCGGTGGTGCTGACGCTGATCCTGCTCGTCATCACCTTCTTCTACGTCCGCCAGATCGTGAAGACGGAGGACGTGCGATGACCACCTACGACACGCGGGCCCCTCGCAGGGCGCCCGCACGCGCGCCCAGGGGAAACCCCGGCAGGCGCAAGCGGCTCGGCAGGATCGGCCTGAACACCACGGCCGTCGTGGTGTTCCTGTTCGCGGTGTTCCCCGTCTACTGGATGGTGACCACGGCCTTCAAGAGCAGCGAGCAGATCTTCACGACGGACTTCATCCCGTTCCCCACCGATCCCACGCTCGACCACGTGAAGCGGGTCTTCACCGAGGGCGTCGCCGGCCACTCCATCTGGCGCTACCTGCTCAACAGCTCCATCGTGGCCGTCGGCACCGTGCTCGTCGGCGCGGTGTTCTCCCTGCTGGCGGCGACCGCGGTGGCCCGCTTCCGCTTCCGCGGGCGCACCTCGTTCCTGATCCTGCTGCTCATCGTGCAGATGGTTCCCGGCGAGGCGCTGCTCATCCCGCTGTTCATGATGGTCAGGCGGGCCGGGCTGTACGACCAGCTTCTCGGCCTCATCGTGGTGAACGTCGCCATGACGCTGCCGTTCGCCATCTGGATGCTGCGCACCTTCGTCGCGGCGGTGCCCAGGGAGCTGGAGGAGGCCGCCTGGATCGACGGCGCCAGCCGGTTCGCCACCTTCTGGAAGGTGCTGTTCCCGCTGGTGGCCCCCGGGCTGGTGGCGACCAGCATCTTCTCGTTCATCACCGCGTGGAACGAGTTCGTGTTCGCGCTGACGCTCATCGGCGACCAGGGCAGCTACACCATGCCCGTGGCGCTGCGCTACTTCGTCAGCCAGCGGTCGGTCGACTGGGGCGCCATCATGGCCGCCTCCACCCTGATGACCATCCCGGTCATCGTCTTCTTCCTTCTGGTGCAGCGGCGGATGGTCTCCGGCCTCGTCGCGGGTGCCGTCAAAGGCTGATCCCCTTGGTGCTGGTACGGCACGCACCCACAAGGCGCGGGCCGTACCAGCCCTGTTCTGTTCTCCTTGTTTACTTCCATGTCCGACACCCCCCTACATCTCAGGTAAGGAACACCTACCGCCATGTCTGAGTTCATCGCGGATCGCGGCGATCAGGGGCTGCGTCGTCTCGCGGCCGGCACGCTGCTCGCCGCGTTCCAGGGCACCGAGGCACCCGAGTGGGTCCTGCGGGAGCTGGAGAACGGTCTCGGCGGCGTCACGCTCTTCGGCTTCAACGTCGCCGACGCCGCGCAGCTGTCCGCTCTCACCTCCCGTCTGCGCGAGGCCGCCGACGCGGTCATATCGCTGGACGAGGAGGGGGGTGACGTCACCCGGCTCGCCTACCACGTCGGCAGCCCCTACCCCGGCAACGCCGCCCTCGGCGCCGTGGACGACACCGAGCTCACCCGGCGGGTCTACCGGTCCATCGGCGACGACCTGGCCCGCTGCGGCGTCAACCTGGACATGGCCCCGTCCGCGGACGTCAACACCGCCGCCGACAACCCGGTGATCGGCACCCGCTCGTTCGGGGCGGAGAGCGCGCTCGTCGCCCGGCACACCGTCGCCGCGGTGCACGGCCTGCAGTCGGCGGGAGTGGCCGCCTGCGTCAAGCACTTCCCCGGTCACGGCGCGACCCGGCAGGACTCCCACCTGGAGGTCCCGCTCGTCGACGCCTCGGTGGAGCTGCTGCGCGAGCGCGAGCTGGTGCCCTTCCGCGCCGCGATCGAGGCCGGGACCAAGTCCGTCATGACCGCGCACGTCCGCGTGCCCGCCGTCACCGGCGCGCTTCCCGCGACGCTCTCCCCCGCCGCCCTGACCGGCCTGCTGCGCGGCGAGATGGGCTACGAGGGTGTGATCATCACCGACGCCCTCGACATGAAGGCCGTCACCGCCGCCTACGGCCTCGCCGGGGGCTCGGTGCTCTCCCTCGCCGCCGGGGCCGACCTGCTCTGCCTCGGCCCGATCCCCACCGAGGACGACGTCCGCCGCATCGTGGACGAGATCGTCGCGGCCGTCCACGACGGACGGCTGCCCGCGACCCGTCTGGAGGCGGCGGCCGAGCGGGCCGCAGCCCTGCGTGCCTGGTTCGGCACGCCCCGCACCGGCGAGGCCGAGCGGGACGTGATCGGCCTCACCGCCGCCCGCCGCGCGGTCAGCCTCACCGGCTCGGCGTCTCCCCTGGTCGACCCGCTGGTGGTCGAGGTGGACACCCCGCCGACCATCGCGGTCGGCGACGTGCCGTGGGGCTTCACCCCGCTGCTGCCGCAGGCGGAGGTGCTGCGGGTCAAGCCGGAGGTGGCCGACGTGGCGGGCATCCTGGAGCGCGCCTCGGGGCGGTCCCTGATCGTCGTCGTCAAGGACGCGCACCGCTACGAGGCGAGCCAGTCGGTGATCTCCGCCCTGCTGGCCGCCCGTCCCGACGCCACGGTGGTCGAGATGGGCCTGCCGATCTGGCGCCCGGAGGGCGTCACCTACCTGGCCACCTACGGCGCCGCCCGCGCCAACGCCCAGGCCGCCGCCGAGCTTCTCGGCGTCTGAAGACACCGGCCACACCGCGCCGCCCGGTGACACCGGCGGCACCGGAGACACCGGAGACACAGTGCCGGTGAGGACGTACCGGCACCGACAAGGCCCGCCCCCGCGAGAACCGCAGGAGCGGGCCTTGTTCTCAGGACCGAGGTTCTCAGGACCGAGGACGGCCGGTCAGGACCCTGCCAGGGACGGCGCGCAGGACGTGTTCGCGGGCACCAGGCCGTAGCGGCCGGCGACGGCCTGGATCTCCGCCCTGAGGGCGGCCGGCGGGCGGTCGCCGAAACGGTCCAGGTACGCCGCGACCTGCGCGGGGTCGTCACGCAGGAACGGGAAGTCGGTGGCGACCATGTGGCGGATCGCCAGCAGCGGGACCGGGCTGCCCAGCGGCAGGAAGGAGGGGTTCCACAGCCCCGCCTTGGGCGGCGGGCCCGGGTAGAACTCCCCGATCATCAGCCCTTCGGAGACGTAGCGCGACTTGAGCGCCTCCTGGGCGTGGTCGATCACCGCGGCTGCCTCGGACTCCGGCAGGTCGGGGAAGAGCACCAGGATCGTCCGGTACTGCGCGGACACTCCCCGCGTGACGGGCAGCCTCGGGAACCAGTCGCGGTAGCCGGCGAGGATCTCGGCCGCCTCGGGCCCGCCGGGCCGCCCGGGGCGGACCGCGAGGTAGAAGGTGCCCCGCTCCAGCGCGGTCTGGGCGTACGGGCAGACGGGCCCTTTCCTGCCCAGTTCCTCGTGGGGGCGGCAGAGATACTCTCGTGCCCAGGTGACGATCTCCCTGAGCGGCGTGCGGTAGCGCAGGACCAGATCGTGGTCACCGGCCAGATCGGCGGTCTCCAGGAGGACACGAGAGGGATCCGCGGGATCGGTCAGCATGGTGGTTCGCCCTTCCGGGTGTTTCGCTGTGCGAGACGTGCGCGACGTGCGAAGCGCGTGAGGCGTACGAGACGTGCGAAGACGGTGCGGCGCGCGGAGTCGGCACCGCGTGCGAGGCGCGCGGGGTCCGCGGCGGGTACGGGAGATGCGAGGCCGGCACCGCGTGCGACGTGCGCGGCGTCGATGGCGCGCACGAGAGGTGTGACCGTGGAGCGGCCGGAGCCGCGTACGAGACGGACGACGGCCGGGGCGGCGGCGAGCAGCCCGGCGACGGCCACCGCCGCCCCCGCCCCGCGCAGGAGCGCGTCCTGCCGCCGGGCGCGGGCGAGCGCGTCCGCGTACGGGACGGTGGTGTGGGAGATCATCGTGTAGAGCGGGACCCACCGGCCGGGGAGCGCCCGGGCGAGCAGCAGGTCCGCCTTCTTGCGCAGCAGGTGCAACGGGGAGCGGAGCCGGTCGCGCAGTTCCACGAAGTTCTGCTTGGACAGCTCGTCGAGCACGTCGGTGTGCGGTTTGCGCAGCCGCTGGTACTCGGCGAAGGCGGCCCCGAGGTCTCCGGGGTGGTCGCCCACGCAGCGGTCGAGGACCGTGCAGTCCTCAAGGGCCGAGTTCATGCCCTGGCCGTAGAAGGGGTAGACGGCGTGGCACGCGTCGCCGACGAGCGCCACCCGGCCCCGGTGGTGCCAGGGTGAGGTGCGGATCGACACCAGGTGCCCCACCGGGTGTTCGGCGTACTCCTTCGCCAGGTGGGGCATGAGGTCGAGCGTGTCCGGGAAGCGTTCGCCGAGGAACTCCTCGGGGTCGGTGACCTCGCCGAACCGCTCGACGGGCAGGAAGAGCGTGCCGGTGAGCGAGTTGTCCCGGTTGGGGTGGGCGACGATGAGGGCGTCCTCGCCGGGCCAGACGTGCAGGGCCTCCAGCCTGGTCCTGGCCGATCCGTCGTCGGCGGCGGGGATGGTGAGTTCCTTGTATCCCCACTCCAGGATCTCCTGGTGGTGCTCGGCCCGCAGCCCGTGGTGCATGTGCGCCCGCACCTGCGAGAACGCGCCGTCCGCGCCGATCACCGCGTCGCCCTCGACGGTGCTCGCGGCCCCGGTGTCCTCGTGGACGAGGCGCGCGGCGGCCGTCTCGCGGTCCAGGCCGACCAGCCGGTGCCGGAAGTGGAAGGTCACCCCCGGCTGGGCCTCGGCGTGGTCGACGAGCGTGGTGATCAGGTCGCGGCGCAGGACCGAGTGAAGGATCTCCCCCTCGTGGGCGCCGTAGGGCTGGAACGGCACCGCGCCGCCGGGCAGGTGGATGGCCCGGCCGCGCATCGGGACGGTGAGCGGCCGCAGGGTGTCCATCAGGCCGATGTCGGTGAGCGCCGCGATGCCCCTGGCGGACAGGCCGAGGTTGATCGACCTGCTCTCGTCCTCGTCGAGCAGCCGGGGGTCGGCCCGGCGCTCGTAGACCTCCACCCGGAAGCCGCGCCTGGCCAGGTAGCAGGCGAGGAGGGTGCCGGCGGGACCCGCTCCGATGACAGTGATCCTCATGTGGTCCTCATGGGGTCTCCAGGCGGGCGACGAGCAGCTCGTTGGGGCCGTCGACGTGCCGCCGCTCGATCCGGCCGAATCCGGAGCCGGACAGCCAGGCGGCGACGTCGGGGAAGGAGTGGATCCCGCCGCCCTGGGTGGTGGCGAGGTTGAGGCCGAAGGCGCGGACGAACGCCTCGACCGTCGCGGGCGTCCCGTCGGGCAGGTCGGCGAAGGTCTCCAGCACGACCACCGCGCCACCGGGGCGCAGCGCGCCCGCCACCCTCTTGAACAGCGCGCGGTTGCCCGCCTCGTCGAACCCGTGGCAGAGGTTGAACAGCAGCGCGGTGTCGTACCCGCCACCAAGATCGGTGCGGGGGTCGGCCAGGTCACCCGGGAGCAGGGTGACGCGGTCGCCCAGCCCGGCCGCCTCGATCCTGGCCCGGCCGCCCTCCAGGGCGTTCGGCAGGTCGACGATCGTCGCGGTGAGCCCGGGGTGCGCCTGGCAGAACGCGATGCTGTGCCGGGCGTGCCCGCCGCCGACGTCGAGCAGGCGCCTCCCGGGGTGGGGCGCGCTCGCGGCGACCAGCGGGGCGAGCCCGGCGGCCATCCCGTCGAGCATGCTCTGGAACTCGGCCAGCGTCCCGGGCCGTTCCTCCAGCCAGGCGTAGAAGTCGACCTGTGGCGTGCCGGTGCGCACCGACTCCTCCAGGCCGTCCCAGAGCTCGCCGAGCACGTCCTGCCAGAAGGCCAGCGCGGGGGCGTAGCTCCACGGGCTCCGCCGGTCCAGGGTGCCCGCGACCATCGGGCTGTTGCCGTACACCCGGCCCGGTGCCCGGTCGAGGTAGCCGAGGGAGGCGAGCGCCTCCAGCAGCACGGCGAGCCCGGCCGGGTCGGTGCCCGTCCTGGCCGCCAGTTCCGTCACGGGGAGCGGGCCGGGCATGAGCGCCTCGAAGACCCCCAGGCGCTGGGCGGCCCCCGCCGCCCGGAACGCCATCGCGCCGATCAGGTCGAGGTGGGGGCCCGGCGCCCCGCGGAGTTCCTCAGGGTCGAGATAGAGCGGCATCGCTGTCTCCTCGCGCGACGTCGGTTCCCAGGTCGGCCTCACCGCGTCCCGCGACGGGTTCCGCCCCGGGCTCCGGTGCGGGCTCCGGAACGGCTTCCCCCGCGCGCTCCGGGACATGTTCCGGAGGGGCGTGCACGTCCTCGGCGTCGGGCAGTTCGGACTCCACCTTCCGCAGGCGGGGCTGGAGGTAGGCGAGCGGCGCGAGCAGCACCAGGCACAGGCCCGTGATCAGGAAGATCGCCGCGATGCCCCGTCCCTCGCCCGTGCCGATCACGGTGCCGAGGGTTCCGGAGAGCGCCCCGCCGGGGGCGAGCATCGGCTCGAAGACCCGGTCGGCGAGCGGCCCCGCGGCCAGGTAGGTGAGCACCGTGGCCGTCTGGGTGAGCGCGCGGACCGTGCTGAGCACCCGGCCCAGCGCCGCGGGGTCGGTCTTGATCTGCAGTACGGTCATCCCGGTGCCCTGCACGAACGGCAGCGTGAACAGGAAGGCGGGCGCCACCACCGCGATCAGCCAGGGTGAGGGCGCGAGGCTGTGCAGGGCGAGCAGCGCCCCTCCCAGGGCGACGAACACCGCGACACCGCGCACCCGGCGCCTCGGCCCGCCCCACGCGCTCAGCACCAGCCCTCCGGCGAAGACCCCCGCGCCGCCCGCGAACATCAGCGCCCCCAGCACCGCGGCCGACCCGAACGACAGGATCAGCGGCTGGACCAGCACCCCGGACATCCCGAAGAACAGGTTGTACGCGGCCAGCACCACGACCAGCTGGAACAGCCCGCGCCTGGCCCGCAGGTAGCGCCAGCCGAACAGCAGGTCCCCGCGCAGCGGCTCCGGTGCGGCCGAGGCTCCCGGGCGGGTGACCTCGCGCGGCAGCCGTACGGCGAACATGACCACCCGGGTGACCAGGAAGGTGACCAGGTCGATCACGACCACCCCGGTGACGCCGACCGTGACCAGGAGCGTTCCCGCCAGCAGCGGAGCCGCGATCCTCACCGAGTCAGCGACCTGCATCAGGCCGTTGGCCCTGCCCAGGTGCCGCTGCGGCATGATCAGCGGCATCATCGCGTGGTACGCGGCCATGTGGAAGGTCCCGAAGACGGCCCCGGCCACCGTGATCACGTAGACGTGCCAGACCTCCGGCGAGCCGAGGACGAGCAGCAGCGCGAGGGCCCCGGTGACCGCGGCGGCCCCGGCGTCGGCGGCCATCAGCATCCGCCTGCGGTCCCACCGGTCGGCGAGCGACCCGGCGAGCGGGGAGAGCAGCACCTCGGGCAGCACCGCGCACAGCATGATCAGCACGAACTCGGTGGCCGAGCCGTTGCGCTGGTAGACCCAGACGCCCAGTACGAACCCCGTCAGGCTCGACCCGATGATCGACAACAGCTGCGCCGCCCAGATGACGACGAACCGGCGTATCCCGTCATGCACGGCTGCCTCCCGGGAGGACTCCGGTGCCGATGTGGTCACCGAGATAGAGGTCGAGCAGTTTCCCGTCCGCCGGAGGGCAGACCAGCCCCGCGGCGGCGAGGAGTCCCTCGGTGGCCGAGCAGTCGAAGGACGGGCCGGGCAGCGCCCCGTACTCGGCGAAGAACGCCGGATAGGGGGCGATCGGCAGGTCGTCGCCGAGCTCCAGCCGGTCGCGGACCAGCCGCCGCCAGCGGTCCCCCGGCGTGAGCCGTACCGGGAAGCCGTGCTCGCGCAGGCCCTCGGCGAGTTCCTCCGAGGTCAGCACCCGCGGGTTGTGGTAGTGGAAGTCGCCGGTGGCCCGGCTCGTCGCCAGGTGCACGATCGCCGAGGCGACGTGGTCGACCGGGGCCATGTCGATCCGCTCCCCCTCCGGCACCGCGCCGAGGCGGGCGCAGGTGGCGAAGAGGCGGCCGAGGAAGTCACCGGGAACCGACCGGCCGGTGCGGCTGTCGGCGGAGACCCTGGCCGGGCGGTGGATCGCGATCGGCAGCCCGGTCTCCCTCGCGGCGCCCGCGATCCGGTCGGCGACCCACTTGCTCCGGTCGTAGCCCAGGTGCAGCGGGCCGGGATCCGGCAGCGGGTCGCCCTCCCTGACCGTGCGCTCCCCGGGGGTGAGGTGCACGCCGAGCGTCGAGACGAGGTGCACGGGGGCGGTGACGCGGCCGGACGCGGCGAGCCGCAGGATCTCCAGGACGGCGCCCACGTTCGCGCGGCGCAGCCGCCGGTAGGGCAGCGCGAAGTTGACCAGGGCCCCGTTGTGCACGACGAGGTCGGCCGAGTCCGCCAGCTGCGCGAACTCCCCGGCGGTCAGGCCGAGTCCCGGCAGGGCGAGGTCCCCGGCGTGCGGGACGATCCTGCCGTCGAAGCGCTCGTCCCAGAGCCCGTACCGGTCGAGGTTGTCGCGCAGCCTTCCGGCGGGCGTACCGCCCCTGACCAGGCAGTGGACCTCGGCCCCGGTCGTGCCCAGCAGCCCGGCGAGCAGGTACGCGCCGAGGAAGCCGGTGGCACCGGTGAGCAGCACCCGGCGCGGCGGCCCCCCGGGGACCGGCGCCCCGGTGTACGCGATGTCGCCGGGCAGCACCGCCTCCGCGTACAGGTCCACCAGGTCCGCGGCGGCCGGGGTCCAGCCGTCCGCGCTCCCGCCCGCCCGAGCGGACCCGGCGTGAGAAGCCGGAGTGGCCCCGGCGGGCGAGGCCGGAGAGGACCCCGCGTGAGGAAGCGCCCCGGCCATCCGAGAGCCCGCGTCCGGGAGACCGAGCCGCTCGTCCACTGCGGCGGCGAGCCCGGCCAGGTCGGTCGCGGCGAAGAGCGCGGTCATCGGGACCGGCACCCCCAGCTCCGCGGTGATCCTGGAGACGATCCGCGGCGCCAGCAGCGAGTGCCCGCCCAGGTCGAAGAAGTTGTCCCCGCGACCGGGCTCCACCTTGAGCGCGTCGGCCCAGATCCCGGCGATGACCCGCTCGGTCCCCTCACGCGGCGGCTCGTACGGCGGGGCGTCGCCGTCCGCGTCCGGCTCGGGCAGCGCCCGCAGGTCGACCTTGCCGTGCGAGGTCAGCGGGAGCGCGGGCAGCGTGACGACCGCGCCGGGCAGCATGTAGCCGGGAAGCCGACCGGCGAGGAAGGCGCGCAGCTCGGCGACGGTGAGCCGGTCCCCCACCAGATAGGCGACGAGCCTCCGGGGGTCGGCGGTGACCACGGCCTCGCGGACACCGGGATGGGCCAGGCAGGCCGCCTCGACCTCGCCCGGCTCGATCCGGTTACCGTGGACCTTCACCTGCCGGTCGGTGCGCCCCAGGAACTCCAGGTTCCCGTCGGGCCGGTATCTGCCCAGGTCGCCCGTGGCGTACATCCTCGCGCCCGGCCGGGACGAGAACGGGTCGGGCAGGAAGCTCCCGGCGGTCCGCCCGGGACGGCCCAGATAGCCGCGCGCCAGGCACTCGCCACCGATGTGGATCTCTCCCGGCACCCCGATCGGGGCCGGGTTGCCGTGGCGGTCGAGCACGTAGACGCGGGTGTGCGGCAGCGCGGTGCCGATCGGCAGGTGCGTGGCCGCGCCCAGCTCGGCGCCGTCGACCGTGCGGTACGAGGTGGCGCAGACGGTCGCCTCGGTCGGGCCGTAGTGGTTGTGGAACGCGACCCGGCCGCCGGTGAGCGCGGCCCAGGCGCGCAGGCGTTCCACCGGCACGCCCTCGCCGCCGACCATCATCGTGGTGATCGGGGCCGTGATCTCGTCCAGTTCCTCGACCCACTGCTGCCAGAGCGCCGAGGCGGTGTCGACCATCGTGATCGAGTGCTCCGCGCACAGGGCGGCGAGGGCGGGACCGGTCAGCGAGGCGGGAGCGGGGTGCAGCACCAGCGCGGCACCGCTGATCAGGGCGGGGAAGACGTCTCCCGCCGAGGCGTCGAAGCTGAGCGGCGGGACCATCAGCACCCGCTCCCCCGGCCCGAACCCGTGCAGGTCCCTGAACGATCGGGCCAGGTGGGACAGTGCGCGATGGCCGACGACGACCCCCTTGGGGCGCCCGGTGGATCCGGAGGTGTAGATCACGTAAGCGGCCCGCTCAAGGTTCTCCGCCCCGGCCCCGCGCGCCGGCGCCATGTCGTCACCGGCGCGCGAACCGTCAAGACCGAGGTTCTCCACCCCGGCCTCGCGCGCCGACGTCCTCTCGGCCGTCGCGTCGTCACCGGCGCGCGGCCCCTCGGGGGCAAGGCTCTCCGCCCCGGACCCGCGCGCCGGCGCCGTTCCCACGAGAGCGCCGTCCGTCCAGCGGGCGAGGTCCGCCCGGCTGACGACCGGCCCGGTGAACCCGGCGAGCTCCGCCCCGTCCGCGATCACCGCACGCGCGCCGGAGTCGGCCAGCAGGTACGCCAACCGCTCGGCGGGCTGCGCCGGGTCGAGCGGCAGGTAGGCGGCCCCCGCCTTGAGAATCCCCAGCAGCGCCACGATCGCCTCGGGCCCGGCGGCGAGCGCCAGCGCGACCAGCGCCTCCCCGCCCCCGGCGGTACCGGCCCCCACCGGCCGCTCCAGCAACGGCCTGAGCCGGTCGGCCACGACGTCCGAGGCCCGGTCGAGCTCCCCGTACGTGAGAACGGCGCTCCCCTCACCGGGAGCGGCGGAAGCGGCGGGAACACCGGGAACTGCGGGAGTGATCACCGCGGGGGCGTCCGGGGTACGCGCGGCCTGCCGGGCGATCAGCCGATCGAGGAACTCCCCCGCCCCGTGAGCCGGCCGAACCGGCCGCGCCGGCCACCCCGGCCGGCCCGACGGGACCGGGCCTGACGACCGGACCGGATCGTCCGAGAGCACGTCCCCCGGCCCCCAGACCGGCGGCCCCTCCGAGAGCACGTCCCCCGGATCCGGCACCGAAGCACCCCCGAGCACGATCGCGCGCTCGGCGGCGGGCAGGATCTCCAGCCGTGACAGGCGGCGGCCCGGGTCGGAGACGATCGAGCGGAACAGCGTCTCCAGCTGGGCGCCCATCCGCTCCACCGTGGACCGGTCGAACAGGCCGGTGTTGTAGGCGAACATCAGCTGGACGTGCGTGGGATAGACGATCACGTCCAGGGAGAGGTCGAACTTGGCCACGGCCAGTCCCGACGCCACCGGCTCGGTGCGGATACCGTCGAGGTCGAGCGATCCGGCGTCCGGGTTGCCCAGCATCAGCATCGTCTGGAACACCGGGGTCCTGGCCGGGTCGCGGTCGACGCGCAGCTCGCTCACCACGTGCTCGAACGGGACCGAGGCGTGGCCGTACATCGTGAAGGCCCGCCGCCGCACCCGCTTGAGCGTCTCGCGGAAGGTCGGGTCGCCCGCCAGGTCGGCGCGGAGGGCGAGGGTGTTGATGAAGACACCGAAGACCTTCTCGAACTCCTCCTCCGTACGGCCCGCGACGGGGGTGCCGACGCAGAAGTCGTCCTGGCCGGTGTAGCGGGAGAGCAGCACCTGGTAGGCGGCGAGCACGGCCATGAACGGCGTGCACCGCTCGGCCCGCGCCATCCCGGTGATCCCCCGCCACAGCTCCAGCGGGATCCTGTGGATCACCAGGCCGCCCTCGGTGGTCCGCACGGCCTGGCGCGGCCGGTCGGTGGGCAGTTCCAGCACCGGGACGCCGTCGAGCTCGCGCACCACGTCGGAGATGTCCACCGGCTGCCCGCGCTGCCCGCGCACGTAGTCGGCGTACTGCAGTGCGGGCGGCGGGAGGGGGGACGGCAGCCCGAGGGTGAAGGCCGCGTAGAGCGACGCCAGCTCCCCGAACATGACCTGCTCGATCGACCAGGCGTCCCCGGCGATGTGGTGCACGACGACCAGCAGGACGTGCTCGTCGAACCCGGTGCGCACCAGGGTCGCCCGCAGCAGCGGACCGTTGACCAGGTCGAACGGCCGGTTGCTCCGCTCGGCGAGCAACGCCTCCAGCGCCCGTTCCCCCTCCCTCTCCCGCTCCCGCGACACCCCCGCACCCCCGCCCCGCGGTCCATCCGGCGGACCGTGCGGCGACCCACCCGACGAACCGTCCGACGGACCATCCAGCGAGGCGTGCGGCGGCTCGCCCGTCAGGTCGAGCCGCTCCATGACCAGCGGCACGGGATCCAGGACCGTCGCGGACGGGAGCCCCCCGACCTCGGGGAAGACGGTCCGCAACGCCTCGTGCCTGGCCACGACCTCGCCCAGCGCCCGTTCCAGGGCGTCCGCGTCGAGCGACCCGATGAGCCGCTCGCAGACGACCATGTTGTACGTCCCGTCCCCCGGGGTGAGCCGGTCCAGGAACCACAGGCGCTCCTGGGCGTACGAGAGCGTGCTCACGCGGCCCCGCCCCGCAGACGCGTGACCTCCTCGGCGACGCCGGCGATGGTGGGGTTGTCGAAGAAGACGTCCAGGGACACCTCCACGCCGAGCCTGCGGCGGGTCCTGGCGATGATCTGGGTGATGGTCAGCGAGTGCCCGCCGAGGTCGTAGAGGTCCTCGTCCAGCCCGATGTCGTCGAGGCGGAGGATCTCCTGCCAGATCTCCCGTACCTGCGCGGTGACCGGATCCTCCCCTGCGGGAGGTTCCGTCGCGTTGCCGGGGGCCGGGACGAACAGGTCGGTCACGGAAGGCTCCTCTTGGGGCGTGGGGTGGGGTGGTTCCGCCAGATCCGCGACCTTCGCGCGGGGGTCCGCGGAGATGGCGCGCAGCAGCGCGCGCAGGTGACCCGCGATCCCGGACACGTCGTCGTGGCCGATCGCGGCGGGGTTGAAGCGGAGGCCGAGGGTGAGACTCGGACCGGCGTCCACGGCCTGGATGTGCAGCGCGCCGTGGGCGGTCCCGTTGAAGACCGTCCACTCCACGCCTGCCCCGACACCGGGGAAATCCGGGACGGCCGCCCTCCTGCGGTAGCTGAGCAGCACCGGTGAGGAGGGCGGGTCCGGCGGCGCGTGCCGGAACCGGTACATGGCGTGCAGCTCGGCCCGGACCGCGCGCAGGTGGTCGGGAAACCGCTCGTCGAGAGCGGGGTGCGGGACGAACGGCACCCGCGCCACGAACGGCCCGATGCGGTCGCGTGTCTCGCGGGTGCGGGTGCCGAGGTCGAGGGCGAGCGGCGACGCGGAGGTGCCGTACCGGCGCAGCAGCACGCCCACGGCCGCGAGCAGCAGCTCGAACCTGGTGGCGCCGAGCACCGTGGCGGCCTCGGTGAGGGCCCCGGACTCCGCGCCGCCGAGCACCATCTCGACGATCTCCCCGGGACCGGTGCCGTGCGGGACCGCGCGCAGGCCGGGCAGGACGAGCTCCGCGGGCGCGCGGTCGCGCTCCTTCCAGAACTCCCCGGCGCCGTCGGGCGGTGCGGGGAGAACCCCGCCGCCCGCACCCGAACCGCCACGCCGATCCGTCCGCGCGGACGGTGGGCCCTGGGAGGAGCCGTACGGCCGCGGCACCGGGAAGGACGGCGACGCCGTGCCCGGCAGGGTGGCCCGCGCGAAGTAGGCGTCGGCCAGTTCGCGGATCAGGACGTCCTTGGAGCCCGCGTCGAACACCCGCCCGTGCGCCGTGAAGAGCAGCCTGACGCGCTCGGGACCCACCGTGACCAGCGTGAACCGGGCGAGCGGGCCGCGCTCCAGGTCGAACGGCCGGGCGGCCTCGGCCGCGGCGACCCCGGGGTAGCGCTCCGGGGTCGACTCCGTGCGGGTGACCCTGACACGGCCGAGGACCGGGTGCCTGCCGGCCACGACGGCGCACGCGCCCAGCAGCGCCGGAACGTCGACGGGACCGTTCAGGTGAAGCACCAGCGGGATTCCCCGCAGGTCGAAGGGGGCGTGCGACATCCTGTCCGTCTCCCTCGTGGGTGACTCACTTCGGGCAGGCGCCGGGGGCTGCGTCGCCCCTGACATGCGGTCCTGACAGGCAATTATTAGGAAAGTTTCCTGTCTATTTATGCAACCCGAATGCTACACATGTGGTACGCCTGAGACAAGCGACTTGCCACGAACCGACCTGGAGGCTTTGATGATCGTTCGAGGTGGCCGGACGAACGGCCCGAACGGCGTGAGCCCCGAACTGGCCGGGCTTGCCGACACCGTGTTGCAGCCCGGGTTCGTGGGCGTCGAGGTGCCCGACTGGCTGCGCAGGCGGCTCGCCGAAGGGCTCGGCGGGGTTGCGCTCTACTCCCGGAATCTTGTAAACAGCGAGCAGATCAGGGCATTGACCGCCGCACTACGCGCGGAGAACCCGGACGTGGTGATCGCCACCGACGAGGAGGCGGGCGACGTCACCCGGCTGGAGGCGCTCACCGGCAGCTCGCGTCCCGGCAACCTCGCGCTCGGCGCGGTGGACGACCCCGGGCTGACCGAGCGGGTCGCCCGCGAGATCGGGCTGGACATGGCCGCGGCGGGCGTCACCCTCAACTACGCTCCCGTGGTCGACGTCAACTCCGACCTGGACAATCCCGTCGTCGGCACCCGCGCGTTCGGCGCCGACCCCTGGCTGGTCGCCCGGCACGCCCGCGCCTGGGTCACCGGCCTGCAGTCGGCCGGGGTGGCCGCCTGCGCCAAGCACTTCCCCGGCCACGGCGCCACCGCCGTCGACTCGCACGACGACCTGCCGACCGTCGCCTACTCGGCCGAGGAGCTCGCGGCCACCACCCTCCCGCCGTACCGGACCGCCATCGAGGCCGGGGTGCGCGCCGTGATGACCGGCCACCTGCTCGTCCCCGCCTACGACCCCGACCACCCCGCCACCATGAGCGGCCGCGTCCTGACCGGGCTGCTCAGGGAGGAGCTGGGCTTCGACGGGCTGATCGTGACCGACGGTGTGGAGATGCCCTCGGTGGCCGAGCGGTACGGCGTGACCGGGGCGGCGGTCCGCGCCCTCGCCGCCGGGGCCGACGCGATCTGCGTGGGCGGCGAGCGCAAGGGCCCCGGCGTGGTCGGCTTCATGCGCAACGCCATCATGGGCGCGGTGGCCGACGGGACCCTCCCCGAGGAGCGCCTGGCCGAGGCCGCCTCCCGGGTCCGGCGCCTCGCCGCCTGGTCGGCGGAGCGACGGCGGGCGGCCGGCGAGACGGGCCCGGCCGGTGAGCCCGCGGGGCTCGACGCGGCCAGGCGGGCACTGCGGGTCCGCGGCGACGGGCTCCCGCTGCCCGCCGCGCCCCAGGTGATCGAGTTCGTCTCCGAGACGAACATCGCCGTCGACCGCGCCACCCCGTGGGGCGTCGCCGCCCCGCTCGCCGCGCTGCTGCCGGGCACGACGGCCCTGCGGCTCGGCTCCGGCGACCCGGTCCCGGCGCCCCCCGACGGGCGCCCGCTGGTGATCGTGGTACGCGACGCCCACCGGCACGCCTGGGTCTCGGCCCGCCTGGACGCCCTGCTGTCACGACGCCCCGACGCGATCGTGGTGGAGATGGGCCTGCCGGGCCCGGCCACCCCGGGCGCCGCCCACATCACCACCCACGGCGCGACCACCGCCTCGGGCCAGGCCGCCGCCGAACTCCTCTCCGGCCGCCGCCCCCTCCCGGTCACCGGCCACTGACCCCGCCGGCCCCCGCTCCCGGCCACCGGCCACCGGCCGCTGACCCCGCTCCCGGCCGCCGCGAGCGGTCAGCCGTCGAGGGTCCACACCAGCTCGTGCTGGAGGGGGCCCGGCAGCGCGAGGAACTCCCCGTGGTCACAGGCGAGCGGCGCGATCTGCGAGGCGTACGCCAGAACCGCCCGCCGCTTGAGCGCCCACTCCTCCCCCTCCAGGCGCGGCCACGCCCTCGCACCGAGCCGGTACCGCCCGGCGAGCGCACGGACCGGCGGCCTGTCCGCCAGGGCCTGACCGGCGGCCGGGCTCCCCCACTCGCGCACCGCGGCGGCGTAGGGCAGGTCGGCGTAGACCAGGCGCTCCAGGGGTTCGGTCTTCTCCAGCGCGTCGAGCGCCCGGTCGCGTACGGCCTCGTGGTCGGCGTTGCCGATCCCCATCGGGACGAGCACGCGCGTGCGCGGGGTGACGTGCTCGGTGAGGAACGCCTCCAGGTCGTCCATCGGGAGCTGCGCCGCCGGAACGTCCGGATTGTCCAGCACCACCTGGTCGACCCCGAGCAGTTCGCACGCCCGCGCGTCCTCGGCCCGCCGTTCCCGCGCCGTCTCCTCCGCCGAGGCGAACCCGCACAGCCGGTCCCACGCCGAGAGCGTCCCGCCGGACGCGCCGCCCAGCACCGTGACGATCACCGCGTTCCCCTCGCGGCGGGCGAGCAGTCCCGCCACCGACAGCACCGCGTCGTCGAAGTGCGGCGAGACCACGATCGTCTCCCAGCTCATCGCCGCCACCCCGCCCTGGCCAGGACGAGGCCGCGGCTGCCCCGCTTGCGCAGGTAGGCGAGCCCGTCGCAGACGGACTCCAGGGTCGGCGGAGCGAGCTCGACGCGCTCGGCGACCCGCCAGGTGGACTGCTCGCGCAGCCAGGGCCAGATCCGCTCGTTGAGCTGGCCGGTCTCCAGCGCGACAAGGACCAGGTCGGTCGGCAACCGGTCGAGGAGCGTCAGGTCCTGGTCGTAGTAGAGCATCTCGACGAGCAGGTACGCCGCCGCCTGACGCTCACCGTGGTCGGCGAGATCCTCCAGGCTGTCCGGGAGCACCTCCACGCCCGGCTCCGCCCGCTCGGCCAGGCGGGCGCGGAAACCCGCGTTGGGCTCGGTCGCCTGGACCCGGTAGCCCTTCCCCGCCAGCCGCCGGGTGAGCTCGCCCTGGCACGCCCCGACCTCCACGATCGGCCCGTCCTGCGGGGAGCACCAGCGGGCGGTCCACGCGGCGGTCGCGTCCAGCCGCGCGGCCTCGTAGGCCGAGCGCCCGAACTCCCATGGGTCGTCGGCCACCGCGGCGTCGTCCCCGAGGCTGGAGATCAGCGCGTACAGGCGGTTGGCCTGCTCGGCGCTCGCGGTGAAGAACCTCTCGACGGCCGGGACCCGGTCGGTGGTGACGAGCCGGTCGGCCACCCGGCTGCGCAGCAGCTCACCGGCGCGCCGGTTGATGAAATCGATCTTCGCCTCGGCCTCGGCGCCGGTGATCGCGGCCGCCGTGCCGGGGATCGTCTGCAGGAAGGGATTGTCGCCGACCGAGCAGGTCACAGCCGGCAGGGACAGGGACGGGGGTGAGGAGGACCCCGGGAACGGCGACACGGCGCGGGAGACGATCCAGCCGAACCTGGCCCGGCGGATGCGGTGGTCGGCGGGCGAGTGGGTCCAGAGCTCGCCTGGCCCCGGCGCCGACGCCGGCGCCTCGACGAGCAGGGCGGCCACGTCGGCGGGGACGGGCAGCTCCGCGGTGTTGCCCCCGGGCTCCACCAGGGGTCCGAGCAGTTCCAGGCGCTCCCGCAGGGACAGCCCCGCGGGCAGGGTCACGCTCGCCCTCGCCTGCCCGACGATCACCAGGACGTCCTCGTCGGCGTGGTCCCGCAGGACGGAGACGAACTCCAGGGCGACGTCCTCGGCATGCAGCACGGCGATGACAGCCGTCATTTGTCCCCATCCCCGATCACGGAAAGATGTCTTTTTCATGACATTTCCGCGCCAGCATAGGGGATCTTGCCCATCGCGCAACGGCCGTTCGCCGAGAAGAATCCCCTCACCCCACCGGGCGTCCGGGGCTCAGGAGGTGAAGATCTCCTCCCTGGCCTGGTCCAGGGCGGCGATGACGGCCCCGCGCAGCACCGGGTTGCCGCCCACCTCACTGGCCACGACCTGCGGCCGGACCGGGCAGCTCCTCGCCACCGCCTCCTCGATCCTGGAGGTGAGCTCGTCGCCCCCGGCCCTGCTGACCTCCCCCGCGAGCACCACGAGCCCCGGGTCGAGCACGACGCACACCGACGCCACCCCCAGCGCCAGCCGCCCCGCGATGTCGTTGATCAGAGGCTCTCCCCGCTTCCCCGCCGCGACCGCCGCCGCGACGCACTCGGCGGCGCTCTCCCCCTCGAAGCCGTACGTCGCGGCGAGCTCGGCGACCGCCTCGGCGCTGACCAGGGACTGCAGACCCCCGGCGAGCGACGGCAACCTGCCGGGCACGGCCCGTACGTCCTCGGCCAGCGGCACCCCCGGCACCGGCAGGTAGCCGATCTCGCCCGCGCTGCCGGACCGGCCCCGGTGCAGCCGCCCGCCGAGCACGACGCCGAGACCGATGCCGCGGCCCACCCACAGCAGCACGAAGTCGTCGACCTCGCGGGCGGCACCCAGGGTGCGCTCGGCGATGGCGACGAGGTTCACGTCGTTCTCTATCCTGACGTCGCGGCGCAGGTCACGCGCGAGCGCCTCGTGGATGCCCTCGTGCCAGCCGGGCAGGTCGAAGGAGAACCGCACGTCGCCGGTGCGGGGGTCGACCACGCCCGGGGTGCCGATGACGACCGAGCGCAGCTTGGAGAGCGCCACCTTGGCCGACCGGCACGCCTTGACCACCGCGTTGTGCACGAGGGCCACCGGATCGTCGTGCCCGCTCGGCGCCACCCGCACCTCGGCCACGATCTCCCCGTGGATATCGGCGATGGCGGTCGTGACGAATTCCGGGCCGACGTCCAGACCCGCCACATAGGCCGAGGAGGAAATAATCCCATAAAGCGCGGCATTGGGCCCGCGGCCCCCCGCCTGCTCCCCCGCCACCTCCACCAGCCCGCGCCCCTCCAGACGGGCGAGCGTCTGCGACGCCGTCACCTTGGAGAGGCCGGTGAGCTCGCCGATCTGCCCCCGCGTCAGCGGCCCGGACGCGAGCAGCAGCTCCAGGGCGGCCCTGTCGTTGATCTCCCGCAATAGCCTGGGCACGCCAGGACGTCGCTCCATACGCATGCTCTCTTGTTCGCCGCTTCCCCGTCGCGATTACTTTCAATGAAGAATAACGCTTCTATTCTTAATAAGGCTTCCTGATAGTTTAGCCCCGCCCGGGCGCCACGGAGGGCTACCCGGGCCGTCCCGGCCGTGTCGCGCCCCTGCTCACCGCCGTTTCGCCGCCGCCGCCCGCACTCCTGCTCATCGCCGTTTCGCCGCCACCGCCCGCGCTCCTGTCACCGCGACGCCCGGAAATCAAGGGCTTGCGACGCCGGCCCGGCGCGTGGAACACTCCCGAAAACGGTAAAGGTTCTTTTCAGTAAGACCCTTGCCGTCGGGTGGCGAGGCAGGTTTCGACATGGACACCGTCATCACGATCGCAGCCGAATACGCGGGTCTGCGGACCCGGCAGGGGCCCATGACCATGGGCCAGGCCAACATGGCGCGTTGCGTGCTCCGCGACCCGCCGCTCCACATGAACTTCCGCGTCACCAAGCGCCTGCCGGAGGGCACCTCCCTGCCCGCCGTCACCGAGGCGGTCGGGCGCCTGCTCTCCCGGCACGAGGGACTGCGGGCCACCATCCACTCGGACCTCCAGGTCGTGGCCGGTTCCGGCCGCCTGCCCGTCGAGGTGCGCGGCGCGGGGACCGGACTCCTCGACGAGGTCGCCGAGGAGGTGGGCCTGCGGATGCAGGGCACCCGGTTCGACCTGCGGGCCGAGCTCCCGATCAGGGTCGCCGTGATCACCGACGGGGAGGCGCCCCGCCTGGTGATCTTCGTCCTTCCCCACACCTCGGTCGACGCCATCGGTCTGGCCACCGTCATGAGGGAGTGGGAACGCCTGATCCGGGGGGTCGCCGTCCCCCCGCCGTGCCCGACGCAGCCGCTGGACCTCGCGACCGCGGAGGGCGCCCCGGCCGCCCTGCGCCGGAACGAGGCGGCCCTGCGGCACTGGGAGAACGGGCTCAGGCGGGCACCGCAGTCGATGTTCGCGATCGACGAGGCGGCCGTGGCCGACGACACCGACGCGATCCGGCCCCGGCTGCGGGTCCGCTCGGCGGTGGCGGCCACCGCGCTGGACGCCGTCGCGAACCGCACGGGCGCCAGCCGCTCGGCCGTCACGCTCGCCGCCCTGGGGGTCCTCGTCGGCCTGCGCAACACCCAGCGGTCCTGCGTGATCGCGTCACTGGCGAGCAACCGGGTACGGCCCGAGCTGCGCGACTACGTCGGGCCGCTGGCCCAGGACGCGCTGATGACCGCGGATCTCGACGTCCCCACCTTCGACGAGGCGGTCCGCCGCTTCCGCACCGCGTCCCTGTCCGGATACCAGCACAGCCGTTTCGACTCCAACGCGCTCTGGGAGGTGATCGAGGCCGTCAACGCCGAGCGGGGGGTGGACTTCGCCCGCGACTGCGTCTTCAACGACATGAGCGGCGTCACCGTCCCCGAACCCGAGCCCGAGCCGTCCGCCGAGGTCGAGTGCGACTGGCTTCCGGCGGCCTCGCTCCCCGCGCACCTCGCGCTCTGGGCCAACCGGCTGGAGGACGTGGTGGACCTGACGCTCTGGATCGATCCACGGGTGATGAGCCGTACGGAGGCGGAGGGCTTCGGGACCGGGATCGTCCGGCTGCTGATCGCGGCCGGAGACAGGGACGTCCAGGCTTCCGACATTTCGAATATATCGGGAATTTCACCTATCGAACGCGGCCCGGAATGGATCTACACCGACTCCTGCTGGGTGAACCTCCGCGCGGTGGAGCGGCTCGTCGGTGAAGCGGTTCAGGGACGCCCCCACCTGGTGACGCACGACCCGGACGGGCGTCTGACCTGCCACGTCACCTCCGGAACCCCCGAGGAGATCCGCACCGCCTGCCTCGCCCTGCTGCCGGGCCGCACCTCCGCGATGGCACCTCACCACTACGTCGTGCACACGCCGGGACCCACCGGCGCGTCGCTCCACGGGCCCGTCGTCACCGAAGGCGACGGACGCCGTTTCACCTCCTTCGGCCCCGCGCGCGTAAGGAACCAATAGCAGGCGGGATAATCGGTTACATGCGCCTATCCGCTCGTGTCGACTATGCCCTCCGTGCCGCCGCCGAACTCGCCGCCGCGGGTGACGGCCCTACCACGGTGGGTGAGCTGGCCAAGGAGCAGGACATGCCTCCCAAGTATCTTGAGAACATCCTGCTCCAGATGCGCCGCGCCGGGCTGGTGCGCGGCCAGCGCGGCCCCGAGGGAGGCTACGTGCTGGCCCGCCCGCCCGCGGAGATCAGTCTCGCCGATGTGATCCGCGCCGTCGACGGCCCGCTCGCCAACGTACGGGGGGAGCGGCCCGAGCACGTCGGCTACCGGGGTCCCGCCGAGTCGCTGCAGCAGGTCTGGATCGCGCTGCGCGCCAGCGAGCGGGCGATCCTGGAGGAGGTCACGCTCGAGAACGTGGCCACCGGCGCCCTCCCCGAGCGGGTCCGCAGCCTGTCGGCCGACCCCGCGGCCTGGGACTGACCGTGCCGGCCTGGCCGCCCACCGGGCCCCGGCCGGCCCGGCCCGCGCCCCAGGCCGGGCCCGCGTTTCGAGGCCGGCTCTCGTCACGAGGCGGACACCGTGCCCGAGGGTGACGTCATCCACCTCTCCGCGCTGCGGCTCGGCCGGGCGCTCGACGGGCAGGTGCTGACCCGCTCGGACTTCCGCGTACCGCGGCACTCCACGGCCGACCTGACCGGGCGCGCGGTGCTGGAGACCGTCTCACGCGGCAAGCACCTGCTCACCAGGGTCGAGGGCGGGCTGACCGTCCACACCCACCTGCGGATGGAGGGCAGCTGGCAGATCTCACCCGCGGGGCGGAGGCTGCCCGGGGGCGACGTCGTCCGCCTGGTGCTGGCCAACGCGCGATGGCAGGCGGCGGGGGTGCGGCTGGGGATGGTCGACCTGGTCCCGACCAAGGAGGAGGGGCGACTCGTCGGGCATCTCGGACCCGATCTGCTCGGGGAGGACTGGGACGAGGCGGAAGCCGTACGAAGGCTGGCAGGACGGCCTGAGACGAGCATCGGGGTCGCGCTGCTCGATCAGCGCAACCTGGCGGGAATCGGCACCATCTATCGCGCCGAGACGCTTTTCCTCGCCGGGGTGTCCCCGTGGCGACCTGTGGGGACGGTTGAGGATCTGAGAACGATCGTGTCGATCGCGTGGCGGCTGCTGGACGCTAACAAGGAACGCCCGAGCAGGACGACGACAGGTGATCTCCGTCCGGGACGGAGCACCTGGGTCTACGGCAGGGCCGGGCGGCCTTGCCTGCGCTGCGGGCGTCGGATCAGTCGTGGGGAGATGGGCGCACAGCCGCAGGAACGGCTGATCTTCTGGTGCCGTCACTGCCAGCCGGACGAACCGACCGGCTAGGCGGCGACCATGTCGTTGACCTCGGGGAAGACGGAATCAGGCACGGTTTCGGGAATCGGCAGACGCTCCCGTTCGGGGACATCGCCCGCCAGCACCGGAGCATGCTGCAGCTCGGCCAGGGCGAACTGATCGGAAACCTCTCGGAGAACCTGTGAAAGCGGCACACCCAGGGCACCGCAGATCGACGCGAGCAGCTCTGAAGAGGCCTCCTTCTGACCACGCTCCACCTCGGACAAATAGCCAAGAGAAACCCGAGCCAGTGTGGACACCTCACGTAGGGTGCGACTCTGCCGCACCCTCAGCCGCCGCAGCACGTCACCGAGCAGCTGACGCAGCAGGACCATCTGTCGCTCCCTCCCCGGCGCGGATGCCTTCACGACACTCCGCGCTATCGGTTCGTGCCGCCCGTTCTTCGAACGCGACCCTTGGTACATACTCCTCGCCGTCATCATCGCTTGACCTTTACCTCACTCACCGTTCCACCGTACCTGTATGGACCGACAACGCGGCAGACCATGTGGAGCATGTTCGCTGGGGACGTAACGCGGTAATCATCCTGAATGTTCCCTCACGTTCGTCTCCAGCACACCTCGGAGGAGGTCTACGGCCTCGTTCACGGTCGACTCCCGGATCTGGTCGCGCGTCCCGGCGAGTCGCGGATCCCGGTGCCATACCCGCCCGTCAGGTCCGCTAACGGCGAGATGCACGGTGCCCACCGATTTACCGTCCTGGGGGTCGGGGCCGGCCACCCCGGTGGCCGCCAGCCCGTATGTGGAACCGGCGAGAAGGCGCACCCCGTCGGCCATCGCGGCGGCGACCTCCGGGTGCACCGCCCCCTCTCGGGCGAGCAGGTCCGCGGGGACGTTCAGCAGCCGGTGCTTGAGCTCGGTGGCGTAGGAGACCACCCCGCCCAGGAAGGCCGCGGAGGCCCCAGGGGGGCCGGTGAGGGACGCGCAGATGAGCCCGGCGGTCAGCGACTCGGCGACCGCCACCGTCTCGCCCCTGCGGACGAGGAGGGCGAGGACCTCGGTGGCCGCGAGCAGGCGCCGGCTCACGGGACCCGCCTCATACGGCCCGCGCCCGCCGTGGCCCGCTTCACACGGCCCGCGCCCGCCATCGCCTGCCTCACATGACCCGCGCTCGCCATGGTCCGTCCCGTACGGCTCACGCCCGTCGTCGCCCGCCCCGTACGGCTCACGCCCGCCATGGCCCGCCTCATACGGCCCGCGCCCGTTTCGCGACCTGCCGCAGCTTGATCGCCCGGATCACGTAGTCGACACCGGTGACGACGGTGACCAGGGCCGCCGCGCCCATCACGACCCAGCGGATCAGGTCGGGCACCCCCGGCCAGATGTAGGAGACGATCGCGGCGATCTGCAGGACGGTCTTCACCTTCCCGCCGTAGCTGGCCGGGATGACGCCGTGCCGGATGACCGCGAACCTCAGCCCGGTGACACCCAGCTCCCTGCCCAGGATCACGACGGTGATCCACCAGGGCAGCTCCCCCAGCACCGAGAGGCTGATCAGGGCGGCGCCGATGAGGGCCTTGTCGGCGATCGGATCGGCGATCTTCCCGAAGTCGGTGACCAGGCCGTAGCGGCGGGCCAGCTCGCCGTCGAGCAGGTCGGTGAGCGAGGCCACCATGAAGACCACCAGTGCCGCGGCCCGCCAGCCCGATCCCGGCAGGAAGAGGCAGGCCGCGAAGAACGGAACCATCGCCAGCCGTATCACCGTCACGACGTTGGCGATGTTCCAGGCGCTCACCTTGGGGCGCGCGGATGCCGAGGTCGAGTCGGTGCCGGTCTCTGGCGTGTTGGTCATACGCTCTCCCGGCCCGGCGGCGCGCTCATGGGGCCGCCTTGATACGGGCGATCAGGTCGACACCCTCCGAGTCGACCACGACGGCCCGGACGATCTGGCCGGGGACCAGCCCGATGCCCTGGACCGTTACAGAACCGTCGACCTCGGGCCCCTGGTGGGCGGCCCGACCCTCGTAGCCGCCGTCGCCCAGGTCCTCCTCGATCAGGACGTCGACCTCGGTGCCGATCCGCTCCTCGGCCCGCTGGGCCATGAGCTCCTCGGCCAGCTCGGTGAGCGCGGACACGCGGGCGTCGACGACCTCCTGGTCGAGCTTGCCGGGCAGCGAGGCCGCCTCGGTGCCGTCCTCGTCGGAGTAACCGAAGATGCCGATCACGTCGAGCCTGGCCTCCTCCAGGAAGCCCACCAGCTCGCCGAACTCCTCCTCGGTCTCGCCGGGGAAGCCCACGATGAAGTTGGAGCGCACGCCCGCCTCGGGGGCGTGGGCGCGGATCGACTCCAGGAGGTCCAGGAAGCGCCGGGGGTCGCCGAAGCGCCGCATCCGGCGCAGCACCGGGCCGCTGGCGTGCTGGAAGGAGAGGTCGAAGTAGGGGGCCACGCCCTCGGTCGAGGCGATGATCTCCAGCAGCCCGGGGCGGAGCTCGGCGGGCTGCAGGTAGCTGACCCGCACCCGCTCGACGCCCTCGGTCGCGGCGAGGGAGGGCAGCAGCTTCTCCAGCGCCCTCAGGTCGCCCAGGTCCTTGCCGTAGGAGGTGGAGTTCTCGCTGACCAGCACCAGCTCCTTGACGCCCTGCTCGGCCAGCCAGGCCGCCTCGCCGAGGAGCTCCTCGGCGCCGCGCGAGACGTACGCCCCGCGGAAGGCCGGGATGGCGCAGAACGTGCAGCGCCGGTCGCAGCCGGAGGCGAGCTTCAGCGAGGCCACCGGGCCGTCGCCCAGACGCTTGCGGAGCGGCCGGGGGCCGCTGGCGGGGGCCAGGCCCTCGGGCAGCTCGCCGTGGCCGGGAATGGCCGTCCTGGGGGCGGCCGCGCGCTCCACCGGCGAGATCGGCAGCAGGGTCCTGCGGTCGCGCGGGCTGTGCGGGACGAGCGACTTGCCCGCCAGCACGTCGTCGAGGCGCGTGCCGATGTCGGTGTAGTCGTCGAAGGAGATGACCGCGGCGGCCTCGGGCAGCGCGTCGGCGAGCTGGTCACCGTACCGCTCCGCCATGCAGCCCGCGGCGACCACCTTGGCCCCGGAGTCGGCCGCGGCGAGCAGCGTGTCGATGGAGTCCTTTTTCGCCGAGTCGATGAAGCCGCACGTGTTGACGACGACGACGTCGGGGTCGTCGTCGCCCAGCTGCCAACCGGCAGCCTCAAGACGAGCGGCGAGTTCCTCGGAGTCGACCTCGTTGCGTGCGCAACCAAGCGTGATCAGCGATGCGGTTCGGCGGGATGACATGGTGAACACTACGGTATCGGGAGTTGGCCACCACCCGATGCACCTCCCCCCATTCAGGCACCGCCGCACCCCCGCCCCGCCCCGGATGTCCCGCCGCCGGGACGGCCCGGGCGGCCCGGCCGAACCCGGCGACGCGGACGCCCGGGAGGAGCCCGACGCGGGCTCCGTACGAGGCTCCGTACGCCGTGACCTAGCGCTTCTTGGTGGCGGGGGCCTCGTAGGAGCGGTTCACGACCTGACCCCGGCGGCCGGGGGTGCCCAGGTTCTTGCCGTTCACCTTCAGCGAGACGGCTCCTCCGTCGCCGAAGGTGACCCGTATCCCGGTCTTCGCCTTCCAGGTCGAGGTCTTGCCCGCCACGAGCGTTCCGGAGAAGATCCGCCGGCCGGTCGAGTCCTGTACGTCGAGCCAGGAGGTGCGCTTCGCCCTCACCTGGAGGACGACCATGTCGCGCCGTCGCCCCTCGGCCAGCGACGCCGCCCGGCGCGGTGAGTCGGGGCCGGGACCGGCCGAGGGCGGTGGCGGCACGGCGGGCACCGGCATCGTGCGGAGGTCCGCCACGGGGGTGTCGCCTCCGCCCATGGTCCGCACCACGCCGAAGATGACCACGATGCCCAGGGCCACCGCCATCGCCGTCGTCCAGTTGGGCGAACGGCGCTCACGGATCTTCAGCGGCATGTCGGCCTGGAAGACGCTGGACGCCCGCACCGGCAGCGGCACGCCCCCGTGCTGCTCGTCGTAGCGGTGCACCAGCGCCTCGGGATCGAGGTCAACGATCTTGGCGATGTTTCTTATGTGGCCCCGCGCGTAGAAATCTCCCCCGCATTGGGAGAAGTCATTCCTCTCGATTGCCTGGATGAGCACTTCGCGAATGCGTGTCCGCGCGCTCAACTGCCCTACGGTCATCCCCATCGACCGCCTGGCATCCGCCAGATCGCTTCCAATGCCCATGGCGCACGCCTCTCAGCCCCCGACGTTGCGTAGCGACACCTATTCAATCAGTAACCGTACGGAGGATGCGCGGCGGGGGTCCCATTTCCGCACGGCGCCGTCATTCCCGGGCGGGCCGGTCGGGAGACGGCATTCCCCCGCATGTACCGGCACTCCCGGACGCGGACCGGCCGGAGCCTCCCGCACGGCGCCGCCGGCCCCCGCGCGGACCGGCCGAAGCTCCCACGCGGCGCCGCGCAAGGTCGACTGGAACCTCCCGTACAGGCACCGTCAGCCCCCGCGCAGGCCGTTCGAAGCTTCCCGCGCGGCCCCCGCAAAGTCGGCCGGAGCCTCCCGTACGGCGCCGTCAGCCCCCGCGCAGGTCGATCAGCAGGCCGGGGAGCTCGTCCGGCTTGACCATGACCTCCCGCGCCTTCGAACCCTCGCTGGGCCCGACGACGTTCCTGCTCTCCAGCAGGTCCATCAGGCGGCCCGCCTTCGCGAAGCCGACCCTGAGCTTGCGCTGGAGCATCGAGGTCGAGCCGAACTGGGTGGTCACGATGAGCTCGGCCGCCTGGACCAGCAGGTCGAGGTCGTCGCCGATGTCCTCGTCGATCTCCTTCTTGGCGGTCGCCACGGCGGCCACGTCGTCGCGGTACTCGACCGCCATCTGGGCCTTGCAGTGCCCGACGATCTCGCCGATCTCCTTCTCGGAGACGAAGGCGTTCTGCAGCCGCATGGGCTTGCTCGCCCCCATCGGCAGGAAGAGCGAGTCGCCCTGCCCGACGAGCTTCTCGGCGCCCGGCTGGTCCAGGATGACCCGGGAGTCGGCGAGCGAGGAGGTGGCGAAGGCGAGCCTGGAGGGCACGTTGGCCTTGATCAGGCCGGTGACCACGTCCACGCTGGGGCGCTGGGTGGCGATGACCAGGTGGATCCCGGCGGCGCGGGCGAGCTGGGTGATGCGGACGATGGAGTCCTCGACGTCGCGGGGGGCGACCATCATCAGGTCGGCGAGCTCGTCGACGATCACCAGCAGGTACGGATAGGGCTGGTAGACCCGCTCGCTGCCCGGCGGCGGCACCAGCTTGCCGGCGCGGACCGCCTTGTTGAAGTCGTCGACGTGCCGGAAGCCGCTGGCGGCCAGGTCGTCGTAGCGGCGGTCCATCTCCCCGACGACCCACTCCAGGGCCTCGGCGGCCTTCTTGGGGTTGGTGATGATCGGCGTGATGAGGTGCGGGATGCCCTCGTAGACGCTGAGCTCGACCCGCTTGGGGTCGACCAGGACCATGCGGACCTCGTCGGGGGTGGCCCGCATCAGGATCGAGGTGATCAGCCCGTTGACGCAGACCGACTTTCCCGCGCCGGTGGCGCCCGCGATGAGCAGGTGCGGCATCTTGGCCAGGTTGGCCACTATCGTGCGCCCCTCGACGTCCTTGCCGAGCCCGACGATCATCGGGTGGTGGTCGGCCTGGGCCACCGGGGAGCGCAGGATGTCGCCCAGCGAGACGAGGTCCTTGTCGGTGTTGGGGATCTCGACCCCGATCGCCGACTTGCCGGGGATCGGGGACAGGATCCGGACATCGGCGGACTTGACCGCGTACGCGATGTTCTTGGTGAGCGCGGTGACCTTCTCGACCTTGACCGCCGGGCCGAGCTCGATCTCGTAGCGCGTCACCGTCGGCCCCCGGGTGAAACCGATCACCTGGGCGTCGATGGCGAACTGCTCCATCACGCTGGTCAGCGCGTTGACGACGACGGTGTTCGCCTTCGTCTGCGGCTTGGGCGCGGTGCCGGGGCGCAGGAGCTGCGGCTCGGGCAGGGTGTACGGGCCCGCCTGGGGCGACAGGACGAGCTGCTCGACCTTGCGCGGGGCCGGGGTCGGCTCGGGGGGCGCCGACGACTCCGCCCTGATGATCGCCTCGGCCGCCTCCTCGTCCACCAGGCCGGGCACGATCTCCGGGGAGTGCCCGGGGGTGCCGCCGGGCGTCTCGGCGATCAGGGGGGTGTCGTAGGGCTTGACGTGGTCGCCCAGCTCGGCGCCCTCGGGCTCCGCCTTCTTGCGCGTGGCGGGCTTCCTTTTGGACACGCGCGGCGCGGGGGGCAGGTCGCGGTTGAAGAGCATGTGCCGGATCTCTGCCAGCCGCTCGGGGACCCGGTGCACCGGCGTCGCGGTGATCACCAGGATGCCGAAGCCCGACAGGATCAGCAGCAGCGGGATGGTGATGAAGGACGGCAGGATGCTCGCCGGCGGCGCCGAGACGATGAAGCCGATCATGCCTCCGGCGGCCGAGACCTTGTCCATGCCGTCGGAGCTGCCCCCCGAGGGGTACGGCGTGCCGTGGACGACGTGCACGACGCCGAGCACGCCGATGGTGAGGGCGGACCAGCCGATGATCATCCGGCCGGTGTCGGCGTTCTGGTCGGGGTGACGCAGCAGCCGCCAGGCCAGCAGCATGAGAAGGATCGGGATCACCCAGGTCAGCGAGCCGAAGACGCCGCGCATGACGCTGTCGACCACGGTGGAGACCGTGCCGGTGTTCTTGCGCCAGGTCATCGCCGCCAGCACGACCGCCCCGGCGAACACCGCCAGGCCGAGCCCGTCGCGGCGGTGCACGGGGTCGAGCTCGCGGGCGTTCTGCCCCAGGGCCCGCGCGGCGCCGCCGATGCCCCCGGCGAGGAGCATCCAGATGCCCATGAACAGCTTGCCGATCATGATGAGCACCCAGCTGATCGGGTCGTGCTGGGGTGAGGGCTTGCGGGCCTGGCTCGCGCTCCTCCCCCGGCCGGCGGGCGCCCGCCTGGCGGGGGCCGTACGGGCCTGGGAGGTGCCCGAACGGCCGGAGGACCCCTTGCCGGGGGGCTTTCCTGAGGAGCCTTTAGACGTACGGGTGGCCATGCTAGGGAGGTTAACGAGACGGGTGGTGGATTGCGCGCCGACGCGCCGCAGCGCCCGCCCCTCGCCGACGTTTCACAAGATCGGTCGATACTTCGTGAACAGTGATGAGAAGCGCCAAATGCCCCATTAGTCTGCTGGAAAGCGTCTTCCATTCCATGTATTGACATTGCGTTTCATGTAGTAGAACCTCCTCACCAACAGGGCGTTGGGAGGAGACACATGTCCGCACTCGACTGGTCCGTTCTGGGCGCGTACTTCCTTGTCATGATCGGTATCGGCGTGTGGTCGAAGCGCCGCATCAGAACCGTGATCGACTTCTTCACCGCCGGGGGCCGTATCCCCTGGTGGCTGTCCGGCATCTCACACCACATGTCGGGATACAGCGCGGTCATGTTCGTGGCGTTCGCGGCCGTGGCCTACAACTACGGGCTCGCGATGTACGTCTGGTGGGCGCTGACGATCGGCATCGGGATCGGCATCGGCGCCTTCGTCTGGGCGGCCCGCTGGAACCGGCTCCGTTCCAAGCACGGCGTGATCTCCCCGCTGGAGTACCTCGCCCGGCGCTACAACCTGCCGACCCAGCAGGTGCTGGCCTACAGCGGCGCGCTGCTGAAGGTCGTGGACATCGCCGCCAAGTGGGTGGCGATCGCCATCCTGCTCCAGGGCTTCGCGGGCATCCCGATCCAGTGGGGCATCCTGGTCACCGGGGCCGTCACGCTGGTCTACATCACCGCCGGAGGGCTGTGGGCGGACGTGCTCACCGACTTCGGGCAGTTCGTCATCCAGGGCTTCGCGGGCATCGCCATGTTCGTCGCGATCATGGCCCAGCTGGACGGCGTCGCCACCCTGTGGACCATGTGGGACAAGCTGCCCCCGGGCCACGGCGACCCCTTCGCCGGGCCGTACACCACGACGTTCTTCCTCGCCCTGCTCTTCATCAAGACCTTCGAGTACAACGGCGGCATGTGGAACCTCGCCCAGCGCTACATGGCCTCCCCCTCGGGCTCGGCCGCGAAGCGTTCGGCGCTGCTGTCCAGCGCGCTGTGGCTGGTCTGGCCGCTGATCCTGTTCATCCCGATGTTCGCCGCGCCGCTCATCGTGCCGGGCCTGGCCAACGCCGAGGAGGCGTACGTACGGCTGGCGCAGACCCTGCTGCCGCAGGGCGTGATCGGGCTGGTGCTCGCGGGCTTCTTCTCCCACACCATGGCCATGGTCGCCTCCGACGCCAACGTGATCTCCTCGGTCATCACCAGGGACATCGCGCCGGTGATCGTCCGCAGGGTGCGCGAGCTGTCGGCGCGGGCCGAGCTGACCTTCGCCCGGGTGACCACGTTCACCTTCGTCCTGATCAGCATGACGATCGCGATCTCGACCGAGGGCCAGGGCGTCGTGCTGAAGATCGTCGTCGACCTCGTCGCCGCGACGATGGGGCCGATCTCGATCCCGCTGATGC
The DNA here is from genome assembly GCF_042428775.1 of Streptosporangium vulgare. Lineage (NCBI taxonomy): Bacteria > Bacillati > Actinomycetota > Actinomycetes > Streptosporangiales > Streptosporangiaceae > Streptosporangium > Streptosporangium vulgare. The sequence goes on along the minus strand of NZ_JBHMBS010000009.1, from coordinate 142,228 downwards.
TGGGCATGCTGCCCTGGTTCAAGCGGAGCGGCCCGACGGCGGCCATCGCCTCCTGGGCCGCCGGGCTGGGCGTCTGGGCGTACGTCAAGTGGATCATCGAGTCCAAGGACACGGCGATGGTCGTCGGCGTGCCGCTGGTGACCTCGCTGGTGCTGTACGTGGTGATCGGGTTCCTCAAGCCGGAGAACCGCGAGGACCGCGACGCGCTCGTCGACTCCCTGTCCACCGAGCCCGGGTCCACCGACCCGGAGCAGCGGCGTGCCGGAGCGGTCGGCTGAGGGCTCCCTCTCCCCGGCACGGCCTGGGCCCCCACAGCGCGGTGGGGGCCTTCACTGCGTGGGCGCCCCGCGGGGGCCCTTCACGGCACGGGCGGACCTTCGCACCGCGGTGGGGCCTTCACGGCGTGGAGTGCTCCGCAGCGCGATGGGCCCTCACAGCCGGGCCGGCCTCCACAGCGCGGCGGGCCTTCGGATGTGGCCGGTGGTCACGCGGTCGTCCCCGGGCGTGGCGGGCTCCAGGACCCGCCCGCCCGGGAACATGCTCCTTCCACCAGGGGAGGAAGGGAAACACCCGAACCGGGAATTCGTCCGGTCCGGGAGCCCGGCTCCCGCCGGGCCGCGTGCCGGACTCCCGTCACCCGCCGGACTTCGGCCACGTGCCGGACTCCGAACGTTAACCGGACTCCGGTCACCTACCGGACTCCAGCCGAGTGCCCGGCTCCGGTCACGTGTCGAACCCCAGGACCACAGGAATGCGGGACCGCAGGACTATTTGTCGGACTCCAGGACGCCGCCGTTAGCCACGTCCGACTTCTCGATCTCGGTGAAGACGATGCGTACCGCCTCACGGCGCGCCTTCAGGATGTCCACGGCCGCCTCGGTCAGCGCCGCCACGAACTCGCGGCGCTGGTCGAGGGTCCTGCCGGACAGGAGTTCCACGGTGATGTTCGGCATGCTGATCCTCCAGGCTCAGGTTGTTGCATAACATGAGATCACATTCCATTACATGGAACAACTGGAGACCGCAGTCGACCTGAAGAAGCGGCACCCGATCGGCTCAGCCGTTGAGCGCCGGGGCGGCGGGAGCGCCGGGGGCGCCGAGGGCGGCGGAGACCTCGCGGGCCGCGGCGACGACGTCGGGCGCGAACCGCTCCAGGTCGTCGCGCCCCATGTCCATCGCGAGGGCGGAGATGGAGATGCCGCCGAGCACCTGGCCGGTGTGGTCGAAGACCGGGGCCCCGACGCAGAGGATGCCGGGCAGGTTCTCCTCGTTGTCGAGCGCGTAGCCGCGGGACCGTACCAACGCCAGGTCGGCCAGCAGGTCCTCCGGCGTCGTCAGCGTGGTGGGGGTCGGGGCGGGCATCCCCGTACGGGCGCAGATGGCGCGGACCTCGTCGGCGCCGAGCTGGGCGAGGACCGCCTTGCCGATCGCGGTGCAGTGCAGGCGCAGGCTCATCCCGACGCGGGACGGCATCTGGTAGGGCCGCCGCCCCTCCAGCTTGTCGACGTAGACGGCCTCGTCCCCGCTGCGGATCGCGAAGTGCGTGGTGTAGCCGATCCGCTCGTGCAGCGCGTTGAGCGCGCCGGAGGCCTGGCGGGCCGGGTCGAAGCGGTTCATGACCCGGCCGGCCAGCGTGAGGATGCGGGGGCCCGGCTCGTAGCCGCCACTGCCGTCGGCCCGCGCGAACCCCCACTCGACGAGCGACTGGAGGATGCGATGGACGGTCGACTTGGACACGCCCGTCGCGGCGGCTATGTCGGTCACGCGGTGGTGCTCGGCGATCGCCTCCAGCACCGCCAGCGCCTTGTCGATGGAACTGCCTTCCCTGACCACGATCGTGAGCCTACTGGTCAGCGCGCCAACCAGCCTCCGTCGACGGCCAGCAGGTGCCCGTTGACGTAGTCGGAGGCGCCGGACGCCAGGAAGACGGCGGCGCCCACGAGGTCCTCCGGGGTGCCCCAGCGCCCCGCGGGGATGCGGCCCCTGATCTCGGCCTCCCTCTCGGGATCGTCCCAGAGCCGCTCGGTGTTGCCGGTCCTGATGTAGCCGGGGGCGATCGCGTTGACCTGCACCCCCGAGCCCGCCCACTCGCAGGCCAGCGCCCGCGTGAGCCCGGCGACGCCGTGCTTGGCCGCGGTGTAGCCGACGACGTTGACGCCGCCCTGGAAGGACAGCATGGAGGCGATCATGATGATCTTCCCGGAACCCCGGGCGAGCATCCGCGTCCCGAGGACCTGGCTGAGCAGGAAGACCGCGTCCAGGTTGACGTCGAGCACCTCGCGGAAGGAGTCGTGGGAGTGCTCGGCGGCCGGGGCCCTGCGGATGATCCCGGCGTTGTTCACCAGCACGTCGACCGGGCCCAGCCGCCCGGCCGCCTCGGGGACGGCCCGCGGGTCCGACAGGTCGAGGATCCACCGGGAGGCCCGCCTGCCGGTCTTGCGGACCTCCGCCTCGACCTCGTCCAGGTCGTCGTCGCGGCCGTGCAGCACGATGTCGGCCCCCGCCGCCGCCAGGCCCACGGCGAGGGCCCGGCCGATCCCGGTCCGCGCGCCGGTGACGAGCGCGGTCCTGCCCTCCAGTGAGAACATCAGCGCAGCTCGCCGATCTCGACCTGCTCCATGTCCTCGAAGGCCTGGTTCTCCCCGCCCATCGCCCAGACGAAGGAGTAACTTCTCGTACCGAAGCCGCAGTGCACCGACCAGCACGGGGAGATGACCGCCTGCCGGTCGGCGACGACGAGGTTGCGCGTCTCGTCGGGCCGTCCCATCAGGTGGATCACCCGCTCGCCGGGCGGCAGGTCGAAGTAGAGATAGACCTCGGTCCTGCGCTCGTGGGTGTGGCAGGGCATGGTGTTCCACATGCTGCCGGGCTCCAGCACGGTCACGCCGAGCACGAGCTGGCAGCTCTGGATGCCCTTCGCGTGGACGTACTTGTAGATCGTCCGGTCGTTGGAGCCGTCCTGGCCGCCCAGCCGTACCGGCTCGGCGTCCTCCAGGGTCGCGGCGACCGTCGGAAGGGTGGCGTGCGCGGGGGTGGAGACCAGGTAGAAGGCACCCCCCTCGAAGACCACCTCGCGGGCGCCCCTGCCGACGTAGACACACTCCTTGGTGCCCAGGGGGTACGCGGTGCCGTCGACGGTCACCGTGCCGGGCCCGCCGATGTTGACCACGCCGAGCTCGCGGCGCTCCAGGAAGTACTCCGACCTGAGCGGGTCGGGGCAGTGCAGCCTCAGCGGCCCGTCGTCCGGCAGGGCCCCGCCGACCACGATGCGATCCTCGTGGGAGTAGAGCAGCCGCACCTCCCCGGGCACGAAGAGCTGCTCCACCAGGAACCGGCGGCGCAGCCAGTCGGTGGTCGCCCCGGTGATCTGGTCGGGTGCCGTGGCGTGCCGTACCTCCATCGCCCCTCCATTGTTCTATTACATGAAATTAGAAGCTGCTACATAGAACACTGTGAGCATACAACGGCCCCCTTCCCCACGCACTCACCACGATTCCCGCCACGTGCGGGCACCCGGAAAACAGTCCTCCGAACGCGAACCTTTCCCGCCCGAACCGGGTCCCACGTAGGGGCCACATACGGAACTCCACCGAACAGACCACCGAACGGACGGGGAAGACCGATGACGACTGGCATGGCACGGACGACGATCCGGCTGGCGGCGGCGGGCACGGTCGCGGGCACGGTCCTCGCGACCGCCCTCGCGGGCGGCGCCGCCCTGGCCGAGACGAGCGAGAGGGGTGAGACGGGCAGCACTTCCGCGGGGATCCCGAGGAACTTCCTGCTGCACGAGCCCCAGGCCCGCAGGCCGGTGAGGTATCCGGGCGAGGAGGAGTGGGCCATCAGCGACAGGCTGGGGGCGAACCTGGAGGTCAACCCGTGTGACCTGCGCCGGCCCGCCGATCGCGACCGGGTGGCCGCGCGGACCGTCGTCTACCGGGCCCCCGAGCACCACTCCGGCGAGCAACTGGTGATCTACCGCTCCACGGCCGCCGCGCGCAGGGCGCTGGCCGGGCTCCTCGGCCAGGTCGAGAGGTGCGCCCGTGTCAAGTCCGAGGGCACGGTCACCAAGACCTGGGCCGACCCCGTCCATATCGGGGACCGGGCCGTGCGGATCACCGTCCAGGGCTACGACGCCAGGGGCGTGCGCCCGGTCATCGGCGGGCAGCGGGCCGTCGTCGTCCGCGAGGGCCGGGCCGTCGCGATCTACCTGCTGGCGGGCGAGTACGGCAAGGTGCGCGGCTCCGACTTCACCCGGCCGCTGAAGGACGCCAGGAAGATGGCCGCCAAGGTCTGCTCCCTGCGCGGCGTCTGCTGACCGGCGCGGGAAGGCCCGCCGCCCCGCCGCGAGGAAAGTCTCCCGGGCACCGCGAGGAAGGCCGACGGCCCACCGCGAGGAAAAACTCCCGGCCTCCACGGGAAAACCCGGAAGACCGGCGCCCACGCCCGTACGACGGCGGGCACGGCGGGCATGACGGGCGCGGCGGGAGGAATCCGGCCCGATGGCCCGTACGGCGGCCGGTGAGGCCGCCGTACGGTGCGAAGGTCAGACCTCGACCACCACGGGGATGATCATCGGACGGCGGCGGTAGGTGTCGCTCACCCAGCGCCCCACGGTCCTGCGGACCACGCGGCGGACCTGCTGGATGTCCACCACGCCGTCGGCCGCGTTCTCCTGCAGGGCCCTTTCGACCTGCGGCAGGATGTCGTCGAACATGGCCGGGTCGATGCCGGATCCCCTGGCGTGGATCTCCGGGCCCCCGGCGAGCTTGCCGGTGGCGGTGTCGACCACGATGACGATGGAGATGAAGCCCTCCTCGCCCAGGATGCGGCGGTCCTTCAGCGCGAAGTCGGTGACGTCGCCCACCGAGGTGCCGTCCACGTAGACGTAACCGGCGGGGACCGCGCCCACGATCTTGGCCCGGCCGTCGACCAGGTCCACCACGACGCCGTCCTCGGCGATCACGATGTGGTCGTCGGGCACCCCGGTCAGCGCGGCGAGCTTGGCGTGCGCCCGCAGGTGACGCCACTCGCCGTGCACCGGCATGAAGTTGGACGGCCGCGTCAGGTTGAGCACGTACAGCAGCTCGCCGGCGGCGGCGTGCCCGGAGACGTGCACCTTCGCGTTGCCCTTGTGCACCACGCGGGCGCCCCAGCGCGACAACCCGTTGATCACGTTGTTGACCGCGGTCTCGTTGCCCGGCACCAGCGAGGAGGCGAGCAGGACCGTGTCGCCCTCGGCGATGCGGATCGGGTGGTCGCGGTTGGCCATGCGCGACAGCGCCGCCATCGGCTCGCCCTGGGAGCCGGTGCAGATCAGCACCACGTCCTCCGGCGGCCAGCCCTCGATCTCCTTGGAGTCGACGATCAGGCCCGGCGAGACCCGCAGGTAGCCCAGGTCGCGGGCGACGCCCATGTTGCGCACCATCGAGCGGCCGACCAGCGCGACCTTGCGGCCGTGCTTCTCCGCCGAGTCGATGACCTGCTGGACGCGGTGGATGTGGGAGGCGAAGCTCGCCACGATCACACGCTTGCTCGCGGTGCGGATGACCTCGTCGATGACCGGCGCGATCTCCCGCTCGCTGGTGACGAAGCCCGGCACCTCGGCGTTGGTCGAGTCGGACATCAGCAGGTCGACGCCCTCGGCGCCGAGCCTGGCGAACCCGCCCAGGTCGGTCAGCCGCCCGTCGCTGGGCAGCTGGTCCATCCGGAAGTCGCCGGTGTGCAGGACGATGCCCGCGGGCGTCCTGATCGCGACGGCCAGCGCGTCGGGGATGGAGTGGTTGACGGCGAGGAACTCGCACTCGAACGGCCCGAACCGGTGCCGCTCCCCCTCCACGACCTCACGCTTGGTCGGCTGGATGCGGTGCTCGGTGAGCTTGGCCTCGATCAGCGCCAGCGTCAGCCTGGATCCCACGATCGGGATGTCGCGGCGCTCGCGCAGCAGATATGGCACGGCACCGATGTGGTCCTCGTGCGCGTGGGTCAGGACCACGGCCTCGACGTCGTCCAGGCGGTCCCGGATGTACTCGAAGTCGGGCAGGATCAGGTCGATGCCGGGCTGGTCGGGCTCGGGGAACAGCACCCCGCAGTCGACGATCAGCAGACGGCCTTCGTACTCGAACACGGCCATGTTGCGGCCGATCTCGCCGAGACCGCCCAGCGCGACGATGCGCAGGGCACCCTCGGGCAGCGCGGGCGGCAGCCCGAGTTCGGGGTGGGGGTGACTCATCCGGCCACACCTCTCTCAGCGGTCTCACATGCGACGGAGGTCCTCGTGGGCAGCAGGACTACTCCCTCGCCGAGCACTCCGTCCCCCAGCGGACCGACGTGTCTTCTTTCTCGCAAACTCTCGTTCCTCCCGAATGCGGCCGGTGAAGGCCGCGGCGTTTTATCTCATGTCACAACTTCGTCGGACAGCTTCACACCGCCCGCGATCAAGTCTTCGCGCAGCCTCGCGAGCTGCTCCGGGGTCGCCTCCACCAGGGGCGACCTCATCGGCCCCGCGGGCTGCCCGACCAGGGACAGCGCCGCCTTCGCCATGATCGCGCCACCGGCCTGCATCATGATCGCGGAGACCACCGGAAGCAGCCTGCGGTGGATGGCGAGCGCGCCCGCGACGTCCCCGGAGTGGTAGGCCCCGATCATCGCGGCGATCTCCGCGCCCACGACGTGGCCGATCACACTGACGCACCCCACGGCCCCCACCGACAGCCACGGCAGGTTGAGCGTGTCGTCACCCGAGTAGTAGGCCAGGCCGGTGGACGCGATGACCTGCGACCCCTCGAACAGGTCGGCCTTGGCGTCCTTCACCGCGACGATCCGCTCGTGCCCGGCGAGCCGCGCCAGCGTCTCACCCCGGATCGGCACGCCGCTCCGGCCGGGGATGTCGTAGAGCATCACCGGCAGGGCCGTCGCGTCCGCCACGGTGGTGAAGTGGCGGTAGATCCCCTCCTGGGGGGGCTTGCTGTAGTACGGCGTCACCAGCAGGAGGCCGTCGGCCCCGGCGCGCTCGGCGGCTTCGGCCAGCTCGACACTGTGGTGGGTGTCGTTGGTCCCGGCTCCGGCGACGACCGTGGCGCGGTCGCCGACCGCCTCGACGACGGCGCGCAGCAGGCGCTCCTTCTCGTCGTCGGTGGTCGTCGGGGACTCCCCCGTCGTACCGCTCACGACGATGCCGTCGTTACGCTGCTCGTCCACCAGGTAGGTGGCGAGGCGCCCCGCTGTCTCGTAGTCGACCGCTCCGTCACTCGTGAACGGCGTGACCATCGCGGTCAGCATGCGGCCGAAGGGGGCGTCGGAGGTTCCAGTTGGCGCTGCCATAGACCGAACGCTACCTGGATCCGCTGAAACGGTGGACCCCGCCACCCCGCCTAACCTCCGTCCACCGATGGGCCCAAGAGCGAACATCCCCCCGAGGTGCCCGCTGCACACCGTACACGCGGATATACACCACCGTGGCGACGGACCCCGGAGGACACTCCGGGCGGGCCGTTCCAGCCTGTCGTGCGGGAGGCGGAACGCCGACCGGACCGGGCGTCACGGGGAGCGGAACAGCGGGACGGCGGGAGCGACCGGAACGGGCACGAGCGATCGCCGTCGAACAGAGAGAAGCCGGTCACCGTCGCGGAGGCGGAGGGTGGGAGGTGGCCCGGAACCGGGACCCGCGCCCTTCGCGCCCGATTACGTGAAATGACGAGAACTTTGTCCGCTTTGGCGGCGGCGAGGACATCCTTGAACGAGAAAGAGGCCGCCGATATGTGCTCGGGGGTACACACATCGACGACCTCTACCGTTCAATCGGCGTTCCTTACGCGGGCGTTACAGGGTCTCTGAGATATTTTTGGCCACTTCTGGGAGCGACGGTAAAGTTGGAGCTCCAAATCGGAGCCATTACCCTGCGTTGTGCATTGAATACGACAGGATGGGACAACGCCCCAGACCCCCAGGGATGGACACGTGGCAAGCTCCGATCCTGTCTACCTGCGCGTCGTCGCCGACATCCGGCGTCAGATCGTCGACGGCTCCCTCTCCCCCGGCGCCCCGATCCCCTCGCGCGCCCAGCTGACCAGGAAGTACGGCGTGGGCGAGACGGCCGCCCGGCACGCGCTGCGCGTGCTCGTCGCCGAGGGCCTCATCGTCGGCCGCGTCGGCTCGGGTCACTACGTACGAGAACAGCCGGTGCTGCTCCCCCTGCACCGATGGCGTTTCCACGACCACCACGTCCCCTTCGGCGCCGACATACAGTCACAGGGCACCCGGGCCACCTGGGACTGGCGGGCCGAGCCCGCCGGCGCCACCCCCGACATCGCCCACCGCCTCCGGCTGGACGAGTCGGCCCCGGTCACCCGCACCCGGTACGTCTTCCGCGGCGACGGCAAGCCGATCCAGCTCGCCACCTCCTACGAGCCCGCCGAGTTCGGCGAGACCGCGGAGGAGAGCCCCCGGAGCCTGATCGCCCGCCTGTCGGCCATCGGCGTCAAGGTCACCGAGATCGTCGAGCAGGTCTACACCCGCGTCCCGCAACCGGCCGAGAGCGACGCCCTCGCCCTGCCCGCGGGCGTCCAGGTCCTGCACGTCGAGCGCACCCACTGGGCCGGGGACCGTCCGGTGGAGACCAGCGACATCGTCATCCCCGGCGACCGCTTCCGCCTCGTCTACACCCATCCCCTGCACCCCTGACAGCCGGTCGCCACCCGGCCGGAATGTCGGCGCCATCTGGTAGAACCGACCTGGTTTCCCAAGCCGGAGGTGCCGATTGCGCGTCAAGGACATGCCCGCCAACGACCAGCCGCGCGAGCGCCTCCTGTCCGGCGGGGCGACCGCGCTCGCCGACCGGGAGCTGCTCGCCCTGCTGATCGGCTCCGGCAGCCGGGGCACCAACGCGATGGAGCTCGCCTCCCACCTGATCGCCCACTGCGGCGACCTGCACGGCCTGGCCCGCTCCGACGCCCACCGCCTGATGCGGGTGCCGGGCATCGGCCCCGCGAAGGCCGCCCGGGTCATCGCCGCCTTCCATCTCGTCCGGCAGGCGCAGGCGGAGCCCGAGCGCCGCCGCGTCACCTGCTCCGGCGACCTGGCCGCCGTGGCGGCCCCGCTCCTGCGTGGCCTCAGCCACGAGCGGGTGGTCGTCGTGGTGTGCGACCCGAGCGGCGCGGTGACCCGTAAGACGATCGTGAGCGAGGGCGGCAGCGACCACGCGCCCGCTCCGGTCCGCGAGATCATGAGCACCGTCCTCACCTCCGGTGGTTCCTCCTTCGGCCTCGCCCACAACCACCCCAGCGGCTCCCTCGACCCCAGCCCCGCGGACCTGGAGGTCACCGCCCGCCTGCGCGACGCCGCCGAGACCGTCGGCCTGCGCTTCCTCGACCACCTCGTCGTCACCGACACCGCCTGGCGCCGCGTCCCCTCATGACAGGGGGCCCGGCAGGTGAGTGTGGGAAGGGACGCCTGCCGGGCCGCTGTCCGGCGGTCCCGCACCGGTCCCCTCCGACCGATGCGGGACCGCCGCCCGACCTCCCCGGACGACATGGCCTCCTTCAGGGAGCTCGGGGGCTTTTCGTGGGCGCCGGTCCGGAGTCGTCCTCCTCCCGGCGCCCGATCGTCAGTGGGCGGCGCCCATCAGGAGCCGAAGCCACAACTCCTGTGTCCGCTTCGCGACCACCCAGGGCGACTCGTGCACGACCACTCCCTTTCTCGCCCGTTCCGTTCGCCGTACGAACATCAGCCCGCCCGCCTGACAGAGCTCGTAGAAGGTGGGAAGGCAGTCACAGGTGTGCTCCTTGATCCGCAACCGGTCGGCCCTCGGCCGCTCGGGCCTCCAGTCGATCGGCTCGTAACCCACCTGCAACGGCGCCACGTGATGCCCGTGATGCCGCCCACCCGGCACCCCGGCCACCACGAGGACTCCCATCCCCCACGTGCTCACCGGGACACCATAGTTCACTCAGCACCTAATGGTCTAGCACACCTATCTGCCCGTTCATCAAATGTCCGGTTCGCGGGTATACGTACCTTGTGGTCTATGATGCGGGCATGCTTGACCGCGAAGGCCCCGTCCCGGTCTACAAACAGGTCGCCGAAATGATCCGTGCGCGCATCGAGACAGGCGATCTCGGCCTCGGTGAGGCCGTGCCCAGCGAGACGGAACTCGAAGTCGAGTACGGCATCGCCAGGACGACGGCACGTCGAGTCGCGAGGGAATTGCGCGAGCAGGGCCTGGCGTACACGGTCCAGGGAGAAGGGACCTTCGTCGGGGAGCCCGGAACCCCACGGCCAGAGGACCAGATTCCCGTATATCAGCGGATCGCAGCCGATATACGGCGTCAGATTCAGGCAGGCGAGCTACGCCCGAACCGGCGAGTGCCCAGCGAGAAAGAACTCATGGAGAAGCACGGCGTCGCCAAGGCCACCGTGCGCCAGGCGATGGCGTTCTTGCGCGACCAGGGCTGGGTCTTCACCGTGTCATATCGCGGCACATACGTGACGCCCACCGAAGACTGGCCCGAAGTGGCAAAGTAGGAACTATGCCCACAAACCCATCCCTATAGGTTTAGCACTCGTATCGACTGGTTGAAGGTCGTCCCCCGATGCGGCACCTACGTGTTGCCGCCGGAAAAGTGGCCGACAACGCACACGCAAGGACACGGTTCCCCAGACCAGCGAACGAGTTACGGGTGAGGGCGGGAGCGGAGGGCTTCCAGGGCGCGGTCGGCGTGGGCCTCCATGGAGGTCTCGCTGTGGATCACTTCCAGGAGACTGCGGTCCACGTCGATGACGAAGGTCATCCGGCGGGTGAGGAAGGGGCCCACCGCGACGGTGCGGCGGGCGCCGAGGCGCCGGGCGACGGTGCCGTCGGGGTCGGAGAGCAGGGGATAACCCAGCTGGTTGGCCTGGGCGAACCTCGCCTGCCGGTCGACCTGGTCGCGGCTGATCCCGATCCTGGTCGCCCCCTCCGCGGCGAAGTCGGCCGCCAGGTCGCGGAAGTGGCAGCTCTCGGCCGTGCATCCGGAGGTCATGGCCGCCGGATAGAAGAAGAGCACCACCGGCCCCTTGGCCAGGAACTCACTGAGCCGCCGCCGCGTACCCGTCTCGTCGAGGAGCTCGAAGTCCTCGACCACATCTCCCACCGAGAGGCTCACGCCCACGAGTCATCTCCTTATGTCATCGGAGGATCTCCGCTCGCCCCTGGCCGTCGTGATCGGGCGAGAGTGGAAGTCGGAGTCCCAACCTCATTTCTAAGCGATTCACCGGCCGAGCGACAGGCCCACAACCGACCCCCCTGGAATATCCGTTCTTGTCCCTCGGAAACCCCACGAATCACCGCCGGCCCTCTCGGTAACCGGTCCGGCCCGATCGTTCTCGGTACACGTGCGGGTGCACGACGACGAGCGCGAGAAGCGTGAAGACCGGGGCGGCCACCCCGGCCCAGGGTGGCGCGAAACGCAGGAGCAGGGACGCGCAGAGGGCTCCGAGGACGAGGGCGACGACGATGGCGGCACGACGCCGGTTGTCGGTGGACCAGCCCGACGCCGAGGTCTCGAAGAGCGCGGTGAGGGTGCCCGTGACGAACGTGGCCGTGATGCCGGCGAGGTTGACCCGGCGGGCCGCCGCGGCCTGCATGCCCATGGCGCAGGATCCCGCCCCGATCAGCGCGAGGATCACGGCCGGGCCGGGTGCGCCCCCGGCGAGCGCCCAGCCGGCGAGAAAGGCGACCTGCAGGGCCAGGTCGGCCCACAGGAGCCTGACGGCGGCCAACGGCCACAACGTGTTCCCCTTGTGACGCCCGGGCATCGTGAAGCCGATGAGAAGCCCCGCGCAGAACCCCGCGCAGGCGAGTCCGGAACGCAGCGCGTGGAGCACCCAGTCCTCACGGCCGACGAGGGCGAAGAGGATGAGGTTCCCGGTCATGTTCGCGGTGAAGACACCGCCGAGCCCGAGGAAGGCGATCGCGTCCATCGCCCCCGCCGCCAGCGTCAGCAGCACGAGAGCGACATGACTTCGCCGCTGGACGGACCTCGTCTCGGGTGCTCGTACGGGAACGGGCTCATCACCGGAAGCGTGCGCGGGAGGTGGGCCGACGGGTGTCGAGGGGTCTTCGCCCTCAGGGCAAGTCATGGGATTGATCGGCCATCTGCCGTCCTCCGGGTCATGCGGTCGCGCGCATGATGCATTTTCCCAGCTCGGAGCGATTTCACCCGGCTTCTCACCTTCGAAGGCGGGTGGTGCGACGCTTCCTTCCAAATCGGCCTCATGCTCGCGGGGATCGTCCTATCTTCGTCGCATGCCCCGGATCGAGGAACGGATCAACACCGTCGAGCCCGACATCGCCGAGATCAAGAAGCATCTCAGCGCCATGAAGCGCTCGACCGACGCCATCGAGAAGAACATCGACGTCATGCGAGACAACATCGTCGGGCTCAAAGCCGGGCAGATCGAGATCCGCGATCTGCTCACCCGTGTCGTCGCGCGGCTGGAGAACGTGGCCTCGTAGCCCGTACGAGACCCGGACAGCAGCGAGCCCCGGCCCGGGAAGGCCGGGGCTTCCGTGTGCCACCGGCCAGGCGCTCAGAACACCGGGATGATGTCCTCGGGGGCGAGGAAGTCGACCTGGACGCCGTCGAGGTCGAGTTCGGGGATCGCGGGGAACTCGATGCCCCAGCGTTCGACGATGACGCGGATCCTGGCCATCGCCACTCGCCAGTTGTCCGCCTGTTCCTCGTACGAGAGCACGCCGAGACCCGCGTCGCGGGCGTGGTCCATCAGGACGCGGTGGTTGTGCAGGAAGTACGGGGGGAGCTCCCAGAAGCCGCCGGGCGGCTCCCAGAGGATCATCGAGAGGAAGACGAAGCCCGCGCGCAGCTGGCGGGTGATCAGGGAGCGGGTGTCGTCGGTGAGGCCAGGCCACTCGTTCTCCAGGATGGTCATGCAGATCTGGAGGTGGCGTGACTCGTCGCGGCCGATGCGGTGGAACATGTCGCCGAAGACGGGATGCCTGGTCCCGGTGGCCATGCCCCGGAACAGGGTGGAGGCGGCCATCTCCCCCATCATGAAGCTGGTGAACAGCACCGGCAGGCTGTATCTGCCGACGGCTCCGCTGTAGCCCGTCCAGTAGCGGCCACCGTTGTGGTACAGCCAGCCGATGTTGTTGTGGGCGGCCTTCTCCAGGTCGGTGGCGGGGGTCCAGTCGAGCGGCCCGCCCGGCCAGAGCCTGGCGATGGTGCGCTGGCAGCACTCCTCGTGGTTCATCTCGTCACGGGTGATCGAGAAGAAGCACTTCCTGACCGGGTCCTCCTCGTGCTTCTCGAACGCCTGGATGGTGGCGCGGGCGAATACGGCCGGGCCCGAGGCGTCGAAGTTGGCGAGGACCGAGAACCAGTACATGATCCCGAGGCGCTGCTCGTGGGTGAAGTCGCTCGGCCGCAGGTCCTCCCAGGGCAGGTCGGCCGGGTTCCAGACCGTCCGCTTGGACTTCTCGTAGATGGCGGCGAGTTTCCCGGTCTCGACCCGCCACTCCATGGGATAGATGTTCGGCTGCGGGATCTCGGGAGCGGGCCAGAAACCGCCCTCGGGAATCGTCAGGTCCGCCATGGCCACCCCCCTGTGACACCTTCGTTTCACATCTTGCGCCTGTATGTCATGTCTTTCAAGGACACCTCCGGATCCGGGGCGCAGAACGCGCCCCGCTCCAGGCCTCATCACGGGACATGCCCCGCTTCGGGATCCGGCACAGAACGCGCCCCACCTCAGGACCCGGCACAGGATCCGCCCCGGCCCCGAAGGCGTTCAGGAACGGGCCCGCTGCGTGAGGGCGACGCACGCGAGGACGGCCAGTGCCGCCGCGATCGTGACCGGGCCGAAGAGCTCGCCGAGCAGCAGCCAGGCCCACAGCAGCGTCAGCAGCGGCTGGGCAAGCTGGGTCTGCCCGGCGCGGGCGATGCCGCCCATGGCCAGGCCCGCGTACCAGGGGATGAAGCCGAGGAACATCGAGACCAGGCCGACGTACGCGAACCCGGCCAGGGAGGTGGCGGTGGGCCGCGGGTCGGTGGTGAGCGCGAGCGCGACGGTGATCGGCACGGTCAGCGGGGCGGCGAGGACGAGGGTGTGGGAGATCACCCGCCAGCCGGGGGTCTCGCGGGCCAGGCGCCCGCCCTCGGTGTAGCCGACCGCGGCCGACAGCAGCGCGCCGACGAGGAGCAGGTCGGCCCCGGTGACGTGGCCGCCGCCCATGCTGAGGGTGAACGCGGTGATCGACACGGCCCCGAGGCCGCAGGACACCCAGAACAGCGCCCTGGGCCACTCCCCCGCCCGCAGCACCGCGCAGGCGGCGGTGGCCGCGGGCAGCAGCCCGATCACCACGGCGGCGTGCGAGGTGGAGGCCCCGGCGTGCAGCGCCAGGCCGCTGAAGAGGGGGAAGCCGAACACCACGCCCGCCACGATGACGGCGTACGACCGCAGCCGGGACCTGGGCGGCAGCAGCGGCACCCTGGCCGCGAGCAGGAAGACGGCGGCCGCGACGGCGGCGACGGCGGCCCGGCCGACCGCGACCAGGTAGGGGTCGAAGCCCTCCATCGCGAAGACCGTCGCCGGGAACGACCCCGAGAACGCCAGCACGCCGAGCCCGGCCAGCAGGGTCCCCCGCCAGGCCCTGCCCGACGCCCCGGGCGGCACCGCGCCGGTCGGCCGCCGATCGTGGCGTGCCTCTCTCGGAGGCACCACACCGAGCGGCACCTCCACCGGCGAGACCGGCGAGGCTGACGAGACCAACGGGCCCGGTGAGACCGATGAGCCCGTACCCGCCGCTATCCGATTTGGTACGATAGCGCTACTCTTTTCAGTCATGAATGACGATAGCAGTATCGTCCGGCTCACCGCCACGCTCCGTGAGGAGGTGTCGCGGCTCCGTCCGGGCGACCGGCTGCCGTCGAGCCGGGAGCTGGTCCGGCTGCACAACGTGAGCCCGGTGACCGTGTCACGCGCGATCGGCAGGCTCGCCGCCGAGGGGCGGGTGATCACCAGGCCCGGCAGCGGCGCCTACGTGGCCCCGGCGATCACGCGGGGCGGCGACAGCGCCGACATGTCGTGGCAGACGGTGGCGCTCGGCGACAGGGTGGTGGACGACAGCGAGGTCAGCGGCCTGCTCACCGCCCCGCCCGAGGGGGTCATCCCGCTCACCGGCGGCTACCTCAACCCGGTCCTGCGCCCCTCCAGGGCCCTGTCGGCCGCCGCCTCCCGGGCGCTGCGCCGCCCCGACGTCTGGGCGATGCCGCCGCTGGCCGGCCTTCCCGAGCTGCGCAGGTGGTTCGCCCAGGAGCTGGGCGGCGACGTCACCCCCTCGGACGTGCTCATCGTCAGCGGCGGGCAGTCGGCGCTCATCCACGCCTTCCGCGCCCTCGCGGCCCCCGGCACCCCCGTGCTCGTCGAGACCCCCACCTACCCGGGCGCGCTCGCGGCGGCGCGGGCCACCGGGCTGCGCGCGACGGCCGTGCCCGTCGACCGCGACGGGGTGCGGCCCGAGCTGCTCGCGGAGGCGTTCGCCGTGACCGGCGCGCGGGTCTTCCTGTGCCAGCCGACCCTGCACAACCCCACCGGCGCGACCCTGTCCCTGGAACGGCGCGAGCAGGTGCTGGCGATCGCCCGCGCGGCCGGGGCGTTCGTGATCGAGGACGACTACGCCCGCTACTTCACCACCGCCCCCGTACCGCCGCCGCTGGTCGCGCTGGACGCCCACGGCACGGTCGTGCACATCAACTCGCTGACCAAGGTCCTGTCGCCGAGCCTGCGGGTCGCCGGGGTCGTCGCCCGGGGCCCCGCCGCGCGGCGCCTGAGGGCGAGCCAGCTCGTGGAGTCGTTCTTCGTGGCCAGGCCGCTCCAGGAGACGGCGCTGGAGTTCGTCGGCTCACCCGCCTGGCGGCGCCACCTGGCCACGCTGGGCACCGAGCTGGCGCTGCGCAGGGACACCCTCGCCGCCGCCCTGACCGCCCGGATGCCCGGCGCCGGGATCCACCTCGTCCCTCGCGGCGGCCTGCACCTGTGGGTACGGCTCCCCGAGGACCTGGACGAGGAGGCCGTGGTGGAGGCGGCCGGGAGGGCGGGCGCGCTGGTGAGTCCCGGGCGCATCTACTACCCCGCCGAGCCGCCGGGCCCGCGCATCAGGGTGACCCACTCGGCGGCCGTCCACACGGCCGAGCTGGTCGAGGGCGTCCGCAGGCTGGCGACGGCCCTGGATACCCGCTGACCGCCGGCCACGCCCGGGGTGGGCTCCCCGCGGCCCGGCGAAGGCCCTGGACAGCCCCCTGACCACCTGGTCGCCCTCGCGGGGGTTCGGGGGCGCCCCCTGCCTCCGAACCCCCCGCGAGGGCGGTCAGGTGGCCGCGAAGACCTCGTGGTGGGTGACCGTGAGCTCGCGCTCGACCAGGAAGCGGTCGTCCTCGTCGTAGAAGACGGCGCGCGACGGATCGTCCCCGGCGAAGGCGCCGATCGCCTCCCACGACTCCCAGAGCGAGGTCAGCAGGAACTCGGCCCGCTCCCCCACGTCCCGGCGGGTGAAGCACACCCCCCGGTTGCCCTCGGTCGAGGTGTAGCCGACGTATCCCGTGGCCAGCAGGTATCTCTCATAGGCGGCGGCGTCCTCGGCGCGGGTCCACCCTCTCCACACCCTCATGATCATGATCTCTCCTCCGGTACGACGCGCGCCCGCCGGTCTCCCTGAACGCGAGATAGGCCAGGTACCACATGACGACCTCCCTTGAAACACCACCTATGACCTTATGACGGTGTTGAAAGGAGCACAACCCCCTAATGGCGTACAGTGGTTGCGAAGAGGGAGAAGGTGAGCGACGACATGGGCAGCCCCTCCGAGCTGGTGATCGACTTCGTGAACACGTACGACGTCGAGGGGGAGACCGACTCGATCCCCTCCCCGGCCGCGCTGACCGCCTGGCTGGGCAGGCGGGAGCTGATCGGCCCGGGAGACGCGGCCGACGAGCGGGACCTGGCGGCGGCCGTCGATCTCCGCGAGGCCCTCCGCGAGGCCCTCCGCCACAACCACGACCGTCCCGGCAGCGGTGATCACGGCCCCGGGCCGTCGCGGCCCTTCGCCGATCTCCCGCTGCGCGTCGCGCTGACCCCCGCGGGTCCGGTGCTCGAACCGGTCGCGACGGGGGTGCCCGGCGGCCTGGCCGGGATCGTCGCCGCCGTGATGAGGGCCCATTCCGAGGGGATGTGGCCGCGCCTGAAGGTCTGCACCGAGAGCACCTGTCAGTGGGCGTTCGTCGACTCGTCCAAGAATCGTTCACGCTCGTGGTGTTCCATGAGGGTCTGCGGCAACCGCACGAAGACAAGGGCATATCGGGCTCGACGGCAGACGGAGCCGGGTTCACGTCATCTCTGAGTCGGATTCCCCGATACGGTGTAAGAGCCTGCCTCACGGATCCACCCGCCTGATGCCCGCTCGCGTGGCACGAGATCCACGAGACAGCGCGTTCCGAGGCGACGGCAGACGGCAGAGAAGGAGCGGGCCGAGATGGCAGACGTAGGCGTGCGGGCGGCTCGGCACGAGGATGTCGCCGCGGTGACGGGCACCCAGATCCGCGCGTGGAAGTACGGCTACCGGGACTTCCTTCCCGAAGGACCGCTGGAGCAGATGACCGGCCCGGCGGCCGAGAAGATGTGGCGCCAGCAGTGGGAGGACGCGATCACCTCGCCGCCCAGCCGCCGGCACCGCGTGCTGGTCGCCGTGGAGCAGGTCGTCCTCGACACCGACGCCTTCCCGGCGCTCGGTCCCGGCGGCATCGAGGCGATGGCCGCGCTGCAGGGCGCGGAGAAGGTCGCCGGCCTGGCCTCACACGCCCCGGCGGAGGACCCCGACCTCGACCCGACCACCGCCGGGGAGATGCTCACGTTCCTGATCGACCCCGACCACGTCCGGCGCGGACACGGCAGCCGGCTGCTGAACGCCACGGTCGACTACCTCCGTGACGACGGCTACCACACCATCGTGACCTGGGTCTTCGCCGACAACTACGCGGTGCTCGGCTTCCTGGAGTCCGCCGGGTGGGGCGCCGACGGGGCCGAGCGGGTCATCGACATGGGCCGTACGGTGCGGATGATCCGCCTGGCGACCGACATCAGCTAGAGCCGGAGAGGAACCTCGCACGCCCATGGCCACCCCGAGCCAGTGGATCGCCGGAGCACGTCCGCGCACCCTTCCCGCCGCCGTCGTCCCCGTGGCCGTCGGCACCGGAGTCGCGATCGGATACGGCGGAGGGGTGTGGTGGCGGGCCCTGCTCGCCCTGTTCGTGGCCCTCGCCCTCCAGGTGGGCGTCAACTACGCCAACGACTACAGCGACGGGGTGCGCGGCACCGACTCCGACCGGGTCGGCCCGATGCGCCTGGTCGGCTCACGCGCCGCCTCGCCCCGCCAGGTCCTCACCGCGGCCCTCGCCTGCTTCCTCGCCGCCGCGGTGGCCGGGCTGGTGCTCGTCGTGGTCACCGGGGCCTGGTGGCTGCTGCTGGTCGGCGCGCTGGCGATCGCCGCGGCCTGGTTCTACACCGGCGGCTCCAGCCCGTACGGCTACCGGGCGCTCGGCGAGGTCTCGGTCTTCGTGTTCTTCGGCCTGGTGGCGGTGGCGGGCACCACGTACGTCCAGCTCGAATACCTGCCCTGGCTCGCGGTGGCGGCGGCCGTCCCGGCTGGCCTGCTGGCCTGCGCGATGCTCGTGGTCAACAACCTGCGCGACATCGTCACCGACGGACCGGCGGGCAAGCGCACCATGGCCGTGGTGCTCGGCGACCACCGCACCCGCGTCCTCTACACCCTCTGCCTCGTCCTGCCCCTGGTGATCGCGCCGGTGCTGGCGCTGTGGCAGCCGTTCGCGGCACTGGCGCTGCTCGCCGCCCCGCTCGCCGTCGCCCCGGTGAAGGCCGTGCGGGCGGGCACGACCGGTCCCGCGCTCATCGCCACCCTCCAGCAGACGGGCCGCTTCCAGCTCGTGTACGGCCTGCTGCTCACCATCGGCCTCGCCCTCTGACACGCCCGCTCGGTGCTCAGCGGGAAACACCGGAGCGTTGGCGTCCCTGGATCGGGGCCGGAACACACGTCTCCGCGCCCCTTTGTCTCAGCGGCGCCGCGACCAGGCATGAGGGGTCCGCAGCCTGTCGTTGGAATAGTAGGGCAGGGCATCCGTCCCCACGGTCCGGAACGGTTCTCCTTCCGCGTCGATGACGGACCTGCCTCTCTTTCCGCCGCTCGCCCAGTCGACCACGAGCCGCCACCGGCAGTCGCAGGCGGCGGTCCTGCTCGTGAGGCGGAAGACCTCCGGATCGGAATCCGAGATCCGGAACGGGAAGTCGACCGCGGGGATCGGCGATCCCAGACTCTCCCCGGGCACCGGGGACACTCGCGGCCGTGGCCGGTCCAGATCGACGGCGAAAGACCTGGGAGTCATCCCGCCACCGCAGTCGCCTTTCCTTTCAACCGCGACGCCCTCCGGCTTCGCCCGTTTCACCATCTCGACGTGCAATGCCTCAAGGACGACAGCGGTGCCGCTGTTGCCCTGAAAAGTGATCACCAATTCGGTGTGCAGGCCATCCGGCGCGTTCTCGACCACCGACGCGGCGACTCCGTTGGCACTCCCGTCGGGTCGCGGAGGAAGCCTTGGGAGGACGAATTCCCTGCTCGCTCCCCCACAGGGGTCCTCAATGATCTTCGTTGTCCAGCTGAAGGGCACCGCGCCCGCCCTGTCCGCCACGGTGTCGACACCGGCGTTCAGAAGCGCCGTCACCCCCGTGACCGCGACTCCCGTGACGGCGGCTGTCACGATCCCTACCGCCCACTTCCGGGAGACGGCGAGTCTCGACCAGACGCCTTTCGCCGGAGAGCCGTGCGGGGGCCGCCGGACAGGACCGCGAAAGGAGGAGCGAGTCATGTTTGTTCCCTCTCATCGTCGTCAATGGAGGTTCCGTTCCAGAGGTACTGCCGAAAGGCATGGGTGTCCAGCGATATCGCCTTCGGGCACCGCCCGCCGCGCCGTCCGGCCACGTCGACCGGCCACGGTGAAAGAGATCACCGCGTCAGGAGATTCGCGAGGGTGTGCGCGAAGGACGCGCCCATCCCGTACGAGGACGTCAAACGACGGCCGAACCCCGCGAGCCCCGATCCGGCCGGGCTCCCGGACATCTCGGGTCTCACTCGGGACCGGAGTGCGAGATCATTTCCTCCACGATCCTGCGCATCACCACGCGGGGGGCGATCTCGATGCCCAGCTCGCGCTCGTGGCGCACCAGCTCGACCATCTCGGGACCCCACTCGGCGGGGTCGAGCACGGAGAAGCCGCGCCGGGCGTACCAGGGCGCGTTCCAGGACACGTCGCGGTAGGTCGTCAGCGTCACGGCGGCGAAGCCGGTCGAGGCCGCGTGCTCGCAGACGGCCGCCAGCAGGCTCCCACCGGCCCCCCTGCGCCCGTGGTCGGGGTGGACGGCGAGCTGGTCGAGGTGGACCTGCCCGTCGACCAGGCCGAACAGGGCGAACCCGATCGGCGGGTCGCCCGCGACGAGCACTCGGGAGGGGTCGTCGACCTCCTCGATCATCGTGGTCCCCGGCGGGAAGGTGATCCCGACCTGGGCGAAAACTCCGTCTGCCGCGAGCTCCACCGCCGCCAGCCCGGCCAGCTCCTCCGGCCGCGCCCGGCGAACCTCAGTCGAAGTCGAAGATGGAGTGCTTGTCATAGAACTGGAGGATATAGCGGCACCGCTCGCAGATCATCAGAGTCAACCGGTGCGAGGTGATGCCCCAGCGGCTGTCGAGCCTGCCCTGCTCCTGCTGGAACGCGGTGCCGTGACAGAGCGGGCAGGCGAGCTCCGAAGGTGTCATGGTCAGGCAACGAGCGGCGCCGGACCCGGGGTTCCGGAGACGGCCGTGGCAGCGGACCCGGCGGGGTGACACTTCGCTCTCCGGCGGAGTGACACCCGTGCCGTCGGCGGGCTCGGAGGGCTCACGCGCCGACCGCCGAACCGTCCTCAGCGCGGTGACACCGATACCGTCGGCGGCCCCGGAGGGATCACCCGCCGGCCGCCGAGCGGTCTCCGGCGCGGTGCGGCGGACCGGCTGGGTCACGCGCTAGAGGTCGAGAAGGTGCTCCAGGCCGACGGTGAGGCCGGGAAGCTCGCGCACCCGGCGCACGCCCAGGAGCACGCCCGGCGTGAACGACGAGCGGTTCATGGTGTCGTGGCGGATGGTGAGGATCTCGCCGTCGCCGCCCAGGATGACCTCCTGGTGGGCGATGAGCCCGGCCAGCCGCACCGCGTGCACGCGGACCCCGTCGACGTCGGCGCCGCGCGCCCCGTCGAGCTCCGTGCTGGTGGCGTCGGGCATCGGCGCCGCCCCCGCCTTGCGCCGCGCCTCGGCGACCAGCTCGGCCGTACGGCGGGCGGTGCCCGAGGGCGCGTCGGCCTTGTTGGGGTGGTGCAGCTCGACGATCTCGGCCGACTCGAAGTAACGGGCCGCCTGCTGGGCGAAGTGCATCATGAGCACGGCCGCGATGCCGAAGTTGGGGGCGATCAGCGCGTTGACGCCGGGGTTGGCGTCCAGCCAGCCCCGCACGGTCGCCAGGCGTCCCGCGTCGAAGCCGGTGGTGCCGACCACCGGGTGGATGCCGTGGGAGACACACCATTCGAGGTTGCCCATGACGACGTCGGGGTGGGTGAAGTCGACCACCACCTCGGCGCCTGCCAGCCCCTCGATCGGGTCGCCCTGGTCGACGGCCGCGACCAGCTCCAGATCGTCCGCCGCCTCGACGGCCCTGCACACTTCGACACCGACGCGCCCTCGGGCGCCGAGAACTCCAACCCTGATCACGGGCCCAAGGCTATACCGAAGGGCCCCGGGACGACGGACGGCCCCGGCGTGGGAACGCCGGGGCCGCTCGTACAGGAGCCGTGCGGGACCGTCAGCCGGTGACGACCGCGCTGAAGTCCCGGTCCTCCTCGTAGGGGCCGATGACCGCGAGGGACATCGGGCGGGTGAGGACGTCCTGGGCCACCTCGGCGATCTGCTCCGGGGTCACCGCGTCGATCCTGCCGAGCAGGTCGTCGACCGAGAGCAGCTCGTCGAAGACCAGGTCGCCCTTGCCGATCCTGGACATCCGGGAACCGGTGTCCTCCAGGCCGAGCACGAGGCCGCCGCGCATCTGGCCCTTGCCGCGGACGATCTCCTCCTCGGTGATGCCGTCGGCGACCACGCGGAGCACCTCCTCGCGACAGATCTTCAGCACGTCGTCGATCTTCGCCGGCAGGCAGCCGACGTAGATGCCGAACTGGCCGGTGTCGGCGAGGGCGGAGGTGTAGGAGTAGGCCGAGTAGGCGAGGCCCCTCTTCTCCCTGATCTCCTGGAACAGCCGCGAGGACATGCCGCCGCCCAGCGCCGCGTTGAGCACGCCGAGCGCGAAGCGGCGCTCGTCGGTGCGGGTCAGCGCGGTCGTGCCGAGGACCAGATTGGCCTGCTCGGTCGGCCGGTGCACCACCCGCGTGCCGGAGCGGAGCTCGACGCCGGGTCCCGACACGCGCGGGGGCACCGGCGAGGCGTCCCCGCCCAGGGCCCCGGCCCGCTCGTAGGCCGCGGCGACCAGCGCCACCACCTGCTCGTGGTCGACGTTGCCCGCCACCGACACCACGGTGTGGGTGGGCAGGTAGTAGCGCCGGTAGTACTCGGCGATCCGGTCGCGGCTCACCGCGGTGATCGAGTCGACCGTGCCGAGGATCGGCCTGCCGACCGGCGTGTCACCGTACAGCTCGGCGGAGAACTGCTCGTGCACCACGTCCGAGGGATCGTCGTCGTGCATGGCGATCTCCTCCAGGATCACGCCACGCTCGGCCTCGACGTCCTCCTCGCTGATGAGCGAGGAGGTCACCACGTCGGCGAGCACGTCGATCGCCACCCGCAGGTCCTCGTCGAGGACCCGCGCGTAGTAGCAGGTGTACTCCTTGGCGGTGAACGCGTTGATCTCGCCGCCGATGCCCTCGATGGCCGCGGAGATCTCCAGGGCGTCCCGCGTGGGCGTGCCCTTGAACAGCAGGTGCTCGAGGAAGTGGGAGGAGCCCATGTACTGGGGGGACTCGTCTCTCGATCCGATGCCGACCCACATGCCGACCGCGACGGAACGCACGGTCGGCATGGACTCGGTCACCACCCGGAGCCCACCGGGAAGGACGGTGCGCTTCACGACCCCGGCGCCGTCCTTGCCGGGGTGCAGAGTGGTGGTGATCACGAGTTGCGGTCTTCCCCTCCGCCGCCACCACGGTTGCCGCCGCCACCGCTGTTGCTGCTGCGGGTGCGGGTGCGGCGGGGCCGCTCCTCGCGGGGCCGCTCGTCGGCGGACGCCTCGGCGGCCGGGGCGGCCGACGCCTCGGTGTCGCCGGACTCGGCCTTGGCCGCGGCCTCCTTCTCGATGACCTCGACGGGCACCAGGGAGAGCTTGCCGCGCGAGTCGATCTCGGCGATCTCCACCTGGACCTTCTCGCCGACGTTCATGACGTCCTCGACGTTCTCGATGCGCTTGCCGCCGTGCAGCTTGCGGATCTGGGAGACGTGCAGGAGGCCGTCCTTGCCCGGCATGAGGGAGATGAAGGCGCCGAAGGCGGCGATCTTGACGACCGTGCCCAGGTAGCGCTCGCCGACCTCCGGCATGTGCGGGTTCGCGATGGCGTTGATCGCCGACCGGGCCGCCTCGGCGGACGGGCCGTCGGTGGCGCCGATGTAGATGGTTCCGTCGTCTTCCAGGGTGATCTCGGCGCCGGTGTCGTCCTGGATCTGGTTGATCATCTTGCCCTTCGGGCCGATGACCTCTCCGATCTTGTCCACCGGGATCTTGATCGTGATGATGCGCGGGGCCGTCGCGTTCATCTCCGCCGGGGAGTCGATGGCCTCCTGCATCACGTCGATGATCGCGAGGCGGGCGCCCTTCGCCTGCCGCAGCGCGGCCGACAGCACGGAGGCCGGGATGCCGTCCAGCTTGGTGTCGAGCTGGAGGGCGGTGATGACGTCCTTGGTGCCGGCGACCTTGAAGTCCATGTCGCCCATGGCGTCCTCGGCACCGAGGATGTCGGTCAGCGTGACGTACTGGTCGCCCTCGTTGATGAGGCCCATCGCGATGCCCGCGACGATGCCCTTCAGCGGGACACCCGCGTCGAGCAGCGCCATCGTCGAGGCGCAGACCGAGCCCATGGAGGTCGAGCCGTTGGAGCTCAGCGCCTCGGAGACCTGGCGGATCGCGTACGGGAACTCCTCGCGCGCCGGCAGCACCGGCAGGAGCGCCCGCTCGGCGAGCGCGCCGTGACCGATCTCGCGCCGCTTGGGCGAGCCCACCCGGCCGGTCTCACCGGTGGAGTAGGGCGGGAAGTTGTAGTTGTGCATGTAGCGCTTGGTGCGCTCGGGGTTGAGCGTGTCGATCATCTGCTCCATGCGGAGCATGTTGAGCGTGGTGATGCCCAGGATCTGGGTCTCGCCGCGCTCGAACAGCGCCGAGCCGTGCACCCGGGGCACGATGTGGACCTCGGCGCTGAGCTGCCGGATGTCCTTGACGCCGCGGCCGTCGATGCGGACGCCCTCGGCGATGACGCGCTCGCGCATGAGCTTCTTGGTCAGCGACCGGAACGCGGCGCCGATCTCCTTCTCGCGGCCCTCGAAGTCGGGGCCGACCTTCTCCAGCACCAGGGCCTTGACCCGGTCGAGCTCGGCCTCGCGCTCCTGCTTGCCGGCGATGGTCAGCGCGGCGGCGAGCTCGCTGCGCACCGAGCCGGTCACGGCCTCCAGGACGTCGTCCTGGTAGTCGAGGAACAGCGGGTACTCGGCGGTCTCCTTGGCGGCGACCTTCGCGACCTTGGCCTGCGCCTCGCACAGCACCTTGATGAACGGCTTGGCGGCCTCGAGGCCCTGGGCCACGGTCTCCTCGGTCGGCGCCACGGCACCCTCGGCGACCAGCTTGAGCGTGTCGCGGGTGGACTCGGCCTCGACCATCATGATCGCGACATCGCCGTCGGCGAGGACGCGGCCCGCGACCACCATGTCGAAGGTGGCGCTGGCCAGCTCGGTGTTGGTCGGGAAGGCGACCCACTGGCCCTCGATCAGCGCGACGCGGACGCCGCCGATCGGGCCGGAGAACGGCAGCCCGGCGAGCTGGGTGGAGAGGGACGCGGCGTTGATCGCCACGACGTCGTACAGGTGCTCGGGGTGGAGCGCCATGACGGTGGCGACCACCTGGATCTCGTTGCGCAGGCCCTTGACGAACGAGGGGCGCAGCGGCCGGTCGATCAGGCGGCAGGTGAGGATGGCGTCCTCGGAGGGACGGCCCTCACGCCGGAAGAACGAGCCGGGAATGCGGCCCGCGGCGTACATTCGCTCCTCGACGTCCACCGTGAGGGGGAAGAAGTCGAGGTTCTCCTTGGGATTCTTGGACGCGGTGGTCGCGGAGAGGACCATCGTGTCGTCGTCGAGATAGACGACGGCGGAACCCGCCGCCTGGCGCGCGAGCCGCCCGGTCTCGAACCGGATGGTACGCGTGCCGAATGAGCCGTTGTCGATGACGGCTTCGCTGCTGTGGACACCCTCCACGGGGGACCTCCTTGTGGATCGGTCGCCCGCGTCCGGCCAGACGCACGTGTCGCGCCTGGTTCGTCGTGTTGCCGGCTCCCCGTAGGTGCAGCGCCGGTCTTCGATCGAAGCGCCCGGTTCCGTATGGCTTGTGCCAAGATGACCGGGGGCCACTACCGAGGACCGGCCCTCCGACGCCGTGGGGCGCGCTTGCTTGCGGACGCGGGGCACTGTCTCGGCTATTCAGTTTTGCTCACCGGGGCGGCGTCTTCGTGGCGCGACGCGCCGACACCACCCCGTATGAGATGAGGGAGCGGCGCGAACGCCACTCCCTCATGACACTATCGGCGCAGGCCGAGGCGCTCGATGAGCGAGCGGTAGCGCGCGATGTCCTTGCTCTGCAGGTACTTCAGCAGCCGGCGACGGCGGCCGACGAGCAGCAGCAGGCCACGACGGCTGTGGTGGTCGTGCTTGTGCACCTTCAGGTGCTCGGTGAGCTCGCTGATGCGCTTGCTGAGCAGCGCGATCTGCACCTCGGGGGAACCGGTGTCGGTCTCACCCTTGGCGTAGTCACCGATGATCTGCTTCTTTGCTGCGGTGTCGAGCGACACTTTTCTCCTTGAACCTCTGCGGGCACGCGCAATTCCGGCTCCCCGAACGACCGTGCGTGCCTACAGTCGCCGTGGCGAGATCAGCACCGGGATCATGAGACACCGGTTACAGAGCTGACATGCCAGGTTACCACCGGCTTCAACGCCCCCGCACATCCTACGAGAGCCCGGCGAGCCCCCGCGCGGGAACCCCTATGGGACCGGGGAGAACCGGGCCGGAGGGGTCGCGGGGCGCGAGGCCCGTGTGACCCGAGGGCCGGACGGGAACAGGCAAGGCCAGCCGGGATCAGGCGGGATCATGCGGGAGGGGTCAGCTCGTCAGGCGCCGCACCTCGTCCACGTCGGCGTGGATCTGCGCGACGAGCGCCTCGATCGAGTCGAACCTGGTGTTGCCGCGCAGCCTCGGCCCGAAGTCCACGGCCACGTGCGCGCCGTAGAGGTCGAGATCGTCGCGGTCGAGCGCGTACGCCTCGACCGTGCGGGGCACACCCTCGAAGGTCGGGTTGGTGCCCACCGAGATCGCCGCGGGCCAGCGCTCGCCGCCGTAGACGGCGGGCAGGTTCCCGGTCGGGACCCCCTGCAGCCAGCCGGCGTAGACGCCGTCGGCGGGGATCGCGGTGAACTCCGGCGACTCCAGGTTCGCCGTCGGGAAGCCGAGTTGCCGGCCGCGCTGGTAGCCGCGGACGACCACGCCCTCGACCCGGTGCGGGCGGCCGAGCGTCTGCGTGACCGCCTCCATGTCCCCGGCGGCGATCTGCTCGCGGATCAAAGTGGAGGAGATCGTCTCCCCGTCGCTGACCAGCGGGACCGCCTCGGCCACGAAGTCGTACTTCTCCCCGAGGGTGCGCAGCGTCTCCACGTCACCGGAGGCCTTGTGCCCGAAGCGGAAGTTCTCCCCCACCACGACCCCGGCGGCGTGCAGCCGGTCGACGAGCACGGTCTGCACGAACTCGTCCGGGCTCATCCGGGAGAACTCCAGCGTGAACGGCAGGACGCACACCGCGTCGACGCCCAGCCCCGCGAGGAGCTCGGTGCGGTGCCTGGCCGTCGTCAGCCTCGGCGGGTGCGTGCCGGGTCGCACGACCTCCTCCGGGTGCGGGTCGAAGGTCACCACCACCGAGGACACCCCGAGACGCGCGGCCATCTCGACGGCGCGGGCCACCATCTGCTGGTGCCCGCGGTGAACGCCGTCGAAGACGCCGATCGTGACGACGGACCTGCCCCAGTCTCCGGGCACGTCGTCCAATCCGTGCCAGCCTCGCACCGCAGCCTCTTCCCTCTTAGCGGATGAACTCCTAAAGCCTGCCATGCTCCGCGCCCTTCTCCCCAATCGGGGAGCCCCTTCGCGGCCCGCCACCGGCCACACGGCCCCTCGGGGAACGTCGAGGGACTCCGGGGAGCCTCACCGGGCGAACCGGACAGGCGGCGACAGACGATCTGTCAGGGGACGAAGACCGCCAGGGACTTGGCGATCTGGCCGTGCTCCTCCACCAGCGCCACCAGGGTGCCGTCGGGGCCGAACACCCCGATCGGCCCGCTTCCCAGGCCCAGCGCGGGCAGCCGCCCGCCGTGCGCGACCGAGGCCGCCTCCTCGGCGGTCACGTCCCGGCGGGGGAAGGCCGCCGCGACCGCGTCGGCCATCGGCAGGATCACGCACTCGGCGGCGAGCCGCTCCAGGGTGTGGGCCGCCGACAGGTCGTAGGGGCCCACCCGGGTACGGCGCAGGGCGGTCAGGTGGCCGCCGACCCCCAGATCGGCGCCCAGGTCGCGGGCGAGCGCGCGGATGTAGGTGCCGCTGGAGCAGGACACCGAGGCGTCGACGTCGACGAGGTCGCCGTGCCGGCGTACGGCGGTGATCTCGAAGCCCGACACGGTCACCGGACGGGCCTTGAGCTCGACCTCCTCGCCCGCCCTGGCCCGCTTGTAGGCCCGCTCGCCGTTCACCTTGATGGCGCTGACCTGCGGCGGGATCTGCATGATCGGGCCGGTCAGCGCGGCGACGCCCTTCCTGATCCCCTCCTCGGCGACCTCCGCCGCCGACACCGTGGCGATGATCTCGCCCTCGGCGTCGTCGGTGTTGGTGGACTGCCCCAGGCGGATCGTGGCGTCGTAGCCCTTCTCGGTGAGCGCGAGGTGGCCGAGCAGGCGGGTGGCCTTCTCGACGCCGACCACCAGCACGCCGGTGGCCATCGGGTCGAGGGTGCCCGCGTGGCCGACCTTGCGGGTGCCCGCGATGCCGCGGAGCTTGGCCACGACGTCGTGCGAGGTCCACTCGGCGGGCTTGTCGACGATGATCAGCCCGCTCGGCGGCGGGGTGCGCTTGGCGCGAGCCGTACTCAATTCTGGTCCTTACGAGCGGGCCGGCAAGGGTTCACACGTGCCGGGAAGGGTTCTACAGCAGTGCCCGGAGACTCTCGATCGTCTCCTCGATGGGCTGGTGGGAGGTGAAACCCGCCGCCTTGGCGTGCCCGCCGCCCCCCAGCGCGGCGCTGACGCGCGAGACGTCCACCCCGCCCTTGGAGCGCATGGAGACCTGCCAGACGCCGTCGTCGTCCTCCTTGAGGATGGTGGCGACGTCCGCCTGGTCGGTGCGCCGGATCACGTCGATCATCCCCTCGATCTCGTCGTACGGCAGCCCGTACGCGGCGCGGTCGGCGCGGGTGACGAACGTCCAGACCAGGCCGCCGCCCACCTCGGGCTCCAGGCGCACCCTGTCGAGGACGGCGCCGAGCACCTTCAGGTAGCCGAACGGGGAACGGTCCCACAGCTCCCGGGCGATCTTCTCGGGGTCGAGCCCGGTGGCCAGCAGCCGGGCGGCCATGGCGTGCGCGTCGGGGGTGGTGGAGGAGTGCCTGAAGGAGCCGGTGTCGGTGACGAGCCCGACGTACAGGCAGGTCGCGATGTCCTTGTCGACCGGCAGGCCGAGCCGGTGGATCAGCTCCTCGGCGAGCACGGCGGTGGCCGCGGCGCCGGGGTCGACCAGGTTGAGGGTGCCGAAGCCGGTGTTGGACGGGTGGTGGTCGAGCACGACCAGCTCGTGCGCCTTGGCCGTGTTGCCGGTCAGCACGCCGAGACGCCCGACGGTGGGAACGTCGAAGGTGACCATCACCTCGGGAGCGGCCGGGTAGTGCGCGGGATCGGCGAGCAGCTCCTGCCCCGGCAGGAAGCGCAGCAGCCTGGGCACCGTGAAGCGCCGGTCGCCGAAGGAGGCGGTGACCCGCTTGCCCGCCGCGCGCAGCGCGATCCCGACGCCCAGCATGGAGCCGAGCGCGTCGCCGTCGGGCGAGACGTGGCAGGCCAGCGCGATCTCGTCCGCGGCGGAGATGAGCTCGACGGCCCGGGCCCAGTCTTGACCGGACACCGGGCCCGCCGAGCCGTCGTCACGCAGGTCGGGCGTCACGTCGCGGAGTGTCCCGCGCGTTCCGAGGATTCGTCTTCCTCGTCCCCGGAGTCGTCGCCGTCTTCCCGGTCCTCGGGCTTGCGGTAGGGGTCGGCGTCCCCGGCGTGCGAGGCCCCCTCTGCCCGCTTGGCGATCTCCACGTCCCTGGCCTTCGCCTCGGCGAGCAGGTCCTCCAGGTGGCGGGCGGTGTCGGGGAGCGGGTCGTGGGTGAACGTCAGCGTCGGCGTGTGGCGCAGGCCCGTCTGGCGGCCCACCTCCGAGCGGATGAGCCCCTTGGCGCTCTCCAGGGCCACGGCGGAGTCGGCCCGCTCGGCCTCGGAGCCGAAAACGGTGTAGAACACCGTGGCCTCGCCCAGGTCGTTGGTGATGCGCGTGTCCGTCACGGTCACGAACCCCAGCCTGGGGTCCTTGATCCGGCGCTCCAGCATCTCCGCCACGATCTGCTGGATCCGATCGGCGATCTTGCGTGCGCGTGCGGCGTCCATAGCTCCCCCCTTCTCACGGGGAAGGCCGGTGGCGGTAGGGGTCCGCGACCGGCCGTCTCCGTATCTAGTCCTCGTCCTCGTTGTAGAGCCGGTGCCTGGCGGACAGCAGCTCGATCTCCGGGTGGAAGGCGATCAGTCGCTCGCAGTCGTCCAGCATCGCCCCGCAGTTGGCGGCGGTGGAGGAGACGACCGCGATCCCGATCTCGGTACGGCGGTGCAGATCGAGGTGGCCGGTCTCCGCGACGGCCACACCCGGGAACCGTCGCTGCACCTCGGCGACGATGGGACGCACCACCGAGCGCTTCTGCTTCAGCGAGTGGACGTCGCCGAGCAGGATGTCCAGTGTCAGGGCACCTACATACATAGTGGGTCACTCGCCACGGTCGTCACCGTGCCACGGGGCGCGGGCCCCGCCCACCGGCCGCGCCCCGAGGGGCACGGCCGGCGGAACGGTTCCTTCGCCTGTCGAGGCATCAGGCTCGCGGCTTCTCCCGCATCTCGAAGGTCTCGATGACGTCATCGATCTTGATGTCGCTGTAGCCGACACCGATACCGCACTCGAACCCTTCGCGGACCTCGGTCGCGTCGTCCTTGAAACGGCGCAGCGAGGAGACGGTGAGGTTGTCGGAGATGACGACCCCGCCGCGGATGATCCGGGCCTTGCTGTTTCGGACGATCGTGCCCGAGCGGACCAGGGCACCGGCGATGTTGCCGATCTTCGGCACCTTGAAGACCTCGCGGACTTCGGCGGTGCCCATCTGGACCTCTTCGAACTCCGGCTTGAGCATGCCCTTGAGGGCCGCCTCGATCTCCTCGATCGCCTGGTAGATGACCGAGTAGTAGCGGATGTCGACGCCCTCGCGCTCGGCCAGATCGCGCGCCCTGACCTCGGGACGCACGTTGAAGCCGATGATGACGGCGTTGTCGTCGGCGACCGCCAGGTTGACGTCGTACTCGGTGATCGCACCGACGGCGCGGTGGAGCACCCGCAGGCGCACCTCGTCGCCGACGTCGATCTTGAGCAGCGCGTCCTCCAGGGCCTCGACGGAACCGGAGACGTCACCCTTGATGATGAGCTTGAGCTCGTCGACCTGGCCCTTCTCCATCTCGCTGAAGAGCTCTTCGAGGGTGCGGCGGCGGCCGGACTTGGCCATGTCCGCGATGCGCTTGCGCGCGGCGCGCTGCTGGGCGATCTGGCGCGCCATCCGGTCGTCGGTGACGACGATGAAGTTGTCACCGGCCCCCGGCGTCGCGGTCAGGCCCAGGACCTGCACCGGACGGGACGGGTCGGCCTCCGGGATCGCCTCGCCCTTGTCGTCGAGCATCGCCCGGACGCGGCCGAAGGCCTCGCCACAGACGATCGAGTCGCCGACGCGGAGCGTGCCTCGCTGGACCAGCACGGTCGCGACCGGGCCGCGGCCCTTGTCGAGGTGCGCCTCGATGGCGACGCCCTGGGCGTCCATCGTGGCGTTCGCCCGCAGGTCGAGCTCGGCGTCCGCGGTGAGCAGGATGGCCTCGAGCAGCTGCTCGATGCCGATCCCGTTCTTGGCGGAGATGTCGACGAACATCGTGGTGCCGCCGTACTCCTCGGCGACCAGGCCGTACTCGGTGAGCTGGGCCCGGACCTTGCCCGGGTCGGCGCCCTCCTTGTCGACCTTGTTGACCGCGACGACGATCGGCACGTCGGCCGCCTGGGCGTGGTTGAGCGCCTCGACAGTCTGCGGCTTCACACCGTCGTCGGCCGCGACGACCAGGACGGCGATGTCGGTCACCTTGGCACCACGGGCACGCATGGCGGTGAACGCCTCGTGACCCGGGGTGTCGATGAAGGTGATCTTCCGGTCTTCGCCCTCGTGCACGGTGGCGATCTGGTAGGCACCGATGTGCTGGGTGATGCCACCGGCCTCCCGCGCCACCTCGTTGGTGTTGCGGATGGCGTCGAGCAGCTTGGTCTTACCGTGGTCGACGTGACCCATGACGGTCACCACCGGCGGGCGCGCGACCAGGTCGGACTCGTCGCCCTCGTCCTCGCCGAACTCGATGTCGAAGGTCTCCAGGAGCTCGCGGTCCTCCTCCTCCGGGCTGACCACAAGCAGGTTGTAGTCGAGCTCGGCGGCCAGAAGCTGGAGCGTCTCCTCGTTGACCGACTGCGTGGCGGTCACCATCTCGCCCAGGTGCAGCATGATCTGCACCAGGGACGCCGGGATCGCGCCGATCTTGTCGGCGAAGTCCGACAGGGAGGCGCCGCGCGACAGGCGGATCGTCTGCCCGTTGCCGCGGGGGGCCTGCACGCCGCCGATCGCCGGGGCCTGCATGTTGTCGAACTCTTGACGCCGCTGGCGCTTGGACTTGCGACCGCGGGTCGGGCGTCCTCCGGGACGGCCGAACGCGCCCGCGGTGCCTCCACCGCGACCACGGCCACCGCCACCGGGACGACCGGCGAAACCGCCGCCACCGCCACCGGGACCACCGGTTCCGGTGCCGGGACGACCGGCGCCACCGCCGCCACCCGGGCGACCGGCGAAACCGCCGCCGCCACCGGGACGACCGCCGCCACCGCCGGGACGGCCCGCGCCCCCACCGTTGCCACCGGCACCCGCACCGCCGCCGGGACGGCCCGCGGTGCCACCGCCGCCGGGACCGGCGGGCCGGCCCTGGGGCATCATCATCGGGCTGGGACGCGGACCACCGGGACGCGGGCCGCCGGGGCCACCCGCACCGCCACCGGGACGCGGGCCACCGGCGCCGGGACCCGGACGCGGGCCACCCGATCCGGGCGGGCCGGAACGGGCGCCGGGCGGACGGGGACCGGCGTTGTCGCGGTCCTGACGAGGACCGCGGTCCTCGCGGGGACCGGGACGCGGCCCCCTGTCGCCGGGACCGCCGTCACGGCCGGGGCCACCGGGACCACCGGGGCCGCCGGGACGCGGCGGACGGGCCTGGCCCATGCCGCTGGCGTTCGACGAGAACGGGTTGTTGCCGGGGCGCGGGCCACGAGGACCCGGACGCGGACCGGGCTTGGGCGCACCGGCGCCGGGGGCACCGGCACCGGGCCTGGGGCCCGAAGGCGCTCCGCCCGGACCGCCCGCGGGACGACCGCCCTCGGGACGCGCCTCGGGGCGCTGGGCGGGACCCGGACGCGGGGCGGGCCTGGGACCCGGCTTGGGGCCGGGGCCGGAGGCCGCCGGGCGGCCGCTGTCGGTGCGGGGTGCCTCGAACCGCGGGGCCTGCACCTGCGGCGGCTGCTGACGCGGCGGCTGCGGGGGCTGGACCGGCGGAGCCGGGGGGACGACCGGCGGGGCGGCCTGCGGCGCGGGAGCCGCGGGACGAGCCGGTGCGGGCCCCGGACGAGGACCCGGCCTGGGGGCCGGTCCCGGCTTGGGGATGGATGTCGACGCCGCTGGGGCGCCGTTTGGCTGGCCGTCTCCCGGCCGAGGGGCCGCCTGAGGCGGCCTGGGGCCTCTGCCCCTGTCGGACGAGCCCTTACTGGGGCCGCCCAAAGCTTCCGTGAGCCTGCGGACTACCGGTGCTTCGATAGTCGAGGACGCCGAACGCACGAACTCGCCCATCTCCTGGAGCTTGGCCATGACGACCTTGCTCTCCACACCGAACTCCTTGGCGAGCTCGTATACCCGGACCTTCGCCACTGCACTCCCTTGTCTCGGCCCGGGAGGCGGTGCCGCCGGACCGTCGTTACGTTGACGTACTCATCGCCGCATGCTCATCAGGCGCTCATAGCTATCTGACCAGCCCATCAAATCGGCGTCCTACATGACAGTCGGTAACCATTTCACCCGATCCTTTCAGCGTGTCGCTCTTCCAGGTGGCCACGCAGCCGCGACAGGTCGAGTGATTCCGCGACGCGAAAAGCACGCGGAAACGCTCGGCGACGCTCTGCGAGTTCGAGACAGCTCAAGGTGGGATGCAGTGAAGCACCACGACCTTGGAGCCGTCTTCGCAGGTCAGGGACGATAACGCCCTCGACCACCACCAGGCGGAGCAGCTCGGAGGAAACCGTGCGAACCCGGCACCCCACACATGTTCTCAGTGGGGCAGCCTGGCCACCATATTCCAGCTTACCGTGTGGGCGCATCTGCGGAACCGGCCGCGTCCCCCGGCTGGGTGTCGGGACGGATGTCGATCCGCCAGCCGGTGAGGCGGGCGGCCAGCCGGGCGTTCTGCCCCTCCTTGCCGATGGCGAGGGAGAGCTGGTAGTCCGGCACGGTCACGCGCGCGGCGCGGCCGTCGAAGTCGATCACCTCTACGTGGGAAACGCGGGCCGGAGACAGCGCATTCCCCACGAAGTCCGCGGGATCCTCCGACCAGTCGATGATGTCGATCTTCTCGCCGTGCAGCTCCGTCATCACGTTGCGCACCCGCGAGCCCATCGGGCCGATGCAGGCGCCCTTGGCGTTCACTCCCGGGCGCCGCGACCTGACCGCGAGCTTGGTGCGGTGACCGGCCTCGCGGGCGACGGCGGCGATCTCGACCGTGCCGTCGGCGATCTCGGGCACCTCCAGCGCGAAGAGCTTCTTCACCAGGCCGGGGTGGGTGCGCGACAGGGTCACCGAGGGGCCCTTGTGGCCCTTCTTGACCTGCACGACGTAGCAGCGGATGCGGTCGCCGTGGACGTACTCCTCGCCCGGGACCTGCTCGCTGTGCGGCAGCACCGCCTCGATCTTGCCCAGGTCGACCAGGACCACGCGCGGGTCCTTGCCCTGCTGGATGACTCCCGCCACCAGCTCACCCTCGCGGCTGGCGAACTCGCCGAAGTTGATCTCGTCCTCGGCGTCGCGCAGCTGCTGCAGGATGACCTGCTTGGCGGTGGTCGCGGCGATGCGGCTGAAGTTGCCCGGGGTGTCGTCGAACTCCCTGAGCACCTCCCCGCTCTCGTCGTCGAGCTCGGCGGCGAAGATGGTCACGTGCCCGGACTTGCGGTCGAGCTCGGCGCGCGCCTTGGCCGCCGCGCCCTCGCTCCGGAAATATGCGATCAGCAGCGCGTCCTCGATCGCCTTGACGACCAGGTCGAAGGAGATGTCCTTCTCCCGCTCCAGGCTGCGCAGGACGCTCATGTCGATGTCCACGAGGCTTCCCCCTTAGCCCTCGTCGCCGTCTTCGCCGTCGTCTTCGGCGTCGTCGAGCCGGCGGAATTCCACCTGCACCCGTCCTCGGGTCAGGTCCTCATAGTCGATGCGGCGCGGCGCGCCGTCGACGTCCAGCTCCACGCCGGTCTCGTCGGTGGCGACGATCCGGCCCTCCACGGCGCTGCCGTCCTTCAGGTCGGCCTTGACCAGCCTCTTCACCGCGCGGCGCCAGTGGCGTGGCTCGGTGAGGGGGCGGTCGACCCCCGGGGAGGAGACCTCCAGCACGTACGGGGTGGCCCCCATCGCCTCGTCGGCGTCCAGTGTCGCGGAGACGGCGTGGCTGACCTCGGCGACGTCGTCGAGGCTCACGCCCCCGTCACGGTCGACCACGACACGCAGCAGCCGCCGCTTGCCCGCGGGGGTGACCGTGACGTCCTCCAAGTCGAGCCCTTCGGCTCCGACGACAGGTTCCAGAAGCTCTATCAGGCGGTCGCGGGATGTGGCGCTGCCCATGCCGACCTCCCATTGTCACGATCTCAGCCGGGCGGACCTCGCCCATGCGATTAACCAGCCTATCCACACCAGGGCGTGGAAACAGCGCCACTCGGTGTGGCGGAGCCGCCCGAGAAGCGAGGTGAGTGCCATTATTCCAAGCCCGTACGATGCTAAGTGCGTCAGCTGCCGACACAGAACCGGAGGTCGTCGTGCGTTCCGTCTCCCGGCGCGCCCTGCTGAGGGGCGGCGCTCTCGGGGTCGCGGCCGTGACGGTCACGGGATGCGCCGCCGAGGAGCGGGTGCCTCCCGCGGCCGCGCCACCCGACCCCGAGACCCTGCTCCTGCGTGAGCTGATCGCGGGCAAGGAGCGCACCGTCGCCCTGTACGCCTCGGCGGCCTCGGCCGGCCTCGAACCCTTCAGGCAGCGGCACGAGGCCCACCTGGCCGAGCTCCGCCGCCGCCTCCCGCCCGCTCCGGCTTCCACGGCCGCGACCCCCGCGCCGTCGCCCACCTCGTCGCCCGTCCCGTCGCCCTCCGGGGACGCGGCCCAGGGCGGCGCGTCGGTACGGACCCTGCGGAACCTGGAACGCAGGGCCGCGGCGCTGCGCACCCGCCAGATCGAGGGGGTCTCACCCCCGCTGGCCCAGCTGCTCGCCTCCATCGGCGCCTGCGAGGCCGCGCACGCCGTGGCCCTGGCGAGGCCGCTGTGAGAGGCGCTTCGAGGGCCGGGGGCAGCGGGGGCGGGGCCGACCGGGGGCTCGACGCGGCGCTGGCGGCCGAGCACGCCGCCGTGTACGCGTACGGGGTCCTCGCGGCCAGGACCACGGGCAGGCCGCGCTCGGCGATGACGACCGCCTACAACGCCCACCGCGCCCGCCGCGACCAGCTCCGCACGATGATCATCGCGGCGGGCGGGGCGCCCGCCGAGCCGAAGGCGGTCTACGAGCTCCCGATCACGCCGTCGAGCGCGGCGCAGGCGGTGGAGCTGGCCGTGCTGGTCGAGCGGGGGGTGACCGGCGCCTATCTGGAGCTGGCGGCGTCCGCGGACCCGGCCCTGCGCAAGATGGCCGCCCTGGTCATGCAGGAGTGCGTCGTCCGCTCCTACAGCCTGCGCCCCGAGATCGAGGCCTTCCCCGGCATGCCGCCCCGGACGGCGCCCGGACCCACCGCCACTCCCGCCGTCACCCCTGCGGCCACCCCCGCGGTCACCCCGTCTCAGTGACGTTTCCCACCGATTTTCCCGGGTGACCGCCTTCGGGGAGAAGGGTGGGAACCGGGCTGGTCAATGCGGAAAACGATCTTTCCCGAGGCTCCTGGATTCGCGAATCGTGATTCGAACCCGCTTTCAAACATGTTTGCACCACGTCTGCCGGGTAGCTGCATCTTCGCGAAATACGCCTAAGGAGGAAGCAATGGGCTGGGGATACCGGAAATCCATGAAGTTCGGTCCGTTCCGTCTTAACCTTTCGCGGGGTGGAGTGGGGCACAGCTGGGGAAACCGCGCCTTCAGGGTCACCAAGACGGCCGACGGGCGCCGCACCCTGAGCGTCAACCTTCCCGGCGGCTTCCACTGGCGCAAGACGCTCAGCAGCAACAGCGGCCGTCGCTGATGGGCATTACCCGGGAACCGTTCTCGGACGCCGCTCGTTCTCATGACACGACGCGAGGTTTCGGGGAGTCCGGGGAGAAGGCAATGGGCTGGGGATACAGAAAGTCGATCAAAGTCGGTCCCTTCAGGATCGACCTTTCCCCGCGAGGGGTGGGCCACAGCTTCGGCAATCGCCGATTCCACGTCAGCAGGACCCCCGACGGCCGCAAATACGTGACCGTCAACCTGCCGGGCGGGTTCCACGTGGGCAAGGCGATCGGCCGGAGTTCCCGGCGTCACCACCACTACCACTACTGACGCGGGGCCATACACGTAAAAGAGCGGCCCACCCCTTGGAAAGGGGTGGGCCGCTCTCGTGCGTTCCGGCTGACGCGCCTTCCGGGGGCGGATCCCAGGGGTGGACCGCTCTCCGGTGCCCGGGATCACCTCCGGCGGGACCCGCCAGGGATCACCCCCGACAGGCCGCCACGACGCGCTCCACGGCCTCGGCGAGCGGGATCTCCTCCTTGACACCGGTGGCGCGGTCGCGCAGCTCCGCGACGCCCTGGGTGAGCCCCCGGCCGACGATCAGGATCGTCGGCATGCCGAGCAGCTCCGCGTCCTTGAACTTCACCCCCGGCGAGACGCCGGGCCGGTCGTCGACCAGGACGCGCAGCCCGCGGCCCTCCAGCTCCTCGGCGATCCGGGTGGCGGCCTCGACCTGGCCGTCCTTGCCGGTGCCCACGATGTGGACGTCGGCGGGGGCGATCTCGCGGGGCCAGACCAGCCCGAGCTCGTCGTGCCTCTGCTCGGCCAGCACCGCCACCGCCCGGGAGACACCGATGCCGTACGAGCCCATGGTGACGCGGACCGGCTTGCCGTCGGGGCCGAGGGCGTCGAGCTTGGCGGCGTCGGCGTACTTGCGGCCGAGCTGGAAGATGTGGCCGATCTCGATGCCGCGGTCGATGGACAGGCCGGAGCCGCAGACCGGGCAGGCGTCGCCCGCGCGGACCTCGGCGGCCTCGATGGTGCCGTCGGCGACGAAGTCACGGCCGGCGACGACGTCCGCGGCGTGCTTGCCGGGCTCGTTGGCGCCGGTCACCCAGGCGCTGCCGTCGACCACGCGGGGGTCGACGAGGTAGCGGATGCCGAGGTCCTTGAGGACCTGGGGACCGATGTAGCCGCGGACCAGGCCGGGGTGTCTGGCGAAGTCCTCGGCCTCGAAGATGGCGGGCTCGCCGGGGGCGAGGGAGGCCTCCAGCCGCTTGAAGTCGACCTCGCGGTCTCCGGGGACGCCGACGATCAGGGTCTCGGTCTTGCCCGATCCGGGGACGGTCACCTTGATCACGATGTTCTTGAGCGTCTGGGCGGCGGTGATGCCGAGGCCGTGGTGCTCGTTGACGTGGTTGACCAGCGACTCGATGGTCGGGGTGTCGGGGGTGTCGAGCACCCGCGCGGCGGGCCGCTCGTCGGTGATCGCGGGCGGCGCGGTGGTGACGACGGCCTCCGCGTTGGCCGCGTAGCCGCAGTTGTGGCAGGCCACGAAGGTGTCCTCGCCGGTCTCCGCGGGGGCGAGGAACTCCTCGGAGGCGGAGCCGCCCATCGCTCCCGACGTGGCGAAGCAGATCTTGTACGTGATGCCGAGCCGGTCGAAGGTCTTGATGTAGGTCTCGCGGTGGCGCTCGTAGGAGCGCTTGAGGCCGTCGTCGTCGAGGTCGAAGGAGTAGGAGTCCTTCATGATGAACTCGCGCCCGCGCAGGATGCCGGCCCGGGGGCGGGCCTCGTCGCGATACTTGGTCTGGATCTGGTAGAGGGTCACCGGATAGTCCTTGTAGGAGGCGTACTCCCCCTTGACCATGTCGGTGAACATCTCCTCGTGGGTGGGGCCGAGGAGATAGTCGGCCCCCTTGCGGTCCTTGAGGCGGAAGAGCGTGTCCCCGTACTCGGTCCAGCGGCCGGTCGCCTCGTAGTATTCGCGGGGCAGCAGGGCGGGGAAGAGCACCTCCTGGCCGCCCATGCGGTTCATCTCCTCGCGCACGACGCGCGTGACGTTCTCCAGGACCGTCTTGCCGAGCGGCAGCCAGGAGTAGACGCCGGGGGCGACACGGCGGACGTAACCGGCGCGGACGAGCAGCTTGTGGCTCGGGACTTCCGCATCTGCCGGGTCGTCCCTCAGCGTTCGAAGAAACAGCGACGACATGCGCAGCAGCACGGCTACTCCTAGCTAGCGAGGTTCGGTGTTCTACAGGCTATCGAGTCTCGCAAGCCGATTGTCTGCGGTCGACCGCTTCCGCGCCCGGCGGTGAGGACGCGGTGAGGACTCAGAGGCCGGTGAGGAAAACGAAGTACGAGGCCCCGAGGACGAACGCGATCAGCGCGGAGCAGACCCGGTCGCAGCCGCGTCCCAGCGAGAGCAGCATCCCCAGCACGATCGCGATCACCACCGCGACGCCCCACGGCCAGAAACCGGAGACGTGCTCGGGCCCGCCGGGCATCACCTTGTCGATCCCGTCGAGCAGGGCCAGCCCGGCCGCACCGCCGGCCGCGAGGTCCCCCCAGCGGTCGTAGCGCTTGGCGAGGTAGGAGAGGACGCCGACGGCGACGAGGTTGGCGATCAGGAGGTTCATCGAGGCGCCGTCGCCGCCGAGGCCCAGGAGCCAGGCGTTCTTCTCGAAGATGGTGGCGACCAGCAGCGAGAGGATCGGGCCGAACGCGGCCAGCACGCTGGAGAGGACGGCCCAGCCGATACCCGCCGCCGTCCGTCCCATGACGACGACGAAGAGGAGGTAGGCGTACGGGTTGTAGAGCGCGTACAGCAACTCGGGACCGTAGGCCAGCAGCGCTCCGACTCCGCCGAGGAGCATCCCCACGAAAAGAGAGAGGATCATGTGCCGGAGAATGGCGCGATCCCGGCGGTCTCCGGCGACGAAGTCAAGCGTGTAGTTACGTTCTCCCAAAGCCACTGATCCCCCGATCACATTTGCTAGTGGCTATCGGCAGTGTATCTGACCTGGGGAAACATCCCTAATACGTCAAGTTTGCAAAGCAAGCGAGCGCTTGATGACAGTAAAGTGGACGGGCGTTCGGCCCGGCCTGTCGCCGTGAGCCTTTCCATCGCCTTCCCCGGGGAGCGGCCGGGCGTCCGCGACGCCGTCCGCCCCTTTCCCGCCTTTCTCATCGGGTGTCCCGGGTATCCCGGGTGTCCGGGTGGCCGCGACCGGTTCGCCGTCCCGTCCGCCGCCGGGACGGCCCGCGGTGCCGCGATACGACGCCACCGGCTCGGCCGCCCCTGGGCGTCAGCCGCCGAGAAGGATCTCCCAGGGGTGACGGGAGGCGGTCCTGCGGGTGGTGTCGAGCGCCTCCCCGAGGCGGCGCAGACCGGCCCTGCCGCGGAACCGCTCGCGGTGCACGGGGTCGACGGCGCGCAGGACGAACGGGACGCCCATGACGTCCAGGGTGGCGCCACCCGCCGTGGCGGGACCGGAGCGGGTGACCAGGGCGCCCGGGCGGCCCGGATCGCGGACGTGCCTGGCCAGGACGGCGGCGATGTCGGCCGCGCCGGGGCCGTCGCGCCACTCGATGTACCAGCCGTGGTCGGCCCCGCGCCACCAGGTCAGGTCACGGCAGGACTCCATGAGCTCCGACTCCCCCGCGAGCGCGGCCATCACCCGGCCGAACGCCTCGTACCGGAGCCCGCACGAAGGCCGGTCCCCATCGGAGGCATCAGGTATACCGGAGATGTCAGAAATATCGGGAGAGTCGGGAGAGCCTGAGGAGCCGGGAGCGCGTCCTGTCCGGTGTGGTCCCCTCATGTCCTGAAGCGGACCGTCCTTCGGACGCCGGGCACTCGCTTTGCGGCGCTTCTCCGCTCCTGAACTCACGAGAACCAACTGTG
This sequence comes from Streptosporangium vulgare, assembly GCF_042428775.1. Lineage (NCBI taxonomy): Bacteria > Bacillati > Actinomycetota > Actinomycetes > Streptosporangiales > Streptosporangiaceae > Streptosporangium > Streptosporangium vulgare. The sequence goes on along the minus strand of NZ_JBHMBS010000009.1, from coordinate 101,085 downwards.
ATCCGCCGGGCTTGTCCCCGCAAGTGCTGATCCGGTACCCGACCTCACGCCACGGGGCGGGCCGAACCGGCCGGAACCCCGGAGTCGCTCCGGGCCTCGGCCGGGACCTGGGAATCACCCCGCACCTCGACCGGCACGGCAGTGGCGCCCCGCGCCTCGGCCGGCACGGCGATGGCGCGACGTGCCTCGACCGTCAGGGCCGCGTTGCGGCGCGCCTCGGCGAGCACGGCGCGGAAGAAGCCGGCGGGCGGCCCACCGGCCCGGTAGGCCAGGCCGGTGCGACTCAGCACTCTCGAGGCGTCCAGGCCCGCGGGCGCCTCGAGAGTGCTGATCCAGCCGACGCCGAACGACATATTCAGATCACGCGCCCGCGGTCCCCGGCGAACGAATCGATCATGTCGGCGCGTGAGTCTGGCAGGTTGCCCCCGGGTGATACAGAATCGAGCAGGCATCGCGTTCATGACATCCAACGCCGGGGAGGCGACATGTCACTACGAGTCGCGATCGTGGGGTCAGGACCCGCCGGGATCTACACCGCCGAGGCCCTGACGAAGCAGGCCACCGTGCCTCTCAGGGTGGACGTCCTGGAGCGCCTGCCGACGCCGTACGGGCTGGTGCGGTACGGGGTGGCTCCCGACCACACCTCGATCAAGTCGATAGCGGGCTACCTGCGCGGCGTGCTGGAGCTTCCCGAGGTGCGGTTCCTCGGTGGTGTCGAGCTGGGCAAGGACGTCGACGTCGCCGACCTGCTCGGCTGCTACGACGCCGTCGTCTACTGCACCGGCGCGATGGTCGACCGGCGGATGGGCATTCCCGGCGAGGACCTGCCGGGCAGCGTGGCCGCCACCGACTTCGTCAACTGGTACTGCGGCCACCCCGACATGCCCGCCGACCGCTTCGTCCTCGACAACCCCGAGGTCGCGGTGATCGGCGTGGGCAACGTGGCGGTCGACGTGGTGCGCGTCCTGGCCAAGACGGCCGAGGAACTGCGTGCCACGGACGTGCCCGAGGAGGTGCTGGCCCGGCTGGCCGCCAGCGAGGTGAAGACCATCCACATGATCGGACGCCGGGGGCCCGAGCACGCCAAGTTCACCCTGAAGGAGCTCAGGGAGCTGGGCGAGCTGGCCAACGCGGACGTGCGCGTGCGGCCGGAGGAGTGCGTGGCGGACGTCACGACGGCGTCCCGGCAGGTCCGGGGGAACGTCGAGGTCCTGCGGAGCTGGACCACCCGCCCCTTCATGGGCCGCCCCCGGCGGCTGGACGTGCGGTTCTGGATGCGCCCGGTGGAGATCATCGGTGAGGAGCGGGTGGAGGCGCTCAAGCTGGAGCGCACCCGGCTGGTCGACGGCCGGGTCGTCGGCACCGGCGAGTTCGAGACCATCCCGGCCGGCATGGTGTTGCGCTCGGTCGGCTACCAGAGCGTGCCGCTGCCCGGCGTCCCCTTCTCGGAGACCACCATGACCGTGCCGAACGAGGCCGGCCGGGTCCGCGACCGCGAGTACGTCGCGGGCTGGCTCAAGCGGGGCCCCACAGGTGTGATCGGCACCAACAAGTCCGACGCCGCCGAGACGGTCCGCACCCTCCTCGCCGACCTGGCCGGACGCGATCCGGTACGCCGCGCTGACCTGGACGACCTTCTCGCGGCCCGGGGGGTGTCGCCGATCACCTACGAGCACTGGCTCGCCATCGAGGCGGCCGAGGCGGCCCTGGCCAGATCCCTCGACCGGGGCGATCGGGTGAAGCTCCTCGGCCTCGCCGCGATGCTCACCGCCTGCGATCGGGAACCACGCTCGGGAAACGACCTGGAGACCGGCTGAACCGGCCGGACCGACCGAACGAGCCGAACCGGCCCAACGGGCTCAACGGGTTCAACGGGCCGAACGGGCCGAACGGGCCGAACGGGGACCACGGCCCTCAGCCCGAACCGGCCCTCACCCGGACCGGCACGTCCAGCACATCCCGCACGTCCAGGAGGAACACCAGCATGCGCGTCACGCTCGCCGACCCGTCCGCCCTGATCCCGGGTTTCGCGCAGACCCATCGCGAGCAGTCCGCGCTGTACCCGTACCGGCCGGTCGAGTGGCAGCCCGTGCACACGGTCTACGTCCCGGCCGACCGGTTCGACGACGTGACGACGCGGGAGTGGGGTGACGCCGCGCTGGAGCTGTTCCGGCGGCACCTGACGGAGGCCGACCTGGCCACGGTCCTCGGCGCGACTCCCGGCGTGCCTCCCGGCGCGGGCGAGGACCTCGCCGGGGCCGTGCACGGGAGGGTGGCCGCCAAGCTCGCCCGGGAGCCCGTCGAAGACCTCCGGATCGACTTCGAGGACGGCTACGGGACACGTCCCGGGGAGGAGGACGGCCACGCCTCCGCCGCCGCCAAGGCGGTCGCGGCCATGCACGCGGCCGGGACGCTCCCCCGGCGCTGGGGGCTGCGGGTGAAGTCGTTCGCCGACGGCGACCCGGTCCGCGCCGTCAGGACCCTGGACGGTTTCCTCACCGGCGTGACCGAACGAGCCGGGCGGCTGCCCGAGGGATTCGTGATCACCTTTCCCAAGGTGCTGATGAGGGACTACCTGCACCAGTTCGCCGACTGCCTCGACGCGCTGGAGGACGGGCTGGGGCTCGGCCGGGGCACGCTGAGGTTCGAGATCCAGGTGGAGGCGCCGCAAACGGTGCTGTTCCTCGACGCGGGCCTGGTGACCTCCCTGCGGGGCAGGCTGGCTGCGGCGCACTTCGGCGTCTTCGACTACACGGCGAGCTGCGCCCTCCCTCCGCACGAGCAGCGGCTGGACCATCCCGCCTGCGACCACGCCAGGCACGTCATGCAGACCGTATTCGCCGGGACCGGGGTGGAGCTGTCGGACGGCTCGCTGGCCGCCTCCCCCGCCTCGGACGGCGGGCGTGACGTGCGGGACCTGTGGCGGCGCCACGCGAGGCTGGTCGGGCACTCCCTGACCCACGGCTTCTACCAGGGCTGGGACATGCACCCCTCCCACCTGGTCAGCCGGTACGCGGCGGTCTACGCCTTCCACCTGTCCCGGTACGGGGAGTACGCCCGTCGGGTGCGCGCCTGGGAGGAGCGGCGCGACGCCGGTGAGGGCGTGATGGACGAGCCCGCCACGATCAAGACCATGGCCGCCGCCCTCCGCCGCGCCGACCTGGCGCTGGGCACCGGCCCCGAAGAGCCGACGGCCTGACTCCGGTCACCCGTCTCGCCGGGAAGGCCCGGTCCGCCGGGGAAGGACCGGTGCACCGGGGAAGGACCGGTCCGCCGGGGAGACGCCCGGTCCGCCCGGGGGTAAGCCCGGTCGCCCGGGGATCCCGGCGGGCTTCAGTCGATCAGGGCACGCCACTCGCGGACCCGGCGGGCGTCGACCGGGTCCGACCAGGACGCCCGCACGGCGCTGCCGACGTGGAAGGCCCGCACGCCGTACTCCATCAGCACCCTGACGTGGCCGGGCCGCAGCCCGCCGCCGGCCATGATCAGCGGGCCGTCGCCCGCCTCGCACCGGGTCTTGAGCAGCGGCAGCCCGTCCGCCACGCCACCGGGCGCACCCGAGGTGAGCACGGTGGCGAGGTTGGGCAGGAGCCGGACGGCGCGCCAGCTCGCCTGGGTGTCGGCCGCGTGGTCCACCGCCCGGTGGAAGGTCCAGGGCAGCGGCGCGACCGCGTGGATGAGCGCCTCGGTGGCGGCCAGGTCGACCGCCCCCGCCTCGTCGAGGAAACCGAACACGAACCCGGCCGCGCCCGCGTCGGCGAGGGCCCTGGCGTCGCGGCTCAGGGCCTTCAGCGACTCGGGCGTGGCCAGGAACGAGGCCTCGCCGCGCAACATCACCATCTGCGGCAGCGCGCATTCCTTGGAGATCGCCGCGACCGTCTCCGCCGCCGGGGTGAGCCCGTCGGAGGCCATGTCGGCGACGACCTCCAGGCGATCGGCGCCGCCCGCTTCCGCGGCGACGGCGTCGCGCACGTTGAGCGTGATCACCTCAAGCAAGGATCCGGTCATGAATGGAGGCTATCGGATGGCTTTGTCCTGGGATCGCCGTGGTTCAGACATGCTCGGGGACGGACGCCCCACGCCGGTCCGAGAAGGGCAGCGCGAGGCCGGACGCGCGAGCGCGCAGGCCCCCCGGCCGCTGGAACAGGGCGCCGGAGGCACGATGCGGCAGGTCGACCGTGCGGAGATGCGTGAAACGCTGTCCCCGATAGTAGCCCTGCAACCCCGGGTTGTCCTTGGAGCAGTCAAGCCGGAGCCACCTTTTCCCCAAGGCCAGGACCCGCAGGCCCGCCCAGTCGAGGAGCGCCTCCCCCAGTCCCGTGCCCGCGTGGTCGCGCGCCACGGCCAGCTTGTGGACGTAGAGCGCCGAACCGGGGTCGTCCCCCCGGGTCCAGAACTCGGGGTCGGCGTGGCCGTCCAGGGCGAGGGTGGCGACGGGCCCTCCCTCCCCGTTCCGGCCGCCCGGCTCCTCCCCCCTGTCCAGCAGGTAAAGGACGCCCTCGCCGATCAGCGGGGTGATGCGCCCGGCGGGGAAACCGTCGGCGGGCCACTGCCGCACGCCGCGGCGGTTCAGCCACCCGGCGGTCTCGGCGAGGAGCGCGAGCACCCCGTCGAGGTCACCGTCCGTGGCCCTGCGCAGCGTGAACGGGCGCGTGGTGGTGGGACTGGCGGTGTTCGAGTGCATGGTTCATCCCTTCGTTGCGTTCGGTGCATGAGATGACACGGAGCGTGTCCATGTGATGGCGCACGGCATCCATGCCGGGCTAGGCGGACCGCCTAGGGGCCTGAGGCGAGCGGGGAGACCGCGATCGGAGGGGGCGGGAGGAGGCCCGCCGGAGCGAAAGACGCGGCCGGGGACAGCGGGAAGGGACCCGCCGACGCGGAAGGAGCCCTCGAAGGCGGTGGGAGGAGACCCGCCGGGACGAAAGGCGCCACCGACGCGGAAGACGCCTCCGAGGACGACGGGAGAAGACTCGCCGGGGTGAAAGGCTCCGCCGGGAACGGCGGAAGAAGACTCGACGAAGCGAAAGGTGCCGCCGGGAACGCCTGAGACGGCGGGGAGAGGCCCGTCGGGGCGGGCGACGCGGGAAAGCAGGAAGACGCGGGAGAGCGGGGAGACGCGGGAGAGCGGGGAGACGCGGAGAAGCGGGAAGAGTCGGGGAAGCGGGGGAAGCGGCGTCTAGCCACCCGGCGGGCGCGGCCCGGTGCTCGCCCGCGGCGCGGGCGGAACGGGGGCCGGCCCGTCAGGGCGGTCACGGAGACGTCAACGGCTTTCCAGCTCGTACCGGATCAGGTGCTTGTCGGCGGGCAGGACCGACACCGCCACGCGCACGGGAGTGTCGTCCTCGTCGTAGCCGACCCGGATGTAGACGACGACCGGCGTGCCGAGCTGGAGCTGGAGCCGCTCTGTCTCGGCGCTGTTGGGCATCCGCGCCCAGATGTCGTCGACCACCCGCACCTGCCGGTGGCCGAGTTCCTCCAGGACCTTGTTGGCCCCGCGCACGATGTCGCCGGGACGGGTGATCTCGGAGTCGGCGACCAGGGCCAGGGGGAAGTAGGAGTCGTTGGTGTTGTACGGCTGGCCGTCCACGAAGCGCAGCCGCCGGCGGACCACGGCGAGCTCCTCGTCGGAGAGCTCCAGCCTGCTGGCGATCTCCTCGGCCGGTTGCACGATCGAGACCTCGATCTCCTGGCTCGGCGCGCGCCCCTCCTGGGAGACGGCCCAGGCGAACGCCTCCAGGGTCTCCTCGCGCCGTGGCTGGAGTTCGCGCTGGGGGTGCATGAGCAGCGGGCGGCGTTCCCTGACGACGGTGCCCCTGCGGGGGGTGCGGGTGACCAGGCCCTCGTTCACGAGCTCGCCGAGAGCCAGCCGTACGGTGTTGCGGCTGACCTGGTGCGCGAGCATGAGTTCCGCCTCGGTCGGTAGCTGATCCCCCGGGCCGAGCACACCGGAGTAGATGGTCCTCCGTAGATCGGAGGCCACCTGTTGATACAGCGTTGACCGTGCCATTAAGTCCCCTTTGTGCCAACAAAACTAGACGATCTGGTTCTAGCGGGGAACAGCCCCTTGACCCAACCTCCCAAGACCCGCATCATCCAATCGTTGGTACAAATCCATCGAAAGGTCAGCGAGGGGGTGGAGGCCGGTGCTGTCGGTCCGCACGGATACGCCGCACTTGCCATGGCGCGATCCCCGCGAGGCAACACGTTTACTGCGTTACGCGTTGCACCGCCAGGGATTCACGCACACCTACCAGAGCAACGGAACCGGCATGTCCGTGCTCTCCGTGCTGACCGATCTAACTGTTTGGTGCAAGAACGGGCTGTTCGTCTGGAACGAGGACGGCGTTGAGTCGTCCCACCCGGCCGACGACCCGGTGGGAGCGGCCCGCCTCATCTCACAGCACTACCGGCGGCCCGCACCCGACGACGACCTCTCGGAGGAGGGCGCGGACCACCCGGTCCGCGCCCTCGCCACCACAGACTCCGAGCGCGACTAGCAGGCCGAGGACCCCATCCCTCGCCGGGGTCCTCCGTCGCCGCGCTCGGGGCGGAACGCGTCCTGGCGGGTCCCCCACGCCCGCCAGGGCGCGTTTCCCACCGCGGGAACGCCGTCCACGGGACGGGACCCGCCAAGGCGTGACCGCTCGCCTCCCCCACCCCCCGCCTCCGGCGGCGAGCGGCCCGCCGGGACGGAAGACGTGAGACCGCGCGAGGGAAGACAATTGCCCTCATGCGGTTCGGGATCCTGGGCACCACACGGGTATGGCACGACGGCGCCGAGACCTCCTCCGGGGGCGGCACCGACGCCGCCGCCGTCGCCGACATCGGGGACATCGGGGCCGAGGTCCGCATCGGCGGCCCGGCCCGGCGGGCGCTGCTGGGCCTGCTGCTCGCCCGCGCCGGTGAGGTGGTGACGGCCGACCTGCTGATCGACGACCTCTACGGCTCGCGGCCACCGGGAGGGGCGGCGCACGCCCTGCAGTCGCAGGTGTCCCGGCTCCGCCAGGTCCTGGGACGCGAGGCCGAGATCGAGGCCGTCCCCTCGGGCTACCGGCTCGCGATCGACCCCGCCGACCTCGACGTCCACCGCTTCGAGCGGCTGTCCGACGAGGGACGCCGGGCCCTGCTCGGCGGCGACCCGGCGCGGGCGGCCGTACTGCTGCGGCAGGCCCTGGACCTGTGGCGGGGGCCCGCGCTCGCCGACGCCGCGGACGCCGCCTCCGTACAGGCCCTGGTGCTGCGGCTGGAGGAGCGCAGGCTCGGCGCGCTGGAGGACCGGATCGAGGCCGACCTCCGGCGGGGCGAGCACCGGGCCGCGGTGCCCGAGCTGCAGGAGCTGACCGCGAGGCACCCGCTGCGGGAAAGGCTCAGGAGCCTTCTCATGCGCGCCCTGCGGGCGGGCGGCAGGCAGGCGGAGGCCCTGCTCGTGTTCGAGGAGACGCGGCGGCTGCTCGCCGACGAACTCGGCGCGGACCCCTCGGCCGAGCTCGCGGCCGTCCACCAGGAGCTGCTCAGGGGCGAGCGACCGTACGAGCCGCCCGCGCCACCGGCGCAGCTGACCAGCTTCGTGGGTCGCGCCGAGGACCTGGCCGAGGTCACCCGGCTGCTCGGAACGGCGCGCCTGGTCACCCTGCTCGGTCCCGGCGGGGCGGGCAAGACCAGGCTCTCGATCGAGGTCGCGAGCGGCCTGCCGGACGTCTGCTTCGTCGAACTCGCGGCGCTGCGCGACGGGCGGCAGCTGCCCCAGACCCTGCTCGGCGCGCTCGGTCTCCGCGAGAGCGGGCTGCTCATCGCGCCCGAGGAGACCGAGCCCGTCTCCCGGCTGCTCGCGGCGCTGGCCGACCGGCCGCTGCTGCTCGTGCTCGACAACTGCGAACACGTCGTCGAGGCGGCCTCGGACCTGACCGCGCGGCTGCTCGCCGGATGTCCTGAGCTGCGCGTCCTGGCGACGAGCCGGGAGCCGCTCGGCATCACCGGCGAGAACCTGTGGCCGGTCCGGCCGCTCGGCCCGTCCCCCGCCGCGCGCCTCTTCGCCGACCGGGCCTCGGCCGTGCGCCCCGGTTTCGCGCTGGACGAGGCCGGGGCGGAGATCGTACGGCGGATCTGCGACGAGCTCGACGGCCTGCCGCTCGCCATCGAGCTCGCGGCGGCCAGGGCCCGCACGTACGAGCTCCCCGAGCTCGCCGCCCGCCTGGACGACCGCTTCCGCCTGCTGTCGCGGGGCAGCCGCACGGCCGACGCCAGGCACCGGACGCTGCGCGCGGTCGTGGCGTGGAGCTGGGACTTGCTGTCCGGGGCCGAGCAGGTGATGGCCAGGCGCCTGACGGTCTTCTCCGGCGGCGCGACCGCCGAGGCCGCGGCGCTGGTCTGCGGGGTGCCCGACGCCGAGGACGTGCTGGACTCCCTCGCCGACAAGTCCTTGGTGGAGGTGGGCGGCGGGCGCTACCGGATGCTCGACACGATCCACGCCTACTGCGCCGAGCAGCTGGAGGTGGCCGGGGAGTCCGAGGCCCTGCGGCGCGCGCACGCGGACCACTTCCTGGAGCTGGCGCGGGAGGCGGACCCCCACCTGCGGCGTGCCGAGCAGCTCCGGTGGCTGGAGATCCTCGGCGCGGAGCACGCGAACCTCCAGGCCGCCCTGCGCTGGGCCGTCGAGGCGAGGGAGGTCGAGCTCGCCCTCGGACTGTTCGCCTGCTTGTCACCGTATTTCTGGATGCGCGGTATGCGGACCCTGGCGACGGCCCCGGCGGTCGCGCTCCTGGACGTGATCGGTGACAGCCCACCCCCGGGGCTCGGGGACGGATACGTGCTCTGCGCCCTGGTGGCGGCGGCCGGTGGCAGTGGCCGGGAGGCGTGGGAACGCCACCGGGCGACGGCCGAGGCGACCGTCGTCGACCCCGGCCGTCCGCACCGCCACCCGATCATCACCTTCCTCTGGCCGATGGTCGACTCCGGGGCGGAGGATTCGAGCGTCGCCCTCGCGGTGATCGAACGCGGGCGGGCGGGAGACGATCCCTGGGAGAGGGCCGTCGTCCACCTGCTGTGGGGATATCCGCAGCTCGCGGCCGGGGACCTGACGCAGGCCGAGTACGAGTTCACCTCGGCCGCCGACGCGTTCCGCTCGCTGGGCGACCGGTGGGGGACGTCGCTCGCCCTGGACGCGCTGGCCGGTCTGGCGGCCCTGCGCGGCGACCCCGAAAAAGCGATCACCCTGACCGACGAGGCCCTAGCCCTCACCGAGCGGCTCGGCGCCCTTGAGGACATCCCCGACCTGCTGTGCAACCGGGGCGACTACCGCGTCCAGGCCGCCCGGACCGGAAAGGACCCCGCGGGCACCGGCCTCCGGCGGGCGCGCGCCGACTACGAGCGGGCCGCCGAGATCGCCCGCCACTCGGGCAGCCCCACCTACCTGGCCGCGGCGCTGCGCGGCCTCGGCGACATCGCGCGACTGGAGGGAGACCTGGCCGGGGCGCGCGTGCTGTACGAGCAGGCGCTCGACCGGTTCGAGACGCACTGGGTGCGGAGCGCGGGAAACCGGACGAGCGCGCTCCTCGGGCTCGGCAGGATCGCCGAGCTCTCCGGCGACCTCACCGAGGCCCGCGCCCTGCACCGGCGCGCCGCAGAGGTGGCGGTGGAAACAGGGGCGATCACCGAGGGCGCCCGCCCGATCGAGGCCCTCGCCGGAATCGCGCTGCTCGACGGGGACGCCCCCGGCGCCGCCCTGCTGCTCGGCGCGGCCGTCGCCCTGCGGGGAGTCGCCGGCGAGGACGACCCCGACGTCTCCCGTACGGCCGCCGCCGCACGGGCCGCGCTGGGCGAGGCGCCGTACGAGGCCGCCCACCGCGAGGGCGCGCGGCTGTCCGGGACGGACGCGCTGCGCCTGGCCGGTGTCTCCGAGACCTTCATCCGGACCTCACCGATCGGCCACCTCGCCGACCACAAGCCGGTCCCACCCGGCTGACCGGCGCGCGGGCTCGTGGCCCGCCGCCCACGGGATGGCGTACGTGCGAGCGTGCGGGCATGCAGGTGTGCGGGCTCGTGGCCCGCGGCCACGGGATCGCGGGCGTGCGAGCGTGGGGTGTGCGGGTGTGCGGGTCTACGGCTCGCGGTGAGCGTCCGGTGAGAGCGGTGAGCTCGCGGTGAGCGGGCGGTGAGCGCCCTCGGACAGGCTCAGTCCCATGAACACCACACCGCGGCTCAAGAACAAGAACATCCTGATCTCGGGGGCCGGCGTCGCCGGTCCGGCGCTGGCCTACTGGCTGCACCGCCACGGTTTCACCCCCACGATCGTGGAACGGGCGCCCGGCGTCCGCGACGGCGGCTACGCGGTCGACTTCCGCGGCGAGGCCCACCTCACCATGCTCGACCGGATGGGAATCCTGGACGACATCCGGCGCGAGCGGACGAACATGGGCGCGATGGCGTACGTCAACGCCGCCGGCAAGAAGGTCTCCAGCATGCCCGCCGACGTCTTCAGCGGCGACCTGGAGATCCTGCGCGGCGACCTGGCGCGCATCCTGTACGAGCACACCCGGGACCACGTCGAGTACGTCTTCGACGACTCCATCACCTCCCTCACCGAGGACGCGAAGGGCGGCGGTGGCGTTCAGGTCACCTTCGAGCGCGGTGAGCCGCGCCGGTTCGACCTGGTCGTGGGGGCCGACGGGCTGCACTCCAACGTCCGGGCGCTCGCGTTCGGCCCGGAGTCGCGGTTCGTGAAGGAGATGGGCCTGTACTGCGCGATCTTCACCACCGCCAACCACCTCGGGCTCGACCACACCGGGCAGATCTACAACACCCCCGGCAAGCTCGTCGGCATGTACAGCGCCCGGGGGAACACCGAGGCGAAGGCGACGTTCTACTTCGGCTCCCCCGCGCTGAGCTACGACCGCCGCGACACCGAGCGGCAGAAGAAGATCCTCGCCGAGGCGTTCGCCGGTGTCGGCTGGGAGGCCCCCCGGTTGCTGGACGCGATGTGGGAGGCCCAGGACTTCTACTTCGACTCGATCAGCCAGGTCCACATGGACAGCTGGTCGGCCGGCCGGGTCACGCTGCTCGGGGACGCCGCCTACTGCGCCTCGCCGCTGTCGGGCATGGGCACCGGCCTGGCCATGATCGGTGCCTATGTCCTCGCCGGGGAGCTGGCCGCCGCGGGCGGCGACCACCGCGCGGGCTTCGCCTCCTACGAGGAGGCCATGCGCGAGTACGCGGCGGGGTGCCAGAAGGCGGGCGACGGGGTGGGCAGGTGGATGGTTCCCGAGAGCCGGTTCATGGCCTGGTTCGTCAACCAGAACTACAAGCTCCTGCCCTACGTGCCCTGGAAGGGCCTGATCGCCAAGGGCATCCGGCGGACGGCGAACGCCATCACCCTGAAGGAGTACGAGCGCTGACCCCGCCGGACCTCGCACCACCGGCGAACGCCCTCCTTCACGGCGAACCTCGAACGGGCGAACCGCCCCGCGAGGAGCCGTGCGGCGGCCGGGTGGCCGCGTCAGGTGGTGGCGCGGGCGGCGGCGTCGACGAGGTCGGCGACGGCGGCCGGCTGGGAGACGGTGACGGCGTGGGAGGCGTCGATCTCGACGGTCGTCGACCCCGCCCTCTTGGCCATGAAGCGCATGGATTCGGCGGGGATGGCCAGGTCCTGGGTGGTGACCATGGTCCAGGACGGGATGGTCTTCCAGGCCGCCCTGGTCGCCTTGTCCGCCAGCGCGGTCGCTTCGATGGGCCGCTGGGTGGCCGCCATCAGCTCGGCCGTCTCCGGGGCGACGTCGGCGGCGAACACCGCACGGAACTCGTCCTGCCGGATGTACAGGTCGGTCCCCGTCCCCCCGCCTGCCAGCGGGTACGGCACCGGGTAGAGGGCGGAGCCGAGCTCGCCGCCGGGGAACCTGGCCGCCAGCTCGCCGGTGCTCTCGCCGACCTCCAGGTTGAAGCTGGCGACGTAGACGAGCGCGACGACGCCTTCGGCCCCGTCGGCGGCCTCGCTCATCACCGATCCGCCGTACGAGTGACCGGCGATCACGACCGGGCCGGTCAGGCTGTCGAGCACGCTGCGCAGGTATTCGGCGTCCTCCCGCAGCCCGCGCAGCGGGTTGGCGACGGCGACGACCGGGTAGCCACGGCGCCTGAGGTCGGCCACCACGCCGTTCCAGCTCGCGGACTCGGCGAAGGCGCCGTGGACCAGGACGACGGTGGGAGTGCCTGCCGCCACGGGCTCGTGGGATGTGGTGCTCATCAGGGGCTTCCTCTCGGTAGGGAGAGTGGCGGCTGCCGCTCTCGAAATGAAATATGCAATATATTGCACACACTGTCAACGCCACGGCCAGGTTGAAGTTTCCCGCCTGGTGTGTGCAATATATTGCATGCCCATCCCGCGAGACACGCCCGCCATCGACCGGCATCTCCTGCGTGACAACGTCTACCAGCGCCTGCGCGACGCCATCGTCGACGGCAGCCTCGCGCCCGGCGAGCAGTTACGCGACGTCGAGCTGGCGACCTGGCTCGGGGTGAGCCGCACCCCGATCCGCGAGGCGCTGCTGCGGCTCGCGGAGGCCGGGCTGGTCGTCGCCCAGCCGGGACGCTCCACCATGGTGAGCTCGCTGAACCTGCGCGACATCCGTGAGGCCCGCGACGTGGTGGCGGCGATGCACGAGCTCGCCGTCCGTGAGGCGGTGGGCGGTCTCACCGAGACCGACCTCGACGCGATGCGCGAGGCCAACGACCGGTTCCGCGCGGCGATCGAGGCGGGCGACGTCGAGGCGGCCCTGCGCGCCGACGACGAGCTGCACGGCATCCCCGTGCGGGTGGCCTCGAACCGGGCCCTGGCCTCGGTCCTCGACCAGTTCACACCGGTGCTGCGCCGCGCCGAGCGGCTGCGCTTCTCGTCGCTGGGCGGACGCGCGTCCCTCGCCCGGCACGACAACCTGATCCGGCTGTGTGCCGCCGGAGACGCGGACCAGGCGGCGGCGGTCGCCTTCGACACCTGGCGCACGCTGCCCGCCGCCGAGGAGTGAGCGTGCCCCCGTCCGGCTTCCCCGCCACCGAGGAGCGAGCGTGGCCCTGCCCGATGTCCGGCTTCCCCGCCACCAAGGGGCGAACGTGGCCCTGCCCGATGTCCGGCTTCCCCGCCACCAAGGAGTGAGCATGGCCCTGTCCGACTTCCCCCGCCACCGGCTGACCTTCGGGCCGAGTCCCGTCCACCCGCTGCCGCGGCTCACCCGGCACCTCGGCGGGGCGTCGATCTGGGCGAAGCGCGAGGACTGCAACTCCGGGCTCGCGTACGGCGGCAACAAGACCCGCAAGCTCGAGTACATCGTCCCGGACGCGCTCGCACAGGGCGCGGACACGCTGGTGTCGATCGGCGGGCACCAGTCCAACCACACCCGCCAGGTCGCCGCCGTCGCCGCGTCGCTGGGGTTGAAGGCGGTGCTGGTGCAGGAGAGCTGGGTCGACTGGCCCGACCCCGTCAACGACCGGGTCGGCAACATCATGCTGAGCCGGATCATGGGCGCCGAGGTCCGGCTCGACCCGGCCGGCTTCGGCATCGGCTTCAAGGACTCGTGGAACCGGGCGATCGAGGACGTGAAGGCGCGCGGCGGCACGCCGTACCCGATCCCGGCGGGCGCCTCCGACCACCGGCTCGGCGGGCTCGGGTTCGCGAACTGGGCCTACGAGGTGGCGGAGCAGGAACGCGAGCTGGGCGTCTTCTTCGACACCGTCGTGGTCTGCGCGGTCACCGGCTCGACCCAGGCCGGCATGATCGCCGGATTCGCCGCCCTGGAGGAGGCCGGCGGCCGGCCGCGCCGGGTGATCGGGATCGACGCGAGCGCGAAGCTCGACGAGACCCACGACCAGGTCGCCCGGATAGCGAGGGCGACGGCCGAGCTCATCGGCGTCGGCCGTCCCCTGCGGGACGACGAGATCACGGTCCTGGCCGGATGGGCCGGCGACCTGTACGGGATCCCGGTGCGGTCGACCCTGGACGCGATCCGGCTCACCGGCGAGCTCGAAGGCGTGATCATCGACCCGGTCTACGAGGGCAAGTCGATGGCCGGTCTGATCGACCTCGTCACCGGCGGGGAGATCCCCCGCGACGCCACCGTCCTGTACGCGCACCTGGGCGGCCAGCCGGCGCTGAACGCCTACAGCGGCGTGTTCACGCACACGCGGCGGCTGACCTGACGCTCGGTGTCACCCACAGGCGCCGGCCGGCCTGCCCCTGCGGGTTCATCCACACGCGGCGGCCGGCCTGCCCTTGCGCGTTCATCCACGCGCGACGGCCGGCCTGACGCCGGTCACGGCTCACGGCCGGACGTCTCCGGGGCCGCCCGCGCGCCGTGGCCGCCGAAGACCGTCCCACTGAAGACCGCCCTGCCGAAGACCGTCCCGCTGAAGACCGCCCTGCCGAGGAGCCGGTCACGGGGAGGAAGACCGCCGATCGCGGGGAGAGCGACTCAGCTGAGGCCCCCGTTGGCCTGGAGGTTCTGGCCGGTGAGCCACCGGCCGTCGGGGCCCACCAGGAAGGCCACGACGTCCGCGATGTCCGAGGGCTCGCCGAGGCGGGAGAGCGGGGTGAGGGCCGCGATCTGGGCCAGGAGCTCCTCCGGGTTGGTGCCGCGCAGCAGGTCGGTGTCCGTGGCGCCCGGGGAGACCGTGTTGACGGTGATGCCCCGCTCGCCGAGCTCGCGGGCGGCGACGGCCGTCAGCTGTTCGAGGGCACCCTTGCTCGCCGCGTAGGGGGCGTTGCCGGCCGCGGGACGGACGGTGTTGAGAGTGGAGATGTTGACGATCCGGCCGCCGTCGCGCATGTGCCTGGCGGCGTAGCGGATGGTCAGGAAGGCGGCCTTGGCGTTGACCGCCATGGCGCGGTCGTACAGTTCCTCGGTGGTCTCCGCGATGGGGACCGGGGTGAAACTCAGCGCGGCGTTGTTGACCAGGATGTCGAGACCGCCGAGAAGCTCCTCGGCGGTCTCCATCAGCCACTGCGCGGCACCCCGCTTCCCGAGGTTGACCTGGACGGCGCGGGCGCTCCCGCCCGCCTCCTTGACCGTCCGCTCCACCTCGCCCGCGGACGTGGCGGCCTTCGCGTAGCTGAAGACGACGTGCGCACCGTCACGGGCGAGACGCTCCACGATCGCCCGGCCGATGCCCCGCGACCCCCCGGTGACCACCGCCGTCCTGCCCTCCAGCGCCGCCATGCCGACCTCCGCGCCTCTCCCGTGAGTCCTCGACCGTCCTTCGGGCCGTCGCGAGCCCCCCACGCCCGCGCTCCTCTTCCAAGCCCATTGACCCCCTTTTGAAAACCCCCTTCGAGGCGCCCCCTTTTGGGAGGTCTCCCCTTTTGCGACGCCCTGTATGAAACGCCCCTTCGAGGCCCTGGGTCCCCCGCGGCTTCGGGCCGCACCGTCGAACCTATGATCGGCGGGTGCGGTTGTCGACGCCTTTCCCCGCCCTCTCCGCAGGCCCTGCTCGCCCCCACGATCCCGGCGGGAACGGGGACCGGGAATTGGCGCGTTCCAGATCCGTGATGCTCCGGATGTGGCGGAGTTTCGGTCCCACGACCTAATCTGCCCACCATGACCACCGATGGGCGCTCGGCGCACATTCTCGACGTCCTGATCACCGAGTTCGGTGATTCCATGAAGCGCGACCCCGCCGCCTTCCGGCGCAAGTTCCGGAAGATGGCCGCCTCGCCCTTCGCCTTCTACCGGGGCAGCGCCTGCCTGTTCTACGCGGACATGACCGGCGCGTTCGCCGACGACGCCTTCCTGGACGAGCAGACGCGCCGCGTCTGGATCCACGGTGACCTGCACGCCGAGAACTTCGGCACCTACATGAACGCCTCCGGCGTCCTGGTGTTCAACGTCAACGACTTCGACGAGGCCTACGTCGGCCCGTACATCTGGGACCTGCGGCGGTTCGCGGCCAGCGTCGCGCTCATCGGGTACGCCAAGGCGCTGTCGGACGACGTCATCACCGATCTGGTGACCGAGTTCGCCCACTCGTACCTCTCCGAGCTGCACGGCATCTCCGACGGCGGGGACGACGCGATCGGCTCGCTCACCCTCGAGACCACGAGCGGCGTGCTCCACCGGGTGCTGCAGCTCGCCCGGCTGAACACCCGGGTGGCGCTTTTGGACCTGGAGACCACCGTCGAGAACTTCGACCGCAGGTTCGCCGTCATGGACGGCCGCTATCCGGTGGACCAGGAGACCCGCGAGGCGGTGGAGGTGGCCTTCCGCGACTATCTGACGACCCTTCCCACGGTCTCCGAGGTCGAGCACAAGATCAAGGACTTCGCGCTGCGCACCGGCATCGGGATCGGCTCGGCCGGGCTGCCCTCGTACAACATGCTCCTCGAGGGTCACACCCAGGCCCTGGAGAACGACGTCATCCTCTACATGAAGCAGGCCCAGGTTCCGGCCGTGGCGCGGCACATCACCGACGAGAAGGTGCACGGCTACTTCAAGCACCAGGGTCACCGCACCGCCGAGTCGCAGCGGGCCCTGCAGGCGTACGCCGACCCGTGGCTCGGCTACACCACGCTGAACGGCGTCGGCCAGCTGGTCGCCGAGGTCTCCCCCTACTCCGCCGACCTTGACTGGGGCGACGTCAACGAGCCGGACGAGCTGTCCTCGGTCATCCGCGACCTGGGCCGGGCCGTGGCCAGGATGCACTCGGTGGCCGACGACGAGTCCAGCCACGACCTGGTCGACTTCTCCACCGAGGACGCGATCGTGGCCGTGATCGGCGGTGACACCGACGGCTTCACCCGTAACCTCGTCGACTTCGCCCACTCCTACGGGGCGCGGGCCAGGGCCGACCACGGGCTCTTCGTCGACCTGTTCAGGAACGGCCGCCTCCCCGGCCTCTGACCGCCCGGCCCTTGGCTGGACCGTCCTTGGCTGCCCGGTCCCTGACCGCCCGGCTCCCGGTGGGCTCCCGGTCTCCGTGAGACGCCTTCCCGGTGCCGGGCACGCCTCAACGCCGCTCCGCCTCGGTCTCGCTCCTGGCCCTGCCCTCGCGGGCCTCGGCGTGGTGGCAGGCGACCTGGGCGGCGGCCGAGGACGGCAGGACGGGCAGCGTCTGTGACGCGCACAGCCCGTCGACCCCCGTCTCGGCCGCCGCGCCCGAGGCCAGGACCTGGCAGCGCGGGTGGAAGCGGCAGCCCCGCGGGATCCGGGTCGGGTCCGGTGGCTCGCCGCCCAGCACCACGGGCGACGGCGACTCCGGCAGGACCGACAGCAGCGCCTGGGTGTACGGGTGCGACGGCTCGGTGAGGATCCGCTCCACGGGGCCCGACTCGACGATCCTGCCGAGGTACATCACCGCGACGCGGTCGGCGATGTTCCAGGCCAGCCCGAGGTCGTGGGTGACGACCAGCGCCGACAGGCCCAGCTCGTCGCGGAGGCGGAGCAGCAGCGCGAGGATCTCGCCGCGCACCGACGCGTCCAGCGAGGCCACCGGCTCGTCGGCGACCAGCACCCTGGGGTCGAGCGCGAGGGCCCCGGCGATGACGACGCGCTGGCGCTGGCCGCCGGACAGCTCGTGCGGGTAGCGGTTGAGGAACCGCTCGGGGGGGCGCAGCCCGGCGCGCGACAGCGCCGACGCGACCCGGTCCCCCTCGGCGGGCAGGCGGTGGATGCGCGGCCCCTCGGCCACCGCCTCGTAGACGGTGTGCCGGGGGTTGAGCGACCCCGTGGGGTCCTGGAGGACGAGCTGCACCTCGCGCCGGTGGGCCCGCAGCGCGCGTGAGGAGTAGGCGAGCGGGACCCCGCCGTACAGGACCGACCCCGAGGCGGGCCGCTCCAGGCCGAGCAGGGTGCGGGCCAGCGTCGTCTTGCCGCAGCCGGACTCGCCGACCAGCGCGACGATCTCCCCCTCGCCCACGACGAGGTTCACCCCGTCCACCGCGCGGGCGCGGCGCCCGCGCGAGACGAACTCCACCCGCAGGTCCCGCGCTTCGAGCAGGGTCATCGGGCCTCCCGGTCGACGCGGACGTGGACACACGCGGCGGTGTGCCCCTCGGCACGCCCCGCCTCGGTAGGGGCCTCGGTACGGTCCACCGGCCAGAGCTCGACCGGCTCCGACGCGCACGAGACGAGCGACACCGGGCAGCGGGGGTGGAAGGAGCACCCCGTGGGCAGGTGGGCCGGGTCGGGCGGGTCGCCGCCCAGCCCCTTGGGCGCCATCCTGGAGGCGGGGTCGCCGACGGCGGGAAAGGCCCCGGCCAGCGCCCTGCCGTAGGGGTGCCTGGCGTCCCGGAAGACCTCGCGTGAGGGACCGGACTCGACCACGCGGCCCGCGTACATGACCGCGAGCCGGTCGCACGTCGCGGCCAGGACCGACAGGTCGTGAGAGATCATGATGAGGCCGATCCCGTGCTCGGCGATGAGCGAGCGGATCAGCGAGAGCACCTGGGCCTGGATCATCACGTCCAGCGCGGTGGTCGGCTCGTCGGCGACGATCAGGCGCGGGGAGCAGGCGAGCGCCATGGCGATCATCACGCGCTGGCGCTGCCCGCCGGACAGCTCGTGCGGGTAGCCGCGCGCCCGCCAGGCGGGCAGGCCGACCTGTTCGAGCAGCTCCGCCGTCCTGCGCCGCGCCGCCGCGCCGGTCGCCATGCCGTGCACCCGCAACGGCTCGGCGATCTGGTCGCCGATCCTGCGCACCGGGTTCAGGGCGTGCTGGGCGCCCTGGAAGACCAGGGAGGCCGACGCCCACCGGACCGCGCGCAGCCGTCCCCAGCTCATCGTGAGAACGTCCTCACCGTCCAGCAGGATCTCCCCGGACACCAGCGTGTCCCTGGGTAGCAGCCGCAGCAGCGACATGGCCAGCGTCGACTTGCCCGACCCCGACTCCCCCGCCACGCCGAGCGCCTCGCCCTCCGCCAGGGCGAGCGAGACGCCCCGCACGGCGGGGACGTCCCCGGCCGCGCTCCGGTAGGTCACCGCCACGTCGCGCAGTTCGAGCAGGGTCACGAGCCCCCTCCCGGACGTGGACCGGCCACGGTCACGGGCCCCCGAAGACGCGAGCCGCGTACGACCGGCGGACGTGGATCGGTCACGGGCCCCTGAAGGCGCGGTCCGCGTACGACCGGCGGACGTGGATCGAGTACGGTCACGAGGCCCCCCGAAGGCGTGGGTTGAGTACGGTCTCCAGGGCGCGTCCGCAGAGGGTGAACGCCAGGACGACCAGGATGATGCACAGGCCGGGCGGCAGCACGTACCACCAGGCGCCCGAGGTGGCCGCGCCCCAGTCGTAGGAGCCGCGCAGCATGCCGCCCCACGACACCTGGCCGGAGCCGGCGCCCAGGAAGGCGAGGGTGGACTCGGTGACGATGGCGCCGGCCACCGTGAGGGTGGTGTTGGCCAGGACCAGCGGGGCGACGTTCGGCAGCACGTGCCGGGTCATGACGTGCCAGTGCCCCGCGCCCAGCGCCCTGGACCTCTCGATGTAGGGCCTGGCCTCGACCGCCAGCGTCTGGGCCCGGATCAGCCTCGCCGTGGAGGCCCAGGAGGTCACCCCGATCGCCAGGATGATCGTGGAGGCGCCGCCGCCGAGGACCGCCGCGAGGACCAGGGCCAGGACCAGGGCGGGCAGCACCAGGAACCAGTCGGTGACGCGCATCAGCACGGCCGAGGCCCAGCCGCGGAAGTGCCCGGCCGCGATGCCGACGCCCGTGCCGATCATCATGCTGAGCAGCGCCGACATGAACCCGATGAGCAGCGAGACCCGAGCGCCCCACAGGAGCATGAGCAGGACCGAGCGGCCGGACTCGTCGGTGCCGAGCGGGAAGTCCGCGCTCGGCGGGGCCATCCTGGCTCCCGTCGCCCGGGTCACGTCCATCCCGGAGGGGTCGGTGACCAGCGGCGTGACGAGGGCCGCCAGGACGGCGACCAGCAGGATCGCCGCGCCGCACAGCCCGGCCCTGTTCCCGCCGTACGCGCGCAGGAACCGCGCGAGCGCGGCCCGGCGGCGCGTCCTGGCGATCGCGCGCGACGTCCCGGCGCCACCGCCTTCCGCGTTCGGGCTCACGCCGACCTCACCCTCGGATCCAGGACGTGGTAGACCACGTCGGCCAGCGTGTTCATGACGATCACCGCGACGCAGACGAGCATGAAGGTCCCCTGCATGACCGCGTAGTCGGGTCCCCTGATCGCCTCGACGAACAGCAGGCCGAGGCCGGGCCAGGAGTAGACGAACTCCACCGAGACGGCGCCGCCGACCACGAAGCCGATCTGCATGAAGACCAGGGTCACCGTCGGCAGCAGCGCGTTCGGCACCGCGTGGCGGCGCCGGACGTCGTCGTCGCGCAGGCCCTTGGCGCGGGCGGTGGTCACGTAGTCCTGGCCGATCTCGTCGAGCAGCGAGGAGCGCATGACCAGCAGGTACTGCGCGTAGACGACGGCGACCAGGGTGAGGCACGGCAGCACCAGGTGGTGGGCGACGTGCAGGAGGTAGAGCGGCCCGTCGGGAGCGTCGACGTCCTCCATGCCCCGGGTGGGGAACAGGCCGGGTATCGGCCCCATCCCCGCGGCGAGGACCATGAGCAGCAGCAGTCCCAGCCAGAAGGTCGGCACCGACCACAGGGTCAGCGCGGTCCCCGTGGAGAAGCGGTCGAACCGGCCGCCGTGCCGCCAGGCGGCCCTGGTGCCCTGCCACATGCCCAGGCCGACCGCGACGGCGAGCCCGGTGCCCACCAGCAGCAGCGTGGGGCCCACCCGGTCGCCGATGAGCTCGGCGACCGGCCTGCGGTACTCGTACGAGGTGCCGAGGTCCAGCCGCAGGGTTCGCAGGACGAAGTCCAGGAACTGTTCGCCCAGCGGCCTGTCCAGGCCCATCTGCCGCCTGAGCAGGGCGAGCTGCTCCGGGGTGACCGGCACGTCGCGGGTGTAGGCGATGGTGGGGTCACCGGGGATCAGGCGGAACAGGAAGAACGTCGCGACGATCACCAGCCCGATGCCGAGCAGCGCCCCGCCGAGCTTGACCAGCGCGTAGCGCGCCACGCTCCGCCAGGCACCGCCCTCCCCGCGCCCGTCCCTCTCGCGCCCGCCCTCCCCGTATCCGTCCTCCAGTGTGGCCTTTGTCAGCTCGCCCGGCGGTGTGCTCATCGGCCGCTACTCGCGGTCGTCGGCGGTGGCGCGGCGCCGCCTGGTGAGGAGGAGGACCCCGGCTCCGGCGAGCACGACGGCGGCCACCGCCACCACGGCCCAGACGACACCCGTGGAGTCGTCCTCGGCCGGGGCCTCGCGCTCCACCGCCCGCAGGGAGTAGACCGGCCAGTAGCCGCTCCCGCCGTACAGGATGCCCTTGTCCTCCGGGATCGGGGTGATGGAGGCGATCCGGTCCTTGCGGTAGCTCTCCAGGTTGTTGGGGTAGTAGAGCGCGATGACGGGGGCCTCGGTGTAGAGCCGCTCCTGCATCCGCTTGATCAGTTCGACGCGCGCGGGCCTGTCGAGTTCGGCCAGCTGCTCCTGGTAGAGCCTCTCGAACTCGTCGTCGCAGAAGAACGACTCGGTGCCGCCGCCCTCGCCGCTCGCGGTGGGCCTGCGGCTGCACAGGTGGGTGGCGAGGATCTCCTCCGGGTCCGGGTTGACCGACCAGCCGCTGATCGCGATGTCGTAGAGCGCGGTGCCGCCCGTCTCCTCGGTGAACTTGTTGGAGTCGAGCCTGCGGGTGGTGATCTGGATGCCGATGTCCCTGAGCCAGCCGGTGAGGAACTGGGCGAGCTTGTCCTCGACGGGGTCCTCGGTGTGGATGCTGAAGCGCATCTCCAGCTTGCGGCCCCCGCCGGGCATGGTCCTGATCCCGTCGGAGCCCTTGGCGTATCCGGCCTCGTCGAGGATGCGGTTGGCCTCGGCCGGATCGAAGGCGACGGCCTTGTCGCCCTCGGCCCTCCAGAAGAACTCCCGGTACATCGGCGGGATGATCGAGCCGTCGGCCGGGACGGCGAGCCCGTTCTGCACCTGCGCGACGAGGGTCTTCTTGTCGATCGCGTGGTGGATCGCCCTGCGCACCCTGACGTCCTTCAGCGCGGGGTGCCCGTCGCCGATCGGCTCGCCGCTCGCCGTCGCGGCGCCCGGGTTGAGCTGCAGGTAGCCGGCGCGACGGCCCTGGGTGTTCCACCGCACGAGGTTCGGGTCACCCGCGAGTGCCTCGAACTGCGGGGGTGCCAGCCGCCCGATCCAGTCGATGTCGCCCTTCTTCAGCCCGGCGTTGGCCGCCTCGGGGTTCTCGTAGAAGATGACGTGCAGCTCGTCGATGCCGGGAGCGCCGCGCCAGTACGACGGGTTGGCCCGCAGCTTCACGTAGTTGTTCTTGCTGTGCTCGACGGCGATGTAGGGCCCGCTGCCGACGGCGGGGTAGGTCTCGTTCTCGAAGGTGCCGATGTCGGGGACGCGCTCCCACACGTGCTTGGGCACGATCGGGACCGGCAGCTCCAGCATCGAGGCCTGCGGCTTCTTCGTCTTGATGACGAGGGTCCGGTCGTCGGGCGCCGTCACGGTGTCGAAGTTCTCGACGGCGGGGCCGTTCGCCGTCTTGGCCGCGTCGTCCGTCATGATCTTGTTGAAGGTCCACGCGGCGTCCCCCGCGGTGACCGGCCTGCCGTCCGACCAGGTGGCGCCGGACCGGATCGTGAAGGTCCAGGTCAGCTTGTCCGGCGCCGTCTTCCACGATTCGGCGAGGTCGGGGCTCGGCTTCAGGGTCTTCGGGTCGGGCACCGTGAGGTAGCCGTACATCCAGCGGTGGATCGACGTCGAGATCAGCCGGACCGCCAGGAACGGGTTCATCGAGTCCATGCTCTGCGTCGCGCCGAGCCGGACGATCTTCTTCTGTGGAGGTGACGCGTGTGCCATGGGGAGCGCCGTCACCGACAGTGCCATCGACAGTCCCAGGCCCAGCACCGCCAGGCGCGCACCCATTCTGAGCATGCCGTAACCCCACCTTCGGATCGGTGACTCCCTGACAACGAAGGCACACCATATAAACGGCGCGTGTCAACGAGCGCTGGAAAATTGTTTCACTCTCGTTTTATTTAGCGACATTATTTTTCAGATCCTCCGACACGAAACGACACGAAAGGGATTTAAAGCCGTAAATGGGATGCCTGACACGCAGAACCGACCGGTTGGTATGGACGAGGTCGCCGGGGGTGCGGCATGCTACAGAACATGACTCTGTTCTCGGTGGAAGGTAAGACCGTCGTCGTCACGGGCGGTTCCCGGGGAATCGGCCGGATGATCGCGGCCGGGTTCGTCGACGCGGGAGCCACGGTTTACATCTCCTCGCGGAAGGCGGCCGAGGTTGGCAAGACGGCCGCCGAGCTGGGGTGCACCGCGATCCCCGCCGACCTGTCCACGGAGGACGGGGTGTCCGCGCTGTTCGAGGCCGTCGCGGAGCGCGAGTCACGGCTCGACGTGCTGGTGAACAACGCCGGGGCGACCTGGGGCGCGCCACTGGAGGAGTACCCCGAGCAGGCCTTCGACAAGCTCTGGGGCATCAACGTCAAGGGCGTGTTCTACCTGACCCAGCGGTTCCTGCCGTTGCTGCGCGCCGCCGCGAGCCCCGAGGACCCGGCCAGAGTGATCAACATCGGCTCGGTGGACGGCCTCCGGGTGCCGACGATGGAGAACTACGCCTACTCGGCGGCGAAGGCGGCCGTGCACATGCTCACCCGGCACCTGTCCCAGCGGCTCGCCAGGGAGTCGATCACGGTCAACGCGATCGCCCCGGGGCCGTTCGAGTCGAAGATGATGGCCTTCGCGCTCGACGACCCGGAGATGCGCGCGGCGGTCGCCTCCCACGTCCCGATGGGCAGGATCGGCAGCCCCGAGGACATGGCGGGCGCCGCGATCTACCTGTCCTCACGCGCCGGCGCCTATCTCACCGGAGCCGTGATCCCGGTCGACGGCGGCATCTCCGGCCACGCGTAAGCCCCGCGCAAGCCCCGCGCAGGCCCCGCGCAGGCCCCGCCCAGGCCCTGCGCACGCCACACGAATCCACCGCAGACCGCACAGGCCCGCAAGCCCGCGCCGGCCCGCAGTCCCGTATCCCGCAACACAAGCCTCGCGTCGGCCTTCACCTCCCACGACAACAAGAGGACGCCCCCGCAACCCCGGAGGCGGAGGCCCGCCGACGCCCCTGAAGACTCGCCGCCAAAAGCGGACTCTTCCCTCAAGAGCCGACTACCAGCACCTTTAACCCCAAAAACCCCAAAAGCACTATCCGTAACACAAGCGTAAAATTTTACCCCTTGCCGTCATTTCTTTCAGATGACAGCTTTGCTTCATGCTGAAGCGTTTCAAGGTGATGGCGCCGGCCGTACTGGCCGTCGCCATCGCCCTCCCCGCCGGAGCCGCCCAGGCGGATCCCACCCCGGCCGCACCCCCCGTGACCACCTGTGACGCCACCCGGACTCCTCCCGCGTACAACGGCAAGGTGCCGACACCGAAGAGCGTCCTCGGCTTCGAGCTCGGTGAGCGAGAGGTCACCTCGGCCGAGTCGGACACCCTGCTCACCGCGATCGACAAGGCCAGCGACCGGGTCGTCTCCGGCACCCTGGCCACGACCGCCGAGGGACGCCCGCTGAAGTACGCGATCGTCGGCACCTCGCACAACATCAGGAACCTGCGCGCGATCGAGGCCTCGATCAAGCTGCTGCGCAACCCCCTCACCCCCGCCTCCGCGGCGAAGGTCCTCGCCAGGAACACGCCCGCGATCCTGTGGATCGCCGGAAACGTGCACGGCGGCGAGGAGAGCGGCACCGACGCGGCGCTGAGGACCCTGCACGACCTGGCCGGACGGGACGACTGCGCGGCCAAGCGCATTCTCGACAACGCCGTCGTGGTGATCCTGCCGACGCAGAACCCCGACGGACGTGAGGCCGACACCCGGCGCAACGCCTACTCGTTCGACATGAACCGCGACTGGTTCGCGCGGACCCAGCCGGAGACCGACGGCAAGATCGAGCTGATGCGCAAGTATCCGCCGCAGCTCTTCATCGACGCCCACGAGATGGGCGGCACCGAGTTCTTCTTCCCGCCGAACGCCGACCCGTTCTACCACGACATCGCCGAGCCGACGATCGACTGGATCAACAACACCTACGGCGCCGCGATGATCGACGAGTTCACCGGGCGCGGGATCCCGTTCTTCAACCGCGACGTCTACGACATGTTCTACATGGGCTACGGCGACACGGTCCCGACGGTCGGGTTCAACGCGGCGGGCATGACGTACGAGAAGGGGAACGCCTCCCCGATCGCCACCCGGGCCTTCGAGCAGTGGCTCACCCAGTGGGTCTCGCTGTCGGCCGCCGCGGCCAAGAAGACCGAGATCCTCACCACCTGGCACCGCATGTACGCCGAAGCGCTCAAGCAGGGCCTCGACGGCAAGCTGGAGCCGAACCAGGTCTACAACCCGGGCAACGAGGTCATCACCCAGGTCCCCGACCGCAAGGTGCGCCACTACTTCCTGCGCGCCGACGACCCGGCCAAGAAGGCCGAGACCGAGCTGATCGTACGGCGCCTCCAGCGCATGGACGTCCAGGTGTTCAAGCTGGCCCTGCCGCTCACGGTCAAGGACTTCAAGGCGTACGGCAAGCCCGAGGCGAGGACCACCCTGCCCAAGGGCACCTACTGGATCCCGATGGCCCAGGGCCAGAAGCACTGGATCCAGGGCATGCTGAACGAGGACACCTACACGCCGTTCCCCTACTTCTACGACGTGACCGCGTGGAGTCTGCCGCTGCTCGGCAACGTCTCCGGCGGGTCCTCCGGCCAGGTGCTGCTGCCCCTCGCGACGCCGGTCCAGCCGGTGGGCGCCCCGTCCACCAAGGTGACCACCTCCCGCAAGATCGGGGTCCTGCAGCTGTCCGGCGGCACGGCGCAGAACGCCGCCGAGTCCTCCGGCTGGCTCCGGCACCGCCTCGACCGCGACTGGAAGCTGCCCTACACGGTGCTCACCCCGGCCGACGTGGCGGCGGGCAGGCTGACCGGGCTGGACGTGGTGCTCGTACCCGACGGCTCGGCCAACGCGGCGAACACCGCCCTCGGCGACGCCGGGCGCGCGGCGCTGCGCGACTGGGTCGGCGGCGGCGGGCGCTACGTCGGCTGGGCGGGCGGCACCCGGCTCGCCGTCCTGGCCGGTCTCTCCGGCGTGACGCTGACCGAGCCGACCTCGGACGTCCCCGGCACGCTCTTCAGGACCACCGTGGCCCCCGGCCCGCTGAGCGGGAACGTCGGGTCGAGCGTCATGCAGTTCTACGCGTACGACCTGGTCATGCGCGCCGCCAACCCCGCGCACGTGGTGTCCTCCTACCCGGCCGCGAACTCGCCCGACTGGTACCAGTCCGGTTTCGCGCTGGGCGCCGAGGAACTCGGCGGTACGGCGGCCGTGGTCGACGAGCCGGTGGGCAAGGGTCACGCGGTGCTGTTCGCCGCCGAGCCGAACTTCCGCGCCTTCACCGACGGCACGGCGAAGATCGTGTCCAACGCGATCACCGCCGACCTGCCGTCCGCCTCCGCGAACGCGCGGGCGCTCCCCTCCGCTCCCGAGGCCTCGCGGACCGCCGCGGCCATCCCGGACCGCGGGTCGCCGATCCGCGTCACGGTGCCCGCGTCCGACCGCGACAAGGTCGTCGCGGCGCTGAAGGGCTTCGGCGCCACCTGGACCGAGCAGCCCGCCACCGGCGGAGCCGTCCGGTTCACGGTCGCCAACCCCGAGGAGCTCGACCTGCACGAACACCCCTGGGCCCGGAAGCTCCCCGGTGCCCTGCGCACCGCCGGGGTCTCCCCGCTCGCGGTGGTGATGCCGCAGTAACACCCTTTTTCAGCAACGGCGCGCGTCTCCTTCCCCGGGACGCGCGCCGTCGCGTTTCACAGGGCTTCGCAGGAGACGGCTCAGAGCGCCTCGGCCAGGGCACGGGCCAGGTTGGCGGCGGCCCCGGGCGCGTACCGCAGGAACAGGTACGGCTCGGTGAGCTCGATCTCGATGAGAGCCGGGCTTCCGTCGGCGAGGCGGACCAGGTCCACCCGGGCGTAGAGCACCTCGGGGAACTCACCGAGCACCCGCTCGGCCAGGGCGAACTGGTCGGGCTCGGGGACGCGGACCTCCCCGTGGTCGTTCCCCTGTCCCGGCCTGGTGGCGCTCTCCACCAGCATCGCGTTGCGCCGGACGGCGTGACTGAACCGGCCGCCGAAGTACAGCAGCGAGGTCTCCCCCTCGGTCTCGACCATGTCCAGGTACGGCTGGATCATCGCGGTCCGCCCTCCGGCGGCCAGCCGGGCCGCGTGGGCCTCGGCCTCCTCGCGATCCCCGGTCCTGATCGTGTCGCGGGCCCCCGCCGAGATCGAGGGCTTGACCACGTACTCGTCCAGGACGGGAAAGTCCACTGCCTCCCCCGGCCCGACCCAGTAGGTCGGGATGGACGGCACGTCCAGCTCCCGCAGGTAGGTCTTGTCGGTGTTGCGCTCCAGCACGGCCGCCGGATTGAGCACCCGCGTGACCGACTCCGTCCGGTGGGCCCACGCGAGGAACTCCGCCCGCCGCTCCACGTAGTCCCAGGGCGTACGGACCACGACGGCGTCGAACGCGGCCCAGTCGACCTCGGGGTCGTCCCACCGCACGATCCGCCCGGCGATCCCCTCCTCGGCCCACGCCGCGACGACGACCTCCTTCTCGTCGTCGCCCCCCTCGGGGTCGGCAAAGGTCACGTACGCCACGGAAACACCCACGGAAAACCTCCTGCGTCAGCACCAAATCAATAGAAGGCACCTTACCGAGAGGCGTATGCCGGGTTATGAATGGGATATCGCATATCTCCATGCTGTACAGGTGCGGACCGCGCGCTCCAGGGGCCGGCCAAGCGTCCAACGGGTGAACCGGAGACTTCGGAGACCGTTGTCAGATCGCGGACAGGTCCGCGATGACACTCGCCGCCGGTGTGTTCCGTGCCCGGTTCCAGGAGGTCCCGGCCCACAGGTGCAGTGTCTCGGCGTCCCCGCCCGCCGCGGCGGCGCGTCGTAGTGGCGCGGTCAGGTGGTGGAGCTGCGGGTAGGCCGCGGGGGCCCGGCCGGAGTACTCCGTCATGAATCGGTTGACCAGGCCGCGCGCCGGACGCCCGGTGAAGGCCCTGGTGACGGCGGTACGGGTGAAGCGGGGATCGGTCAGCGCCGCACGGTGGACCTCACTGGTGCCGCTCTCGGGGCAGAGCAGGAAGGCGGTGCCCGCGGCGGCCGCGACCGCTCCCGCGGACAGGACCCGGGAGACGTCGGCGGCCGAGGCGACACCACCGGCCGCGATCAGGGGAAGCCGTGACGCCTCCCGCACCCGGGACAGCAGGCGCTCCAGGCTCATCGCCTCGGCGTCCGCGTTGGTGAAGGACCCGCGGTGGCCCCCGGCCTCCTCCCCCTGGACGCACAGCACGTCGGCCGCCGAGGCCAGCCGCGCCTCGGTCTCCGAGGTCACCGTGACCATCACGGTGGTCCCCCGGTCGCGGAACGCCCGGATCAGCTCGTCCTCCGGACAGCCGAACGTGAAACTCACCACCGAGGGCGGATCCGCCAGCAGGTCCGCGACCTTGGCCGGGAAATCGTCGTCGCCCCCGCGCGGGACTCCCAGCGTGACGCTCAGCCGCCGCGCCTCCCCCTCGATGACCTTCGCGTAGGCGTCGATCTCGGCCTGGTCGACGTCGTCGGCCGTGGGCATGAACACGTTCACCCCGAACGGGCGGGACGTGAGCTCGCGCGTCCGCTCGATCTCCTGGCGCATCTGCTCGGCCGTCTTGTAACCGGCCGCGAGAAAGCCCAGACCACCGGCTTCGGACACGGCCGCGGCCAGCTGGGGCGTGGACGCCCCGCCGGCCATGGGAGCCTGCACGACCGGCAGCCTGAACGGCCACGACCACGACACCGGATCGGACATCGGCTTCTCCTCCCCCAGCGCCCTCGCGGCCTGATCATCGGCGCCGCGACGACGAACGGGACCGGACGGCCACACCACGGGCGATATCTCCTCAGATCTCCCTCAACCTCTGGAAGCCTATGCCTCCGCCCGGCGTCACCTCGCTCCAGGTCAGGCGTTCGGTGATGCCCTGTCAGGAGCTCGGAGCCCCGCGGACCGGTTCGGGATCGGGGGTGTCGACGAGGAGCTTGGCGACGGCGTCGCCGATGTCGGCGGGGTCCCAGCGGGCGCCCCGGTCGGCGCGGGGACCGTGCCGCCAGCCGTCGGCGAGGGAGATGGAGCCGCCTTCGACCTCGAAGACCCGGCCGGTGACGTGCCGGGACCCGGCCGAGCCGAGCCAGGCCACCAGCGGCGCGATGTTGGCCGGGTGCGCGACGTCGAAACCCCCCTCGGGCCCGGCCTCGGCGTCGAAGCCGTCCGCCGGTCCGGTCGTCGCGGTGAGCGCCTCACCGGTCATCCGGGTGCGGGCGGCCGGGACGATCGTGTTCACCGTGACGCCGTAGTGGCCGAGCTCCGCCGCGGCGACCTGGCCGAGTGCCACGACGCCCGCCGTGGCCGCGGAGTGGTTGCCCTGGCCGACGCCGCCGAACAGCCCCGCCCCGGAGGAGGTGTTGATCACCCGGGCGTCCACGGAGTCGCCCGCCTCCGACCGCTCCCGCCAGTGGGCGGCCGCGTGCCGCAGCGGCAGGAAGTGGCCCTTGAGGTGAACTCTGATCACGTCGTCCCACTCCTGCTCGGTCATCGAGACCAGCATCCTGTCGCGGACGAACCCGGCGTTGTTGACGAGGATGTCCAGCCGCCCGAAGGCGCTCAGCGCCGTCTTGACCAGGCGGGCCGCGCCACCCCACTCGGTGACGTCGTCGCTGTTGGCCACGGCCCGGCCGCCCAGGTCGCGGATCTCCTCGACCACCTCCAGGGCGGGGCCCGCGGAGCGCCCTTCGCCCTCGCGGCCGGTGCCGAGGTCGTTGACCACGACCCTCGCTCCCTGTCTGGCGAACTCCAGGGCGTGCTCCCTGCCGATGCCGCGCCCGGCGCCGGTCACGATCGCCACCCGCCCGTCACAGATCCCGCCCATGCCAGGGCCCCTTTCGTCGCGATCAGGCAGAGTTTCCCGGTTGTTCACCTTTCATGTCTAGATGCGATCCTTCGCCACCCTCACGAAGTCGGCCCCACAAAGCCCGGCTCCACGAAGCCGGGCCGTCGAAGGCGTACCGGACGTCGAGGCGTCAGTTCACGGTGAGGCCGCGGCCGGCGAGGATCAGGGCGGCCTGGGTGGGACTGATGACCGCTCCGCGCAGCGACCGGAGCCGGGTGTCGTCGACCTCGCCGAGGTCGGCACCGCGCAGGTCCGCCTTGGTGAAGACCGTCTCGACGATCCGGGTGCCGATCATGCGGCAGTCTTCGAAAACGGTCTTGGTGAAGTCGCAGCCCGACAGGTTGGCGTCGTCGAAGCGGACGCCCCGCAGGTGGAGACCCCGGAGCGAGCAGCCGGTGAGGTCGGCCAGCGCCAGGTTGGAGCCGTCGAACCGGTAGCCGGTGCCCCGGCAGGCGGAGAGCACCGCGCCGATCATGCGGCAGCCGGTGAAGGTGACGTCGGTGAGCAGGGCCAGCTCGAAGCGGGCACCCGACAGGTCGACGTCGGTGAAGGTCGCGTCGACGAGCTCGGCGTTCGCGAACCGGAGCCCCGCTCCCCCGCCACCGGAGAAACGCGCCCCGTCGAGGTCCGCACGACGGAAGTCGGCCCTCTCCAGCACGCACTTCTCGAACGAGGCCTCCACCAGCGACGCCCCGGCGAGGTCCGCGCCGGTGAGATCGCACTCCCTGAACACGTAGGGGCCGTCATCGGTCAAATGATCACCGAGCGAGAGCCCCGCCAGATCGACCCCGTGGATCTCGCGCTGGTCCGCCAGCAACTGTGCCGCATCCATCCCGCGATTCAAGCAGCTCGCCCCGACAGAATCCGGGCCGCCGTACTCCGGAGAACCGCCGCGCTTCGGAAGACCGCTGTCCTCCCGGAACTCGACGCACGCCGGGAGACCGCCGTACTCCGGAAGACCGCCGTACTCCGGGAGACCGCCGTACTCCGGGCGGGGCGCTCCCGGTCAGGCGGTGCCCGTGTCCCCGGCGAGGAGCTCGGCGGCGGCCTGGCCGCAGACGCGGGCGGCCCCGTGGGTGGCGATGTGGACCGCGCCGAGGTCGGAGCGGCCGGGCAGTCCCATCTCGACCACGACGGCGTCCGCGCGGGCGGCCAGCAGGTGCCGGAGCGCGTCGGCCTGCCAGGGGTGGCGGTGCGCGTCGCGGACGACGACGACCAGGGGACGCTCGGCCGCCGCGGCGAGCACGGCCTCGATGGCGCCCCCGGTGGCCGTGGAGGCGGCCAGCCGGGTGACCGTGGTGCCGGGGAGGAGCTTGCCGAGCGGCTCGCCGACGCCCCACGGGGTGTCCTTCTCGATGGCGAGGTTCATCTCGGGCGCGAGCTCGACGACGTGCGGCGGGGCGGGCAGCGGGAACACCGCGGCCGCGGAGCGGCGGGTGACCCGCAACGCCCGCCGGGCGGCGGCCAGGCCGATAGACGGGGTACCGGGACTGCCGGAGGCGCCGGAGCCCGAGAGCGCGCCCCGGCGGGCGGTCGTGGTCCAGAGGGCGAGCTCGCAGACGCGACGGGAGGCGTCGGCGAGCCGTTCCTCGGAGAGCCTGCCCTCGATCACGGCGTCCACGATCGCGTCGCGGATCCCGATCGCGGTCTCCTCCCCCGCGTGCTCACCGCCCACGCAGATCGCGTCGGCCCCCGCGGCGACGGCGAGGACAGAGGCCCCGCCGATGCCGTACGGGCCGGAGACGGCGGCCATCTCGATGCCGTCGGTGACGATGACGCCCTCGAAGCCCAGCTCGACCCTGAGCAGGTCGTGCAGGACCGGGCGGCTGAGGGTGGCGGGCATCGCGGGGTCCAGGGCGGAGACGAGCAGGTGACCGGTCATGACCGTGCGCACCCCCTGCTCGACGGCCGCGCGAAAGGGCCGCAGCGCCACGTCGCGCAGCGTGTCGGCGGGGGCGGCGACGAGCGGCACGCCGTGGTGGGAGTCGACCGAGGTGTCGCCGTGGCCGGGGAAGTGCTTGGCGCAGGCGGCCACCCCCGCCGACTGCATCCCCCGGATCCAGGCGGCGGTGTGCCGGGCGACGAGATCGGGGTCGGCGCCGAAGGAGCGCAGGCCGATGACCGGGTTGTCGGGGTTGGAGTTCACGTCGGCCGAGGGGGCGAAGTTGAGGTTGACGCCCGCCCTGGCCAGGTCGCGGCCGAGGTCGGCGGCGAGTTCCTCGGTGAGGCCGGTGTCGTCGGCCACGCCGAGGGCGAAGTTGCCCGGCCGGGTGCTCCCGCCCGCGGCCTCCAGACGGGTGACCTCGCCCGACTCCTCGTCGATGCCGACCAGGACCTGGGGGTTCTCCTCCCGGAGCGCGGCCGTGAGATCGGCCACCTGGGAGGGGGTGGCGATGTTCCTGGAGAAGAGCACCACCCCGGCCAGCCCGTCGCCGAGCCGGCGTCGGAGCCAGTCGGGCGGGGACTTGCCCTCGAAGCCGGGAAAGACCACCGTCTCCGCCAGGCGGAGCAGCTCTGGGCCGCGCTTCATTCACCCCTCCTCGCCTGACGGCCGGTCGGCGTTCCTGCCGAAGACGCGCAGACACCACGTTGTACCGGACCCCTGGGGAAAGCGCTCCCACAGCGGCTTTGCGCAAATCTAATAGGAAAGTTTCCTAATTGCTAGTGGGCTGACCATAGGCCTTCGACGCAGGATTTTGCGGATCGAGACGATGGACGAGTCCGAGGTCGGCTGATAGGGGCCGAGAACGAGAGTCGTCCGCGTACGGCGGAACTCGCCGCCACCCGCACGGAAAGACGGATCCGCCGACGACGCGACCGTCCCCTCCGCCGTCCGCCCCGTGGTGCATAAAGCAAGCGTTTGGTCAGAGCCGGGAGCGGGAATGAGCTGGCGCGTTCCGGTGAACAAGCGATTGCGCAAGGGCTCATAATGGGGGCGTGAACACGCGAAAGAACTCCGGCGGCACGACCACGACCCCGGTCAGGCGCCAGGGCGGGACGAGGCGCGCGGCCACATCCGGCCCCGCCTCGGAGCGCCGCGACCATCTCGTCAAACTCGCCGCCGAGCTCTTCGCCCGCAAGGGCTTCCAGGCGACCACCGTCCGGGAGATCGCGGAGGAGGCGGGCATCCTCTCGGGAAGCCTCTACCACCACTTCGACTCCAAGGAGACGATCGTCGACGAGGTGCTCACCACCTTCCTCGACGACCTCGTCGGCCGCTACCGCACCGCCCTCGACCAGAACGGCGACCCCCGCACGATCCTCTCAGAGATGGTGCGCATCGGGTTCAGCACGCTGGAGCCGCACCGCGCGGCGATCACCGTCATGCAGAACGACTGGAACTACCTGAGGTCACTGCCCGGCGACCGCTTCGACTACCTGGTCAAGGCCGAGGACGAGGTCGAGCGCATGTGGGTCGAGCAGATCAAGCTCGGCCAGGCCGACGGCCTGTTCCGCGCCGACGTCGACCCCAAGCTCACCTACCGCATGATCCGCGACACCATCTGGGTGGCGGTGCGCTGGTTCCGCCCCGGGGGCCGTCTCGACACCACCGGCCTCGCCGAGCACTACATCACCGTCCTGTTCGACGGCCTGGCGACCGGTGAGCGGAGTAGCCAGAAAGCATGACGCCCGCGGAACCCGGCGCGGCGAGCGGCTCGGCCTGTGAGAATCAAGCGTCCGCGAAGCGAACGGGAAGTGGTGGGCGAGCATGGAGATACTGCAGAAGGCCGTGCGAACGGCGCTCACCGACGTGGCCGACCCCGCCAAGGCCCCGGTCATGCAGGCCTACATGAAGTCGTCGATGCCGTTCCTCGGCGTGCAGGCCGCGCCCCGCCGCGCCGCGCTGAAGCGGGTCTTCGCCGACTATCCCGTCGACACGGCGTCCGCGTGGCGGGAGGCGACGCTGACCCTGTGGCGCGGGGCCGAATACCGCGAGGAGCGCTACGCGGCGATCGAGCTGACCGGCTTCCGCCTCTATCGCGCCTTCCAGACGCTCGACGCGCTGCCGGCGTACGAGGAGATGATCGTCACCGGAGCCTGGTGGGACTACGTCGACGAGCTCGCCGTCCACCGCGTCGGCGGCCTGCTCGCGGCCTTCCCCGACACCATGCGCCCCCTCATGCTCCGCTGGGCCCGCGGCACCGACCTGTGGAAGCGCCGCACGGCCATCCTCAGCCAGAACCGCTTCAAGTCCGCCACCGACACCGGCCTGCTGTACGCCTGCATCGAGCCGAGCCTGTCCGACAACGACTTCTTCGCCCGCAAGGCGATCGGCTGGGCCCTGCGCGAGTACGCCAAGACGAACCCCGGCGAGGTCGTCCGCTACGTCGACCACACCCGCATCAGCGGCCTGAGCCGCCGCGAGGCCCTGAAGAACCTCCCGGCCCGATAACCCGGAGACCCGCGCCTCATCCGCTCACATCCTGCGGCGAACGACGATTCCGGTGACCACTGTTCGCGGAGCGGCTTCTACGGGAAGAGGTCGAGGCTCGACACGAGACGCTCGCAGAAGTCGATGATGTCGGCGGTCCACGTGGTCGCCTCGTCGAGCTCGTCACCGGTGACCGCCTCGCTGGGCCGGCCGGAGTATTCGAGGACGTTCCCTCTGCGCCGCATGTAGTCCAGCCGGCGAAAAGACGCGCCCTCCCTGGTCTGCCCGAACTGAGCGGCGACGGCCTCCCTGAGGGCGATGTGGCCACCGGCTGACGTGGCACGCGGTCCTTGGGCCTGCAAGAGGGCGGCGGAAGCCTTCCTCGCGGCGTCGTAGCGGAGGGTGCAGGCGCCGTCGGGATCGGTGTCGCGGATCAGCTCCACCGATTCGAGGTGGCTTCGCGCCGATGTCGGCGGCCAGGAACAGGCGGGCCAGAAGTCGCACCTGAAGTCGTGACCGGAAGATGGGCATGAGCTCGGGAGCCGAAGCTCTCATATGGCTGACGACAACTCTCGTTATTCGAGAACGTCAACGACGCCGATCGGGGGTGTCCCGGAGAGGGCCCCGGCGGGGTGGGCCCCCGCCGGGGCCGGGGGAATCAGCTGATCTTGAAGGGGTCCCCGTAGACCTTCCAGGACAGCGGGGTGTCGAGGTCGAGGTTGCCGTTGTTGAGGAAGACCCGCTGGGCGGTGTCGACGCGGCTGGTGTCCTCGTGGGCCTCCTCGGCCTTCATCGCGACCTTGCGGGCGTCGAGGAAGGCGTGCAGGTACTTCGTCTCGTCGCCGCCCTGCGCCGGGGGCTTCGCCTTCTTCAGGGCGTTCTTGCGGATCGCGCCGAAGCTCTGGGGGTCGGTGCCCCCGCCGTGCATGACGATGGCGTCGTAGTAGGCGAACTGCCCGAGGGCGCGCAGGCCGTCCTTCTTGGCCTGGCTGACCGCGGGGTTGAAGTAGACCCGGTCGCGCTCCTCGTTCTGGGCCTGCTGGAAGACCGTGTCCTTGGCCGCGGTGGCCCAGTCCTTGGTGTAGTTCGGATCGAGGCCCTTGTGGGAGTCGGTGCCGTCGACCTTGCGCAGGGCGGGAAGATACTTGGCGAGCACGTTCCCCGGCTTGAGCTGGGTGTAGCGCTCGACGAGGTCGAGCATGTCCCCGGTGCCGGAGCAGAAGCCGATGATCCCGGCGGTGTAGCCGCGGCCGTCGTCGATGTCCTCGATGTACTTGTACTGCGCCTTCCAGTTCAGCGAGGAGTTCTCCGCGCTGGACACCAGCTGCATGGCGATGTCCTTCTTGCGCGGGTCGGTGAGGTCGACCGCCGCGGAGGACTGGTACAGCCCGGCCGGCGCCACCGCGGACCCCGGGGCGGGAGAGAGCGTGGCGGCGTGCCCGGCACCGGCGGGGGCGATCAGGACCGGGACGGCGACCGCGGCCGAGGCCAGCAGGAGTCGCGGGGTACGGCGGCCGGAGCGGGGGTTCGGCGAGAAGGACACGTGTCTCTCCAGGGGAAGGGGACGGGGGAATGCCCGGAGGCTTTCCGGAGGGGGTTCCGTGCGAGCCCTTCGGGCGACAAATAGCAATAAACCAGACAACCGGGGACGGAGTGAGGAGTGATCCCGGCTACGGGGAACCTTCCCCTCTCGTTAGGAAACTTTCCTAACGAACCTACCCCTCACCACTCCCCGCCCGTCAACCCCTTCACGCCGATCGAACCTGAAGGCGGCCTTAGGAAAGGCTCAAGCGATCCCGATCGGAGACGGCCGGCGACCACGCGTGACGCCCCGCGGCCATGGGCCGGCGCGCGAGCAGGCGATCACCAGGCGCCGAGGGCTCCACACGCCACGAGGGTGATCGGTGTTCCGCGCCGGTGTCAGCCGGTCACGGTGACCACGATCTTGCCGAACCGGGCGCCGGACTCCATGTGCCGGTGCGCCCCCACGACGTCCTCCAGCGGGAACAGGCGATCCACCACCGCGCGGAAGACTCCGGCCCGCAGGCCCGAGACCACGAACGCCTCGGCCCGGCGGAGCCTCCCGGGGTCTCGCGTGGTCTCCAGCACCGTGTAGGTGCGCACGTTGAGGGCGGGCATGCCCAGGTCGAATCCCGGATACGGCGTCGGCCGCCCGCTCAGCGCCCCGTACAGGAGGAGCGTGCCGCCCGGGGCCACCGCCCGCGCCAGGTCGGTCACGCCCGGCCCGGCGACGGCGTCGAAGGCGTACTCGGCCCCCCGGCCACCGGTCAGGGCCAGCAACCTGACCGGCACGTCCTCCTCGTCGGAGACGATCACCTCGGCCGCGCCCTCCTCGAGCAGCCGTTCCCTCTTGGCGCGGGTGCGGGTGACGGCGATCGGCGTCGCCCCCACCCGGTTCGCCGTGTGGATCGCGGCCAGGCCGACGCCGCTGGAGGCGGCGTTCAGCGCCACCACGTCGCCCGCCCGCATTCCGCCCACCTCCACCAGCGCGCCGTACGCGGTGAGGTAGGGCATCCACACGGCGGCACCGGACACCGCGTCCACCCCGTCGGGCCGGCGCAGGAGCGCGGCGGCGGGCACGATCGCCCGCTCGGCGTAGACGCCGTAGTCGTTCTGCGAGAACGCCGGCACGCTGCTGACCGGCTGCCCCTTCGCGAACCCGCTCACCCCCGGCCCGACCGCCTCGACCACCCCGGCCGCCTCGGCGCCGAGCCTGGCGGGGAGCCGCTTCACCGGCTCGATGTACTCGCCGCTCCGGAACAGCGCCTCCGCCCTGTTCACCCCGATCGCCTCGACCCGGATGCGCACCTCGCCCGGTCCCGGCTCGCCCGTCTCCAGGTCCTCCAGCCGCATCACCTCGGGCCCGCCGATCTCGTGGAACCGCACGGTTCTCGCCATGCCACCGTCCTTCGCTCGCCGTGAACGAGCTCCACTGTCGCCCCAAAGTACGATCGCTGTCAAACTTTGATGGCGGTCGTACTATTGGACCCATGGGACGTACGCCGCCACATCCACAGGTGTCGCAGTTCGACCTCCAGCAGGTGCTGGAGGCCCTCGTCGATCCGGTGCGCCGCAGCGTCGTCGCGCAGCTCGTCGCCGTGGGCGAGGACATCAGGTGCGGCGACTTCGACATGCCCGTCAGCAAGTCCACCGCCACCCACCACTTCAGGGTGCTGCGCGAGGCGGGCCTGATCCGGCAGTACTACGTCGGGACCTCGCGGATGAACGCCCTCCGCCGCGCCGAGATGGACGAGGCGTTCCCCGGCCTGCTCGACGCCCTCACACCACGCGCCGGGCGCCCCACCGGCGCTCCCCCCGCCTGAGCCACTCGGCCCGAGCCAATCGGCCCGAGCTACTTGAGCGCGCCCGCGGTGAGGCCCTTCTGGATCTGGCTCTGGAAGAGCGTGTAGACGATCAGCATCGGCAGGATGGCCATGCTCAGCGCGGCGAACA
Organism: Streptosporangium vulgare; assembly: GCF_042428775.1. Classification (NCBI taxonomy): domain Bacteria; kingdom Bacillati; phylum Actinomycetota; class Actinomycetes; order Streptosporangiales; family Streptosporangiaceae; genus Streptosporangium; species Streptosporangium vulgare. Next base: position 63,175 of record NZ_JBHMBS010000009.1, on the reverse strand, counting down.
GGGCCGACCAGTCGGCGTCGTAGCCCGCGGCCGTGGAGATGTCGGCGATGCCCTGGGTGAGCACCCACTTGTCCCGGTCGGAGTTGAGCAGCACCAGGGGCAGCTGGTACTGGTTCCACTGGCCGAGCACGTTGAAGATGGTCACGCTGACGATGCCCGGCTTCGCCATCGGGAGCATGATCTGGAAGAACACCCTGGCGTGCGAGGCCCCGTCCACGAAGGCCGCCTCGGCCACCGCCCCCGGCAGCGTCCTGAAGAAGGCCGCGAGGAAGAAGACGGTGAAGGGCAGCGAGTAGGCGATGTAGACCAGCACCAGCCCGCCGTGCGTGTTCAGCCCGATGTACGGGCCGATCACCGGGACCGCCCCCATGTTCTGCACGACGAAGAACAGCGGGGTCAGCGCCAGGTAGACCGGGAAGGCGAGGCCCGAGACGAACAGCAGGTAGATCGACCGGTTGCCCCGGAAGCGATAGCGGGCCAGCACGTACGCGGCCATCGAGCCGAACAGCATCGTGCCGAAGGTGCCGAAGGCCACCACGACGATGCTGTTGATCATGTACTGGCCGATGTGCGCCTGCTCCCAGGCGCGGGCCCAGTTGTCGAGGCGCAGGGAGGCGGGCAGCGACCAGGCGTCGCCGAAGATCTCGTCCTCGCTCTTCACGGACGCGAGGAACGTCCAGACGATCGGCACGACAACCAGGACCGTCCAGACCAGCAGCGCGACGTGCGTCAGGGCCGACAGGGGGCCCAGGCGCCTCCTGCGCTCCTCGCGGGCGAGGGCCCTGCTCCGGGGAATCACGACGTCCGCCACTAGAACTCGATCCGCTCACGCCGCGACAGGCGCAGGGCCAGCGCCGCGAACCCGATGGTGAAGAAGAACAGCACCACGCCCATCGCGGAGGCGTAGCCGAACTTGAAGTACTGGAAGGCGGTGCGGTAGATCTCCGCCGCCATCACGGTCGTGGAGTGGTCGGGGCCGCCGTGCTCGGCCGTCATCACCCACACGATGGCGAAGACGTCCAGCGCCGCGATGCCGAGATAGACCCAGCCGACCTGGATGGTGTCCCACAGCAGTGGCAGCGTGACCCGCAGGAACAGCTGCGGCCCTCCGGCGCCGTCGATCGCCGCCGCCTCGAACAGGTCGCGCGGGATGGAGGCGATGCCCGCGGAGAAGAGCACGACGTAGAAGCCGACCGCCTGCCACACCAATACGGCGAGGATCGACCAGAACGCGACATCGGTGCTGGACAGGAAGCCGACCGGCTCGAACCCCAGGGCGATGAGCGGCGCGTTGAGCATGCCGCTGCGGTCGGGCCTGAAGACCTGCTGGAACAGGACGGCGACCACGGCGACGGCGAGCACCTGGGGGAAGAAGAACACCACGCGGTAGAACTTCGACCCCCAGATGCCCCCGGTGCCGCCCCGCCCGCCGGCGTTGAGCAGGAAGGCGAAGAAGAGGGCGATGCCCAGCGTGAGGACCGGCATCAGGACCAGCAGGACGAGGTTGTGCCTGACCGCCTGCCAGAACACGTTGTCGGCCAGCAGCCGCTGGAAGTTCTCCAGGCCCACGAGGCGCGGGCTCGCGTTCACCCCGCGCCAGTCGGTGAACGCGATGTAGAAGGCCTGCGCGTAGGGCGCGATCACATAGATCAGGTAGAGCGCCACCGGGATCGCGAGGAATCCCGTGACGAACCGTGTCCTGCCGTGGTCCATCGCCGCCTACCGTTCCCTCGGTGGCGCGCCGCCGTCCGCCGGTGCCGTCCCGCCGTGCTTCATGACCTGGTCGTCCTTCCCCGGACGGCTCGCCGTCCCGTCCCGCCGCGCCCCGTGCACGACGTGCACGACATGCACGACATGCACGACATGCACGGCGTCCCGCCGCGTGCCGTCGTCACCGGCTGAACTTCTTCACCGAGGAGTCCTTCTTGATGGCGTCGGCCTTGCCCTGCGCGCGCTCCGCCCACTGGTCGACGGTCAGCTTGCCCGCCATGAGCTGCCCGGTCGCGGCGGCCACCTCGTCGTGCAGCTCGACGTACCACTTGCGGAACAGGAACCAGACGGCGTTGTCGCCCGCCGCCGCCAGCGCGGTGGAGGCGCTCTTCAGGCCGGGCTTGAGCGTGCGGCCCTCGTCGGCGCCCTTGACGACCGTGAGCGTGGAGACCAGCTCCATGAACTTGCCCGCCCCCTCCTTGGAGAGCATGGCGCGCATGTACTCCAGGCCCGCGCGGGGGTTGGCCGACTTCGCCGGGACGACGTACTCCTCCCCCGGCTGGGCGTGCAGGGTGCCGTACGGCAGGGCGTCGGAGGAGCCGAAGTCGGGGAGCGCGAACATCGCGTAGCCGAAGTCGGCCGGGGTGGAGTCCTTCTGCTCGTTCTCCAGCCAGGAGCCGCAGGGCAGCATCGCGACCTGGCCCTTGTTGTGCGCCGTCTGGGTCTGCACGTGGTCGAGCCCGGCGGTGCCCTGCAGCAGGTACTTGGACCCGATCTCGACGAAGGCCTCCGCGGCCTGCCGCACCGGCTCGGCCTTCCACGCGCCGTCCTGGAGGTTGTCGATGTTCTTCAGCACGTCCTTGCCGCCGATCTTCGCGGCGAGCGTGAGGATGGCCTCGTAGATGTAGAACGGGTGCTTGCCCGCGTAGGTGAAGGGCGCCATCTTGCCCGACTTCTTGATGGTCTCGCACAGCGCCAGGAAGTCGGCCCAGGTCTTGGGGACCTGCCATCCCTCGGCCTCGAAGAGCTTCTGCGAGTACCAGATGCCCCAGACGGTGTTGGCGTAGTTGAGGACGTACGGCTTGCCGTCGTAGCTGCCCAGCTCGATCGCGTTCGGGTCGATCGTGTCGCGCACCTTGACGGCGGGGTCGTCCCAGCTCGGCGCGTCGTACAGCGGCGTGAGGTCGGCGAGCTGGCCGTCCTGGACCAGGGCGCCGAAGTCCATCGCGTTGGCACCGGAGTTGTTGACGAACTCCGGCGGGTCGCCACCGGCGAAGCGCGGCTGGAGGGTCTTGGCGACCTCCTTGGTGGCGTTGTGCTTGATCTCCAGCTTGGGGTGCCTGGCCTTGAGCAGCGGCTCGTGGACGTCCGTGGCGTACGCGTCGCCGAAACCGCCGTCGAAGATCCACACCTCCAGGGGCCGGTCCTCGGCGAAGCCGAGCGGGTTGGCCGCGCTGGTGGCCCCGACGACGGGCGCCGAGGAGGCGGCGCCGCCGTTGCCCGCCGGGGTGGCGCACGCGGACAGGACCGGCAGGGTGAGACCGGCCAGGGCCGCGCTGCGCAGGAGCTCGCGCCTGGATAGCTGGGTCATGCTTCCTCCTGGAAGTGGCCTGGGAGTGAGAGGTGGCCTGGGAGCGGAAGGCTGTGGCCGAAGAACGGAAGGCTGTGGTCAGGCACCTCGCCGGATCCTTCCGGCGTAGCGGTTCTCAAGGGCGCGGTTGTGCTCGTCGCCGCCGGTCACGTTGGCGGAGCGGTAGATCGGCGGGGTGAGGCCCGCCTCGGTCAGGCCGCGCACCACCTCGGCCACGACCATCTGGGCCAGCAGCGCCGAGGTGATCGTGGACACCGCCCCGAACGTGCCGCCGCCCTGGAGCGGGAGGACCGCGTCACCGTACGGGGCGCGGTTGTCGAGCACCACGTCGGCGAGGTCGAGCAGCTTGCGGCCCGAGGGGTGGCGGGAGGTCATCGCGGTGCTGTGCTGCACCGACGTCAGGGCGATCAGGTCGTGCCCGTGCTCCTTGACGATCGAGGCCAGCTCGACCACCGACCCGTTCACCCCGGAACTGGAGATCAGCACGAACACGTCCTCCGGCCGGACGGGAGCCAGGTCGTAGATCCGCCGGGCGATCGAGGGGTCGCGTTCCAGCTCGCCGGGGGCTCCCAGAAGGGTGCCGACCGGGGCGTCCCCGTACAGCACGACGTCGCGCAGGGCGAGGCGGTTGCTGGGCACCAGGCCGCCCGCGCGCCCGGCGATCTCCATCGCGATCGCCTCGGAGTGGCCGGAGCCGAACGCCTGGATCACGCCGCCGCCGCTCAGGGACTCGACGATCAGCGCCGCCGCCTCCCCCACCGCGGCCGTCTGGGTCCTGGACACCTCGTCCACCAGGGCCTTGACCTCGTGAACGTACTCGGAAGCCCCGATCTTCACGTCAGCTCCTCTCCACGCGGTGGCTCTCCAGAGCCCGGATCGTCAACTCGAAGGCCTCGTTGGTCTGCTCGTAGGTGCGCTGCGCGACCGCGACGTAGACGGTGTCGAGGACGAAGAGCTGGGAGTGGACGGCGGCCAGGCCGCCCAGCCTGAAGGTGGTCTCGCGGCTCGCGGTGGTCAGCACCAGGTCGGACAGCTCGGCCAGCGGGGAGCGGGCGAAGGAGGTGACCGCGACGGTGAGCGCGCCCCGGTCCCCGGCCTCGCCGAGGGACTCCAGCACCTCGCGGGTGCGCCCCTGGTGGGAGATGCCGATCGCGACGTCGCCCTCGCCGAGCAGCGCGGCGTCGGCGAGCGCCTCGTGCGCGTCGGCGTGGCTCCAGCAGGGGACCCGGATCCGGCGCAGCCTCCCGCCCATCATCACGGCCACCGCCCCGCTGGTGGAGACCCCGAAGATGAGGACGCGACGGGCCGCGACGATGGCCTCGGCGACCGTGGCGACGGTGCCCGCGTCCAGCTGGGCCGCCGTCTCCTGGATGAGCCGGGAGTCGGCGGCGGCCATCACGCCGATCGCCGCGTCGAGCGGATCGGTGGGGCCGATCTCGTGGCCCACCCCCGCGTCCCAGTTGGCCTGCGCGGCCCGCCCGTTCTCGGTGGCCAGCGCGACCCGCAGCCCGGCGTACCCGGCGAAGCCGAACACCCGGCAGAAGCGGGTCACCGTGGCGGGCGAGCTGCCGCTCCGCTCGGCCAGCGTGATGATCGTGGAGCGCGCCGCCTCGGCGGGGTCGGCGAGGATCGCCTCCCCCACCCGGCGCAGGGCCTCGGGCAGCGCGGGCGTCTCGGTCTGTATGCGTCCGAGCGCGCCTGCGGCCACAAGTATTCCTTTCATCGGAAGTCGTCTGGGTGAAAATTATTCTCAAGTCAAGCTCGCGTCAAGGCCGTCCAGGGCACAGTTGGGGGCACAACGCCCACGGCGCCGGGGCTTGCGGAAAAAATTCCGACAACCTTCGGCGCCGTTCGAGCGTCGTTCCTAACAGAGGTTCCAGAAAAGGAGCCGCCCGACGGAGGCGAACCCCACGATGACTCCACGTCCGGCCGACACGCCGCACCAGATTTCCGGCGCGCACGTCCACGACGAGCTGGCCGCCAGGCGCGCCCGGCGCGCCAGGGACCAGAGACTGCGCAACGACCCCCACATCCGGCTGCTGGAGCGCGAGCACGGCGTCCGCTTCACCGTCGAGGAGCTCCAGGCCGCGGACCGGCAGGCCCAGGAGCTGCTGGCGCCGCTCCGCCAGGAGCCGCCCCTCGACGAGGAGACCCGCTCCCTTCAGCTGCTCGTCTGGCGCCGCCTGGGCCCGAGGGGGTTCCAGGGGTTCATGCAGGAGCTGGAGGAGATGGAGGCCGAGCTGGCCAGGGCCCGCCACGACGGCTGGGGCGAGATCAGCTAGACCTTCCCCCTTCGGCCCCCTTCCGGCCCCCTTCCGGCAGGTCCCTCGCGGGTTCTGACAGGTCCCTCGCGGGCCCCCGCGGGTTTCCCCTTCCGGCAGGCCCCTGTGAGCTCTCCACCCCGGCAGGCCCTCGTGCCCGCGCGCACGCCGTCGCGCTCGCACCGACCACGGTGACGCGGCCATCCCCCAGGCGAGCGATCGATCGCCTTCGTGCGCGGTAAAGTGGAGGGAGATCCACTTTCACGCGTTAGGCCACCATGCTTCATCAGCGACTCCAGCCCTCCACGCCGTACGCCGCCCTGGTCTTCGACTGCGACGGGACCCTCGTCGACACCGCCGCCGCCAACGAGAGCGCCTGGCGGACCGCGCTGGCCGGATGGCAGGTGGACCTCGACCCCGCCTGGTACCGCTCCCGCACCGGCCTGTCCGCCGACCGCCTGCTGGCCGAGCTGGAGATCGAGACCGGGGCCGAGCTCGACTACCAGGCGGTGCGCGCCGCGGCACTGGACGCCTACCAGTGGCTGATCCACACCGTCACCCCGCACGAGACGGTGAGCGCGGTCGCCGAGGCGCACCGGGGACGGGTGCCGATGGCCGTGGCCTCGGGAGGCGCCCGCCAGGCCGTGGAGGAGACCCTGCGCGTCACCGGCCTGCTCCCCCTCTTCGACACCGTGGTCACCAGGGACGACGTCCGCTACGGCAAGCCGGCCCCCGACGTCTACCTCCTCGCGGCACGCCGCCTCGGCGTCGCCCCGCACGCGTGCGTCGCCTACGAGGACACCGACGAGGGAGTGGCCTCGGCCCTCGCCGCCGGGATGACCGTCATCGACGTCCGGCCCTCGCTCCGCTAGAACGCCCTCCCGCCCCGTTGGAACGCTCTCGACAACGCTCTCGGCAACGCTCTCGGCAGGGACGGCGGCGGCTCGCGGCGCGGCAGAGGACGACTTCCGCATTGGCTACCTGTACTATCCAATGATGCGGATATCCGAGCTCAGCGCCGCATCGGGCGTACCCATTCCGACGATCAAGTACTACCTGCGCGAGGGCATGCTTCCCGCGGGGGAGCAGATCTCGGCCACCAGGGCGCGGTACGGCGAGGACCACCTGCGCAGGCTGCGGCTGATCCGGGCGCTGCTGGAGGTCGGGCGGCTGTCCATCGCCTCCATCGGCAAGGTGATGTCCGCCATCGACGACGAGAACCTGAACCTGCACCACGTGCTCGGCACCGCGCAGTACGCCATCGCCCCGGCGGTCGAGCCGCACGCGTCCGGCGAGGAGTGGGCGCGCGCCCGCGCGGAGGCCGACGACATGATCGCCGATCTCGGCTGGCAGGTGGACCCCGGCGCCCCGGCCCGCGACGAGCTGGCCCAGGCCGTCCTCACCCTCGGACGGCTCGGCATGCCCGCCGACAAGGAGGCCCTGCGGCCCTACGCCGACGCCGCCCTGCGGCTCGTGACCGAACACGAGATCGGCACCATCCCGCTCGACGGCTCCCGCGAGGCCGCGGTCGAGGCCATGGTCCTCGGCACCGTCGTGCACGGCAGGGTGCTCGACGTCATGCGGAGACTCGCCCACGAGTCGGTCTCGGCCCATGTCTTCACCACTTCCTAGCCCACATTGGACAAAAGGGATTAAAGCTCCCTAGAGCAATAATCGGTATCCGCTGTGACGGATGTCTCAATCGTTCCAATCGTCCCGTGAAATGGCAGCTCACAGCCCCGAAACAGGGGTGTGCGGATTTCAATACGGCCGCCGCCTGCCCATATAGGGCTGGGTAACACCCTGTTCACACACGGGCAACAGTTGCGAAATCGCGCCTTGCGAATCTTTGAGGGCAGCAGATCCCTCCATCCCCAAGGACTCCGCCGATGACCTTCAAGGCTGAATACATCTGGATCGACGGCACCGAGCCGACCGCCAAGCTTCGTTCCAAGACCAAGGTGATGGCGGACGGTGCGGAGCTCCCGATCTGGGGCTTCGACGGGTCCAGCACGAACCAGGCCGACGGCTCCTCCTCGGACCGGGTGCTCAAGCCGGTGTTCACCTGCCCGGACCCGATCCGCGGCGGCGACAGCGTGCTGGTGCTGTGCGAGGTGCTCAACATCGACATGACCCCGCACTCCAGCAACACCCGCGCCGCCCTCGTCGAGGTCGCCGAGAAGTACGCCGCCCAGGAGTCCTGGTTCGGCATCGAGCAGGAGTACACCTTCTTCAAGGAGGGCCGCCCGCTCGGCTTCCCGATCGGCGGCTTCCCGGCCCCGCAGGGTGGCTACTACTGCGGCGTCGGCGCCGACGAGGTCTTCGGCCGCGAGATCGTCGAGAAGCACCTCGACTACTGCATCGAGGCGGGCCTGGCCATCTCCGGCATCAACGCCGAGGTCATGCCCGGCCAGTGGGAGTTCCAGATCGGCCCGGCCGGTCCCGTCGAGGTCTCCGACCACATGTGGATCGCCCGCTGGCTGCTCTACCGCACCGCGGAGGCCTTCAACGTCGGCGCCACCCTGGACGCCAAGCCGGTGAAGGGCGACTGGAACGGCGCGGGCGCGCACACCAACTTCTCCACCAAGGCGATGCGCGAGAAGTACGACCCGATCATCACCGCCTGCGAGGCCCTCGCCGCGAACGCCCTGGAGCACGTCAAGCACTACGGCTCCGGCATCGAGGAGCGCCTCACCGGCCTCCACGAGACCGCCCCCTGGAACGAGTTCAGCTACGGCGTCTCCGACCGCGGCGCCTCGGTCCGCATCCCGTGGCAGGTCGAGGTGGAGAAGAAGGGATACATCGAGGACCGGCGTCCGAACGCCAACGTCGACCCCTACCTGGTCACCCGCCTCATCGTGGACACCTGCTGCTCCGCTCTGGAGAAGGCCGACCAGGTCTGATCCCGACCGACAGACTCGAAGGCCGCGAACGCCCTGCCGGGGGCGTCCGCGGCCTTCGGCGTTCCGCCCCAGGCACGCCGGGCGACACAAGACGAGACGTTTCGGCTCGCAAAATGGTACATTCGGGCACGTGAAAACACCGAACCCGGCCCGTCGCAACGAGCAGTCGCGCCGGGCCATCCTGAGCGCCGCCTTCGACCTGGTCGCCGAGTCCGGGTACGCCAAGCTGACGGTGGAGGCGATCGCCGCCCGCGCCGGGGTGGGCAAGCAGACGATCTACCGCTGGTGGCCGTCCAAGGGCGCCGTGTTCGTCGACGCCGTCCTCGCCGTGACCGGGGACGAGAAGGGGCACCTCGCGCTGCCCGACACCGGCGACCTCGGGGCCGACCTGCGCGCCGTGCTGCGGGCCATCGTCGACGAGTACAACGACCCCAGGCTCGACACGATGAGCCGGGCGATGACCATCGAGGCGCTGAACGACCCCGGGATCAACACCGAGATCGTCGAGCGGATCATGGGGCCGCACCTGGAGGCGACCAGGGAGCGGCTGCGCAGCGCCCAGCGGGCGGGCCAGGTGGCCGAGGACGCGGACCTGGACGTGGCCGTCGAGCTGCTGTACGGGCCGATCTACCACCGCTGGATGCTCCGCACCGCCCCTCTCACCCACGAGTACGCCGACACGGTCGCGGAGTTCGCCCTCAGGGCCCTGAGGGCGGCGTAGCGGCGACCGGGAGCGCGGGCCGACCGAAATTACCGGGCACGCCCTCGGCGCGGGACGGGCTCCGGCCCCCTGGCGCGTCCCGGCCGGGAACCCTCGCCGGTCCGGGCGGGGTCCGGACCCGACCGGTTCCGGCGCGAGCCCGTCACCGGGCGTCTGAGCACGCACGATGAATCCGTCGGACCAGAACAAAAGTAAAATGTTCCCCTAGGGAGCGCTCCCTCGTTCCGTTACCCCAGTCCACGGGCCCGAACGAGTTCACGTCACGAAAATCCTACAAAACAGGTGCTTTAGGACAGCGCTAAACGGGTACCTCGCGCCGTACCATAACTGCGATGCGGGACGTAGTGGAGCAATTACAGCGCTTGGGCATGTCGGGCTACGAGGCCAAGGCTTACGTCACCCTGGTCGGTGCCGGACAGCCCCTCAACGGCTACGAGGTCGCCAAGCGTTCAGGCGTGCCGCGCAGCACGGTCTACGAGACGCTCGGCAAGCTGGTGACCAAAGGGGCGGCCTACGAGCTACGTGGCTCCGACGACGCCACCGACTACCTGCCGCTGCCGCCGCGATCCCTGCTGGAGCGGATGCGCAGGGAGTTCACCGACTCGATCGAGTCGCTGGAGGTCGCGCTGCCCGCGATCGTGGCGCCGCCCAAGGCGTACCTGATCCACAACCTCAAGGACGCCGGGGCGCTGCTGGACCGGGCCGAGGACGTGGTGGCCGGGGCGCGGGGCGACCTGTTCGTGTCGATCTGGCCCCAGGAGATGGGGCTGCTCTCCCCGCTGATCAGACGGGCGGTCGAGCGCGGGGTCGAGACCTCGGTGATGCACTTCGGGACGGCGCGGGAGCCGGTCGGCAACCTGTACGAGCACCGCTTCCCCGCCCCCGGCGGCGTTCCCGAGGGCGAGGGGGCCGCGAAGGAGGACCCGGACCACCGGCTGCTGGTCGTCGTGGGCGACCGGCGGGAGGCCCTGGTCGGCGGCTTCGCCGGTGGCACCGCGTGGGGCGTCTACACCGAGGACCCGGCCGTCGTCGCGATGGCGGTCGAGTACGTCAGGCAGGACATCGCCCTGCAGATCGTCGCCGGCCGGGTCGGGCACGAGGCCATGCGCGAGATCTGGGCCACCGACCCCGACCTCAGGCGCTTCCTGTCGGAACGCGACCGCCCGGCCGCCCTGCTGCGCGCGGCCGGGGCGCCCGGCCATCGCCCCTATGGTTCTCCCCCGCCCCATGGGGCCCCCGCGCCCCATGACCACACCTGACAGATGCTTGGTTTAACACTGGTGTGACATCCTTCGTAGAGATTGTCTCCATATCGGATGTCTCCATCTCGGGGGAAGGCAGGACATGGAAAAACCGGTCATCATGACGGTCGACGACGATCCAGGCGTGTCCCGTTCCGTCGCCCGCGACCTGCGGCGGCGCTACGGCCACTCCTACCGCGTCGTCCGGGCCGACACAGCGGCCGACGGCATGGCCAGCGTCCGCGAGCTGCGGCTGCGGGGCGACGACGTGGCGGCGATCCTCGCCGACTACCGGATGCCCCAGATGAACGGCGTGGAGTTCCTGGAGCAGGCCATGGACCTGTATCCGTACGCGCGCCGCGTGCTGCTGACCGCCTACGCCGACACCGAGGCCGCGATCCAGGCGATCAACGTGGTCGACCTCGACCACTACCTGCTCAAGCCGTGGGACCCGCCGGAGGAGAAGTTCTACCCGGTGCTGGACGCCCAGCTCGACGCCTGGCAGCGGACGGACCGGCGCGAGTCCGCCGAGCTGCGGGTGGTGGGCGCGCGCTGGTCGGCCCCGTCGTACGAGGTCAGGGACTTCCTGTCGCGCAACCAGGTGCCCTACCGCTGGATGCTGGCCGACTCCCCCGAGGGCGTCGAGCTGCTCGCGGCGGCCGGGGAGAAGGCCGCGGGGGACACGGGGGCCATCAGTCCCGCCAAGCTGCCGCTGGTCATCACCGGCGACGGCACGAAGCTCATCGCGCCGAGCCCCTCGGAGCTGGCCCAGGCCGTGGGGCTGTCCACCGCCCCGGCCACCGACTTCTACGACCTGATCGTGATCGGGGGCGGCCCCGGCGGGCTGGGCGCGGCGGTCTACGGCGCCTCCGAGGGACTGCGCACCGTGATGGTCGAGCAGCACGCCTCGGGCGGGCAGGCGGGCCAGAGCTCCAGGATCGAGAACTACCTGGGCTTCCCCGACGGCGTCTCCGGCGCCCAGCTCGCCGACCGGGCGCGGCGCCAGGCCACGAAGTTCGGCGCCGAGCTGCTCACCGCCCGCACGGTCACCAGCCTGGAGGTCAAGGGCCGGGCCCGGGTGGTCGGCTTCGCCGACGGCGGCACGATCGCCGCGCACACCGTCATCCTGGCCACCGGCGTCTCCTACCGGCGGCTGAACGCCCCCGGCCTCGACGACTTCATCGGCTCCGGCTGCTACTACGGCGCGGCCCTCACCGAGGCGCCCGAGTGCGCGAACCGCGACGTCTACATCGTCGGCGCCGCCAACTCGGCCGGCCAGAGCGCGGTCTACCTGTCGGGGTACGCCAGCAAGGTCCACCTGATCGTCAGGAGTGACGGGCTGGAGCGGACCATGTCGCACTACCTGATCGAGCAGATCTCGCGGATCCCGAACATCGAGGTGCACACCGAGACCGAGGTGGTCGGCGCCGAGGGCGAGGGCCACATGGAGCGGATCACGCTGAAGGGCCCCGAGGGCGAGCGCACCGTCGAGGCCGAGTGGCTGTTCGTCTTCATCGGCGCCCAGCCGATCACCGACTGGCTCGGCGAGACCATCGAGCGCGACGAGAGAGGCTTCGTCCTCACCGGTCCCGACCTGACCGCCGACGAGAACAGGCCGCGCAACTGGCCGCTCCGGCGGGAGCCGTACCACCTGGAGACGAACGTGCCGGGGGTGTTCGCCGCGGGCGACGTCCGGGCCGACTCGATCAAGCGGGTCGCCTCGGCGGTCGGTGAGGGCGCGATGGCCGTGGCCCTCGTCCACCGCTACCTGGAGAAGACATGACCACCAAGGACGAGGTCCCTCCCGCCGCTCGCGAGGAAGGCCACATGATCGACATAGAGGTGCTCCGCGGGCTGTTCCTCTTCGAGAAGCTCGACGACGACAAGCTCCGGTGGCTCGCGAAGTACGGGGACGAGGAGGAGTACGACGCGGGCGAGGCGATCATCAAGCAGGGTGATCCGGCCGACTGCTTCGCCGTGCTCGTCGACGGCGAGGTGGTGATGGTCACCGAGACCACCGCCGGGCCGGTCACGATGACCCCGACCTCGCAGCCCGGCGCCTACGGCGGCGCGGTCCTGGCCTACCTGGGCGACCGCGCCCCGGCCACCTACAACCACTCGCTGCGCGCCACCAAGCCGACGCGCATGTTCATGCTCCCGGCCAGGAAGTACGGCATGATCATGGCCGAGTGGTTCCCGATGGCGGTGCACCTGCTCGACGGGGCCCGGATCGGCGGGATGGCCCAGCGGGAGCTCGTCGACCGGCGGCAGCGGCTCACCGCGCTCGGCACGATCACCGCCGGGCTCACCCACGAGCTCAACAACCCGGCCGCGGCGGCCGTACGGGCCGTGGACGAACTGCGGGAGAAGACGAAGACCTCGCGCAGGCGGCTCGCCGCGCTGGCCGAGGACGGCATCGAGCCCGAGCGGCTGCGCGCCCTGATCGACCTGCAGGAGGCGTGCGCCGCCAGCATCACCGAGGCGCCGTCCCGCTCCCCGCTGCAGATCTCCGACGCCGAGGACGAGCTGGCCGACGCCCTGGAGGAGGCGGGGGTGGAGGACGCCTGGGAGATCGCCCCGCCGCTGGTGGCCGCCGGGTTCAAGGTCGCCAAGATGGACAAGGTCCGCGAGGCGCTGGGCGAGCGCTACCTGGACGGGGCGATGCACTGGCTGTCGGAGGCCATCGAGATCACCCAGATGCTGAACGAGGTGACCGACGCGACCGAGCGGATCTCCTCGCTGATCGCCTCCGCCAAGCAGTACTCCCAGATGGACCGGGCGCCGTACCAGACGGTGGACGTGCGGGAGCTGCTGGACAGCACCCTCACCATGTTCCGCGGCAAGGTCCCGCCGGGGATCACCATCGCCACCGACTACGACCCCGAGCTGCCGCCCATCCCCGCCTACGCCGGGGAGCTCAACCAGGTGTGGACCAACCTGATCCACAACGCGCTGGACGCGATGGCCGGCACCGGCATCCTGACCGTCCGCACCCGGCTCGAACACGACACGATCGCGCTGATCGAGATCTGCGACACCGGCCCCGGTGTCCCCGAGGCCCTGCGCGAGCGGATCTTCGAGCCGTTCTTCACCACGAAGGCGGTCGGCGAGGGCACCGGGCTCGGCCTGGACATCTCCTTCCGCATCGTCGCCGGCCGCCACGGGGGCGACCTGCGCGTGGAGTCGGAGCCCGGCAACACCCGCTTCGAGGTGCGCCTCCCCCTCACCGAGACGGCCGCCTCCACCTGAGCCGAGACCCGCGAGCCGAGATGCCCGCCCTCACCTGAGCCGAGACGCGCGACCGGAACCTCCCGCCCGATGGCGGGAGGTTCCGCGCCGTCCAGGGCATACACGACGTCCAGTCCGTCCACGGCGCCCAGGGCGTCCGGGTGCCGTGGACGGACTGCGCGGAGGCCATGGCCTCCGGAGGTCACGGACGCTCAGGAGCCGTGGGCGCCCTTGGAGATGTCCATCAGGCGGGCGAGGACGCCGCCCCCGGAGACGCGGACACCGTCGTGCTGCCACTCGTTGGTCACCCAGGTCCGCACGTTGCCCACCGCCCGCGCGGTGCCCATGGACAGGCCCTCGTCGACGTACATGTCGTCGTAGTAGACGGCGGCGACCACCGGGACCCGGTTGGCGGCCAGCCGGGCGGGATCGTAGAGGGCGGGCCAGCCGTCGGTCTCGGCGAGGATCTCGGCGGCGCCCTTGAAGGGACGGAGCGCGGCGATCTCGTCGAACATCCACGGGTAGATCATCTCCCCGGTGGGCAGCGTCGTCGCCGCGTCCTCGCGGAAGTCCTCGGGCAGCAGCCGGTGCGCGGCCCAGCCGGTGGCGGCGCCCTGGGCGTAGATCGACTCGTGCAGGACCGCGTAGAGCGGGTTGCCGACGAAGCCGGTGGCCATCATGACCTCGTACAGGAACAGGTCGGAGAGCCTGTCGCCGGTCCAGGCCTCCTCCAGCACCCAGTGCAGGTACTCGGCGCCGTCGCTCATGCCCAGGCACATGCCGAGGGTCTGCAGGCGGCGTACGGTCAGCACGTCGCCGTCGGGGAGGAGGACCTCGTGGAGGCGCAGGTGGGCGGCGATCGCGTCCAGGCGGCCCGAGTCGTGCGGGTAGCGGGCGAAGTAGCGGTTCACCTTGTCGCGGACGCGCGGGTAGGTGCGGGAGTAGACGTCGTCGGCGGTGGCGTCGAGCCCGGACAGGCCGCCGGTCACGTAGCAGGTCGCCAGGCCCTCGGGAGCCAGGGAGAGGTAGGTCAGCGTGATGAAGCCGCCGTAGCTCTGGCCGAGGGTCTCCCAGGGCCGGTCGCCGCAGAGCTCGCGCCGGATCAGTTCGGCGTCGGCCACGATCGAGTCGGCCCGGAAGCGCACGAGGCGGGCGGCGAGCTCGGCGTCCGTGCCGCGCGCGGTCTTCGCGGTGATGGGGGTGCTGCGGCCGGTCCCCCGCTGGTCGAGCAGGAGGACCCGGTGGGTCTTCAGCGCGTGCCCCAGCCACCCGTCGGCGGCGGCCGGGCGCGGTGACTTGCCCCCGGGGCCGCCCTGCAGGAAGAGCAGCCACGGCAGGTCCTCCCCCTGCCGCGCCGGGTCCACCGCCTCACGGGCGAAGACCTCGATCGTCTCGCCACCGGGGTCGGCGTGGTCGAGGGGGACGGTGAACACGTGGTCGGTGAGCGCCACACCGGGCAGAAGGACAGTCACCCACGGAAAGCTATCGGACCCGCGCGACGGCTTCCGCGCCAGGTGGAGGCCGGCGACCGCGGGCATCGCCCGCCCACCGCTGTGGCTATCCGCCAGATCTGCCCGGCCCCTGTGCTGCCGATGTTCCGGACATCAGCAGGGGCAAGAGGGTATCTCGGAGTTGAGCGGTGGTCCTGCAGATTCGTTCGTGAGTCGCGATCTTCTCGTTCAGCGCGCCGAGCGTTTTGCCTATCGAGTGCTGCACCGGCAACGGGGCGAGCACGACGGGAAGCGCACCCAGCACTCTGGTGCTGATGTTGGGTACGGCTGTCCCCGAGCCGTTGCGGGCGAACCAGTTCTGTACCGATGGATGGCTCAGATAGTGACTGAGGTAAGGCGGATCGACCCATGGGCCGGGGCGAAGCCTGATGATTCCCGTACCGATCACCCACCCTTCCTGCTCTGCGGTTACCAGGGCGTGCTTGCCGATGCCTCCAGTTCGTACGCACACGACGTCTCCGGCCATAAGCCGGTAGGAAGGCAGTTTCGCGGCGGCCTCCTCACCGATTCCGTCGGGGATTCCGGTGAACCTGTCGTCGGCGATGTTCCTCGGCTTCATGACGGCGACGGGGCCGCCGGAGTCGGCCGGTGTGGAGACTCCCGCCTTCAGCTCGCAGATCTCCTCAAGCCTGACCTCGGTCCAGCCGTCAGGCAGTTCCCCGATGAGTGAACTCACCATCCGAGCCTCCTCAGCTCGTGTTCGGCTCTCGCGTCGGCCTCCGCCGCCCGTACGTGCAGACAGTCGAGCTTCCGCCGCAACACTTCGACCGTCTGACCGTCGCCGGACGCGGCAACCGGAGACGGCACGACGTATTTCCGGGGATTCAGGTTGTAGTCCTGATCACGAATGTCTCTGAGCGGCACTGACGTGGCCAGCGCGGAGTCCGGTTCCTCACCGCGCCGCCAACGAGCAACGATGTCACCCATCTCCCGGATGTCGTCGGCACCGAGTTCCCGGCGGGTACGGGTGACCATCCGTCCCGTGGCCGAGGCGTCGACGAAAAGGATCTCCTCGCGCGACGGGTTCGGAGGCGTCAGAAGCCAGATGGTGACGGGGACGGCCGTCGAGAGGAAGAGCTGGGGCGGTAACGCGATCACCCCTTCGACGCAGCCGTCCTTCACCATGCCTGCGCGGATCACCCGTTCTCGCTCGTTCTGGGAGAAGGCGGCGTTGGGTGCCATGATGACGGCCGCGCGCCCTCCCCGCGCGAGCAGGCCGACCGCATGCTGCAACCAGGCGAAGTTCGCGTTGTGGGCAGGCGGTGCTCCATAGGGCCACGGTCCGTGGTCAGGGTTGCCGGGGCACCAGTCACTCATGTTGAAGGGCGGATTGGTGATGACGTACCCGAATCGCGACCGGGAACGAGGCATCTCGCACAGCTCGTGAACGGGGCGGGTGGCAAGCTCGGCGTCCACCCCGTGGAGCATGAGGTTCATCCTGGCCAGCGCGAACGATCGTGCGTCGAACGTGTCACCGCGTACCGGGAAAGGCGCTTGACCGCTCACCTGCTGGATATGAGTCGCCGTGGCGGCGAGCAGTCCGCCTGTCCCGCAGGCCGGATCGTAGATCGCTTCCGGCAGGTCCGGCGACAGGGCTCCGACCAGCGCGTGCGCCACGGATTCCGGTGTGTAGAAATCACCCACCTTACCCCTCTGACCTTCCAGCGCCGTGAACCGTCCCAGCAGCTCACGAAAGATCTTCACGCCCCCTCGGTTGTCGATCGCCCGTTCGACGGCATCGGCGATGTCTGCGAGTTCGTGACCAGACCGGTTGAGCGTGTGAGTGGCATACCGGTCCGGCGTCCCGGGATCCGGCAGGATCGCCTGGGTTTCCAAAGCCAGGCGCCGCAGGGCACGCGCTCCTTCGCCTGTCCGGAAATCGCGTGTCACGGCAGCCCAGCCGTCGCCCTCATGCGCACGCAGGTAAACCAGGCTGAGCACGAGATCCCGGTACCAGGCCACGTCCGCGGGGCCACGCAGCCTCATGAGTTCCTCCCACAGGACGTTTTCGTCGTCGGAGGGATCGGGGGTCGTACAGGAGGGAACAGGAACTGATACGGGCCTCTCATCGTCGAGACGCCCAGCCAGGTTCCGGCGAAAACGAGCGCCATACGTGGAACCGACAGGTTCTCCCGCCATGAGCGCGTTGCTCGCGATCATGCGACGATCGAGCCAGGCACCGACAGCCAACACCTCGAAAAATTCTTCGCCCCCGATCGACACGGGCGACGGGAAGTCGCGGTGGCGGCGTTCCCAGTTGGTCACAGCCGGACGTCGCACCTCTGCCAGGCGTGCGATGTCCGATCGGGACACGTAGCCGTCAGGCCTGCCCGTCACCATGATCTCCCTTCGGCCTCCGGGCGAGGATCTCAGGCACCCGGTCGAACCGTCGCAACCACGGTGCCACTTCGGGCTCCAGGTAACCAAGAAGACGATAGATCTTGGCATGGTCGGCCGCCAGGTGCCGATGGTGGATGGGCTCGTGGTGCATGATCCTGTTGCGGAGCAGCACCATCGCCTGGAGGTTGTCGCGCAGCTCGCCGCGACGACCCGAATAGTGCGGGAAGGCCCTGTGCAACGCCGGCACCCAGAAGTGCCGGTCATAGGCCTGGCTCAGGAGCGACACCCAGAAGCCGAACGACAGCTCGGTGAGCACGTCATCGGCCGTGCAAGAACCGCCACTTCTACGACGCAGATCGTCCTGGGCTTTGGCGATCTTGCAGGCGTCATGCTTCCGCAGCGGCGCCACCTCCCACCAGTCGGCCCGGCCGTAACGAGAGTGGAGCTGGTCGTGCTCCGCGTTCCGCAGCCCTATCTCCAGGCAGTGCAGAGGGCCGTAGAAGGCCTCCGACACCTCGACGTTCCAGCGGTACAGCTGCCAGGCCCGCGTGACATTCCGTCCGGAGACGTCGAGGTAGGGCGTGAAACGCGGCATGGAGAACACCCGCTGGAACCATTCAGGCAGTTCGGAGGTCACGACCGCTCTCTCTGGGGGATCGACTGTTGGGGACCGGCGGCGCCGGGTAGGGTGGACGTGTAAGCCCCGGGTCCGCCTCTGCTTCGCATGCCGCCCGGGGCACGGCTTTTCCTACGCCGACTCGGGTCACCGCATCCCCTGGGCGGGCTTCGCGTCCCGATGATCTCCTCGTCGCGAACGACGATATCCCTGCGCCTGTCGACGTGCAAGCGTAATGCCATACAAAAACTGTTAACCCATCGCTGTGGACTTCCGGCGAAGGAGGTTGTTCCAGATCGCCTGCGACGGAGGCGGCCAGCCCCGCGCCCGACAACACCCTGACCCAGGCGTGTCGCACGGTCGTGGTCGCCGGTCTTTCATGGATCGCGACGAGAGCGGCCTCCGGGAGTCGGCCCCGCAGGCGTTCCGGAGCCCCTCCGATATGGATCGACACTGTCCGTAACCTGTGAAACGACTCGATAACACCACCTTGACGCAGACGGAGCTTTGCCTCTTAAATTTCAATATGAATTAAGCCTCGAAGTTGAGCAGCCGCCACTCCCCGTGAGCGCTCACAAAGCGCGGGAGGGTGACTCGAAGCGCAGAGAACACCGGCCGGGCACCTGCTGGGCACCCGCCGAGCGCTGCCCGGCGCCCCGCCACCGACCGTCGTCCCGGCGCTGCTCGTCAGGCGACACATCCGCGTAACCACGCAAGGAGCGATCAAGGGATGACCCAGACCGACGACCGGACCGGCACCGGCCTGGCCCTGTTCCCGCCCGCTTTCCGCTGGGGGGTCGCCACCGCCGCCTACCAGATCGAGGGCGCCACCGCGGAGGACGGCCGCACCCCCTCCATCTGGGACACCTTCTCCAGGACGCCGGGCCGGGTGCACCTCGGGCAGACCGGCGACGTCGCCTGTGACCACTACCACCGCTACGCCGAGGACGTGGCCCTCATGAGGGACCTCGGCGTCGACACCTACCGCTTCTCCATCTCCTGGCCCCGGATCAAGCCCGACGGCACCGGACCGGTGAACCCCCGCGGCCTCGACTTCTACGACCGGCTGGTGGACACCCTGCTGGCCGCCGGGATCGACCCCATGGCCACGCTGTACCACTGGGACCTGCCGCAGACCCTGGAGGACGGGGGCGGGTGGACCGTGCGGGACACCGCCCACCACTTCGCCGCGTACGCGGAGGCGGTGTACGACCGGCTCGGGGACCGGATCAGGACCTGGACCACCCTCAACGAGCCGTGGTGCTCGGCCTTCCTCGGGTACGGTACCCGCGACCAGGCCCCCGGCCGCGCCGAACCGGCCTCGGCCTTCCTCGCCGCGCACCACCTGCTGCTCGGCCACGGCCTGGCGGCCCGCGCCCTGCGCGCGGCGGGCGCCAGGGAGGTCTCGGTCACGGTCAACCTCACCCCGGTGTCCCCCCGCGACCCGCAGGACCGGCACGACGTCGCGGCGGCCAGGCTCGTCGACGGCCTGCACAACCGGATCTTCCTCGACCCGATCGTGTACGGGCGCTACCCGGCCGACATGCTGGAGCACACGGCCCGCTTCACCGGCCTGGACCACATCCTCGACGGCGACGAGGAGCTCATCGGCGCCCCGATCGACTTCCTGGGGGTCAACTACTACGCGCCGACCCACGTCGCGGCGAAGGTCGGCACCCCCTCCTCCGACCGCTTCCCCGGCACCGAGGGCGTCGAGCACCCCGACCCCGACCTGCCGGTGACCGGCATGGGCTGGCCCGTCGAGGCGGACGGCCTGCGCAGGCTCCTCGTACGGCTGGCGCGGGACTACCCGTCCACCCCGCTGATGATCACCGAGAACGGCGCCGCCTACCCCGACTCCGCCGAGGACGGCAGGGTGGCCGACGCCGAGCGCGTCGACTACCTGCGCACCCACCTGCTCGCCGCCCACCAGGCGATCCAGGAGGGGGTCGACCTGCGCGGCTACCTGGCCTGGTCGCTGATGGACAACTTCGAGTGGGCGTACGGCTACGACAAGCGGTTCGGGCTGGTCCACGTCGACTACGACACCCAGACGCGCATCCCCAAGGACAGCGCCCTGTGGTACAGCGGGGTCATCGGCAGGAACGGGCTCTGACCCGGGAATCCCCGGACGTCACCTGACGCGGATGCTCCCCGCCCCGGGAAGGGGACGGGGAGCATCCGCGTCCGCGACGTCGTGCCACCGGCCGGTGCCTGTCACGTCATACGGCCTCGCCTCTCGTGGCCGGCCCGTCTCCGGCACGTCGTACGACTTCACGTCCCAAGACCGGCCCGTCTCCGTCACGTCGTAGGACCGGCCACGACGGCCGTCCCCGGGGGGCGGCCCCGGGGGGGCCGCCTCTCCGCACGTCACGCGGTGATCGCCAGCAGTTCCGGGTCCACGGGGTGGCGCAGCGGCCGGCCCGCCAGTGCCAGGAGCACCTCGTCCACCGCGCACGCCCCCAGCCTGGCCAGCTCGTTGCCCAGCGCCCCGGCGACGTGCGGGGTGAGGATGACGTTGGGCAGGTCCCACAGCACCGAGTCGGCGGGGACGACCTCGGGCTCGGTCACGTCGAGCACCGCCGACAGCCTGCCGGTGGCCAGTTCGGCGACGAGCGCCCCCTGGTCCACCAGCGAGCCCCTGGCGGTGTTGATGAGCGTCGCGCCGTCGCGCATCGCGGCCAGGCGGGCCGCGCCGACCATCCCGGCCGTGTCGTCGGTGGCCGGGGCGTGCAGGGAGACGATGTCGGCGGCGGCGAACAGGTCGTCGAGCCCGACCAGCCGGGCACCGAGCACCCGCGCGCCCCTGGCGTCCAGGTACGGATCGGCGATCAGCACGTCCAGGTCGAAGGGGGCGAGCAGCTCCGCGACCCTCCTGCCGATCCTGGAGGCCCCGACCAGGCCGACGGTCCTGCCGTAGTTGCCGTAGTCGCCGTAGTCGCGGTGGCCGTCGCGCCCCTGGTACAGGCGCAGGTCCACCCTCCTGGTCCGGTACTCGCGGGCGAGCGCGAGGACGGACTTGCCGGTGAGCAGGATCATCGCCACGGTGTACTCGGCGACCGGCAGGGCGTTCGCCGAGGCGGCCGAGCTCACCGCGATTCCCCGGGCGAACACGGCCTGGCCGACGTGTCCCTTGACGCTCCCCGCCGCGTGCACGACGGCCCGCAGGCGCGGCGCGCGGCGCAGCACGGGCTCGTCGATGGGCGGGCAGCCCCAGCCGGTGACCAGGACCTCCGCCCGCTCCAGGCGCGCCCGCGCCTCGTCGGTCCCGAAGTCGGTGAGCGGCGCCGCCAGGTCGGCCTCGGCGGCCGCGCGGAGGCGGTCGGCGACGGCCGGGGGGAACAGGCGGGCGGGCAGCCCCGGGTACATCGCCAGTACCACCGACGGCGGACCGGCGGTCACCGGCCGGCCCAGATCAGGCCCCGCCGGGTGAGCTCGTACACGGTGGGGTGCCGCAGGTCCTCCATCCGGTGACCGACGGCGGAGAAGAAGACCTTCCCCCTCCCCCACCGGCGGGTCCAGACGACGGGCATCGGGGTCTCCGGGGAGACGAACCGGGTGGTGGCGAGGACCTCGTTGTGGGCGTCGGTGAGCATCCAGTACTGCTCGGTCTCGACGGTGAAGTCGTCCAGCCCGGCGACGATCGGATGGCCGGCGTGCGCGGGGTCGATGACGACGTCGTAGGTGAGGAAGTCCTCGGGGTGGTGCAGGAAGAGCCCGCCGACCATCCGCAGGTAGTCGTGGCTGCCGTCGAAGGTCGCCACCAGGCCGCCGTGCCAGCCGGCGAAGCCGGTGCCCGCGCGGACCGCGGACACCAGCCCCGACTCCTGCTCCGCTGTCAGGACGCCGCCCGTCCAGCACTGCACGATCAGGTCGGTCCCGGCCAGCAGCGGCCCGTCGGCGTAGACCTCCAGGTCGTCGGCGACGGTCACCTCGAAGCCCGCGGCGGCCAGCTCGGGGACGAACAGCTCGGTCGCCTCGACGGGGACGTGCCCCTCCCAGCCGCCGCGGACGACCAGCGCCCTCCTCATCGGCGGCCGGCCGGGTCGCTCGCCCAGTCGGGCAGGGTGAGCGGGGTGCGCTGGACCCCGATCCACTGGCGCCTGGTGAAGCCCGGCATCTGGTTCTCCGCCCCGTGACGGGCGTGCGCGTCGTTGACGTGGACCTCGCCCGCCCGCAGCCGCTCGGCCACGTCCATGCCGCGCATCAGGTCGGCGGTGAACACCGAGTCCATCATCATCGGGTGCCGGTTGGCCAGCTCGACGGCCTCGTCCTCGGAGTCGACCACCGTCACCGGGATGACCGGCCCGAAGATCTCCTCGGTGAACGCGGGCATGTCCGGGGTCACCTCGGCCAGCACGGTGGGGCGGTAGAACAGCCCGTCGTAGGTGCCGCCGGTGACCAGCCGGGCGCCCTTCGCGATCGAGGGCGCGACGATCCGCTCGTGCAGCCGGTCCCGCTGGCCCTCGCTGATCAGCGGACCCAGGTCGGTGTCCGGCGACATCGGGTCGCCCAGGCGCAGCGCCTCGACCCGCCTGGTCACGGCCTCCAGGTAGCGGTCGGCGACCTCGCGGACGACGATGTGCCGGCTGGAGCTGATGCACGTCTGCCCCTGGAACTCCAGTGAGGCGATCATGGCGTGGGAGGCGGCCAGCTCGACGTCGGCGTCCTCCAGGACGATGAAGGCGTTGTCGCCGCCCAGCTCCAGGCGGATCGAGCGCAGGTCGGTGGCGGCGGAGGCCGCGATGGCCAGGCCGACCTCGCGGGAGCCGGTGAAGTCCAGCAGGTCCAGCCCCCGGTGGTCGGCCAGTGCCCAGCCGGCCTCGGGACCGTCCCCGGTGACCACGTTGAAGACCCCGGCGGGCAGCCCGACGGCCTCGGCGGCCTCGGCCAGCACGTGGCCGCCGACCAGCGGGGTCAGCTCGGCGGGCTTGAGCACGATGGTGTTGCCGAACGCCAGGCCGGGCGCGACCATCCGCATGGCGAGGTTCATCGGGTAGTTCCACGGCGTGATGACGCCGATCACGCCCAGCGGCACCGCGCGCGACAGCGAGAGCTTGCCCGCCTTGTACGGCGGCAGGATGTCCCCGGCGTTCTCGGTCGCCTGGACGGAGGAGATGAGGAGCTGGCGGATGCTCGTGCTCACCTCGTCCTCGGCCTTGGCCCGTACCCCGCCCGTCTCACGGACGCTCAGCTCGACCAGCTCTTCGTAGCGGCCCTGGAGATGCTCGGCGAGGCCCCGCAGGTATCCGGCCCGCTCGGGTGCCGAGAGGGCGGCCCAGGCGGGCTGCGCGGCACGGGCCGCGGCGACGGCCCGATCGACGTCGGCGGGGCCTCCCAGCGCGTACGTGCCGATCCGCGCGCCGGTCGCCTTCTCGTGCACGGGGGCGGTGCCGCCCGAGGCGGCGTCCTGGAATGTCCCGTCGATGTACAACCTGCCCACAGCCATCCCCTACATCTATTATTACTCTTAGTACAGAATGCAAAATAAGTGCTGAGCGGAGGCGGCGTCAACAGTCCTGGGAGACGCCGTGAAGGCGGTCGCGGCCCCTCGTCTCCGAGGTCAAGCGGGCGCGAGGCCAGGCGGCCGTCGGGCGGACGGGCACGGGCGGGCGCGGGATCAGGCGGGCGCGGGATCAGGCGGGCGCGGGATCAGGCGGGCGCGAGGTCAGGCGGCGCCGGGGCCGGGGGCGCGACGCGGCCCGCCGGGCGCACCGCGTGGCTGCGCAGCAGGAAGTCCTCGACGACCAGGGTGGCCGCGCCCAGCGCGACCGCCTCGGCGCCGAGCCTGCCCAGCTCGATCGAAGCCTGCGAGAAGGGCAGCGGCAGGGCGTACCGGGCGGCGGCGGCGCGGATCTCGGGAAGGAACCTGCGCCCGAGGAGGGACCCGGCCCAGCCGCCGAGGATGACGCGCTCGGGGTTGAAGAGGTTGATCAGGTTGGCCAGCCCGGCCCCCAGGCAGCGGACGGCCTCGTCGAGCGCGGGCCGCGCCAGCGGGTCGGTGAGGAGTTCGGCGAAGACGCTCTCCTCGTCGTCACCTCCCAGGTCCCTTCCCGCGCCGGCCAGGATCGCCTCGGCGCCGATGTAGGCCTCCAGGCAGCCCTGCCCGCCACAGCGGCAGGGGCGCCCGTCGAGGACGATCTTCGTGTGGCCCCACTCGCCCGCGCCGCTCGCCGTTCCCCGGTAGGTGACGCCGCTGTTGATGATGCTCGCCCCGGCCCCCGTACCGATGAAGGTCATGACCAGGTGCTGGGCGCCCTTGCCCGCGCCGAACCAGAGCTCGGCCTGGCCCGTCGTCTTGACGCCGTTGTCGGCGAAGACCGGGAGCGAGGTGCCCTCGCGGATGAGCGCGCCCAGGGGCACGCCGTCCCAGCCGAACGCGCGGGCGTGGATGAGCAGGTCGGAGCCCTGCTCGGCGACGCCGGGGACGCCGAGGCCCATGCCGAGCACCTCGGACTCCGTGGCCCCCGCGTCGGACAGGACCGCCTCAAGGCCGTCGAGGATGTGCCGGGCCACCACGGCGGGCTCGTGATGGCTGGGGTCGAGGGCGAACTCCTTCCTCGCCCGCTCCTCCATCGCCAGGTCGTACAGCTCCACACGGACGCGCGTCTCCCCGACGCCCACCCCGACCACGTATCCGTACGAGGGATCGACCCTGAGCATGATCCGCGGACGCCCGCCGTCGGAGTCGACGGAGCCGGTCTCCACCACGATGCCGTCCGTGATGAGGTCGCCGATCACGTTGCTGACCGTGGCGGCGCTGAGCCCGGTCAGCTGGGCCAGATCGTGCCTGCTCAGCTCGCCGGCGAAATACAGCGTCCACAGGACCACGGACCGGTTGCCCTTGCGCACGTCGCGAAGGGTCCCCCGCTGTGGACGGCTCATGCTTCTCCCCGGGGAAGTAATTTCAGGTGTTAGTACAACTACTCTAGTCACTGCCGGACCTGGCTTTTCTGCCGCGCTCCCCCATACGGGGAACGGTTCGCCGGTGTCGGGCGTGAGGAGAGTTTCCCAGGTCGTGCCGCGCGTCGCCACGCCCCCGCGCCACCACGGCACCGCGAGGCCGCCGAGGAGAGGACCCCCACTCTCCTGGGCTCGGACGGCTCCGGTTGTTAGGCTCGGCCACCAAGCAAGTGCTCACTTTATGACACGAGGACGGACCATGGCGGCAGACGGCGGGACCGAGGGCCGGGCGGACACGTACGGGCACTGCGATCCGCGGTTCTCCCGGGTACGGGAGGTGTTCGACGCGCACTTCGCCGACGGCGAGGAGCTGGGCGCGTCGTTCGCGGTCTTCCTGGACGGCGAGCCGGTCGTGGAGCTGTGGGGCGGGGTCGCCAACCGCCGCAGCGGGCGGGCGTGGGAGCGCGACACCCCCGTGCTGGCGTACTCGTGCACCAAGGCGGTGACCGCGACGGCCGCGCAGCTGCTGGCCGAACGCGGCCTGCTCGACGTCACCGCCCCGGTCGCGGACGTCTGGCCGGAGTTCGCGCGGCGCGGCAAGGAGCGCGTCACCGTCGAGCATCTCCTCACCCACCAGGCGGGGCTGCCCGCGCTCGAGGAGCCGGTCCCGGTCGAGGAGTTCGAGGACCAGGCCGCCATCGCCGACCGGCTGGCCGGGCAGGAGCCGATCTGGGAGCCGGGCACCGCGCACGGCTACCACGCGCTGACGTACGGATTCCTGGTCGGCGAGGTGGTCCGCAGGGTGTCGGGCAAGTCCGTGGGCGAGATCGTGGCCACCGAGATCTCCGGCCCCCTCGGCCTGGAGCTCTGGGTCGGCGCCCCGGACGACGTGGCGGCGCGGGCGGCCCGGCTGTCCGCCGGGGACCGCCCCGCGGAACCCGCGGAACCCACGGCATCCACGGCATCCACGGCACCCAGTGCCCCCACGGCGGCCGAGCTGCCGGGACAGGGGCCGGGCGACCCTGTCTACGAGATGGCCAGGGCCTCTCTCGACAAGGACAGCCTGTTGAACCGGGCACTGGGCAACCCTCCGATCCACAGGTTGCGTGGCGGAGCCAACCACCCGGTCGTCCTGCGCGCGGGCTGGCCCGCGATGGGCGCCGTCACCACCGCGCGGGGCCTGGCGGGCTTCTACCGTGACCTGGTGGCCGGGCGGATCCTGCGCCCGGAGACCCTGCGCGACGCGACGCTCAGGAGGGTGCACGGCCCCGACAGGGTGCTGTTCCTCGACAGCTCCTTCGGCCTGGGCTACATGCGGCCGGCGCTGTCCTTCCTCACCCCCGCGCGGGGCGCGGAGACCGCGTTCGGCCACACCGGCATGGGCGGATCGCTGGGCCTCGGCGACGTCGAGCACGGCCTGGGCCTGGCGTACACGATGAACAGGATGGCGGGCGCCGTCTCGGGGAACCTCCGCGCCTACCGCCTGGCCGAGGCCGTCTACGAGTCGCTCCCCCGGACCGGCCAGGCCCGCTGACCCCGGTCTCCCGGTCTCCCGGTCTCCCGGTCTCCCGGTCTCCCGGTCTCCCGGCACGGTCGGCTACCGAGCACGACTCCAACGTCACCCTTCGCAAAAGTTGACCAACCGTGACAACCAACCGCATGGGTGAGACCGTCGAACAAGTCGAGGGCACGCGGAAGGGGACGGGATGGTTCCGGGATACCGTGAGGTTCGGGAACTCGGCGTCGGCGGAGGCGGGCGTGTGGTGCTGGCCACGTACGCCCCCACCGGCGCCTACGTGGCCATCAAGTACCTCAACGCGACCCTCAGGGACGATCACCGCTTCCTGGCGCGCTTCCGCGCGGAGGCGCGCGTCATGGTGGAGCTGCAGGACCCGAACGTGGTCCAGCTCTACGAGTACTACGAGGACGTGCTCGAAGCCGCGATCGTGATGGAGCTGGTCGACGGGGTCGCGCTCAGGCGGATCCTGTCCGAGCACGGCAGCACGAGCCCGGAGGCGGCGCTGACCGTGCTCAAGGGCTCGCTGCTCGGCCTCGCCTTCGCGCACGCCGCCGGTGTCGTGCACCGCGACTACAAGCCCGAGAACGTGCTGATCCAGGCCGACGGCGGCAGCAAGCTCGCCGACTTCGGCATCGCCGCCCACGTCGGGGAGGCCGGGATGACCGCCGGCACCCCTGCCTACATGGCCCCCGAGCAGTGGGAGGGGGGCCCGGCGAGCGCGGCGACCGACGTCTACGCGGCCACGTGCGTGTTCTTCGAGTGCCTCACCGGGCGCAGGCCCTACCTGGCCGACCACCGCCTCGTGCTGATGCACCGCCACCGGCACGAGGCGATCCCGGTGGAGGAGGTGCCCAGCTCGGTACGCGGGCTCGTCATGCGGGGCATGGCCAAGAACCCGGCGGACCGGCCGCGGAGCGCGCGGGCGTTCCTGGAGGAGCTGGAGGCGGCGGCACTGGCGGCGTACGGGCCTGAGTGGGAGCAGCGCGGCCGGCGGCACCTGGCCGAGCTCGCCACACTGCTGGCGCTGGCGTTCCCGCTGGCCAAGCCCGCGCCGAAGGCCGCCTCCTCGGTCGCCCAGACGGTGCTCGGCCGGGTGGGACGGGTACGCCGCCCCCGGCTGGGCCCCAGGACCCTGGCCGGGCTGGGGGTGATCACCGTCGCGATGACCGCCGGGGTGATCGCGGCCAACCGGCCGCAGGACCGGCTCTCCGCCGACACGATCTTCACCCCGCCGCCCAGCTCCGTGATGATCGAGGAAACCCCCGGGCAGCGGCGGAGCCGGGTGTCCGCGCCTCCCGAGCCCTCCGCCGGGCCGGGCCGCCCCTCGGGGAGCGCCACCGCCAGGAAGCCCGGGTCCTCCTCGAACGGCGCGAACCCCGGCCAGGTCACCTCGCCTCCCTCCCCGGCCCCCACGCGGACGGTGGTCACCCTGCCGCCCGTGCCCACCTCATCTCCCTCGCCCCCCTCGCCTTCCTCGTCCCCCCCGCCTCCGCTGCCGACCGGCTCGCAGCCGCCGCCCCCGTCGCCCACCCGCACGTCCACCCGGTCGCCGGTACCGGAACCCACCGGGACGGGCGCGCCGGGGCCCGTGCACGTGGTCAGCGGCCTGAAGGTCGTGGGAATCGACGCGCACGGGACCACGGTCGGCTTCCGCGCCTCCACCACGGGCACCGTCGCGGTGACCGTCACCTTCGCCGAGGGACCCGACCGCGACCGGCTCGTCCGGGCGGCCCCGCGCACCTCCGTGATCGGCGGGCTGAGGACCTACTCCCACACCGTCCCGCACACCTTCACCGTCCCGTCCTGCGGGCAGACCCTCTACCGCCGGGTCACGGTCTCCACCTCGCCCCGCTCCTCGGGCGGGACGGTCAGCCGTACGGAGAAAGTGCGCGGCGAGGTGTGCGCGCCGCCCGAGGTCTCGATCACCTCCTTCGACGGCACCACGGTCGGCTTCCGGGTGAGGACCTCAAGCACCTCGGCGGTGACCGTGCGGCTCGGGTTCGCGCAGCGGCTCGGGGGCACGCGCGAGGCGCCGACCGGGAGCACGCGGGAGCTGGAGCTGTCCGGCGACACCGAGTACGAGCGGGAGGTGGTCGGAGAGTTCGCCGATCCGCCCCGATGCGGGGGGTACGTCACCCGGCTGGTGACGATCACCACCGTGCCCGAGGGCGACATGCCCTCCCGGACCGCCCGGATCGACCTGCCCGCCTGCACCCCCGACCCGGGCACGAACCCCGACTCGGACCCGGAAACGACCCCGGAGACGGGCCCGGACACAGGACCGGCCCCGGACACGAGCACGGACCCGGGCCGCCGGGACCCCGGGGATTCGGAGAGTCCCCCCGGGAACGGCCCGGCCCTGGTGGACCTCGACCTGGACATCGACCTCGGCGGCCTCCTGGACGGCCTCCTGTGAGGTGATCGAGCCCGCACCGGCTCGGTGACCGGCGGCCACCACCGGACCCGACCTGGCCGACCCCAGCCGGGCCGAGCCGACCCCGGCTGGACTGGACCGGGCCGGGCCGGATCGGCGGACCCGCCGACCGGCGGCACACCCGCCCCCCGGCCAGGGGGGGGGCCGCCGGCCCGCCCCCTCCGCCGACGTGCGCCCAGGTCACCGGCCCCGGGCCACGGATACGCGCGGGAAAACGACCGGCACATAGTGTGGGTTGTGCCGGTTGAATACGGACATACAGCGATCCACTCCCGAAACCGGCGTGAGGGCTGACGGATGCTGGTGAATGCTGGTGAATGCTGATGGATGAGGTGGCGTTGGTCACCTCTAGGCGGTGGCAGGCGACGGACCTGCCTCCCGAGGTGACCAGTTTCGTGGGGCGTCGGCACGAGATGGCCGAGGTCAAGCGCCTGCTGTCCGGAGCGCGTGTGGTGACCCTCACCGGCCCCGGCGGGGTCGGCAAGACCCGGCTGGCCCTGCATGTCGCCGCCGACGTCCAGCGGGCCTTTCCCGACGGGGTGTGGTTCGTCGAGCTCGCCGGGCTGGAGACCCCGGAGCTGCTCGCCGGATTGGTGAACGAGGCCCTGGAGATCAGGGACGTCTCCCACCGTCCCGCCGTGGAGGTGCTCATCGACCACCTGCGGGAGAAGCGGGCACTGCTGATCCTCGACAACTGCGAGCATCTCCTGCGGGCCTGCGCCGTACTGGCGGGGGCCCTCGTCCGCTCGGCCCCCTACCTGCGGATCCTCGCCACCAGCCGGCAGGCGCTGGGCATCTCGGGCGAGCAGACACTGGTCGTACCCCCCCTGCCGCTGCCGCCGGGCCCCGGCGACCCCAGGCCGTCCGCGGAGCCGTCGGCCCAGTCGGAGTCGGTACGCCTGTTCGTCGAACGGGCCACCGCCGTACTGCCGGATTTCACGCTCACCGAGGCCAACCGATCAGCGGTGGAGCAGATCTGCCGGCGGCTGGACGGCATCCCGCTCGCGATCGAGCTGGCCGTCGTGCGGCTGCGCGCCCTCTCCCCCGAGGAGCTGCTGGCCCGGCTGGACAACCGGTTCCGGCTGCTCACCGGCGGTTCACCCGCGACACTGCCCCGCCAGCAGACACTGCGCGCGCTGATCGACTGGAGCCACGCCCTGT
The DNA here is from genome assembly GCF_042428775.1 of Streptosporangium vulgare. Classification (NCBI taxonomy): domain Bacteria; kingdom Bacillati; phylum Actinomycetota; class Actinomycetes; order Streptosporangiales; family Streptosporangiaceae; genus Streptosporangium; species Streptosporangium vulgare. The sequence continues at coordinate 33,036 of NZ_JBHMBS010000009.1, read as the reverse complement.
GCACCGAGAAGGAGCAGTTGCTGTGGGCGCGCGTCTCGGTGTTCGCCGACGGCCTGGACCTCGACGCGGCCGAGGCGGTCTGCTCGGGGGACGGCATCGACCGCGAGGAGGTCGTCGATCTGGTGATCGGGCTGGTGGGCAAGTCGATCCTGCTCCGGGAGGATCCCCCCTCGGCGTCCACCACGACCCGCTACCGGCTGCTGGAGACGATCAGGCAGTACGGCAGGGAGAGGCTCGTGGCCTCGGGGCAGGAGCGCGCCCTGCAGCGGCTGCACCGCGACCACTACCGGCGGCTGGCGGCGGAGGCGTACGCGGAGCGGTTCGGCCCGCGCCAGGTGTCCTGGCTGGGCAGGCTGAAGCTCGACCACGCCAACCTGCGCACCGCGCTGGAGTACTGCTTCGGCGAGTCCGGGGAGACCTCCGTCGCCCTGGGCATGGCCACCGACCTGCTCTACCACTGGACCACGAGCCACTACCTCAGGGAGGGGCGCCGCTGGCTGGACCTGAGCCTCCGCTGCGCCGGCGGCCCCGACGAGATCCGGGGCCGCGCGCTGTGGTCCAACAGCTGGCTCGCCATCATCCAGGCGGACGTCGTCTCCGCCACGACGATGCTGGAGGAGGCCAGGAAACTCGGCGAGCGTCCCGGGCACGAACCGGTCCTCGCCTACGTCGCGCTCTACTCGGGGATGATCGCCATGTTCCGGGGCGACGTCGATCTCGCGATCAGCCTGTACGAGGAGGCGGCGACGCGCCACCGCGCCAACGACGACCCGACGGGCCAGGCGCTGGCGCTCGTCCGGCTCTGCCTCGCCCACTCCTTCCGGGGCGACTGGGCGAGCGCCGTCTCCGCCGGGGAGGAGTGCATCGCGCTGTGCGACGCCCACGAGGAGGGCTGGCACCGGGCGTACGCGATGATGGCGCTCGGCATCGGGGTCTGGAGCCAGGGTGACGCCCCGCGCGCCGAGGAGCTGGAGAAGGAGAGCCTGAGGTTCAACCGCTCACTCGACGATCTTCTGGGTCTCGGCGTCAACCTGGAGGTGCTGGCCTGGATCGCCGCCGCGGAGGGCGACCACCAGCGGGCGGCCAGGTTGCTGGGGGTGCTGGAGACGGTCTGGCAGACGATCGGGGCGCCGCTGTCCGGTTTCGGGCACCTGACGCGCTACCACGAGGAGTGCGAGGAGCGCACACGCGAGGCTCTCGGAAAGCAGTCCTTCGACACCGTGGTCAGGCAGGGCGCGAAGATGCGGTGCGACGAGGCCTTCGCCTTCGCCCTCGGGGAGGAGGCGCCCTCCCGCGGCCGCTCCGGCGAGGCCGAGAAGCCGTCGCCGCTCACCCGCAGGGAGACGGAGATCGCCAAGCTCATCGCCCAGGGGCTGAGCAACAAGGAGATCGCGGCCTCGCTGACGATCGCCCAGCGCACCGCGGAAGGTCACGTCGAGCACATCATGACCAAGCTCGGCTTCCACTCGCGGGCCCAGATCGCCGTCTGGACCGGCGAGCGCATCCGGAACGCGGACGGGGACCGTACGCCCGACGCATGACGGGCGGGGCGGAGACGACGGATACAGACGGATATAGACGGATACAACGGAGACGACGCGCGGAAGAGGACGCACAGGAGAGGACGCCGGAGCCGACGGGTGCGATGATCTCGTCGGCTCCGGCGTCCGGCTGGAACCGGGTCGGGGGACTCGGCTCCGGCCTTCGGAGATGGTCTGTGTGCCCGGCCCCGAAGGAACCTGGCGGCGGGGCCCGAGGCGGTGGTCCCTCGGCCCGCGACCGGGACCCGGACCGGGCGGTTGTGCCGTGGCAGGCGCCCGAGCGGGCGGCGCGGCCGGGCTTTCACCTCCGGGCTCGGAGGCGGTTTCCCGGACGTCTTCCCGGGGCGGCCGTCCGGGCGGCGCGTGCGGTCGATCTCGCGCGGTCGGTTCTCGGCGGGCGGGCCGGCCCGGTGGCCGGCCGTCGCGGAGGCGGCGCGTCGATCGACCTCGCGGTCAGGTCCCGGCGGCGTTCGCGGTGAGCTCGAACCAGACGGCCTTGCCGTCGGTCGTACGGGCGCTGCCCCAGCAGCAGGACAGGAGTTCGAGCAGGTGCAGCCCTCGTCCCCGCTCCTCGTCGTCGCGTGCCCGGCACGCGCGGGGCAGGGAGGTGTCCGGGTCCGCGTCCTCGACCTCGCAGCGCAGCAGGCCGTCCTGGAAGGAGAGGGCGAATCCGATCGTTCCTCGCGAGTGGCGCAGCGCGTTGGTGACCAGCTCGCTGACGAGCAGCTCGGCGACCGTACTGTGCTCGTGCAGTCCCCAGTCCGCCAGGCAGGCGCGGGTCAGGTGGCGTGCCTGGGGCACGGATGCCGATTCGGGTGCGAAGGAGCACGACGTCTCCTGGCCGTACGGCGCTCCGAGAAGAGAGTTCATGAGCGTTCACCTACGTGGTCGGCGGTTGCCTCGATCAAGCGTGGTTGGCACGCGCGTCCGCCACCGGAGGCCGACGTCCACCGCGGAGCCGTCCGCCCGCGTGGCGTGTTCGGTCCCGGTCCGGCGGGCACACGCGCCGGGATCATGCCGCCTGCCCCAAGGAGACTCGGTGCAGAGGCATACCGTGGACGGGAGTGCTGCGACCGTCGGGCATGAGCGCTCCGGTGTCGTCGAAGACCACCACGCCGTTGCAGAGCAGGCCCCACCCCTGCTCGGGGTGGAAGGCCACGAGGGACGCGGCTTCGTGATCGGGTGCGCTGGCGAGTGGGCAGCGCGGCTGGTGTTGACACATGGCTCGTACCTTTTAACCTTCGCTGGTTGCTGTTGAGCCTTTCCTTGTGTGACCAGCATCTCTCAGCCGCCATACGTGCATAGCGGGATAAATACCCATATGTCTACCTATTTCGCCAAAAGGTAAAGAACCCAGGCGCGGACCCAAAGAACGATCGACAAGATCGAACCGGTGTGGGTACGGCGGTCCCGGCTCCGGTCGCGGCGATTCGGTAGATCCTTTTCCCGGGCGTTTTACGATCGAAGATCGTCCGGGAACCCACTGACCTAGGCTTTTGTCCGCGAATGCGACGCTGAGCGACTTGACGCGCCCTTTAGCATGTTGTGACCTATCCTTGGGGCCGGGTAACCTCCCTCGTCACGGAAGACAACTGGCCAATGGTGCCGCCACACGCGTCCCTCCACATCCCCGGCGGGCTCGCGTGAACGCGCCGTCGCTCAACCCCGTCTCCCGGTGGCCAGGTCGCGAGGCGGAGCGACCATGCCCGCACGGCCGCCGGGGGTCCTCGGAAACCCTCAATGACACCTGAGATGCACAAGTTCATCGAGCTGCTGGAGAGCCAGCTCGGATACTCCGAGAAGAGTGGCGGCTACACCAAGTTCGGTGACTGGTACGGCAAGAACGTCGAGTTCGACGCCGACTACACCGCCGCCCCCTGGTGCGACATGTACCTGTCGTGGGCGGCGGAGAAGCTCGGCTACCAGGAGTGGGTCGGCCAGTTCGCCTACACCGTCCACCACGCCCAGTGGTTCCGGCAGCAGGACGCCTGGGGCACCGTCCCCAAGCCGGGGGCCATCGTCTTCTTCGACTGGAGCGGCTCGAACAGGATCGACCACATCGACCACGTCGGGATCGTCACCCGGGTCGAGGGGGGCAGGATCCACACGATCGAGGGCAACATCGACGGCGGGGTCGCCAAGCGCAAGGAGCGCGACACCGGCAAGGTCGTCGGCTACGGCTATCCGGAGAAGATCAAGGCCCGGCTGGACCGGGAGGCCACCCAGAAGCAGACGATCGTCACGCCCGCCACGGCCGGGGACAACGCGGTGGTGATCGGCCCCGGACCCGACCTGCTCGCCATGCTCCCCGCCCCCGTACCCGCGCGGGAGACCCGGACGTCCACGGGTCCCGGCAAGGCCAAGCCCGCTCCCAGGCACGCCGCCGGGACGACGAGCACCGGCGAAGCCGGAAAAAACGGCAAGACCGTTCCGGGGAACGACGGCAGGACCGCGTCCGGGCAGAACCCCGCCGCGAGCACGCCCGCCGGGGCCCAGACGCCGGCCCCCACCGGCCGCACATCGCCCGGTAACCCTGGCAAGCCCGGTAAAACGGATAAGCCGGGCAAGCACGCCAAGGCTTCCACCGCCGACACCAGCGCGCTCGCCGTCACGCCCACCGCCACCGTCCGCGACCTCGCCACGCCCGTCCCGGGCCTCGACACCCCGGCCGTCCTCGCGCCGGTGCTGCTCGCCGCGGTCGCGATCCTCGCGCACGGCAAGGCCAGGCAGTCGAGGGTACGGCTCCTCGCGGCCGCCTCGGGGCGCACCGCCCCGGCCCCCTCCCTCGCCCCCTCGTCCCGCAGGGCCCCGGGCCGCCGCCGCGCCCCCGGCCGCCGCCGCATGCCCAGGAACGCCCCCGCCCGCGGCCTCTCGTACGCACCGGCCCCGGCCCGTGCCCTCGGGAACGCCTCCGCCGCCCACGACCTCGTAGAGGCCACCACCTTGACCAACGGCCTCCAGAACGCATCCGTCTCCCACGACCTCGCGGAGACCACCACCCTGACCCACGGCCTCGGGAACGCGTCCGCCTCCCACGACCTCGCGGAGACCACCACCCTGACCCACGGCCTCGGGAACATCCCCGCCCACGACCGCTCCTACGCGCCCGCCCCGGCCGTCGTCCCTGGAAACGCGTCCGTCTCCCACGGCCTCGGAGACGCGCCCGTCTCCCCCGACGTCACGAACATGTTCGCCGCCACCCCCCGGTCCGGCTTCCCCGACCTCGGGGACGCTCCCGTCCCTGCCAGGCGGTCCACGACTCCCCAGGGACTCGTTCCCGCGGGCATCGGGTTCCCCTCGGTCACGACCTCCGTCGCCCACGTCGAGGAGCCCCACGTGCCGGACCGTCGCGACGACCGTCCCCGCGCGCCCTACCAGGGCAGGCGTCGCCTGCACGAGCAGGCCGTGGCGGAGTCGTCGACCTGGGTGCGGAACGCCCCGCTACGCGGCCGCCGCCACCGCCAGGCCGACCCGGTGATCACCACCGCCGTCCCGGCGCGTCCCACCCGCCCCACCCGTCCCGCCCGGCTCACCGGGCCGGCTCGTCCCGCCACGTCCGCCCGCCCGGCCGCCGGGCCGGGAACGGCCGTCCCGGTCCCGGCGCCCCGGACCGGCCGGGGCGATCCCGCCGTCCCGGCCGGCCCTGCCGTGTCCCCCGCCGTGTCCCCTGCCGAGCCGGGCGACATCCTGGTCCACAGCGGCTACCGGGGTCGTCGCCGGGCCGAGGCGCTGGTCTGACCGCATCCCCCGCCCGGAGAGCGAGCCGAAGAGCGGGCCGGGGAGCGGGCCGGGGAGCGGGCCGGACCGGCCCCGCCGGGGAGAGCGCGCTCAGCGCTGCTCGGGCGGGCGCCCCATGGTCCGGCGCAGCTGCTCCAGCTCCGCCTCCAGCCCGGCGATCCGGGTGTTGGCGCCGGGGCCTCCGTGACCGCCCGGGCCCGGCTGGGACTGCGGCGGGCCGTAGGGCGAGTGCGGGCGGACCACCCGGGTGTCCTCGGGCGCGGCCGGGAGCGGGTAGGGCGCCCGCTGCTGGTACTGCTGCGGCGCGCCGTACGGCTGTCCCTGCTGTCCGTACTGCGGTTGCCCGTACTGGACGCCGCCGTGCGCCTGAACCGGGTAGCCGGGCTGCGCGCCGTACGGAACGGGCGGGAACGAGGCCGGCCCCCCGGAACGGCGCCTGCCCCTGACCACCGAGACGATCGTGCCGATCACGAACAGGGCGACCAGGCCGCCGCCGCCCCACAGCAGCCACGGCAGGATCGGCGTGCCGCTCTCGTCCTTGCCCGCGGTGATGGCCTGCTGGGAGTCGCTGATGTACTTGGCGACGTACGGGTGGTTCGGCTGCAACGCCTGCGTCTCGCGGAACCTGGGCAGCGCGTCGGAGTACCTGTTCTGGAAGAACAGGTCGAGCGCCTCGTTGTAGGCCTTCGTCGTCGACGACTCGGCAGGCTTGATGTTCTTCTCGTTCAGCTTCTCCTTGACGATGCTGACCGGCAGCACGAAGCTCTCACCCTCGGTGGAGCCGCCGTCCTGCTGGATCAGGCCGCCGACGAGGATGCCGATGACCCTGCCGTCCTTGCTGAACACCGGCCCGCCCGAGTTGCCCGGGTAGGAGGGCGCCTGGGTCTGGATGTAGGGCACCCCCTCGGGCGTCTGGCGGGCGGCGTTGTAGGGGCCCTCGGTGAACGCCGGGTCGAGCTTGGACTCCAGGTTGAAGATCGAGGTCTGCGTCACCGTACCGGGGAACCCGCTGATGTAGAGGGTGTCCCCGACGCGCACGTCGGAGTCCTCGCCCAGCGGCACGGTCGGCAGGTTGCTCTGCCCGTTGGCCTTGAGGATCGCGACGTCCTTGCCCGGGTAGACGGTGCCCTTGGCGACCAGCTCGATCGGCACCGTCTTGGTGGTCTTGTCCACACCGCCGCCCGGCAGGCTCTGCAGCAGCGAGAGCGAGCTCTTGACGTTGCGGATCTTGATGTTGTCCGCGTTCCAGACCTGGAAGATCTTCGTCGCGGTCCTGAGGATCTCCTCGTCGGAGGCGATGTCACCGAGGTCGGCGACCAGGTCGGCGGCGTCCTTCTCGTTGATCTTCGTGAGGGCCTGGGTCGCGAAGGTCTGCGCGAGCTCGGTCTCCTCCTGGCCGACGCAGTGCGCGGCGGTGACCATGTAGCCGTCCGGGGTGACCCACCAGCCGGTGCACAGCCCGCCCGCCGTCGCCTCGACGACCCGCTCCTGCCCGCCGGGCGAGAAGTAACGGCCCGGGTCCTTGGCCATCTGCTGCACGACCCAGCGGTAGATGCTGTTCTCGTCGGAGGAGATCTTGCCGCTCTGCACGGCGTTCACCCCCTGCTGGGTCAGGGTCCTGATCGCCTCCAGGTTCGCCTCGGGCGTCGGCACGGCCACGTCGGCCGTGTAGGACACCGAGGTCAGCTGGACCGCCGGATGCGTCCTGGCCGCCAGCCACGTCCCGACGGGGACGTCGACCTCCTTCGGCTTCGCGACCGCGGTGCCCGGCAGGGCCAGCGTGCTCGCCAGCACCAGGCCGGCGACGGCGCCGATTCTTCCCCACATCTTCGTACTCTCCCCAAACTCGCTTCCCGGGCGAGAGCATGGCGGAGCCTACTTGGGGAGGACTTGGAAGCGACTGGGACACCGGGCCGGGACACGGAACGGCTTTCGCGGGCCGGCCTTCCCTACGGCTTTCCCGGTGGCCGGGCACCGGACGGCCCGGTCACCGGGAAGGTCGCGGCCGGCGCGACCCGGACGGGACCGGGGCCGGCGTCCGCTCTCCTCAGCCGCGGCCCGCGCCGACGAGTTCCCTGCGCGGCCGTTCCGGTCCCTCCACCACCTCGTCCTCCTCGTGGCCCTCGACGGAGAGGTCGGGCAGGATGCGGTCCAGCCAGGCGGGGCACCACCAGTTGGCCCTGCCGAGCAGGGCCATGGTCGCCGGGACCAGCAGACCCCGGATGATCGTGGCGTCCACCGCGATGGCCACCGCCAGGCCGACACCGAAGATCTTGACCATGGGATCGGGATAGGCGACGAACGCGACGAAGACCGCGACCATGATCAGGGCGGCGGAGGTGATGACCCTGCCGGTCGACCCCAGGCCCTCGGCCACCGCCCTGCGGTTGTCGCCGTGCCTCAGGTACGCCTGCCGCACGGCGGTGAGCAGGAAGACCTCGTAGTCCATCGACAGGCCGAACAGGATCGCGAACAGCATCAGCGGGATGTAACTGTCGATCGGCACCGTGAAGAACACCGTGCTCAGGTAGGAGCCGTCCGCGCTGACCGGCGTGTCCATGCCGACCAGGCGGCTGCCCAGTCCCAGGGAGAAGACCAGCGAGAGCGCGCCGAACGCGGCCCCCAGGGAGACCAGGTTCATCAGCGCGGCCTTGATCGCGACGACCGGCGAGCGGAACGCCAGGAGCAGCAGCAGCGCGCTCAGCAGCACCACGACGCCGACGACCAGGGGCGTGCGTCCGGCGATCCTGTCACCGGCGTCGGCCATGCCGGCGACCTGCCCGCCCACGTGCACCTGGGCTCCCTCGATGTCGAGCGCGCGCACCGCCCTGACCACGTCGAGCGCCCGGGGGTCGCCGGGGGCGTACGCGGGGATCGCCTGCACCAGCGCCGCCGTGCCACCCCTGTTGAGGACCGGGGCGCCGACGTGGACCACTCCCTCGACGTCCGCGACGCGGTCCTTCAGGGCGTTCAGTACCGCCGGGGCCGGCTCCCGGTCGACGACCCTGGTGTCCAGGTCCGCCACCACGACGAGCGGGCCGTTCATGCCGGGCCCGAACCCGGCCTGCAGGAGCTCGTAGGAGCGCCGCGTGTCGGTGCCGCGGTCGGCGTAGCCGTTGTCGAGCGTGCCCAGCTTGAGGGCGAGCGCGGGGGCGGCCAGCGCGGCCAGGATGGCGACGCTGAGCGCGAGCACGCTCCACGGCCGCCGGGCCACCCAGTTGCCCAGCGAGGCCCAGCCCGAGGAGCCGTGACTGCCCTTTCGTCCGGTGAACGGCAGGCGCAGCGCGTTGACCCGGTGACCGAGCAGGCCGAGCAGCGCGGGGACCAGCGTGACCGAGGTGACCACCGCGCAGACGACCGAGATGCCGGTGATCCAGCCGAGCGTCTGCAGCAGGGGGAAGCCCGCGAGCATGAGCGCGCTGAGCGCGATGATCACGGTGCCCCCGGCGAACACCACCGCGCCGCCGGAGCTGGCGGCCATCCGGCGGACCGCCTCGTGGACCGGCAGGCCGTCGGCCAGCAGCTTGCGGTGCCTGCTGAGCAGGAAGAGGGCGTAGTCGATGCCGACACCGAGACCGATCATCGTCGCCATGATCGACGCCTGCTTGGGCACGTCCACGATGTGCCCGAGCAGGCTCACCACGCCGAGCCCGGTCGCGATGCTGATCAACGCGGTGAAGATCGGGATCATCGCGGCGACCAGGGTGCCGAACGCGAGCAGCAGCACCAGCAGCGCGCAGGCCACACCGATGATCTCGCTGGTCCCGGTCTTGATCTCCTTGTCCGCCGGGCTGCCCGAGGCCGCGGGGACCGCCTCGATGCCCGCCGCCCGCGCGGGTTCGGCCGCCTCGGAGAGGAGCTTGGTGGTCTCGGCCAGCTTGGCGGTGTCGTTCCCCTCCAGCTTGACCGAGATGATGCCGATCTCCAGGCTGGGCGCGAGACCGCCGACCTGGTAGGGGGACTTCACCTCCTTCACGTGCGGCACGTCGCGGATCCGGTCCACGGCGCGCTCCACGGCGCGCTTCCTGGCGTCGGTGATGAGGGGGCCGTCGGGCGAGTAGAGGACGATCTGGGCGGAGCTTCCCGCCCCGTACCCGGGGCCGAAACCGTCCTTCATCAGGTCGACGGCCCGCTGGGCGTCGGTGCCGGGAATGCTGACGTCGTTGCTGACCGGGCCGGGGAAGAACACCGATCCCGCCGTCAGCAGCGCCGCCGCGACCACCCACAGGGCCAGCACGATCTTGCCGTGCCGCGCACACCAGCTTCCCAGCCGCCCCAGCAAACCAGACATCGGTGACCGCCCCGTTTTAGTATCAAACGTCCTGAAAAGGCGTACTGTACGCTCGTACAGAACCTACGGTAGAGAGTAGGGGGACAAATCAGGAAATGCTCTAGACAGCGCGGGAGTGAGACGATGACCACACTCGAGCACGGGCATGACACACGCGAACGGATCCTCGACGCCGCCCGCCTGCTGTTCGCCGAGCGCGGCTACGCGGCGACCTCGCTGGCCGACATCGCCTCCGCCGTCGGCCTGACGAAGACGGCCGTCGCCTACCACTTCCACCCCAAGGACCGCCTCGCCACGGAGCTGGCCGCACCCGCCGTCGAGGACATCGTGGCCCTGCTCCAGAGCGACTTCGACGACGACCGCGCCTTCGTCGAGGCCCTGGTGACCTTCGCGGTCAGGCACCGCGCGGTCATCCGGCTGATCATGGAGGACATCAGCTGCGCCGACGACGCGCCCCCCGGCTCCCCCGGCGAGGCCATCCGCGTCTTCCGCGACGAGATCTATCTCCGCCTGGCCGGCCCCGACCCCGATCCCGCCCACCGGGTCTGGGCCTGGGCCATGCTGGGCTCTCTCCAGTACGCGGTGGTCAAGACGATCGACCTCCCGGAGGAGGACGTCAGGCGGACCCTCCTGGCCACCGCCCTCGCCTCCCTCTGAGACGTCCTCCCCCGGACCTCCCGAGGCCCCCGGGGCTGAGGCGCCCTTCCCCGGACCGCTTGAGATCCCCGGGCTGAGGCATCCTCCCCGGAACCTCCTGAGATCCCCTGGATGTCCCGAGCCTCCCCCGAGCCGTCACCCCGGACGCCCCCTCACCCGGAAGGGGCGGCCTCCCCGGGAACGGGCGCCGGCGGGACCGTGGGATCGGGAGGCTCGGTGCTCTCCCCAGGACCCGGCCCGGGTCCGGGACCGGGACCGCTCTGGCCCCCGACACCGACCGTGATCACGATCGTCACGCCGGGCCTGGCGCAGGTGCCGGGCGCCAGGCTCTGCGCCAGCACCACCCCGTCCTGGCTCTCGACGGTGACCAGCCGCGCCCGCGTCCGTACGGCGAACCCCGCCCCGCCGAGGGTGTTGGAGGCGTCGGTCGCGCTCTGGCCGGTGACCGGCGGCACCGGGACGCCGTTCCTGGAGACGACGAGTTCCACCGCGCTCCCCGGGGAGACGCGCCTGCCCGCGCCGGGGGTGCTGGCGAGCACCCGCCCGCCCGGCTGCTCCGAGCAGCGCGTGCTGACCCCACCGGCGACCAGCCCGGCCTGGGCCAGAGCCGCCTGGGCGGCTCTCCTGGCGAGACCGACCAGCGTGGGCACCTGGGTGCCGCCGGAGACCTGCAGGTCGACCCTGCCCTTCTTCGGCAGCGCGGTCCCCGGCGCCGGGCTGCTCGCGAGCACCTCGCCGAGCGGCCGGTCGGAGGTGACCGCCTTGACGGCCCCGGCGACCAGCCCGGCCTGTTTGATCAGGCGCGCGGCCTCGGAACGATCCAGCCCGACGAGCGCGGGCACGACCACCGTGGCGGCCGGGGGCGGCAGCGGGGAGGACCTGACGCCCTCCGCGCGCGGGGGCCTGACCGGGACCGTCGGGAGGGTCGGGAGCGGTCTGATCGGAGCGCTCGCCCTGCCCGCGTGCGGCACGGTGTCGTCCTGGGAGGTGGACTCCACCGCGGGGACGACCGGCGGAACGGGCGCGCCTCCGGGCGCGACGCCGCTCAGCGCCGGGACCAGGACCCCCACCAGCACGGCGGCGCTGATGAGCAGCGCGCCGGAGACCGCGACGGAGGCCCTGGTGGCCGCCTGCCCGGGGTGGGTCCGGGGCTCGTCGAAGTCCTCGCCCCCGGTGTGGAACGCGCGCCCGCCGGACCCCGCGCCCACCGAGGACGCGCCGCCCGATCCACCGGCCCCGCCGGGCCCGGCCCGCCGACCGGCCCCCGACGCGCCCCGCCGTCCGGAAAGACCCGCGGCACTGAACCGGCCGGACTGCCCGGACTGGCCGGACTGACCGGGTTGGCCGAAATGTCCGAACTGGCCGGACGAGACGGAGAAGCCGGAGGAGACCGAAGGACCGGAGGCGTCGAGCCCGCCGGGCGCGGGCGGGAACCCCGGCACCACCGAGGACCGGGACTCGGTCACCGACCGGCCCCCGTCGTCGCCGAGCAGCGCGAGCAGCAGCTCCCTGCTGGTGGGGCGGTTACGGGGGTTCTTGTCCAGGCAGTCGACCACCAGCGCGCCGAGCAGCCCGTCGAGACGGCCCAGCTGCGGGGCCGCGGTGAGGATCCGGTTCAGGACGGCCGCGATCGAGTCCTGCCCGAAGGGCGCCTGGGCGTTCGCGGCGAAGCACATCGTGGCACCCCAGGCGAAGACGTCGGCCGCCGGGTTGATCTCGGCGCCCTCCACCTGCTCGGGCGCCATGTAGGCGGGGGTGCCCGCGCCGCGCCCGCTCTGGGTGGCCGCGGCGTCCAGCGCCCTGGCCAGCCCGAAGTCGATGACCCTCGGCCCGTCGGGGCCGAGCAGCACGTTCTGCGGCTTGAAGTCGCGGTGCACGATCCCGGCCCGGTGGATGGCCGCAAGCGCGGTGGCCGTGCCGATGGCCAGGCGCTCCAGCCTGCCTCCCTCGCGGGGCCCGCTGACCGCGACCTCGCGGTGCAGCGACGGGCCGTCGACGTACTCGCTGACGATGTAGGGCCGATCGCCGTCCAGCCCGGCGTCGATCACCTGGGCCGTGCAGAACCGGGCCACCTGCTTCGCCAGCTCGACCTCGCGGAGGAAGACCTCGGGGTCCTCCCCCACCGAACCGTGCAGAAGCTTGACCGCGTAGGGCTCGGAGCCGGTGTCGGGGCGCACCCCGACGTAGACCACCCCCTGCCCACCCTCTCCGAGACGCCCGATGATCTCGTACTCACCGAGCGCCGCCGGATCCCCCGTTTTGAGCGGCTGCGCATACGGCACGCGAGCCTCCCCTCGCCGCCACCCTTCTCACTCAAGAAGAAGCATCGCCGACAGTCAACGGGGATGAAGGTCTTGTCTTCCTCACCGTGACACTCATGTGATGCTCAGGTCAGGGCAAGACACAACACATCCCCCGAATACGCAGCCCCCTTTTCTTCCGGACCACCGCACCCTTTTCTCTCCGTCTCCTTTCTCTCGCGCGGAAGGGCGGAAGGTCCGCCGTGCGGGAGAAAGCCACGCGAGAGCAGCCGTACGGGAGAAAGGGGACGGACAGGACCCGCGAACCGACCCGGTAGCCTGGCGAGGTGCTTGAAGCGATCAAAGCCACCCGTTACGTGACACCGCTGCGCGAGGGCGGCTCGCTGCCCGGGGTGATGGAGGCGGACGACCTCGGCACCCACGTCGTGAAGTTCCGCGGCGCCGGGCAGGGTCGCCGGGTCCTGGTCGCGGAGATCGTGTCCGCCGGGCTGGCCCGGCGCCTGGGATTCCGCACGCCCGAGCTGAAGGTGATCGACGTCGATCCGCAGCTCGGCGCCCGCGAGCCCGACGAGGAGATCCAGGACCTGCTCAAGGCCAGCGAGGGCAACAACCTGGCGGTCGACTTCCTGCCGGGCGCGCTGGGCTTCGAGCCGCTGGCCTGGCCCCCCGAGCCGGAGTTCGCCTCCCGCCTGCTGTGGTTCGACGCGCTGATCCACAACGTCGACCGGAGCTGGCGCAACCCGAACCTGCTCCTGTGGCACGGCGACACCTGGCTGATCGACCACGGCGCGGCGCTCTGGTTCCACCACAACTGGCCCTCGGCCAACCCGTTGCGCGACTTCGACGCGGGCGACCACGTCATGGCGCCCTTCGCCACCCGGATGCCCGAGGCCGACGCCGAGCTCAGCGAGCTGATCACCAGAGACCTGCTCGACGGGGTGGTGGACGAGGTCCCCGACGAGTGGCTGGAGGACGAGCCGGGGTTCGACGGGGCGCAGGCCGTGCGGCAGGCGTACGTCGAGCACCTGCTGGCCCGCGCTCAGGGGCCGCGCACCTGGCTGCCGCGGCCGTCGGGCCAGGAGCCCCGTCAGGACCAGGAGAGGAAGACCGGCTCGGTGGGCGCGTTCTGGAAGGACAACCGGTGAAGGACGTCTACGAGTACGCGGTCATCCGGGTCATCCCCCGCGTGGAGCGCGGCGAGCTGATCAACGCCGGCGTGCTGCTGTACTGCCAGCCCCGCGACTACCTGTGCGCCCGGGTGGAGCTGGACGAGGCGCGCCTGCGCGCCCTCGACGCCGGCGTGGACCTCGACGGGGTACGACACGCGCTCGGCGCCTACCAGCGCTCCTGCGACAGTGACTCCGGACCCCTGACCGGGGAGTCGCTGGGCAGCCGCTTCCGCTGGCTGACCGCCCCGCGCAGCACGATCGTGCAGACCGGCCCGGTCCACGCCGGCCTCACCGCGGACCCGGAGGCGGAGCTGGAGCACCTCGTGACCCGGCTGGTCCGCAGCCCCTGACCGGGCGCCTCGGAAGAACCCTGACCGGGCGCCTCAGAAGAGCACGGACATGAACGTGCCGACCTCGACGAAACCGGCCCTGCGGTAGGCGGCCCTGGCGGGGGCGTTGTAGTCGTTGACGTACAGCGACACCACCGGCGCGAAGTAGTCGAGCGCGTGCTTGATGACCGCGGCCATCCCGGCCACCGCGTGGCCACGGCCGCGCAGGTCGGGGTGGACCCAGACCCCCTGGATCTGGCAGGCGTGCGGCGTCACCGCGCCGATCTCCGCCTTGAAGACGACCTTGCCGCCCTCGATGCGGGCGTACGACCTGCCGATCCTGATCAGCTCGGCGACCCTGGACCGGTAGAGGGCTCCGCCGTCCCCGGCCTCCGGGGAGACGCCCACCTCCTCGGTGAACATCGCCACGCAGGCCGGGAGCAGGATGTCGAACTCGTCGGGCCGGACGCGCCGCACCAGCGGGTCGGGGGGGACGGGCGACGGCTCGGCGATCACCATGACCGGCTGCGCCCAGCGGATCGCGCGGGCGGCCCCCCAGTGCGGCTCCAGCCTCTCCCAGAGCACCTCCACCGCGTCCGCCGGGCCGACGATCGAGGAGCAGCGGCGGCCCTGCTTGCGCGCGCGATCGGCGAAGGCGTAGACGGCGTCCGTACCGGCGTTGACCGGAACCAGGTTCGCCCCGGCGTAACAGACGGAGGTCAGGCCACCGCGCGGCCCGAACCCCCACATCTGGCCACCGAGCCTGGCCGGATTGAGCCCGACCGAACGGACCCTGGAGGCGACGAAGACATTGCCGACGGGGTCGGTGTCGAGGAGCGCCAGGACCTCGTCTCGATCGTTGTCGTCGAGCACGCGCGACGCCGTTGTGCGCAGCATCACGTGCTCAGCCTACGCGACCCCCTCGAATTTGGCAGGAACCAACACAGAGCCTCTCATCTACCTGCTTCGGTCACCTCGTCCCGCCGTGTGCCCGGCGGGCACGCGGACGGTCACGGGGGCGACCACCGGTACGGGTGCGGGGATTCCCGGGCATCGGGCGTCCGGGGCGCCGGAGGGTGCCTGGCGAGCGCCGGGAAGGGTGCCCTCCCTGAGGTAGGCGGCCAGGCGCCGGTCGACGCAGGCGTTCCCGTTGAGCGCGACCCCGTGGTTGCCGCCCGGCACGGCGAGCAGCCGGGAGCGGTGGAACAGGGCGCGCATCCGCACCGCGCCGACGTACGGGGTGGCGGCGTCGCGCTCACCCTGGATCAGCAGGATCGGCGGCAGCTCGGCGCTGTCACGGATCTGCACGGGACTACCCGCCTGCTGGGGCCAGAACGCGCACGGCGCGTTGTACCAGGCGTTGGGCCAGGTGAGGAAGGGCGCCTTGACGTTCGCCTTGGTCATGTCGGTCCGCCAGCGGGACCAATCGCGCGGCCAGGCGGCGTCGCGGCACTGCACCGCGAGGTAGACCGCGTAGCTGTTCTCGTCCTTGGCGTCGTTCACCGCGTGCTTGCGGTAGGTGTTGACCAGGGGGGCCGTCTCCCCCTTCTTGACGTAGGCGGAGAAGGCCTTGGCCAGTTGCGGCCAGATGACGTCGGAGTAACCGCCCAGGGTGTAGACGTCGTCGAGCTCGCTCGGGCCGACCACCCCTCCGGCGGGACGGTCGCCCAGCCGGTCCCGCATGGCGTCCCAGGCGAAGGAGACCGCCCTCTCGGTGGCCCCGAGCCGGTAGACCGGGTTGTGGCGGGCGATCCACTTCAGGAAGTCCCTGTGCCTGTCCTGGAAGGCGATGCTCTGGTCGAGGTTCGAGCGGTACCAGATGCCGCGCGGATCGACCACGCTGTCCAGGACGAGACGCTTGAGCCGGTCGGGGAAGAGCGTCGCGTAGACCGCGCCGAGGTAGGTCCCGTACGAGTAACCCAGGAAGCTGATCTTCGACTCGCCGAGCGCCTCCCTGATCATGTCCATGTCCCTGGCGGAGTTCTCGGTGGTCATGTGCGGCAGCATCCAGCCCCACCGCTCGCCGCACGCCTGGGCGTACCTGCGGGCCCGCGCGATCAGCACGCTCTCGTCGCGCCTGGTGACCGGCACCTGGTCGGGGCGGGGCGCCTCGTAGTACTCCTTGGGGTCGACGCACCTCAGCGCGGGCTCGCTCGCCCCCACCCCGCGCGGGTCGAAGCCGATCACGTCGAACCGGTCGGCCAGGCCCTCGGGAAGCCCCGCCACGACGCCCTTGACCAGGTCGCGGCCCGACGCCCCGGGGCCACCCGGGTTGACCAGCAGCGCGCCGAGACGGTCGTTGGTGGCCTTCCCCCTGATCCGGTTCAGGGCGATGCCGATGGTCTGCTGCGGGTTGGCGTAGTCGAGCGGCACCCGCAGGGTGGCGCACTCCATCGGGTTGTCCACCCGTCCGGCGGGAGCGGACACCGCCCCGGCCGCCGGGGGCGCCCCCTCGCAGGGCCCCCAGACCAGCTCCTGTCTCTCCTGGGCCACCGCCCCCTGCGGCACCCCCACCGCCACGGCCAGCATCGCGATGCTCGCGGCGATCCCGACGACCCTCTTGTTCACTGTGTGGTCCCCCTACTCGTACGGCAGAGGCGATGGTCTCCCGGGGGCGGCGCGATCATCCGGAACACAGCCGGATGCCTGGCAAAGTGTAGTCAGATGATTGCTAAGTGTAATGACGCGAGGTCGGACGAAGATCCGCCGCAGGGAGGCGGCACCCGGCCCGCCTCCGCCGGCGGTCCGGGCCCGGCGAAGGGGGACCCGTCACGCGGAACCGCCCGCACCCCGGCGAGATGCCGGGGGCGGGCGGTTCGGTGTGGTCGAGCGGGCGGGCTCCCGGTGGCCGGGCGGCCGAGGAGGCGAGCGGCGGGTCAGGCGCCGACGACGACCTGGGGGCCAGGGGCGTCGTCGTCGAGATCGACCTCCACGCCCATCTCCTCGGCGAGACGCAGGGCCTCCTCGATCAGGGTCTCCACGATCTGCGACTCGGGGACGGTCTTGATGACCTCGCCCTTGACGAAGATCTGGCCCTTGCCGTTGCCGCTCGCGACGCCGAGGTCGGCCTCGCGGGCCTCGCCGGGACCGTTGACGACACACCCCATCACCGCGACGCGCAGCGGGACCTTCAGCCCTTCGAGCCCGGCCTGGACCTGCTCGGCCAGGGTGTAGACGTCGACCTGGGCGCGCCCGCAGGAGGGGCAGGAGACGATCTCCAGGCCGCGCTCGCGCAGGTTGAGCGACTCCAGGATCTGGTTGCCGACCTTGACCTCCTCGACCGGAGGGGCGGACAGCGACACCCGGATGGTGTCGCCGATGCCCTCGGCGAGCAGGGCCCCGAACGCGACCGCGGACTTGATCGTGCCCTGGAAGGCCGGGCCCGCCTCGGTGACGCCGAGGTGCAGCGGGTAGTCGCACCGGGCGGCGAGCAGGCGGTAGGCCTGGACCATCACGACCGGGTCGTTGTGCTTGACGGAGATCTTGATGTCGCGGAAGCCGTGCTCCTCGAAGAGCGAGCACTCCCAGAGCGCCGACTCCACCAGCGCCTCGGGAGTGGCCTTGCCGTACTTCTGGAGCAGGCGGGGGTCGAGCGAGCCGGCGTTGACGCCGATCCGGATCGGCACGCCGCGCTCGCCGGCCGCGCGCGCGATCTCACCGACCTTGTCGTCGAATTTCTTGATGTTGCCGGGGTTGACCCGGACCGCCGCGCAGCCCGCCTCGATCGCGGCGAAGACGTACTTCGGCTGGAAGTGGATGTCGGCGATCACCGGGATCTGCGACTTCCTGGCGATGATCGGCAGCGCGTCGGCGTCGTCCTGGGAGGGGACGGCGACCCGGACGATCTGGCAGCCCGAGGCGGTCAGCTCGGCGATCTGCTGGAGCGTCGCGTTGACGTCGGCGGTGACCGTGGTGGTCATCGACTGCACGGAGACCGGCGCGTCCCCGCCCACGGGGACGGAACCGACCATGATCTGACGGGATATGCGTCGCTCGGCGATCGGCCTGGTCCTTACGGACGGGATTCCGAGAGCAACAGAAGTCATTTTCAGCCCTTGAAGAGTCGACGACACTCATCAGTCTAGGCAGTCCCAGTGAGCTCGCGTGCCCGTATCCGCGCCCACGAGTCGGCGTCGAGCACCTCGGCCACCGATCCGGCCTCGGTCACGGTGTGCTCGGAGACCACCGCCGCCACGGTGTCGACGATGCCGGGGAACGGCAGGCGCCCGGCCATGAAGGCCTCGACGCAGACCTCGTTGGCGGCGTTGTAGACGGCCGGGGCCGTGCCGCCGGCCGCGCCGACGTGCCGGGCCAGCGCGACGGCCGGGAAGGCCTCGTCGTCGAGCGGCTCGAACGTCCAGGTGTGGGCGGTGGTCCAGTCGACCGCCGGGGAGGCGTCGGCGACCCGCTCGGGCCAGCCGAGGGCGAGCGCGATGGGCAGGCGCATGTCCGGCGGGCTGGCCTGGGCGATGGTCGAGCCGTCGACGAACTCGACCATCGAGTGGATGACCGACTGCGGGTGGACGACGACCTCGATGCGGTCGAAGCCGATGTCGAAGAGCAGATGGGCCTCGATGACCTCAAGGCCCTTGTTGACGAGTGTGGCGGAATTCACCGTGATGACCGGCCCCATCGACCAGGTGGGGTGGGCGAGGGCCTGCTCGGGGGTGACGTCCGCGAGGTCCGCTCGCGATCTGCCGCGGAAGGGCCCGCCGCTCGCGGTGACGACCAGGCGGCGCACGGCGGAGGCGTCGGGGCCGGTGGGCCCGGCCGCCCACAGGCACTGGGCCAGCGCGGCGTGCTCGGAGTCGACCGGGATCAGCTGGCCGGGCTTGGCCAGGCGCTTCACCAGCGGCCCGCCGACGATCAGCGACTCCTTGTTGGCGAGCGCGAGCACCCGGCCGGCCTCCAGCGCGGCCAGCGTGGAGGTGAGCCCCAGCGCGCCGGTGATGCCGTTGAGGACGACGTCGGCGGGCCAGGCGGCGGCCTCGGCCACCCCCTCGGGCCCGGCCAGCACCCGCGCGTCCACCCCGTACGAGGTCAGGGCCTCGCGCAGCCCCGGCACGGCGGCGGGGTCGGCGACGGCGACCACGTCGGGCCGGAACTCGGCCGCCTGCCTGGCCAGCAGGTCGATCCGGCCGCCGTAGGCGGCCAGCGCGGCCACCCGGAACCTGCCGGGGTTGCGGGCGATGACGTCGAGGGACTGGGTCCCGATGGACCCGGTCGAGCCGAGCAGGACGACGGAACGGACGGTGTCTGGCTGCACCGCCCCATTCTCCCGGCTCGGACCGCGCTGTCGAATCGGCCGTACCGGGTCGCGTCGTTCTTGATCAGCCCGGATCACGGCGAAAATCTGTTAGGCGTGGAACACGGGATAAAAGGCGGTATTTAAGTCCGAATTTCGTCATATCAATAGTTGTAAAGCCTGAGAAAAGCGCACGTACGGCGCACTAGCTTCCCGAAACAGCAACAGGCCCTCGGGAGGTACATATGCGGCGCAAGGCACGGCTCGTCCCTGTTCTCACCGCCATCGCGGGAAGCACCCTGCTCTCCACGACGATCGCGCACGGCGCCACGGCGGAGGCCACGGCGGTCACTACGGGCGTCACTACGGGCGTCACGGCGGGCGTCACAGCGGGCGTCACAGCGGGCGGGGGTACGGCGGCGGACGAAAGCGGCGTCGCCTCGGCGCGGGCCGTCCCCCAGCCGGTCGAGAAGGAGGCGGCCGACACCAAGAAGGAGCAGCAGACCGTCCAGCGCTACTGGACCGAGGCGAAGATGGAGGCGGCCAAGCCGCTCGCCGCCCTCGTCCCCGAGAAGGACGGCGCCCGGCTCACCGCGGGGGCGATCGCGGCCCAGGCCGCGGCCGACCCCGTCTCCGTCCCGGCGACCGAGCCCGACGGCGACACCGTCACGGCCACCAGGGGCTCGGCGGCCGCCCGCACCTCCACCGGCGCGGCGTGGACCCGGGGCGGGGCGATCGTCAAGACCGCGGGACGCGTGTTCTTCACCTACCAGGGCCGCAACGCCTCGTGCTCGGCGAGCGCGGTGACCAGCGAGAACAAGAGCACCGTGATCACGGCGGGGCACTGCGTGCGGATGGGCGGCGCCTTCCACGGCAACTGGGTGTTCGTGCCGGGGTACCGGAACGGCGAAAGGCCGCACGGCACCTGGGTGGCGACCACCCTCTACACCACCCCGCAGTGGAACAACAGCGAGGACGTCAACTACGACGTGGCCTCCGCCGTGGTGGCCCCGCTCAACGGCAGGTCGCTGACCGACGTGGTCGGCGGCCAAGGCGTCTCCTTCAACCAGGCGCGCCGCCGGCAGATGCACTCCTTCGGCTACCCGGCGGCGGCCCCGTACGACGGTTCCAAGCTGGTCTACTGCGCCGGGCGGGCGTTCGACGACTTCCTGATGTCCCGCGACATCGGGCTGAACTGCGACATGACCGGCGGGTCGAGCGGCGGGCCCTGGTTCCTCGACTTCAACGAGAACACCGGCCTGGGCACCCTGAACTCGGTGAACAGCTTCAAGTACTCCTTCGCCACCGGCTGGATGTTCGGCCCCTATTTCGGCACCGAGGCGCAGGCCGTCTACGAGGCCGCCCAGACCACCGGCACCCCCTGATATTCACCAGAAGTAATCACAAGAACACCCCTCGTAGTGCAAACTCGGGTTTCATGACCTCAAGCCTCCCCCTGCTTGCGGCCGCCCCGCTCGTCGCCGGGTTGCTGAGCGCCCCGACGACCGGCGCGACGACCACCTGGCAGACGGCCACCGCGTTCGGGCAACGGGCCGTGAAGACCCTCGTCACACCCTTCGTTCAGAGAACCGTTCAGAGAGCAGGCTCGGCGTCCGGCGTGCCGGACGTCGTCGAGCACGCGACCGCTCCCACCGCGTCGGAGCGGGAGCGCGTGCTCGGTTACTGGACCCCCCGCCGGATGGCCTCGGCGCTCCCCGTCGACCGGCTCGCCAAGGTCACCGGGATGCTCAGGCGGCTCTCGGCCGCCGGGCAGGGGGTGGCCCCCCGCCGGAGCCCGCACGGCGCCGCGTCCCGCACCGCGGGCGCCCGCTGGACCTCCGGCGGGGCGGTGGGGCGCACCACGGGGCGGGTGTTCCTCACCATCAAGGGCAGCGACTTCGTGTGCTCGGCCAGCTCGGTCAGGAGCGCCAACAAGGATCTGGTGGTGACCGCGGGCCACTGCGTCAAGGACGGCACCGGCGCCTGGGCCGACAACTGGACCTTCGTCCCGGGATACACCCAGGGCCGCCGCCCGTACGGGCAGTACACCGCGCGCCGCATGTTCGTCGCGGGCCCCTGGGCGCGCGAGGGCGACGACAGCCACGACATCGGCATGGTGGCGGTCGACACCAGCGGCGGCAGGCACCTCGGCGACGCCGTCGGCGGCCAGGACATCGCCTTCGACGCCCCCCGGGGACGCCTCGCCAGCGGTTTCGGCTTCCCCGCCGACTCGCCCTACGACGGCGAGCACCTGGTCTACTGCGCGGGCCCGCTGCGCGACGACCCGAACGGGCAGACCGGCGACCAGGGCATGCGCTGCGACATGACCGCCGGATCCAGCGGGGGTCCGTGGCTGAGCGGCTTCGACCCCTCCACCGGCCGGGGCACGATCGTCTCGGTCAGCAGCTTCAAGTACAGCGACGACCGCCACACCATGTACGGCCCCTACTTCGGCGCCTCCGCCAAGACCCTCTACACCACGGCCTCCACGTCATGACCCCGGCGCGGAGGCGCGGCCGGTCCTGGAAGGTCAGGTCCGGTGAGGACCGTGACCTTCCCGCAGGTGGATCAGAGGGTCAGGCCGGTGAGGACCATGACCTTCTCGTAGGTGAAGTCGGCGATGGCCGAGCGGAGGCCCTCGCGGCCGACCCCCGAGTCCTTCACCCCTCCGTAGGGCATCTGGTCGGCCCGGTACGACGGCACGTCACCGATGATCACACCGCCGACCTCCAGCTCCCGGTTGGCCCGGAAGGCGTTGTCGAGGCTGCGGGTGAACACCCCGGCCTGCAGCCCGTACCTGGAGTCGTTGACCGCGGCGAACGCCTCGTCCACCCCGGACACCTTCTGGACCACCATCACCGGGCCGAAGACCTCCTCGCGGGAGACCTTGGCGTCGGCCGGCGCGTCGGCGAGCACGGTCGGCGCGAAGGTGGTGCCCTCGCGGGTGCCGCCGGTCAGCAGGCGGGCGCCGGCCGAGACGGCCTCGCCGACCCACCGCTCCACCCGCTCGGCGGCCTCGGCCGACACGAGCGGGCCGACCTGCGTCTTCTCGTCGGCGGGGTCGCCGGTGACCAGTGCCTCGACGGCCGGGACGAGCCGGGCCACGAAGTCGTCGTGGACCGACGCCTCGACGATCACCCGCTGGACGGCGATGCAGCTCTGACCGGCCTGGTAGTTGGAGAACAGCGCGATCCGCGAGGCGGCCCAGTCGAGGTCGGCGTCGGCGAGCACGACCGCGGCGGCGTTGCCGCCGAGTTCCAGGGTCACGTGCTTGCGCGGGACCCGGTCGATGATCGCGTACCCCACGGGTGCCGAGCCCGTGAAGGAGACGACCGGCAGGCGCGGGTCCTCGACCAGCGCGCCGGCGCGGTCGTTGGACACCGGGAGCACGGAGAACATGCCCTCGGGCAGGTCGGTCTCGGCCAGGATCTCCCCCAGCACCAGTGAGGAGACCGGCGTCGCCGGGGCGGGCTTGAGGACGATCGGAGCCCCGACGGCGATGGCCGGGGCCACCTTGTGCGCCACCAGGTTGAGCGGGAAGTTGAACGGGCTGATGCCCAGGATCGGGCCGTACGGGACACGTGAGACGTAGGCGAGACGGCCCGCGGAAGCGGCCTCGGTGTCCAGGCGCACGGTCTCTCCGCCGAGACGGCGGGTCTCCTCGGCCGCGAACCTGAAGGTGGAGACCGCGCGGCCGACCTCGCCGCGGGCCCAGAAGATCGGCTTGCCGTTCTCGGCGGTGATCAGGGCGGCGATCTCGTCGGCGCGCTCGGCCAGGCGGCGTGAGACGTGCGCGAGGGCCTCGGCCCGCACGTGGATCGGGAGCGCGGCCGCCTGTTTCCGCACGGCCGCCGCGGCGGCGACGGCCTCCTCGACCTGCTCGTCGGTCGGCACGGAGCAGACGGCGACGACGCGGCCGTCATGCGGGTTGGTCACGGTGAGCTCGGCCTCGCCCGTGGCGGGGCGTCCGGCGAGCCAGAAGGGGCGCACGTCCATACCCCGACGCTATGTCACCGGCATGGGGGCGGCCTTACTCCACTCCGCACAACAGCCCCGGAGTGACACACCGTTCCGCATAAAATCCACCCTCCAACCCCTGTAACGGAAACAGGGGTATTCGGGGATATTCCTTACAAGGCGCCGGTTTGAATGATCCCGAGCGTGGCTAAGTCACCGGATGGACGATGAGAGCGGAAGGGCGTGGGCGCATGACCTCCTCGGCGCCGCGCGGCCTTCAGGGTGCCTATCTGGTCGGTGAGCGGGCGTCCCAGGACCAGCTCCGCACCAGGCTGCTCGACGTCGCCAGCCAGTTGCTGGTCACCATCGGGCCGGAGAGCCTGTCGATGCGCCGCATCGCCACCGAGGCCGGATGCTCGACGACCGTCATCTACACCATGTTCGGCAGCAAGGAGGGCCTGGCCGAGGCGCTGTACCTGGAGGGCTTCGAGCGCTTCCGGCGCCGCCTGGAGGCCGTGCCCTCGCGCAAGGACGCGCTGGAGCACCTCATCGCGCTGGGTCCCGTCTACCGGGAGGCCGCGCTGGACGAGCCGGGCTACTACGCCCTGATGTTCGAGCGCGCGATCCCCGGCTTCGTGCCCAGTGAGCGGGCCAGGACCCTCGCCCGCGCGGCGCTGAACATCATCGACCGGGTGATCGCCGACTGCATCTCGGCCGGATACATCGTCCCCACCCAGCCCAGGAAGATCGCCGACGCGGTGTGGGCCGCCGCCCAGGGAGCCATCAGTCTGGAACGTGCCGGGCACCTGCGCGACAGCAACACCTACGACACGGTCACGTACGCCGTCATCTCCCGCTACCTGGTCGTCGACCGCCACCGATCCTGACGGCGCCCCCGGACAGCACCGCTGACCGCCACCGATCCCGGCCGCGCCCTCCGGACAAGACCGCTGACCGCCACCGATCCCGACGGCGCCCTTCGGCGAACCCGGTCAGCCCGACTCCCGCGGCCCCGACCAGCCCGAGCCCAAGCCCGATCCCCGCGCGCCCGGCCGCCCCCGCCCGAGTCCCACGAGCCCGACCGCTCCCCGCCCGATCCCCGCGCGCCCGGCCGATCACCGCCCGGGTCCCGCGGAACCCTCCCCCGCCCCGGCCGTCGCCAGGTCCTCGGGCGCGCGGCCGCCGGTCACCTGGCGACGGCCAGGGCGACCCAGAGCTCGGCGCGGACCGCGGGATCCTCAAGGTCGCGGCCGACCAGTTCCGCGACCCGGCGCATGCGGTAGCGCAGGGTGTGGCGGTGCACCCCGAGCCGCTGCGCCGCCGCGTCCCAGTGGCCGTTGCAGTCCAGGTAGGCGCGCAACGAGCCCAGCAGGTCAGCGCGCGAGCCGTACTGCCTGAGCGGGGCGAGCAGTGCCGAGGAGAACGCCTCCGCCACGCCGGGGTCGAGCAGGGAGAGCAGCCCCTGACCCGCCAGGTCGGCGAAGCGCACCACCCGCGCGGTGCCGCGCCCGGCCGCGGCGAGCGCCCGGTCGGCCTGGTCGAGTCCCGCGCGCAGGTCGCCGAGACCCACCGGATCCCCGACGCCGACGAGGCCGTGCCCGCCGAGCCTCGCGGCCACGGCACCGGCCCGCGGGGCCGGGACCAGCAAAACCACCCTGTCGCCGTCGGCCGCCGCGAACTCGCCCCCGGCGGCCTCCAGCAGCGCCTCCGGCTCTCCGGAGCAGACGACCACCACCAGCGGCCCGCCGTCGAGCCGCTCTCCCAGCCGTTCCAGCGTCTCGCGCCCGGCGTCGACCTGCCCGGCCAGCAGCAGCCGCAGCACCGCGGAGCGGACCCGGCGCTCGGCGGCCAGGTACTCCCCGCCGTGCTCGACGGCGAGCGTCAGCAGGGACGCGGCCGCGTTGACCACGGTGTGCGCGACCGGGGTGAAGGACCGGCCGATGCCGACGGCGAGGAACCCCCTGATCCGGCGGGCCCCGAGCGGCCGTACGATGACGTGCTCCTCGGGCGAGGAGAGGGCCACGCTCGCGGGAGCGCCCTGGCTCGTGATCCTTCTCAGCCGCTCCAGCTCGGGGCCGAGGTCCCCTGCGGCCGCCGCCGCGCCCCCGCCCGCCAGGTGCCGTACGGCCCCCGCCTCGTCGAGCAGGATCGCCCAGCCGCCCAGCTCGCGGGCCAGGCGGTCGATCACCGCGCGGGGGCCCTCCGGGCGCAGCGCGGCGCGGGTGAGGCGGCCCTGGGCGGCGAAGGCCCTGCTGAGCTCGTCGTACTGTTCGGCGGCGATCAGCTCGCTGACCGCCTTGCCGATGGCGACGAACGGGGTGTCGCGCGGCACCTCGACCAGCGGCAGCCCGGCCCGCGCGGCGGCCTCGACCAGCGCCTCGGGGATCGTCTCGTGTCCGAGCCCGACGCCGAACCCGAGCCCGGCGACCCCCCTGGCGACCAGGCGCTCGACGTAGGGGCCGGCGTTGCGGGCGTCCAGGCGCATGCCCGTGGTGAGGACCAGCTCACCGCCTTCGAGGAACGGGGTGGGGTCCTCCAGCTCGCTCACCGCCACCCAGCGCAGCGGCCGGTCGAGCGCCTCCTCACCGGCGAGCACGACGAGCCCGAGCGGCAGCCGCCGCACGACGGTACTCAACGTCGGCGCCACCGCCACCCCCCTTTTTGTACGTTATGTCTATTCCGCTGCTGGCAATTTTGCCATAGTGCATCATCGGCACACCGGCATTCGCGACATAGCTTCACATCATGAGCACCGTCACCGAGGGCGGCCCCTCGCTTCCGCAGGAGCGCCGCCTCGTCACCGAGATCCCCGGCCCGAGGTCCCGCGAGCTGCTCGCGCGCAAGCAGGCCGCCGTACCCCCGGGCATCGGCACCACGCTGCCCGTCTTCGTGACGCACGCCGGAGGCGGTGTCGTGGTCGACGCCGACGGCAACTCGCTGATCGACTTCGGATCCGGCATCGCGGTGACCGGCGTCGGCAACTCCGCCCCGCGCGTCGTCGAGCGGGTGCGCAGGCAGGTGGCGGACTTCACCCACACCTGCTTCATGGTCACGCCGTACGAGTCGTACGTGCGGGTCGCCGAGAAGCTCAACGAGATCACCCCCGGCGACCACGAGAAGCGCACCTTCCTGCTCAACAGCGGCGCCGAGGCCGTGGAGAACGCGGTCAAGGTCGCCCGCCACGCCACCGGCCGCCAGGCGGTCGTCGTCTTCGAGCACGGCTACCACGGCCGGACCCTGCTGACGATGACGCTGACGGCCAAGAACATGCCGTACAAGCACCGCTTCGGCCCGTTCGCCCCCGAGGTCTACCGGGTGCCGCTGGCCTACCCGTTCCGCTGGCCCACCGGCCCGGAGAACTGCGCCGAGGAGGCCGCGGCCCAGGCGATCGACCAGATCACCAAGGAGATCGGCGCCGAGAACGTCGCCGCCGTGGTGATCGAGCCGATCGCGGGCGAGGGCGGCTTCATCGAGCCCGCCAAGGGCTTCATGCCGAGGATCCTGGAGTTCTGCCGCGCCAACGGCATCGTCTTCGTCGCCGACGAGGTCCAGACCGGCTTCTCCCGTACCGGCCACCTGTTCGCCTGCGAGGACGAGGGCATCGTGCCCGACATCATCGTCACCGCCAAGGGCATCGCGGGCGGCCTGCCGCTGGCCGCCGTCACCGGCCGCGCCGAGATCCTCGACAAGGTCCACGTGGGCGGCCTCGGCGGCACCTACGGCGGCAACCCGCTCGCCTGCGAGGCGGCGCTGGGCGTGCTGGAGAGCATCGAGGCCGACGACCTGACCGGGAAGGCCCGCCGCGTCGGCGAGATCATGCTCCCCCGGCTGCGTGCCCTGGCCGAGCGGAACCCGGTGATCGGCGACGTGCGCGGCCGGGGCGCCATGATCGCCATCGAGCTGGTCGTCCCCGGCACCAAGGAGCCGCACCCCACGGCGGCGGGCGAGATCGCCAGAAGGTGCCACGCCGAGGGCCTGGTCGTGCTGACCGCCGGCACGTACGGCAACGTGCTGCGCTTCCTGCCTCCGCTGGTCATCCCCGACCACCTCCTGGAGGAGGGGCTCGCGATCCTGGAGAAGGCCGTGAACGAGGTCTGACCGTTTAGAACGCACCAAAAGGGGCACCCGGCTTGATGCCGAGTGTCCCTTTTGCCGTTATGCGGCTCGCATGTAGGCCGTGATTTAACCCCCGCTTGACATCCGCCACAGCGATCACGGGCTGCGACCGCGTTATAACGGTTCCGACAAGAAAGTATGCGATCAACACAGGAAACGTGTCGACGTCCTCCCCGCGGCCGAGCCACGGGAGAAAACAAGGGGTCACCACGCTGGAGGTATTTAGCATGAACTGGGGGCCGCCCAGAACGGCACACGTCACGATGACCTTCGATCCCGAGGGGCTGACCCGCACCCAGCGTGAGGGCGACGCCTGCGTGGCCTGCCACAAGAAGTGGCCCCGGCCGCGGACCAGGATCGGCCGCCTTCCCGACGGCACAGCCCTCTTCGCCTGCCCGGAGTGTGCCGACGCGCTGCTGCCGCAGCAGGACGACACCCGCTCCCGTCCCCAGCGCGTGGCCTTCTTCTGACCCCCCGGAGTTTCGGACCTCCCCGCGTTCCGATCCCCCCGGGCCGCCGGTGCGGGCCCACGAGCCCCGCGCCGGCCACCGGAACCCGGCCCATCTCACGGTCCACGTCCCGTCCCATGTCCCGTCCCACGTCGCGGCCTGCGGAAAACGATCCACCCGACGGACCGCCGAGACCTGTCCCCTCGGCGGTCCGCCGCGGGCGACCGGCCCGACGGCCGGCCCGAACCTGCTCACCCGATGGCCCGCCACGGGCGACCCGTCCGGCGTTCCATCCGAAGCGGCCCACTCCGGTAGTTTCTCCCCAGCGAGACATCGAGACATCGGAGCACCGGAGCACGCCCGGGATCGGACCGCCGTACGGCCGGGAACGGCACCCGCGCCCCCTGGAAGGCGAGAACCGCCTTTCCCGCGCGGACGGATGTCGAGACCGGCCCCTCCGCTCCGACCTGCCTGTGAGAGGCGCCCGCGCCGGGCGCCGTGAGCACGAGGAGCGAGACCGTGAAGTACATGCTGCTGATCTACAGCAACCCCGCGATCTGGGAGAGCCTCTCCAAGGAGGAGATCGAAGGTCTGATGGGCGAGGCCGGGGCCATCATGAAGGAGCTCGCCGACTCCGGGGAGTGGGTCGGCGGGCAGGCGCTGGCCGATCCCTCGCAGACCAAGACCGTGAAGGTGCGTGACGGCGCCCCCGCGACCACGGACGGGCCGTTCCTGGAGGCGAAGGAGCACCTGGCCGGATACTGCGTGATCGACTGCGAGACCCCCGAGCGGGCGATCGAGATCGCCGCGCGCTGGCCGGACGCCCGGCTGTGCGCGATGGAGCTACGCCCGATCATGGACTCGGCCGGCATCGAGGCGTGACCGCTCCCACCAAGGCCGAGGACCTGCTGCGCGAGCTCGCGCCGCAGGTCCTCGGCGTGCTCGTCCGGCGCTACGGGCACTTCGACGCGTGCGAGGACGCCGTGCAGGAGGCGCTGCTGGCCGCCGCCCTGCAGTGGCCCGAGCAGGGCCTGCCGGACAATCCCCGAGGCTGGCTGATCACGGTCGCGTCCCGCAGGCTCACCGACGAGCTGCGCAGCGAGTACGCGCGCAACCGCAGGGAGAGCATGGTCGCGGCGCGGGCGCCCGCCGACGAGTTCCTGTCGCCCGCCGCCGACGCCGAACCCACCGGCGCGCGGGACGACACCCTCACCCTGCTGTTCCTGTGCTGCCATCCCGCCCTCACCCCCGCCTCGCAGATCGCGCTCACCCTGCGGGCCGTCGGCGGCCTGACCACCGCGCAGATCGCCCACGCCTTCCTCGTCCCCGAGGCGACCATGGCCCAGCGCATCAGCCGGGCCAAGCAGCGGATCAGGAGCACGGCCGTCCCCTTCGCGCTGCCTCCCGAGCCCGAGCGGGCCGAGCGGCTGCGGGTGGTCCTGCACGTGCTCTACCTGATCTTCAACGAGGGCTACACGGCCACCTCGGGCCCGGACCTGCAGCGCCGCGAGCTGACCGGCGAGGCGATCAGGCTCACCCGCGCGGTGCACGGGCTGCTGCCCGACGACGGCGAGGTGACCGGGCTGCTCGCCCTCATGGTGCTCACCGACGCCCGGCGGCCGGCGCGCACCGGCCCCGGCGGCACGCTCATCCCGCTCGCCGAGCAGGACCGGAGCCTGTGGAACGGGACGTCGATCGCCGAGGGGGTGGCGCTCGTCACCGGCGCGCTGGTACGGGCCCCGCTCGGCCCGTACCAGCTCCAGGCCGCGATCGCCGCGGTGCACGCCGAGGCGGCGCGCGCGGAGGAGACGGACTGGCCGCAGATCCTCGCGCTGTACCGGCTGCTCGAACGTCTCGCCCCCAACCCGATGGTCACGCTCAACCACGCCGTCGCGCTCGCGATGGTGGAGGGGCCGGGGGCCGGGCTCGACCTGCTCAAGACCCTGGAGGCCGACGACCGGATGGCCGGGCACCACCGCCTGCACGCGGTGCGCGCGCACCTGCTGGAGACGGCCGGTGACCGCGAGGCCGCCCGCGCCGGCTACCGGGAGGCCGCGCGCCGCACCACCAGTCTTCCCGAGCAGCGCTATCTGGAGGGCAGGGCCGCCCGGCTCACACGTTCGGCACCGTAGGCGGCCTTTACCAAGTAAGCACACGAAGCGGGCGTCAGGCGGACAAGAGCGTCCTGGTGGTCTCGTCGCGCATGCCCCACGGCGAGCCGTAGGCGTTGAGCAACTCCAGGAAGGGCACCGCGTCGAACGCCTCGGGGCCGAGCACCCCGCTGCCCGACCAGGCGCCGGTGGCCAGTAGCTCCAGGGCGACCACCGGGTGCACGGCCGTCTGCCAGACCACGGCCTGGCAGCCGTACTCCCGCATCGACCACTCGTTGTCGACCACGTGGTAGAGGTAGACCTCGCGCGGCGCGCCGTCCTTGCCCACGCCCTTCACCCAGGTCCCCGCGCAGGTCTTGCCCCGCATCCGGTCGCCGAGCGTGGCCGGGTCGGGGAGGCTGGCCGCGACCACGTCGCGCGGCGAGGCCTCGACGCCGCCCACCTTGATCTTGTCCGCGTTGTCCAGGCCGAGCTTGTGCAGGGTCTTCAGCACCCCGATGAACTCCTCGCCCAGGCCGTACTTGAACGTCACCCGCTTGGCGTCGATGTAGCGGGGCACGAGGAGCACCTCCTCGTGCTCGACGTTGACGCACTCCACCGGCCCGATCCCCTCGGGGAAGTCGAACATCTCGGGCTCGCTGAACGGCTCGGTGGTGTGCCAGGCACCGTTCTCCCAGATCACCGGCGGGTTGAGACACTCCTCGATGGTCGTCCAGATGGAGAACGTCGGCGCGAAGTCGTAGCCGTCGACCACCAGGTTGGAGCCGTCGCGGATGCCGATCTCCTCGATGGTCTCGAACAGGTGCTCGGCGGCGTAGCGCGCGAACACGTCGGCCAGCCCCGGCTCCACGCCCATGCCGACCAGCGCGAGCCCGCCCTTCTCCCGCCAGGCCTCACCGAGGGCGAACTGCTCGTCGCCGAGCTTCACCCCGGTCAGCTCGTACGGCCTGCGCGGGTGGGGCCGCGACAGCGACATCGCCATGTCGAGGTAGCGGGCCCCGGCGTTGAGCGCCGCCTCGAACAGGGACATGGTGAAACGGGGGTCCACCGCGTTGAAGAGCACGTCGCAGCGGTGCTCGGCGAGGGCGGCCTCGACCGCGGCCCGGTCGGAGGCGTCCAGCCCGATGGCGCTGAAGCGCGAATCCGCGATCTTGGCCACGACGGCGGCGGCCCGGTCCTGTTGGGAGTCGGCGACCACGATGTGTTCGAAGAAATCTCGGCGTGCGGCGATCGGCACGACGGCGGATCCGACGCCGCCCGCTCCAACAAGAAGGATTCTCATGCCGGTAGCCTACCCACTGACTGGTTGACCAGTCGATAGACGGGCCATGATTTTCCCACCGAATCCATCGTCGAAAGCGATCAAGACAACGAAAAGCGCGGCCAAACACGGGATATACGGGCATGTCGAGGAAAGAGCGCACGCGAGGAGGACGACGGGCCCGCGGCCCGCCGGGCGCGAACCCGCCCATCGGGATCGGCCCCACCAGGACCTGACCCGTCGGGAGCGGCCCCGCGGGAAACCAGTCAGGCCCGAACCGGACCCGTCGGAACCGGCCCCGTCAAGACCCGATCCGCCGGAACCCGACCCGTCAGGCCCGGACCCGTCGAGCCCCGACCCGTCAGGCCCGGAACCGGTGGGGAACCGGTCACTTCACGAGTTGCTTCCAGCGCTCCGCCCAGTCGGTGTAGTCGGTGCACTCCCCGCCCCGCCCCCCGCAGTCGCGCGTCGGACGGGCCGCGAAGCGGATGTCGCGCAGCCACCGGCTGTCACGCACGCGGTATACCTCGCACATCCGGCGCGCGTGCCCGCCGCACGCCTCCGGGTTGGCCGGGGCGAGCCCGGTCCAGGCCGCGGCGGGGCGCTGCGCCGACGCCGAACTCACCCAGTTCAGCCACCGGTAGGCGCAGTTCGGGCTGGCGGGCCTCGCCGCGAGCATCCACGAGTCGACCCACCCGGTCACCGGCACTCCCGCCTGCGCCTTCATCGGCCGGCCCGCGCGCCGGAAGAGGTCCAGGTGGTACGGGAGGGCCTGGGCGATCCGCACCGGCCCCGCCGACAGGGCCCTGACCAGTTCGAGGGAGCCGTCCCAGTAGACCCGGTCGGGGCCGTCACCCTCGGCGAGGAGCTTCACGGCGGCGTCGAGCTGGGCGGGGGTGAGCTGGAACGGATCCTCGGCCTTCAGCTCCGGGCGCGTCCGGCCGAGGGCGAGCGCGGCGTCGGCGATGCTCAGCGGGCTGTTCCTGATCGCCGCCGGAGCCGCTCCGTAGAGCGCCGCCGGCCCGCCGGGCCCGTCCCCCTCGTGGACCACCTGGTTGACCCCCCACAGGTAGGGGATCCCGTAGACCTTGCCGTCCTCGCGCAGGCCGGGCAGCTCGCGCAGGCGCTTGGGGATGTGCTTGTAGCCCGCGACCAGCCTCGTGTCCAGGGGCGCGACCTTCCCCTGCGCGACCAGCTGACCGGCCAGGTCCGGGGCGGGCGAGACGGCGTCGTAGGCGCCCGTGGCGAACCTGGCGGCCATCTCCTCGCTCGTACGGACCCGGTCGAGCTTGACGACGCAGCCGGTCTCCCGCTCGAAGGGCGCGAGCCAGTTGGCCCGCGAGCTGGTCCCGCCGTACTCGACGTACCCCTGGAAGGTCAGCACCTGGAGCGTGCCCTCGCCCTTGCCGATGGACGCCGACGGCGCCGGAGCGGGTGTCGCCGTCGAGCCGGGGGTCGCGCCGGGGCCGGAGGTGGATGTCACGGGCGTGGCGGAGGGTGAGGGGCCGCGCAGCGGCCCGGCCGCGGTCGCGGCTCCCGCCTGGGCGCAGGCGGCGAGCACCAGCCCTCCCGCTCCCAGCAGCGCTCCGAGACGCGCCCGGCGGAGCCTGTCCCTGCCCACGAGGCCCACGAGGTTTCCTCCCGACGTCGCCACCGATCTGCCCGGGAGCCTACCGGCCGATCGCCCGCCCCGGGGGCCGGTGAACGCACCGCCCCGCACGTCGCACCGGAGGAATCGCGGACACCGGAGGAGGCCGGAGAATACGCGAGGCCCGCGCCCCGGCAGGAGGGGCGCGGGCTCGCGGTCCGGAGGTTACCCGTTGGTGGGGAAGCCGAGGTTGACGCCGCCGTGGCTGGGGTCGAGCCAGCGGGAGGTGACGACCTTGCCCCGGGTGTAGAAGTGGACGCCCT
>NZ_JBHMBS010000088.1:0-2049 GCF_042428775.1 Streptosporangium vulgare | reverse complement strand
GACCCACCACCGCCGCCGGCTCCACCCCCAGCGAACGCCACACCTCCGCCAGCGAGACCATCACCGCCCACAACACCGGCTGAACCACATCCACCCGATCGAAGCCCGGCTGACCCACCTCGGCCCGCAACACCCCGGTCAACGACCAGTCCACGAACCCCGACAGCGCCGCCTCACACTCCGCCATCCGACCCGCGAACACCGCCGAAGACTCCAGCAGCTCAACCCCCATCCCCAACCACTGCGACCCCTGACCAGGGAAGACGAACACCGTCTTGCCGTCCGAGCCGGGCGCGCCGGTCACCACTCCGGCGCTGACACCGCCCGCGGCCAGCGTCGCCGTACCGGCGAGGAGCTCATCCCGATCCGCGCCCACGACCACCGCGCGGTGGTCGAACACCGACCTGGAGGACGCCAGCGAGTGGGCCACGTCGGCGTCGGTGCCGGTTCCCGTCTCCAGCCACGTCCCGAGCCGCTCGGCCTGTGCCCGGAGCGCCTCGCTCGTCCTCGCCGACAGCACCCACGGCAGCACCGGCGGCACCGGCACCGCCGGTACCTCGGCGGGCGCCTCGGTCTCGGCCGCCTCCTGGGCGGGGGCCTCCTCGATGATCACGTGCGCGTTCGTGCCGCTGACCCCGAAGGAGGAGACCGCGGCCCGGCGCGGCTGGTCCTCGGAGGTCCACGAGCGGGCCTCGGTGAGCAACTCCACGGCACCGGCCGACCAGTCCACGTGCGGGCTCGGCTCGTTCGCGTGCAGGGTCCGCGGCAGCACGCCGTGCCGCATCGCCATCACCATCTTGATGATCCCGGCGGCGCCGGCGGCGGCCTGGGCGTGGCCGATGTTCGACTTGATGGACCCCAGCCAGACGGGCCGGTCCTCCGGGCGGTCCTGACCGTACGTGGCCATCAGCGCCTGCGCCTCGATCGGGTCGCCGAGCGGCGTTCCGGTGCCGTGCGCCTCGACCGCGTCGATGTCGGCG
Organism: Streptosporangium vulgare; assembly: GCF_042428775.1. Taxonomy (NCBI): domain Bacteria; kingdom Bacillati; phylum Actinomycetota; class Actinomycetes; order Streptosporangiales; family Streptosporangiaceae; genus Streptosporangium; species Streptosporangium vulgare. The sequence continues at coordinate 1,069 of NZ_JBHMBS010000088.1, read as the reverse complement.
GGCGACAGGCCCGCGTTGGAGAGGGCCTGGCGGATCACCCGCTGCTGCGACGGACCGTTCGGCGCGGTCAGCCCGTTGCTCGCGCCGTCCTGGTTGACCGCGCTGCCCCGTACGACGGCGAGGACCTGGTGGCCGTTGCGCCGGGCGTCCGACAGCCGCTCGACGAGCAGCATGCCCACGCCCTCGCTCCAGCCCGCGCCGTCGGCGTCCGCCGAGAACGCCTTGCACCGGCCGTCGACGGACAGGGCGCCCTGACGGCAGAACTCGATGAACGTGCCCGGGGTCGCCATCACCGTCACGCCACCGGCCAGGGCGAGGTCGCACTCGCCGTTCCGGAGCGCCTGCACGGCGAGGTGCAGCGCGACCAGCGACGACGAGCACGCCGTGTCCACGGTCATCGCCGGTCCCTCGAACCCGAAGGTGTACGAGACCCGTCCGGAGGCGACGCTTCCGGAGTTGCCGGTGCCGATCAGGCCCTCCAGCTCCTCCGGGATGGAGGTGAGCTGGCTCGCGTAGTCGTGGTACATCACACCGGTGAACACGCCCGTACGGCTCCCTCGCAGGTGGTTCAGGCGGATCCCGGCCCGCTCGACCGCCTCCCACGAGGTCTCCAGCAGCAGCCGCTGCTGCGGGTCCATCGCGAGCGCCTCACGCGGGCTGATCCCGAAGAACGCGGGGTCGAAGTCACCGGCTTCTCCCAGGAAGCCACCGCGCCGTACGTAGGAGGTGCCGTGGGCCTCGGGGTCCGGGTCATACAGTTTGTCCAGGTCCCAGCCGCGATCGGTGGGGAACTCGCCGATGGCGTCCGTACCGGACGACACCAGGTCCCACAGTCCCTCGGGCGAGGAGACGCCGCCGGGGTAGCGGCAGGCCATGCCCACGATCGCGATCGGCTCGTCGTCGATCGCCGTCCTGGTCACGGTGACCGCGTCGGCCGAGGCGGCTCCGCCGAGTTCGCTCGCCAGGTGATCGGCCACCGCCTGGGCGGTCGGGTAGTCGAAGACGAGGGTGGCGGGCAGTCGCAGCCCGGAGACCGCCATCAGCTTGTTGCGCAGCTCGACCGCGGTCA
>NZ_JBHMBS010000087.1:0-2049 GCF_042428775.1 Streptosporangium vulgare | reverse complement strand
CGGCTCCGGCCGCGACCGGTGGTAACGACGCCCCCGGCGACAAGGTCGTCATCGGCTTCTCCGCGCCCGCGGCCGACCACGGCTGGATCGCCGCGATCGCGAAGAACGCCGAGGCCGCGGCGAAGGAGTACTCCGACATCGAGTTCAAGCCGGTCGAGCCGACCAACGACATCAACGCGCAGATCTCCGCGGTGGAGTCGCTGATCGCGGCGAAGGTCGCCGCGCTGGTGATCTTGCCCAACGACGGCCAGCAGCTCAACCAGATCGCCCGCCAGGCCTCCGACGCCGGCATCCCGGTGATCAACCTGGACCGGGTCTTCCCCGACAAGCTCTCCTACCGCACCTGGATCGGCGGCGACAACTACGGCATGGGCGTGGCGGCCGGTCACTACATCGGCAAGAAGCTCAAGGACAAGGGCGTGGCCAACCCGGTGATCCTGGAGATCCAGGGCATCGCGACCCTGCCGCTGACCCAGGACCGCAGCAAGGGGTTCGAGGACGCGCTGAAGACCTACGGCTTCAGCGTGACGGCCAAGCAGGACGCGCAGTTCACCGTGGAGTCGGGCACCAAGGTCGCCGCGAACCTGATGCAGGCGCACAAGAAGATCGACGCGATCTGGAACCACGACGACGACCAGGGCATCGGCGTGCTGGCCGCGATCAAGGAGGCCGGCCGCAGCGAGTTCTTCATGGTCGGCGGCGCCGGTTCGGCGAACGCGATGCGCGACATCCAGGCCGGCTCGGGGGTGCTGGAGGCGACCGTGACCTACAGCCCCACCATGGCCTCCTCGGCGATCAAGCTGGCGCGCCTGATCGCCCAGGGCAAGGGCATGAGCGACCTGGTGGAGAACCAGGTGCCCCAGTCGATCACTCTGGCCTCCGAGACCATCACCAAGGAGAACGTGGCCGAGTACCTGCCGTTGGGATTCGAGTCTTGATGAGTCAGTCTGACAGGCCGAGCCTGGGGATCGGCATGGTCGGGTACGCCTTCATGGGCCGGGTGCATTCACAGGCCTGGCGCAGCGTGTCGGCGTTCTTCGACCTGCCGGCCCGGCCGGTGATGGCCGCCGTCTGCGGCCGTTCGGCGGAGGGCACCGCGGCGGCGGCCGAGCAGATGGGCTGGGCCGCGGTGGAGACCGACTGGCGCAAGCTGATCGCTCGCGACGACGTGCAGGTGGTCGACATCTGCACGCCGGGCGACTCGCACGCCGAGATCGCGATCGCCGCGCTGGAGGCCGGCAAGCACGTGTTGTGCGAGAAGCCTCTCGCCAACACGGTCGCCGAGGCCGAGGCGATGGCGGCGGCGGCGCGTTCGGCGGCCGAGCGCGGGGTGTACGCGATGGTGGCGTTCAACTACCGCCGGGTGCCGGCCGTGGCCCAGGCCGCCCGCTGGGTGGCCGAGGGCCGCCTGGGCGCGATCCGGCACGTGCGGGCGCAGTACCTGCAGGACTGGATCGTCGATCCGGACTTCCCGCTGGTGTGGCGGCTGCGCAAGGACCTGGCCGGGTCGGGCGCGCTGGGCGACATCGGCGCGCACATCATCGACACCGCCCAGTTCATCACCGGCCAGAACCTGACCCAGGTCTCCGGGCTGACCGAGACCTTCATCACCCAGCGGCCGCTGGCCGACGCCTCGGCCGGCCTGTCGGCCGACACGGGCAACTCGGGTGCGGAGATGGGCGAGGTCGACGTCGACGACGCGGCCCTGTTCATCGGCCGCCTCAGCGGCGGGGCGCTGGCGTCGTTCGAGGCGACCCGGTTCGCCACCGGCCGCAAGAACGCGTTGCGGATCGAGGTCAACGGGTCGAAGGCGAGTTTGGCGTTCGACTTCGAGGCGATGAACGAGCTGTGGTTCCACGACCACGCGTTGCCGGCCGAGGAGGCGGGGTTCCGCCGGGTGCTGGTCACCGAGGCCGGGCATCCGTACGCGGGGGCGTGGTGGCCGCCGGGTCATGGCCTGGGTTATGAGCACACCTTCACCCACGAGGTGAAGGACTTCGTCGAGGCGATCGCGTCGGGCGTCGCCCCGACCCCGTCGTTCGACGACGG
>NZ_JBHMBS010000086.1:0-2120 GCF_042428775.1 Streptosporangium vulgare | reverse complement strand
CGCACCACACCCACACCCGCGGCCCCGTCGGCCAGCGCCGACAACCCCCGCACCACACCCACACGATCCCCGCCCACCACCACCGCACGATGATCGAGCGCCGCCCGCGTCGTCGCGAGCGAGTACGCGGTGTCCAGCAGGTCCAGGTCCCCGCGCTCCTCCACGAACGCGGCCAGACGGGAGGCCTGCGCCCGCAACGCCTCCTCGCTGCGCGCCGAGACCAGGAGCGGGAGCGCCGCCTCCGCCGTGGCCGTCCCGTCCGGGGCGGTCGTCCCGGCGGGCTCCGGCTCCGCGTCCCCGGCGGGGGCGGGGGCGGGGGGCTGCTCGATGATGAGGTGGGCGTTGGTGCCGCTGATGCCGAAGGCGGAGATGCCCGCGCGGCGCGGGTGGCCGTTCTCGGGCCACTCGACCGGTTCGGTCAGCAGCGACACCGCGCCCGCCGACCAGTCGACGTGGGACGTCGGAGCGTCCACGTGCAGGGTCCTGGGCAGCAGGTCGTTGTGGATGGAGAGCACCATCTTGATGACGCCCGCGACGCCCGCGGCGCACTGGGTGTGGCCGAGGTTGGACTTGATCGCGCCCAGCCAGAGCGGCCGGTCCTCGGGCCGCCCCTCGCCGTAGGTGGCGAGCAGGGCCTGGGCCTCGATCGGGTCGCCCAGGGTGGTGCCGGTGCCGTGGGCCTCGACGACGTCCACGTCGGCGGGCGTGAGACCGGAGTTGGCCAGCGCCTGGCGGATGACCCGCTGCTGGGAGGGACCGCTCGGGGCCGACAGGCCGTTGCTCGCGCCGTCCTGGTTGACCGCGCTGCCCCGCACCACCGCCAGCACCGGATGGCCGTTGCGGCGCGCGTCCGACAGCCGCTCCAGGACGACCATGCCGACGCCCTCGGAGAACACCGTGCCGTCGGCGGCGTCGGCGAAGGACTTGACGCGGCTGTCGGGGGCGAGGCCGCGCTGGCGGCTGAACTCCACGAACAGCTCGGGGGTGGAGACCACCGTCACGCCCCCGGCCAGCGCGAGCGTGCTCTCGCCCCGGCGCAGGGAGTCGCAGGCGAGGTGGAGCGCCACCAGCGAGGAGGAGCAGGCGGTGTCCACCGTGACGGCGGGCCCCTCCAGGCCGAGCACGTAGGCGACCCTGCCCGACATCACCGAGCTGGAGTTGCCGGTGAGCAGGTAGCCCTCGACGCCCTCGGGCAGCGTGGCCAGCCCGGTGGCGTAGCCGGTGCTCGACGCCCCGACGAACACGCCGGTCGAGCTGCCCTTGAGCGCGTCGGGGGCGATGCCCGCGCGCTCCAGCACCTCCCAGGCCGCCTCCAGCAGCAGCCGCTGCTGCGGGTCGGTGGCGAGGGCCTCGCGCGGCGAGATGCCGAAGAAGCCCGCGTCGAACTCGCCCGCCTCGTGCATGAAGCCGCCGCCTCGGGCGTAGCTGGTGCCGTGCCGGGCGGGGTCGGGGTCGAAGAGCCGGTCCAGGTCCCAGCCCCGGTTGGCGGGGAACTCCGAGATGGCGTCGCCGCCCTCTTCCAGCAGCCTCCACAGCGCCTCGGGCGAGTCGACGCCGCCCGGGTAGCGGCAGCTCATGGAGACGATCACGATGGGGTCGTCGTCCACCGGCGCGGCGGCCCGCGCGAGCGGCTCCTCGGCCCGCGCGGGGACGCCCGCGCCGAGCAGTCTGCCCATGAGGTGCTCGGCCAGCGCGACGGGGGTCGGGTAGTCGAAGACGAGGGTGGCGGGCAGGCGCAGCCCGGTCGCGGCGTTGAGCCGGTTGCGCAGCTCGATGGCGGTGAGCGAGTCGAAGCCGAGCTCCTTGAAGGCGCGGCCGGACTGCACCGAGTCGGCGTCGGCGTGGCCGAGCACGGTGGCGGCCTGCGTGCGGATGAGGGAGACGAGCACGCGGTCGCGCTCGGCCTCGGGCAGGCCGGTCAGCTGGCGCAGCAGGGGGGAGCCTCCCGCGGCGGAGGTCGCGGGGGCCGTCACCTCGCGGCGGGCGGGGGCGCGGACGAGGCCGCGCAGGAGCGCGGGCGGCGTGCCGTTCGCGCCGCGCAGCGCGGCGAGGTCGAGGTGGATCGGCACCAGCAGGGCCTCGTCGACGGCGGCGGCGGCGTCGAACAGCGCGAGCCCCTC
>NZ_JBHMBS010000085.1:0-2157 GCF_042428775.1 Streptosporangium vulgare | reverse complement strand
GACGACCGTTCGCACGAGCGTCCGACAGGCGCTCCACAACGAGAACCCCCACCCCCTCACCCCACCCCGTACCATCCGCAGCCCCCGCGAACGACTTACACCGCCCATCCCCCGCCAACCCCCGCTGACGACTGAACTCCACGAAGGTGTCCGGGGAGGCCATCACCGTGACACCACCGGCCAGCGCGAGGGAGCACTCCCCCCGCCTCAGTGACTGGATCGCCAGGTGCAGCGCGACCAGCGAGGAGGAGCAAGCGGTGTCGATGGTGACGGCGGGGCCCTCGAAACCGAACGTGTAGGCGACGCGGCCGGTGGCGATGCTGGCAGCGTTACCGTTGCCGATGAAGCCTTCGAGCTCTTCGGGAACGGACCTCAGCCGCGAGTGGTAGTCGTGGTACATCAGGCCGGTGAAGACGCCCGTTCTGCTGCCTTTGAGGGTGGCGGGCGCCATACCGGCGTCCTCCATCGCCTCCCAGGAGGTCTCCAGCAGCAACCGCTGCTGCGGATCCATCGCCAACGCCTCACGCGGAGAGATCCCGAAGAACCCCGCGTCGAACTCCCCCGCCCCGTGCAGAAAACCCCCCGACCTCGCGTACGACGTACCCGCACGATCAGGATCATCGTCGAACAACCGCTCCAGATCCCACCCACGATTCACCGGAAACCCCGACACCGCGTCCCGGCCCGACGCCACCAGCTCCCACAACTCCTCCGGAGACGACACCCCACCCGGAAAACGACACGCCATCCCCACGATCGCGACGGGCTCGCGGTGCTGCTCCTCGACCTCCCGCAACCGCCGCTGCGCGTCCTGGGCCTCGGTGATCGCCCGTTTGAGGTAGGTGCGGAGTTGCTGCTCGTTCGACATGTGGTGTCAGCTCCCCAGGTTCTCGACCAGGTCGAAAAGATCGTCGTCGCTCGCGTCCGCCAGATCGGCGGCTCCGCCGTCACCGTCCTTCCATCCGGCGAGGAGCGCGCGCAGCCGCTCGGCGACCGCCGGGCGGTCGTCGGTGCCGAGTCCCTCCAGGACGGCCAGGACCTGGTCGATCGGCTCGGTGTCCTTGGCGGACAGGTGCTCGTGGAGAAGTTCGGCGATCGCCGCGGGAGTCGGATGGTCGAAGACCAGCGTGGCCGGTAGCGTCAGCCCGCTGTCCGCGGTGAGCTTGTTACGGAGTTCGACTCCCATGAGCGAGTCGAAGCCGAGCTCCCTGAACGGCCGGTCCTCCTCGATCCGTTCCGTCTCCCGGTGGCCCAGCACCGCGCTGACGTGCCCGAACACGATGTCCAGCACCACTCGCCGCCGTTCGTCGGCGGGCAGCCCGGCCAGCCGGTCGGCCAGGGGACGGACACCGCGGGTCTCGGTGGTGTGCCGCACCGCGCGCCGTACCAGGCCGCGCAGCGGCGGCGGTACGTCATCCGGTCGCGCGCGCAGCGCGGCCAGGTCCAGCCGGATCGGCAGCGGCACCGGATCGTCCAGGGAGAGTGCCGCGTCGAAGAGGGCCAGTGCCTCGGCCTCGGTCAGCGGCACGGCACCCGAACGGGCCAACCGGGCGCGCTCGGTCTCCCCGAGGCCGGCGCCCATGCCGTGTTCCCACAGTCCCCAGGCCAGGGAGGTCGCGGGCAGTCCCTCGGCCCTGCGATGCGCGGCCAGACCGTCGAGGAAGGCGTTCGCCGCCGCGTAGTTGCCCTGCCCCGCGTTGCCGAAGGTCGCCGAGGCGGAGGAGAACAGCACGAACGCGGTGAGCGGCATCTGCCGGGTCAGCTCGTGCAGGTGCCAGGCCGCGTCCGCCTTCGGCGCGAGCACCCGATCCAGACGCTCCGGCGTCAACCCACCGATCAGCCCGTCATCGACGACGCCCGCCGCGTGAACCACCGCACCCAGCGGACGCTCCAACCCCCGCAACAACCCCTCCAACGCCGCCCGATCACCCACGTCACAGGCCGCCACCACCACCCGCGCACCACACGCCTCCAAACCCGCGACCAACTCCGCGGCACCCGGCGCCTTCTCCCCACCCCTGCTCACCAACAGCAGATCACGCACCCCATGCGCCACGACCAGGTGACGGGCCACCAGACCGCCCAGCGCTCCGGTGCCGCCGGTGACCAGCACCGTGCCCTCACCCCAGGACGGCCCATCCACCACCGCGCCACCGG
>NZ_JBHMBS010000084.1:0-2376 GCF_042428775.1 Streptosporangium vulgare | reverse complement strand
GCAACAACCCCTCCAACGCCGCCCGATCACCCACGTCACAGGCCGCCACCACCACCCGCGCACCACACGCCTCCAAACCCGCGACCAACTCCGCGGCCCCCGGCGCCTTCTCCCCACCCCTGCTCACCAGCAGCAGGTCTCGTGCGCCGTGCTCGGTGACGAGGTGACGGGCCACCAGACCGCCCAGCGCCCCCGTGCCACCGGTGACCAGCACCGTGCCGCCGGGCTTCCAGGGGGACGGGGCGGGGAGTACGCGCGCCCGGACCAGCCTCGGCGCGTACAGGGCGCCTCCGCGGAGGGCGAGCTGGGGTTCACCGGAAGGCAGCGCGGCGGGCGGTTCGTCCCCCTCGGACAGGTCGAGCAGGGTGAACGCTCCGGGATGCTCCAGCTGGGCGGAGCGCACCAGACCCCACACCGCCGCGGCCGACGGATCCACGGCCTCGCCTGGGCGTACGGCCGTCGCGCCGCTCGTCACGATGACCAGCGGGCCGGGGCCGGGCCGTTCGTCGACCAGGCGGCTCTGTACCGCGGCCAGTACCTCCAGGGTCGCCGCACGTACCGAGGAGGGCATGTCGCCCGACGACGGGTGGACGCGCAGCACCGTGGCGACGGGTTCCCAGACGGGTTCCCGCTCGCCGGCGACGCGAGTCCACTCCGTGCGGAAGAGGGAGTCGGGCGCGCGGAGCTGTTCCCCGGAGACCGGCCGCAGGGTGAGGGAGCCGATCGACGCCACCGGCTCGCCGGTCTCGTCGGCCAGATCCAGTGTCAGGGAGTCGGCGCCGGTGGGCACCAGCCGCACGCGCAGGCCGCCCACCCCCGCGGGCCGGAGCGTGACCCCCGACCAGGAGAACGGCAGCCGCACCTCCTCGACACGTTCGGGTGCGGCGGCCCCACCGGCGTGCAGGGCGGCGTCGAGCAGCGCGGGATGCACGCCGAACCTCGCGGCCTCGACGCGGTCCCGCTCGGGCAGGCCGACCTCGGCGTACACCTCGTCACCGCGCCGCCACACGGCGCACAGCCCCTGGAACGCGGCCCCGTAGGCGTACCCCCGTTCGGCCAGCCGGTCGTAGAAGCCGTCGAGATCGACGGGCTCGGCACCCGGCGGCGGCCAGTCGGCCAGGTCGGCGCGCGGTCCGAGGACCCCGGGACCGAGGAGGCCGGAGGCGTGCCGCACCCAGGCGTCCTCACCGCTCTCCGGCCGGGAGTGGACCGCCACCGTACGCAGGTCCGCGTCGTCCGCCGCGCCCACGAAGACCTGCACCTGGATCCCGCCGTGCTCGGGCAGCGTCAGCGGCGCCTCCAGCGTCAGTTCCTCGATCCGGCGGCAGCCGACCTGCTCACCGGCCCGGAGCGCCAGTTCCACGAACGTGGTGCCGGGCAACAGGACCGTGTCCAGGACGGCGTGGTCGGCGAGCCAGGGCTGGTCGTGCAGGGACAGTCGTCCGGTCAGCAGCAGCCCGTCCCCGTCGGCCAGCGACACCGCCGCCCCCAGCAGCGGATGATCCGCCGACCCCAGACCCGCACCCGCCAGATCAACCGACCCCGACGACGGCAGCAACCAGAAACGCTCACGCTCGAACGGGTACGTCGGCAGGTCCACAAGCTTCCCACCGCTGCCCGCCTGGTACGCCTTCCAGTCGACCTTCGCCCCGGCTACGAACGCTCTCGCCAGTGCCGTGACCAGGTTCTCCGCCTCGGGCCTGTCCTTGCGCAGCACCGGGACGAACAGGCCCTCCTCTGCGGAGTCGTGGCCCATCGCCGACAGCACACCGTCGGGGCCCAGCTCGACGAACGTCTCCACCCCCTGACCCCGCAGGTAGGCCAGGCCGTCGGCGAACCGCACCGCTTCGCGCACATGCCGCACCCAGTAGTCGGCGGAGAAGTCCGCCACCGGCTCCCCGATGAGGTTGGAGATGACCGGGATCGACGGGGGACGGTAGGTGATGGTTTCGGCGATGCGGCGGAAATCCTCCAGCATCGGTTCCATCAGGGGTGAGTGGAAGGCGTGACTGACCCGCAGGCGACGCGTCTTACGCCCCTGGGCAGTGAAATACGTTGATATTTCCGTTACTGCGGTCTCGTCGCCGGAGATGACGACCGCCTGCGGGCCGTTGACCGCCGCGATCGAAACGGTATCGGGCAGGAGGGGCGCTACTTCGGCCTCGGTGGCCTGCAACGCCACCATCGCCCCACCCGCGGGAAGCGCCTGCATCAACCGACCCCGCGCCACCACCAGACGAGCCGCATCCTCCAGCGACATCACCCCCGCCACATGAGCCGCCGCCAGCTCCCCCACCGAATGACCCAGCAGGAAGTCCGGCCGCACCCCCCACGACTCCAGCAGCCGGAACAACGCCACCTCAACCGCGAACAACG
>NZ_JBHMBS010000083.1:0-2449 GCF_042428775.1 Streptosporangium vulgare | reverse complement strand
CGCACCACACCCACACCCGCGGCCCCGTCGGCCAGCGCCGACAACCCCCGCACCACACCCACACGATCCCCGCCCACCACCACCGCACGATGATCGAAGGCGGACCTGCCGGTGGCCAGCGAGTACGCGACGTCCAGCGTCCCGAGGTCCTCGCGCTCCTCCACGAACGCGGCCAGACGAGAGGCCTGCGCCCGCAACGCCTCCTCGCCGCGCGCCGACACCACGACCGGCAGCGGCACCTCCCCGGCGAGCTCCGCCGCCGGGGCGGGCAGGCCGGTGCCGGCCTCGACCGCGATGTCGGCGTCGGTGTCGGCGGGGGCCTGCTCGATGATCACGTGGGCGTTGGTGCCGCTGATGCCGAACCCGGAGACTCCCGCGCGGCGCGGGTGGCCGTTCTCGGGCCACTCGACCGGCTCGGTCAGCAGCGACACCGCGCCCGCCGACCAGTCGACGTGCGGGGTGGGCTCGTCGACGTGCAGGGTCCTGGGCAACAGGCCGCGCTGGAGGGCCATCACGACCTTGATGACGCTCGCGACCCCGGCGGCGGCCTGGGTGTGGCCGATGTTCGACTTCACCGAGCCCAGCCACAGGGGGCGGTCGGCCGGGCGGTCCTGGCCGTAGGTGGCGAGCAGGGCCTGGGCCTCGATCGGGTCGCCGAGCATGGTGCCGGTGCCGTGGGCCTCGACGGCGTCCACGTCGGCGGGCACCAGCTCGGAGTTGGCCAGCGCCTGGCGGATGACCCGCTGCTGGGAGGGACCGTTCGGAGCCGACAGGCCGTTGCTCGCGCCGTCCTGGTTGACCGCGCTGCCCCGCACCACCGCCAGCACCGGATGGCCGTTGCGGCGCGCGTCCGACAGCCGCTCCAGCAGCAGCAGGCCGATCCCCTCGGAGAAGGCGGTGCCGTCGGCGGCGGCGGCGAAGGCCTTGACCCGGCCGTCCTGGGCGAGGCCGCGCTGGCGGCTGAACTCCACGAAGATCTCGGGGGTGAAGATGATGGTGACGCCGCCGGTGATGGCCATGGAGCACTCGCCCCGCCGCAGGGACTCGCACGCCATGTGCAGGGTCACCAGCGAGGACGAGCAGGCGGTGTCGGTGGTCACCGCCGGTCCTTCGAGACCGAGGGTGTAGGAGATCCGGCCGGACATGACGGCGGTGGAGGTGCCCGTCAGCAGGTGGCCCTCGACGCCGGCCGGGAAGGCGCCCTGGCCGACGCCGTACCCGCTGGAGGCGGCGCCGACGAACACGCCCGTCCGGCTGCCCTTCACCGTGGCGGGGTCGATGCCGGCCCGCTCCAGCAGCTCCCACGAGGTCTCCAGCAGCAGCCGCTGCTGCGGGTCGGAGGCCAGCGCCTCGCGGGGGCTCATCCCGAAGAAGCCCGCGTCGAAACCGCCGGCGTCGGCGACGAACCCGCCCTCGCGGGCGTAGGTGGTGCCGGGGGTGTCCGGGTCGGGGTGGTAGAGCCGGTCCAGGTCCCAGCCCCGGTCGCCGGGGAAGCCGGACATGGCGTCCTCGCCGTCCGCGACCAGCCGCCAGAGCTCCTCGGGGCTGTTCACCCCGCCGGGGAGGCGGCAGCTCATCGCCACGACCGCGATCGGCTCGCGGTCCCTGGCCTCCGCCTCGCGCAGGCGGCGTCGGGCGTGCTGCAGGTCCGCGGTGGCACGCTTGAGGTAGTCACGCAGCTTGTCGTCATTCGCCATCGGACGTCAACCAACCTCGGGGCAGTAGGGATTCGTCATGGTGTGCGCCATCAGGAGGTGCCGAGTTCCTCGTCGAGGACCGCGAAGAGCTCGTCGTCGGTGACCGACTCGAAGTCCTGCTCGGGCGCGGAATCGGCCTCCGCCGGGCCGCCGTGCGTGTCGTCCCACTTGCGGAGCAGCGCCCGCAGCCGGGCTGTGATCTTGACGGGGTCCCCGCCGCCCGCCGCGTACAGGAGGGTCTCCAGCCGGTCGACCTCCGCCAGCACGGACGCGGAGGGGTCGGCGGCGGGCGGGGCGATCTCGTCCCTGATGTGCTCGGCGAGCACGCTCGGGGTGGGGTAGTCGAAGACGAGGGTGGTCGGCAGGCGCAGCCCGGTCGCGGCGCCGAGCCGGTTGCGCAGCTCGACGGCGGTGAGCGAGTCGAAGCCGAGCTCCTTGAACGCCCGCTCGGGTTCCACCGAGTCCACGCTCGCGTGCCCGAGCACCCCGGCGGCCTCGGCGCAGACGATCTTGACGAGCGCGGCCACCTGCTCCTCCCCGGACAGGCCCGCCAGGCGCTGTTCGAGCCCGGACGCGGTGGGGGCGGCGCCTCCGGTGGCCCTGACGACCCGGCGGGCGGGGGCGCGGACGAGGCCGCGCAGGAGCGCCGACCGCATGCCGTTCGCGCCGCGCAGCGCGGCGAGGTCGAGGTGGATCGGCACCAGCAGGGCCTCGTCGACGGCGGCGGCGGCGTCGAACAGCGCGAGCCCCTC
>NZ_JBHMBS010000082.1:0-2456 GCF_042428775.1 Streptosporangium vulgare | reverse complement strand
CCGAGGACCGGCCGTTGTGGCTGGGGTCGCTGAAGTCGAACATCGGTCACACCCAGGCCGCCGCCGGTGTCGGTGGCGTGATCAAGATGGTGATGGCCCTCCGCCACGAACTCCTCCCCAAGACCCTGCACGTGGACGAGCCGAGCCCGCACGTGGACTGGTCGGCGGGCTCAGTGGAGCTGCTGACAGAGGCGCGTGCGTGGGACATCGAGGACCGTCCGCGCCGCGCGGCCATCTCGTCCTTCGGGATCAGCGGCACGAACGCGCATGTGATCATCGAGCAGGGTCCGGCGGTGGAGCCGGAGTCTGTCGACGCTGTCGAGCTGCCGGTGACGCCGTGGCTGTTGTCGGCCAAGACTCCCGAGGCGTTGCGGGGCCAGGCTTCCCGGCTCGCGTCCTGGGTGGAGGAGCGGCCTGAGCTGGAGCCGGCCGATGTCGCCTGGTCGCTGGCGACGGGCCGGGCGTTGCTGGAGCAGCGCTCGGCGGTGGTCGGCGCCGACCGGGCGGAGCTGGTGGCGGGCCTGCGTGCCCTGGCCGATGGTACGGCGGCACCGGAAGCCGCGATGGCCGATGGCAGGCTGGCGATGCTCTTCACCGGCCAGGGCAGTCAGCGGGTGGGCATGGGGGCGTCCCTCGCGGCGGCGTTCCCGGTGTTCGCCGACGCTCTGGACGAGGTCTGCGCGCTGCTCCCTGAGTCGGTGCGTGAGGGGATGTTCTCCGGTCCGGAGGAGGTACTGGCCGAGACGGGGACGACCCAGCCGGCGCTGTTCGCGTTCGAGGTCGCCCTCTATCGGCTGCTCACCTCGCTGGGGGTCACCCCGGACGTACTTGTCGGGCACTCGGTAGGGGAGATCGCCGCTGCTCACGTGGCGGGTGTGCTCTCGCTGTCCGACGCGTGTGCCCTCGTCACCGCCCGCGCCCGGTTGATGCAGGCGTTGCCGGAGGGTGGGGCGATGCTGGCCATCGCCGCTCCCGAGGCGGAGATCCTTCCGCTGCTGGAGGGCCGCCAGGACGTCGGCATCGCCGCGGTGAACGGCCCGCAGGCCGTGGTCATCTCCGGCAGCGAGGTCGCGGTGGAGGAGATCGCGGGCCTGGTGAGCGCGCGGACGCGCAGGCTGCGGGTCTCGCACGCCTTCCACTCCCCGTTGATGGAGCCGATGCTCGCCGAATTCGAGCAGATCGTCTCCACCCTCACCTTCAACGAACCGACCATCCCTGTCGTCTCCAACGTGACGGGCCGCCCCGCCGAGCCAGGACTGCTCACCGACCCGGCGTACTGGGTGCGGCACGTCCGTGAAGCGGTGCGCTTCGCCGACGGCGTCACCGCCTGCCAGGCGAACGTGTTCGTGGAGATCGGCCCGGACACCACCCTGACCGCGCTGGCCCAGCAGAGCGTCGAGGACGGCGTCTTCGTCGCGACCGCGCGCAAGGACCGGGACGAGGTCCGGGCACTGGTCGAGGCACTCGGCCGACTTCACACCCACGGTGTGGAAATCGACTGGACGGCGATCCTCGCCCCGAGAGCGCGTGTCGATCTGCCGACGTACGCCTTCCAGCGGGAGCGGTACTGGATCCCCGCGCTGACCGACGCCGGGGACATGAACGCGGCCGGGCTGGGCGCGATCGACCACCCGGTGTTCAGCGCCGTGACCGAGGTCGCCAGCGGCGAGTCGGTGATCTTCAGTGGCCGCCTGTCACCCGCCACGCAGCCGTGGCTCGCCGATCACCTCGTGGGTGGTCGGATGCTGGTTCCGGGGGCGGCGCTGGTCGAGCTGGCCATCCGGGCGGGCGACGAGGTCGAGTGCTCCTACCTACAGGAACTGACCATCCAGGCGCCGCTGGTGGTGCCCGCCCAGGGCGGCGTCCAGATCCAGGTGGTCGTCGGGGCGGTGGAGGAGTCCGGAGCACGTCCGCTGACCGTCCACTCCCGCTCCCAGGACGCCGCCGGATGGACACAGCACGCACAGGGCCTGGTGACCGCCGAGCTGCCGGTGGCGGCGTTCGAGCTGGCGCAGTGGCCGCCGGTGGACGCGCGGCCGGTGGTGGTCGATGGTCTGTATGACGATCTGGCGGCGGTCGGGTTGGAGTACGGGCCTGTCTTCCAGGGGGTGACGCGGGCGTGGGCGCGGCCGGGTGAGGTGTTCGCCGAGGTGGCGTTGCCCGAGCAGGCGCACGCCGACGCGGCGCGGTTCGGGCTGCATCCGGCCCTGTTGGACGCGGTGTTGCACGCCAGTGCGCTGGGTGATCTGTTGCCGGAGCCCGAGCCGGGCCGGCCGTTCCTGCCCTTCTCCTGGTCGGGGGTGTCCCTGCACGCCACAGCGGCGACCGGCCTCCGAGTGAAGATCATCGGTACGGGTGGCACCAGCATGGCGCTCACCATCGCCGATGGGAGTGGTGTGCCGGTGGCGGAGGTCGAGGCGCTCACGTTGCGTCCGTTGTCGACCTCTGATCTGGCC
>NZ_JBHMBS010000081.1:0-2547 GCF_042428775.1 Streptosporangium vulgare | reverse complement strand
CCGAAGTGGGCCTCGTCGGGTAACCCCGGCGCATTGCTGCGCCGGGGTCCCCTCAGAACCGGCCGTGCCCGCTTTCCAGGCAACCGGCTCAAGCAAGCCCTGAAGGCTCGCGGACAGGCAGAAGTATCGGGTTCACGCCGTCGCTGAGTCGTCGGCGGCAGTGAACGTGGATGAGCTGAGGTGCGGCGTGTTCGTCCGACGTGCCGAGCCCCACGGCGGACACGATCGCGTGTTTGCGGATCGCTTTGCGCGTGGCCGTGAGCCATTGTTCCCATTCGCGTGGGCTTTGCGGCTCGTGGTCGGCGTGCAGCAGCATGCCCCGGCAGAGCGGACATCGGCCGTGTTGCTGACGAAGGAGCCGCCAGGTGGCCGTGTCAACCGGGGGTTTGGTGCGGCGTCGCCGCTCGGTCCAGTAGTCAGCCAGGGCCGGGTCGTCGGGGGACGCCCGTCCCGCCACCATCCGGTGCCGAACGATCTTTGTCCAGGTGAACTTGCGGAGATAGAACCCGGTTTCCCGGCTCCCGAACACCCACCTGTCCTGCCTGGAGGGGTTGAACATGCCGAAGTAGCGGGCGATCACCCACCGCTTCGACTTGTTCGGGTGGGAGATCGTGACCCACTTGTGGACCAGCCTCCACACATAAGCGTCCAGCGCGTTGAACGCTCGCTTGGACACCCCCATCCGGTAGTAGGCGGCCCAACCTCTGATAATCGGGTTGAGCCTGGCGATCACCGCGTCGGCGTTGGACCCTCGCAGGGCCTTCACCTCGGTGGACAACCGCCTCCGGATCCGCCGCAACGCATCCTTGCTCGGCTTGGTCAGCAGCTTGCCGCGAAAGCGCCGGATTTCGAATCCCAGAAAGTCCACTCCCTGATCCAGGTGAGTGATTCGGGTCTTGTCCTCGTTGAGAACAAGACCTCTGGGGGCCAGCCATCCAGATAGCCGTGCCTTGACCTGTTCGGCCTGTTCACGGGTGTGACATAAGGCGATCAGGTCGTCGGCATACCGCACCAGAATCGGACACTGAGGGGTGGCGCGCATGGTGTCGCCGTCCCAGTACCTAACCCCGGCGGCCTGTTCCATGCCGTGCAATGCCACGTTCATCAGCGCGGGACTAATCACCCCGCCTTGAGGAGATCCCTCGCTGGTCGGGGTGAACCGGCTGTCCTCGATCACGCCCGCCTTCAACCACTGCCGGACCAGTCCCCGGGCGGGGAAGGAACCCAGCGAAGCGAGTATGTGATCATGGCTGAGCCGGTCGAATGCCGCCTCCACGTCGGCGTCGAGCACCCACAGCCGTTTGGCGTCCTTGCGGCTCGCCGTGGTGTGGATGGCCACGATCGCGTCGTGGCAGCTGCGGCCGGGCCGGAATCCGTAGGACTTCGGCTCGAACCGGGCTTCCCACTCTGGTTCCAGCGCGCTCGCCGCCAGGGCTTGCAATGCTCTGTCGGCGATCACGGGAATGCCGAGTGGGCGGCGGCGTCCGTTGCTTTTGGGCACATACACCCGCCGGACGGGACGAGGTGACCACGCGGCGGCACCGTGCTGCACCCAATCGGCCAGATCGGCCTTCTCCTGAGCCAGCAAGACCACTTTGCCATCTACCCCGGCCGTCTTGCGGCCAGTGTTGAGCTCCGTCACTCGCCGCACGCTCATCAGTGCGTTGCTGCGGGAGCGGAGCATCAGCTTCTGCAAATTGCGGACCTTGACCAGGTCCCCTGCCTGCGACGCCGCGAAGATCCGCTGTCTCAGCCGCCGTACGTCATCCTCGACCTGGCCCCAGTTCACTGAGTCCCAGTCAAAGGAGTCGCCCTCAGGTCCGTTCACCTCAAGGGCCGCCAACGCCATCGCGTGCGCGTGTCCGCTCATCGGTGTCCAACTTGTCCTTCGGCTCGGGCGTCTTGACGTCATTTCTTCGCAGGCTCACCAGACCCGCGTCAGCACCCTTTCAGGTCGAGGCAATCGCCTCTATCCGGCCAGTTATGCCAGAACCGCTGGCGGAGGAGCCAGTGTCCGGCCCCGGTTTCCTGCTACCTTTCAGCCGCCGGCATTCGCTTCTCGGGTCTTCCTGCGCCCGCTGGGGGTTTCCGCCTTCCTCACGGTTGGCCTACCGGCGAAAGTTCCACCGGACCCCATCGGGGTTGTCACGTTCCGCATGGATGAGATACGACCGGGGTGGGTGTCCTCTGAACCCCGGGGACGATGGTGCGCTCCCGACCGGCCCAATCCCTCCGGTCGGCACCTGCCGCTTTTCAACGGCCGGTCCCTATCTCCCGCTGATACAACCCGTCGGCGGAAGTGGCAATGACGAGGCGTCATCGAGGATTCACTTGCGTTCACCCGTCCGATCTTCCCCAGCCTGTGGCCTCTGGACGGAACAGAAACCCTTGGGCATTTCCCCTCGGGCTTCACACCCCGCGGTTGCCCGCGACGCATGCCGAGGTGGGGACGGTCCTTGCGCACTGGACCGGGAACTACGCGCTCGACATCAGTCGAACCTCCTTCATCGCATTCCACTCATCACATGCGACTTCGTGTCGCACGAT
>NZ_JBHMBS010000080.1:0-2727 GCF_042428775.1 Streptosporangium vulgare | reverse complement strand
GGTTGCGCAACGGGAACCCGTAGGGCACCGACGTCCAGTGCGCCGGAACGTGCGCCACCTCCCACACGTTCGACCAGATCGCCGCCTCCGTCGCACCACCCAACGCCACCAGCCGACACCGGCCACCACTGCCGGCCGTCAACCGGGCCTGCAGGTCCAACCCCACCCAGTCGCCCGAGACCAGCGCCACCCGCAACCATGGCGGGACCCGGTCGACGGCTGAGAGGAGCATCTCCAGCAGCGTCGGGACGCTGTTCCAGATCGTCACCCCGTGGGTGACGCACAACTGCGCCCACCGCTGGGCGTCCCGGCGCTCGTCCTCGGCGACCAGCACCACCGCGCCGCCTGCCGACAACAGGCCGAACACGTCGTAGACCGACAGGTCGAAATCCAGCGCCGACACCGCCAGCACACGATCCCCGCAGCCCACCCCCAGCCGCTCGTTGACATCCACCACCGTGTTCAACGCCGCCCGATGCGACACCTCCACACCCTTCGGCACCCCCGTCGAACCCGAGGTGAAGATCACATACGCCGTCGCATCCGGCGACACCTCCACCGGAGCCACTAATCGCTCGCTCGGCCGCGCCTCCGCCAGGGTCTCTTCCGTCAGCACCCGCACCACATCCGCGCGGGACAGGATCGACTCCCGGCGAGCAGCGGGCTGATCCACCCCCACCGGCACGTAAACGCCCCCGGCCGCCAGCACGCCCAGCACCGCGACCACCTGGTCCACGCCCTTGGGCACCACCACCCCCACCGCGTCACCCGGCGCCACGCCCCAGCCCCGCAACAACCCCGCGACCCCCAACGCCCGACCCGCCAGCTCGCCGTACGTGACCGTGACGGCGTCGGAGATCAGCGCGGGCAGGTGCGGCTCGTCGGCGGCGCGGGCGAAGAACGCCTCGTGCAGGGTGCCGTCCGGTACGGGGCCCACGGTGTCGTTGACCCGGCGGCGGACGAGCTCCTGCTCCGTCGGCAGGCCGACCGGGGCCGGGGCCGACCAGTCGCCCTCGGACAGCCACTCCAGCAGGTTCAGGTGCGTGTCGAACATCGCGTCGAGCACGCCCGGCGCGAACAGCTCCTCCACCGCGTCCCAGCGGACGAGCAGCTCGCCGTCGACCTCCGCCACCTGGTAGTCCAGCCAGACCTGCGGGGTCTGCGACACCCCCCAGACCTGCTCGGCGAAGGAGGGCCCGAGCGTGCCGCCGTCGGTGACGCCGAGCATGCTGGTGAACACCACGGGCATGGTCATCTCGATCGAGTCGGCCCGCCTGGCCAGCTCGCGCATCACCCACACGGCCGAGACCTCGCCGTGCTCCAGGCCGCGCCAGACCTCCTCCTGCAACCGGCGCGTGCCCTCCAGCCAGCCGGATCCCGACCGGTAGCCGACGAGCATCAGCGAGGTGAAGTCGCCGAGGACGCGGTGGATGTCGGGGTGCACCTCGCGCCGGTCGAACAGCGTGAGGTTGAGCGTCAGCTCCGGCTGGGCGCTCCAGGCGGAGAGGATCTCGCCGAAGGCGGCCGCCAGCACCGTGGAGGCGGTCAGGTCGTGCTTCCTGGCCAGGTCGGAGACGCGGCCCCAGCGTTCGGCGTCCATCCTGACCTCGCGGCGGACGAACCGGGGACGGTCGATCATGGCCGGGTCGACGCGCAGCGGCAGCCGCGGCGCGGGGGGCAGCTCGGGCAGGCGTCCGGCCCAGTACTCCTTGGCCGCTTCGAGGATCGCGGGATCGGGGGTCATCCCGAGCACGTAGTCGCGGAACGACACCTCCAGCGGCGGGAGCACGGTGGCGGGGTCGTGGTAGAGCAGGTCGAGCTCGGCGAAGAAGGCCATCGTGCTCAACGCGTCGATGATGATGTTGTCGAAGCTCACCCCCAGCCGGACGCGGCCCTCGTGCCGCGCGGCCCGCGCGTCGAACAGCGGCCAGGCGGCCGGGTCGAACACCTGGTGCGACATCCCCTCGCGCAGCTGCTCGGCGCTGTCGACCATGGTGATCGTGAAGTGCGGCACCTCGGGCAGGATGCGCTGGAACCCTTCCTCGTCGAAGACCGCGCGCAGCATCTCGTGCCGTTCGATCAGCAGGTTCCACGCGGCCTGCAACCGGTCGAGGTCGATGTCGCCTTCGAACTCGGTGTAGAAGTGGCAGCCGACGCCGCCGAGCGTGAAGTGCTCGGCGCGTCCGAGCCAGTAGGCGCGCTGCACCTCCGTCGGCGGGAACGGGTCGTGGCGGTGTTCGAGGTCGGCGCCCAGCACCCTGGTGGGTACGAGCGTCTCGTCCAGGGTGAGGGTCGCGGCGAAGCCGGCGAGCTCCGGCGAGTCGAACAGCAGGGTGAGCCTGGCGTCGGTGACGCCCGCCGACCGCAGCCGCGCGATCATGCGGGTGGCGAGCAGCGAGTCGCCGCCGAGGGCGAAGAAGTTGTCCGCGCGGTGCACCCCGGGCAGGTCGAGCAGGTCGGCCCAGATCTCGGCGAGCAGGATCTCGGCCGCGCCCGCGGGTGCCTCGCCCACCTCGACCACCGACGTTTCCTCCACGAGGGAGACGAGGGCGGATCGGTTGATCTTTCCGTTGGGGGTGAGGGGCAGCTCGTCCAGGGGAGTGATGGTGGGCGGGATCGCGTGGGCGGGGAGCCGGTCGGCGAGGAAGGCGCGGATCTGGTCGGGGTCGGCGGTGGCGGGGGTGACGAACGCGGCCAGGCGGCGCTGACGGCGCTCACCCACCGCGA
>NZ_JBHMBS010000008.1:0-377278 GCF_042428775.1 Streptosporangium vulgare | reverse complement strand
GGCGGTGCTCCAGCGCGGCGTTGTACAGGGCACGGTGATCATCCAGGCAGGCGGCCAACGCGACGCTCTGGCGGGCGGTGGGACGCAGCAGGAACTTGAACGATCTACGC
Source organism: Streptosporangium vulgare (assembly GCF_042428775.1). Classification (NCBI taxonomy): domain Bacteria; kingdom Bacillati; phylum Actinomycetota; class Actinomycetes; order Streptosporangiales; family Streptosporangiaceae; genus Streptosporangium; species Streptosporangium vulgare. The sequence continues at coordinate 377,168 of NZ_JBHMBS010000008.1, read as the reverse complement.
ACCACACCGCCTCCCTCGCTCGAACTCTTGTTCCCACCGTATCGGATGTCGGAAAGAGGCGACGCGGAATGCGTGAACCCGTCAGGCCACCACACGCTCGGGCCTTAGCGGCCCTCCCGCTCCCGATTCCCCCGTCGCCTGAAGACGACGGCCCCCTCGAGAGGAACTGATGGCATCGCCCCCCGAGGCCGCCCGGCCGGCGGCCCCAGGGGGCGATCGCGACGCGACTCCTCCGCCCGGTGGTGAGGTGGCCCCGCGTGGGACCACCTCGCCTCGGCCGCGATCTCGACGCGGTTTCTCTGCCCGGTGGTGAGGTGGCCCCCGTGAGACCGTCCCGCCTCAGCCCCGATCGCGACGCGGCTCCTCCGCCCGGCGGTGAGACGCCAGGCGGTGAGACGCCAGGCGTGGACCACCCCGCCGGCCGTCTCAGCCTCCGATCACGAGCGCGCTCTCGGGAACGGTCACCGGCGCCGCGTCCGGTCCCGGATTCGTGAGAAGCTCCGCCAGGTGGTCCGCGATCGCGGAGATGGTGGGCTGCTGCCACAGCAGGGTCGCGGGGAGGCGGCGGCCGAAGCGCTTCTCCAGGCGCCGCCGGACCATGACGGTCATCACCGAGTCCAGCCCCTGCTCGACGAGGGGACGCCGGGTCGCCAGGTCCTCGGGGGCGAGCCTCATCACGGCCGCGATCTCCGCGCGGATCTCGGGCAGGACGCGCTCGCGCAGTTCCTCGGGTGTCAGGCCGGCGAACGCCTCCGCGGGTCCCCCGAGCTCCTCCTCGGCCAGGGCGGGCGCGTCGATCACCGGGTAGCGGAGTCCCGTGAGGTGTCCCACCACCCGGCCGTCCACGTCGGCCAGGAGCGCCCGGACGGTGTCGTCGGCGGCCGGGTCCACGGCCGCGTCGATGATCACCGTCGAGGGCGGGGTGCCGGTCAGCACCACCTCGTCGATGTGCACGACCATGCGCAGCACCGGATCGCCGGGGAACACGCAGGGCGCCACGGACATCGCCGCGTCCAGCGCCGGCGCCCAGGTCCCCGGTTCCCCGGTTCGGGCGGTGCGGACGGTGGCCCGCAGCGCGCCGTCCCCGCCCAGCAGCGTCTCGATCGTCCAGTCGAAGCCCGTCGAGGGCACACCGACGGTGGCGAGCCGCTTGTGCACGAACCCGGGATCGATCGAGGTGAGAGCGCCGGCGTCCGGCAGCACGTCGGGTTTCGCCTGGCCCGGAGCGGCCACGTCCGCGGTGACGTGCACCAGCCAGGCGGGTTCGGGCTCGTCGGGGCCGGCCGGTGTGCGGGCCGCGAGCCGTACCGCCGGAGGCTCGTGCACGACCTGGACCTGCCTGCGTTCCGCGGTCATCAGCGGATGCATCATCTCCACGTCGGTGAGCGTGACGTCCTCGTCCTCGACGGCCTGCAGGAACGTGTTGACCAGCACGGCGGCGGGCACGATCTCGACCCCGTTGAGGGCGTGGCTGCCGGGGTAGGGCCGGTTGGCGTCCTCCACGCTGGTCCGCCACACCCGGGTCCGGCTGCCCGCGAGGCCGCTCCCGGCTCCGAGCAGGGTGTGGGAGTCAACGTCGTGCCCCCGGTTGTCCTGCTCGACGTACGACTCGCGCCAGTGGCGGCGGTGCTGCCAGGCGTACGGCGGCAGGTCGGCCAGGCCGCCGGACGGCTGCAGCCGGCTCCAGTCCACCTCGACGCCGTGACAGTGCGCCGCGCCCAGCGCGACGAGGAAGGTGAGCGGCTCCGGCTGGTTCCTGCGCAGTGACGTGCCGACGAACACGTCCTCGAACCCGTTCTCCGAGAGCGTCTCGGTCACCGAGTGCGCGACCACGGGGTGGGGGGAGATCTCCAGGAACACGCGATGGCCGTCCTGCGCCGCGGCCGTCGTCGCCGCGGTCAGCCGCACGGGGTCGCGGAGGTTCGCCGCCCAGTACGCGCCGTCCAGGACGGGCGTCGACCGGGGGTCCGCCAGCGCGGTCGTGTACATGGGGATGCGCGGCGCCCCGAGCGAGAGATCGCCGGTGGCGGCGGCGAGTTCGACGGCGAGGGGGTCCATGTGCGGGCTGTGGAAGGCGACGTCCGACGCCACCCGCCGCACCACGATGCCCTCGACCGGCCAGTCGTTCACCACCGTCTCGACCGCGGCGACGTCGCCGGACAGCACGGTGGAGCCGGGGGCCGACGCGATCGCGGCCACCAGGTCGGTACGGCCGGCCAGCCTCTCCGCCGCCTCCTCGAAGGACAGGTCGACCATCACCATGGCCCCCTTCCCCTCGGCCTGGCGCAGCAGCCGGGAGCGGCGGCAGATCAGGCGGGCGCCGTCGGCGACGCTCATCGCGCCGGCCGTCACCGCCGCCGCGAGCTCGCCGACGGAGTGGCCGATGACGGCCTTGGGAGTGACCCCGTACGCGTTCCAGAGCCTGGCGAGGCCCAGCTGCATCACGAAGATCATGGTTTGCACGCGGTCGATGGTGTCGAGATCGCCGTCGGCGAGGACCTGCCGGGGAGAGAAGCCGATCTCCTCGATGAAGATCGGCTCCACCTCGTCGACGAGGGACGCGAACTCCGGCACGGCGAGCAGTTCCCGCCCCATCCCGCGCCACTGGCAGCCCTGCCCGGAGAAGACCCAGACCGGCCCGGGGCCGAGCTCGGGCAGCACGTCACCGGTGATGACGGCCTCGCCCGGCACGTCCTCCGCGAGCCTGCGCAGACCGGCCGCCAGCTCGCCCCCGTCCGCCCCGACCACGACGGCGCGGCGGGCCAGATGGGTGCGCCGGAGCGCCAGCGTGTGCCCCGCCGACGCCAGGTCGAGCCCGTTCCCGAGGTGATCGGCGAGCTTGCCCGCGTACTGCCGCAGGGCCTGCTCCGACGCGGCCGACAGCGGGAACAGCCGCTCCCCCGTCGCCTCCTCCCGGGGCGCTTCCCGGGGCATCTCCCGGCCCTCCTGAGCCGGAGGGGCCTGCTCCAGCACGATGTGCGCGACCGTGCCGCCGTACCCGAAGCTGGAGACGCCCGCCCGGCGGGGGTGGTCGCGCTCCGGCCAGGCCGACTGTTCGGTCACCACGCGAAGACCCGAGGACTCCCACGAGATGGCCGGGTTCAGGGTGTTCAGCACGCTCGGGGGGATCTCGCCCCGGTCGAGGGCGAGCACCGCCTTGATGACGCCGGCGATGCCGGCGGCGCCTTCGAGGTGTCCGATGTTGGACTTGACCGAGCCGATGAGGCACGGGTCGCCGGAGGACCGCCCCGCGCCGTACACGGAGGAGAGCGCCCCCGCCTCCAGCGGGTCGCCGAGCCGGGTGCCGGTGCCGTGCGCCTCGATGTAGTCGACGGTGGACGGCTCGACGCCCGCCTGCCGGCAGGCCCGGACCATCACGTGTTCCTGGGCCTCCCCGCACGGCGCCATGATGCCGTTGGTGTGCCCGTCCTGGTTCACGGCGCTGCCGATGACGAGCGCGAGGACACGGTCGCCGTCGCGCTGCGCGTCGGACAGCCGCTTGAGCACGACCACGCCGCAGCCCTCGCCGCGTCCGTAGCCGTCGGCCGACGCGTCGAACGACTTGGACCGCCCGTCGGGGGCGAGGGCCCCGGCCGTGCCGAGCGTGAGGGTCTGACCCGGGGTGACCAGCAGGTTGACGCCGCCGGCGAGGGCGACGTCGTTCTCGCCGAGCCGCAGGCTCTGCGCGGCCAGGTGCAGCGAGACCAGCGACGCCGAGCAGGCGGTGTCGATCGCCATGCTGGGTCCGCGCAGGTCCAGGGAGTAGGAGATGCGGTTGGCGACGGCGCAGGTCGCGGCGCCGATCCCGGTCCACGCCTCGATCTGGGGCAGGTCCTCCAGGAGGCGGCCTCCGTAGTCGGCGGTGCAGACCCCCATGAACACCCCGGCGTCGGTGCCGGCCAGCTCGTGCGGCGGCAGGCCGGCGTTCTCCAGGGCCTCCCACGCGGTCTCCATCAGGATCCGCTGCTGCGGGTCCATCAGCTCGGCCTCGCGGGGCGACAGGCCGAAGAACTCCGCGTCGAAGCCCTCGATGTCACTCAGGAAGCTGCCGTGACGTACGGCGTCGCGCAGCGCGGCGGCGTACTCGGGGCTCCGGTTCTCGTACCGGCGCCAGCGTTCGGCGGGCAGCGGCCGGGTCGTGTTCCGGCCGGCGCACAGCAGGTCCCAGAACTCGTCCGGTGAGCGGGCGTCGCCGGGAAGGCGGCATCCGATCCCGATCACCGCCACTGGTTCCACCCGGACTCCGCGCGGACTGTCGGCCATCTGTGTTCGTTTCCCTTCGGTTCAAGCCCACTCTTCGGTTCAGGCCGCTGAGGATCGGTTCGGACCCGCTGAGGATCGGTCCAGGCCCACTCTTCGGTTCAGGCCCGCTGAGGATCGGTTCAGGCCCACTGAGGTTTGTCGATGATCTTGATCACGGCGCTGGAGACCGTCACTCCCGGCCCGGTGCCGAGCATCAGCATGTGGTCGCCGGGGCCCAGTCGCCCGGTCATGAGCAGGTGGTCGAGGGAAAGGACCTGGTCGCTCGCCCCGCAGTGGCCGATGGTGCGGCCGTAGTCCCAGGTCGAGCGGGACATGGGCAGGTCGAGCATGGCCATGCACCGCTGTTCGACGATCTCCTCCGAGTAGTTCATGAACGCCACCCGGGTGAGATCGCCGGCCTGGATCCCGCTCTCGTCCAGCGCGCGCTCGACGACCTCCATCAACGCCCGCTGGATCTTGAACAGCGCCGCGGTGGCCTCGCCCTTGGACATGACCTGCTGCCGGAACTGCTCGTTCCTGGCCGCGAAGCTCATCTTGCGCCCGAGTGTGACGCCCGGGGGGAAGAGGGGTTCGCTGCCCCGGTGCAGTTCCTCGGCCTCGGTCACCGTCGTCGTGCAGACCGACGTCAGGCGCGCGAAACCCGTCTCCCTGGTGAGCACGAGCGCGCTCGCGGCGTCCCCGCCGACGTAGCCGGGGCCCATCCGCCACCGGTCCATCAGCGGGGTGCCGTAGTTGTCGGCGGCGACCAGCAGGGCGGCCTGCCTGCCGGGCGCGGCGTCCAGGTGGCCGGCCGCGAGTTCCAGGCCGATGAACATCCCGTTGCAGCCCTGTCGGATCTCGGTGGCGAGGACGTCTCCGCCGACGAGATGACGCTGCAGGTAGGAGTGCGGGGGCCAGCCGTCCGGTCCCTGGTGCCACGTCGAGGCGTACAGGAGGAGATCCAGGTCGCCGGGCGCCCGTCCGCTGCGCTTGATCGCGCTCCGCGCCGCGTGCAGGGCCATCTCCGGAGCCGGTACGTCACCGGCCACCACCGCCCCGGCCAGGTTGTGCAGCTCGGCCTCCTCGGCCGGGTACCAGCCCTTGGCGACGGCCTTCTCGACGCTGACGACGGTCCGGGGGAGGAACGCTCCCACACCACTGATGTACGTGTTCGCCAACCGCATGACTTCGTCCTCGCCCCGGCTAGACGGATTCGAGTTCTCTGACCATCGCCACGATGGTCACGACGTCCCGGAAGTTCTCGGGGTCGAGCCTCGCGGCGGGGATCGGGACGCCGACGTCCTTGCGGAGGAAGTTCAGCAGCCGCGCCGTCCGCAGGGAGTCCAGGAGACCCGACACGAGGAGCGGGGTCGTCTCGTCGACCTTGATGTCGTCGCCGTCCTGGACGAGGTTGTCCTGGATGAAGTCGACCAGCCTGCGCGTGAGCTCGGTCACGCGCGTGTCCGTGAGCTCGGTCATGCGCCCGCTCCTGCCGTGACGGGGGAGGTGGAGAGAATTCTGAACGCCGCCGCGGCGACGGACGTCCCGGAGCCGAACCCGACCATGAGCAGGTGGTCGCCGGGCACGAGGCCGCCGGTCGCGATCAGGTGCTCGAAGGCGATGAACTGGTCCACCGCGCCGCAGTGGCCCACGCGCCTGCCGTAGTCCCAGGTCGTCTGGTCCTCGTCGATGCCCAGCCAGGACATCTGCCCGTCCAGGTCCTCGCGGCGGCCGTGCGGCAACGCCACCCGCGTGATGTCGTCGAGCCCGATCCCGGCCTCGTCCAGGGTCTGTTCGACCTGCTGCATCATCGTCTTCTGGATCGTCAGGTGGATCCCGGTTCCCTGCGCCTTGAGCAGCCGCTGGCGGAACTCCTCGTGCCGGTCCCCGAAGCTCAGCCCCCTGCCGACGGTGGCGTCCGGGGGGAACAGGGGGTAGGCGCCGTCGTTGACCGCGTCGGCCTCCGGGATCACCGTCGCGTTCACCGACAGGAGTTCGGCCATGCCGTACCCCTTACCGAGGACGAGCGCGGCCGCGGCGTCGCCGATCAGCGCCCCGGGGGTCATCCGCCAGCGGTCCACCAGCGGAGTGCCGTGGTTGTCCGAGGAGACGACCATCGCCGTCTCCCTGCCCGCGTCGGCCTGCAGGTAGCTCGCCGCCAGATCGAGCGAGCTGATCATCCCCACGCAGCCGCTCCGGATCTCGAACGCCGGCACGTTCCCGCCGAGGAGGTGCATCTGCAGGTAGTGCTGGGGCTGCCAGCCGTTCGGGCCCTGGTGCCAGACCGACGGGTAGAGCAGGAGGTCGAGATCGCGCGGGGAGGACTCACCCCAGCGGTCGTACGCGTCCAGGACCGCGAGCCGCGCCATCTCGGGCGCGGACATGTCGCCGGCCACCGCCGCGCCGATCTGCTGGAATTTCTCGACCTCCTCGGCCGGGTACCAGCCCTCGCGAACCGCCTGCTCGACGCTCACGCTGTCAGGCACGTAAACGCCGAGGCTCCTGACGAACATGTTGGATGTACGCACACGTTTCCTAACTCATCAACTCATCGAGGATCCCGGACAACGGCCTTCGGGCAGTGGAAGGCGGCTTATCCGATTTATTTCGGGCCCCGGGATATCAGCGACCCCGGCCGGTCGACGAAAACAACGGAAAATAGGTCGGCGAGCCGTCAGGGGCAAGAGTAGGGGCGGCCCATCGGGTAAAGCAATACGAACGCGAGCAATCCGGTCGGCGACATTCCGTGACCAGAATTAAACGGAACGTGTCGAGTTCTGGAAATGCGCCTTTCCGCTCCACGTCACAGTTCTCCGAATGAAACTTTCAGGATCCGGGCGACGGGAGAACGGTGCCGGGCCGTCGCCGTTCGGCTCGGGCCCGGCACGTCGTCTCAGGCGGGCACTCTCGTGCAGACGAGGTTGTTGAGCTTGAACTGGGCCGGAATGGCGTTCGTCCCGGTGGCGGTCGCCGAGAAGCCGAAGCTCTGGCTGGAGCCGGGGCCGATGTAGGAGTTGTGGCCGGCGTCACGGGCGGTCACCTGGGTGCCGACCTGGGTCACCGTGGCGTTCCAGGCGCTCGTGATCTGCTGGTTGCCCGACCAGGTCCACGTCAGGGTCCAGCCGTCGATGGGGGTCGTGCCGGTGTTCCTGATGGTCGCGCTGCCGTTGAAGGCGCCGTTCCAGGCGCCGGTGGCGTAGGTGACCTCGCAGGAGGTGCCCATCTTCAGCCCGCCGCGCAGGAAGTTCGCGAAGTTGGCCCAGGTGGGGTTCAGCGTGCCGGTGCCGACGGTCTCGCCGCAGCCGGTGGTGGTGCGGACGGTCTGCAGGCCGTACTGGGCGGGGTCCATGATCTGAACCATCATGTGGTCCGCGGCCGGCACCGAGACGAACGTGGCGTTGCCGCACTGGGCCTTGATCCTGTTGTAGAGCAGGACGCTCTGCCCGTGCGGCACCAGGAAGTCGGCCTGGCCGTGCAGGAACATCAGCGGCGGGTCGTTGGCGTCGACGTAGGTCATCGGATTGGCCTGGGCCACCGTGGACGGGCAGGTCTGGATCGGGCAGCCGACCAGGAGGGATTCCGGGGAGGCGGGAGAGTTGTGGTCGAGCCCGCCGGTCGGCAGGTTCTGCGCGTTCATCTGCAGGAAGTCGGTCGGGCTGTAGAAGGCGAGTCCCACCTGCACGGCACTGGAGACGCCGGTCGTGCCGAGGGTGCCCTCCAGCGACGACACGCCGCCCGACAGGGTGGCCATCTCCGTCAGCCAGCCGCCCGACGAGTCACCCATGATCGCGAAGCGGTTGGGGTCGAGGTTGTAGGTGGCGGCGTTCGCGCGCAGCCAGCGGATGGCCGCCTTGATGTCGTGCACCTGGGCCGGGAAGATCGCCTGGGCGCTGGACCGGACGCTGACGCCGGCCACGGCGAAGCCCAGGGGGTTGAAGACGGCCGCGATCGCGTCCGCGCCGGCCTTGCCGTCGTCGCTCGTCCACGCCGAACCGGTGTGCCAGATCAGCAGCGGCCGGGGCGTGATGCCGGTGGACGGCAGGTGGAGGTCCAGCAGGTGCCCCCTGCTACCGGCCGGTTGCGCGGGGGCGTAGGCGATATCGGTGATCACCTGCATGGCGTGGGCCGGCGGCGTGAAAGTCGCCGACACACCGAGGGCGGCCAGCACGGTCAGCGCCATGCCGACGATCGTGGCCCTCATGGCCCTGCGGATTTGAGCTTGCATGGTACGACTCCGGTCGGGTCGGATGATCGCCGCTTCCCCGGTGACCGTCCGTGTCTCCTCCCGAGCCGAGGCGGCCGCGATCAGCACGCTGACCGTGGCGCCTGCGAGAACAACGTCCTGTTCGAGTGCCGCGACTTACATCGATATGGGCGGGGCGACGATATGACACGTAAGTGACGATGGTCAAAGTGTTCTTGAGGCCGTTTCCGCCGGACCGAAAAAGCGGCATAAATCGTACTTTCTTCACCATGTAGGACGAAGGCAGCACAGGCCATCCATGGCAAGCACAGGCGGTCGGATACGCGCCTGCGAGGTCTTTCAAGGCCGCCACGTCTGGAATTGGACGGCGGCCGGAACCGTGGCGAACAGACACCCCCGGAAGTGATGTCCGATTTACCGGCGGTAAACATCCGTGAAACACACGCCACCCAGGGGCTGGAGTTTCGGCTCGTTCGCCCGACTGATTCGGACATGACAATTTCCCTGGCGCCTGACGAGTGATAATGTCCACCGTCATGATCTCCACAGTCACAGGAGGACGAATGCGAAAGGTACGCGCTGTTCTCGTCTCGGCCGTCGTGGTCCTCGTAGCGTCGCTGACGATCGGTGCCATCCCGGCGCAAGCCGAGGCGGCGAGGCTGGCCGGCGTCTTCAGGGACCACTCGGAGTGCGAGCGGATCGGAACCCAGGGCGTCTCCCAGGGTTGGTGGGACGACTACTCGTGCCAGTGGGACAGTCGGTACCGCTACTACTTCCTCTACGCGTGACCCGGTGAAACGCGGGCACCCGGCTCCGAGCGGGTGTTCGCCGGGCTGTTGTTCTCAGCCGGACTGTTGTTCTCAGCCGGGCTCTTCTCGGCTGAGCCGTGCTCAGCCGGGCCCTTCTCAGCCGGGCTGTTCTTGACCGGACTGTTCCTGCAGACGGGCAGGGGTGAGGCATGACCCGATGCCGCTCACCCCTGCGACCTGACCGATGAGCGGTGGGCGCCGATCGGGTCGCCGCTTCACGTCCCGTACCGGGACGGCCGCACGGACGTGAGGTGGCAGACGCGATCGGGTACGTGGCGCGTACCCGCCGCACACCCGGCCACGACGTGAACGCCTCCACCGTCCGGCCGCCGGCCCACAGGGTCTTCTCGTTGAAATGGATCTGTTCGGAGGCCACTCCACCGAACAACCTCGCCCCCGGCGGGCCGGTCCGGTGATCAGGCCCGGGTCTGCTCCCGGCTCACGCGGGCGATCACCTCCAGCAGGGCGGTCACGGCCGGGAGGCGGAAGGGCGGTGCCAGGGAGGCCGCGTACAACCGGCGGGTAGGGAGCGAAGGAGCGGTCGGCCTCGTCACCACCCCCGGGTGTGCGGCGCCCCGCACCAGCGTGGGCACGAGCATGACGCCGGATCCGCCCGCGACCAGGGCCTGCCTGCCGTTCCAGTCCTCGCAGAAGAACCCGATCCGAGGGGGCCGTCCCAGGGCCTCGGCGAGCCGGGGAAGCGGGCCGAGGCAGTCGGGGTAACCGCCTTCGATCCACATCTCGTCACACAGATCGGGCAGCGGCACCCGGTGCAGCCGGGCCAGCCGGTGGTCGGCGGGCAAGGCGACCTGGAACTCCTCGTCCAGCAACGGCAGCAGATCGACTCCGGTGACATCGCCGGGATCGGGGAGCTCGGCCGACGAGTCGTGCTTGGCCACCGACGGATCCGGGTACAGGCTCCAGGCGGTGACCAGGGTGAGGTCGATCCGGGCCTCTTTGATCGCGGCCATCGGCCCCGCGGCGTCCTCCCGCATCAGGCTCAGCCGCACTCCGGGGTGGGATCGGCTGAAACGCCTGATCACCTCCGGCATCAGCCAGGTGTTCGCGCTGGAGAACGCCGACAGGCGCAGATGCCCGGTCTCGGCGCCGGTGAAGGCGCTCACCCGCATCTCCAGAGCCCGCAGTCGCGCCAGGACGTCCCGCGCCTGCTTGACGACCATCTCACCGGCCGCCGTCGCCTTGACGCCGCGCGCGGTGCGCCGGAAGAGGGACACGCCGAGCCTGCGTTCCAGACCGCCGATCTGCCGTGACACGGCCGGCTGGGTCATCGACAGAGCCTCGGCCGCCGCCGAGAAGGAACCGCGCTCCTCCACCTCGACCATCACCCGCAACGTCCATGGATCGAGCATGTGCGAGCCACCCCCTCCGATCGGCTGCCATGCGGGCCACGTATGCCTCCCATAAGACATCCGCAGTGGTGTGCATATCACTCTCACGTGATCCTGGGAACCTCAGAACTTCCCGGCACCGAACTGCGAGGGCACAGCATGCGCGCGAGCGCCGACGAACACCGGGGGCGGCCCGGCGCGGGTAGGTCGATCGTCGTCATCGGCGGGTACGGAGCGGTCGGTGGCGCGACCGCGCGGCGACTCGGCCTGTGGTTCCCCGGCCGGGTCGTGGTGGCCGGGCGTGATCCGACGAAGGCGCGGATCCTGGCGCGGTCCACCGGCGCCGCGGTCAGGGCGGCAGGCGTCGACGTCGACGATCCCGCCGACGTGGACCGGCTGCTCGACGAGGCGGCCGTGGTCGTGATGTGCGTCGAGCGCGCCAACGCGGCCCTGGCCGAGGCGTGTCTGCGGCGGGGGGTGCACTACGTCGACGTCACCGCGTCCACCCCGGTGATCCGGGAGATCGAGTCGCTGGACAAGCTCGCGGCGCGACACCGGGCGACGGCGGTTCTCAGCGTCGGCGTGGCCCCGGGGCTGACCAACCTGCTGGCCCGTCACTGCCTCGAACGCCTGCCGTCAGGAGACAGGATCGACATCAGCCTCCTGCTGGGCCAGGGCGGCGACCACGGCGCGGACTCGGTGCGATGGCTCGTCGCCGGCCTCACCCGCCCGGACGGACGGCGGCGGCCCGGTGCCAGGCGAGCACGTGTCCGGCTTCCGGGCTGGGGGACGCGGACCGTCCACCCGTTCCCCTTCTCCGACCAGCGGACGATCGGTGAATCGCTGCGGATCACGGCCACCACGCGGATCTGCTTCGACTCGGCCCTCGTCACCTCGCTCCTCTTCGGGCTCGCGACCATCGGATTCTTCACCCTGGTGGGCCGGTTGCGCGCCGAAACACCACTCACGTCGGTGCTGTCCCGGTTGCACCGCGGGTCCGACCGCTTCGTCGTCCACGTGAGGGCGTCGGACGCCGCGGGGAACGCGGTGTCGAGCGCCGTCACGGGCCGCGACACCTGCCGGATCACCGGTGTCGTGGCGGCTCTGGTAGCTCGCGACCTGTTCACCACCTCGCTGCCCGCCGGAGTCCTGCACATCGACGCGCTTCAGCCCTCCCGGCCCCTTCTCGACGAGTTGCGCGAGCACCTGATGACCGTCGAACACGACGACCGGCGATCGCGGCTCCCCGAATGAACGACCTGAACGAACTGAACGAACTGAACGGACGCTTCGACGAAAAGGAGACCCATGTCCATCCCGAACGCCGCCCAGGCGAACTCATGGAACGGCCCCGAAGGGGCCCACTGGGCCGCGAGCACGGGCCGCACCGAGGGCCGCGACAGCGCCCTGCACCGGCTGTTGTTCGAGGCCGCGGCGATAGCGGAGACGGACAGGGTCCTGGACGTCGGATGCGGCGCGGGCGAGACGACCGTCCTGGCGGCTCGTCAGGCGTCCCGCGGACATGTCGTGGGACTCGACCTCTCCCGGCCGATGCTGGAACGGGCCCGCGCCGACCAGGCCCGAACCGGGCTGACCAACCTCCGGTTCGAGGAAGGAGACGCCCAGGTCCATCCGCTGGGCGACGGTGAGTTCGACGTGGCCATCAGCCAGTTCGGAATCATGTTCTTCGCCGACCCCGTGGCCGCCTTCGCCAACATCGGCCGCGCCCTGAGACCCGGGGGCCGTCTCGTCTTCGTGTGCCCTCGGCACATGGCCCGGTGCGCCTGGTACACCGTTCCGATCTCCGCACTGACCGGGCCTCCCGAGCCTCTTCCGGACACGCGCGAACCTGGGATGTTCTCGCTCGCGGACCGGGAGAGGATCGAAGAGGTGCTCGGCGGGGCGGGCTTCGGATCCGTCATGACGACCGCCGTCGAGGTTCCCCTCTTCTTCGGCCAGGACGCCGCGAGCGCCGCCGGATTCTTTCTCGGCACCGGCCCGGTCCGTGCGATTCTCGACGACGCGATCATGACGCCCGACGCCGCCCGGACCGCTCTGGAGGACGCGCTACGGCCTTACGCGGGTCCCGAAGGCGTCCGCCTGGGCGGAGAGCTCTGGATGGTCACCGCCCGGCGGTTCTCGCGCCGGCCGCCCGGTCAGCCATGATCTGGAGTTCCGCGAACAGCGCGACACGACCGCTCGCCGGCTCACGCCTCCGACGTGGTCCGGGCGGCCGGTTGGTGGCGCGGGGCGGCGAGGTCGTGGGCGGAGCGGGCCAGCCAGATCATCATCAGGACGCTCCCGACCACACCGAGAGCCTCGACAGGGCTTTCCTCCTCCCGGAACGGCAATGACGTCAGTACCAGGAAGATCGGCGTCAGCAGGGCGGCGATACCGTATGCGACGGTCGCCGTCCCCCAGCGGTCGTCGCCCCCTTGGGTCCACAGGATCAGCACCGTCCAGGCCAGGCCGGCCAGGCCGCAGATCGACTCCGCCACATCCGGGACGGGCCAGCCGGCGAGGTCGAGTACGCCGATGACGGTGAAACCGCCGTACCCCAGCACCCCCGCGCCCCGCGTGTACGGCCGGCCGGGGCCCAGCACCCGCGTGAACAGCAGCACGACCACCCACATCACCGCAGAGATGATCAACGTCGTGTCCGCCCAGACCAACGACTCGGTGACGTGGAGCAGCCACGTCGTAGCCGTCGCGACGTAGAGCGCCACGCGCAACCGCAGGGTGTTCCGGTCCTGCGGGGGTGTCGGTCCCGCCTGCGGCCCGCGCAGGATCTGCCAGATCCCCCACGCCCAGGACAGCCCGGCCAGGACCAGGAGGAACAGGTTCTGCCCTGTCGCCGCGACGCCTTCGGTCATGGTCGTGAACAGCGTCAGCCACCACAACGGGCCGAGGTCGCCGGAGATCAGGGCGACGACGACGGCGACCATCAGCGCGGCGCCGTACAGACCGGTGACGAGCAGGGCGGGCAGGGCCGAACGGTAACGACGTGACACAGGACGCTTCCTGGGGATTCGGAGGGGGTGGGAGCGAACGCCTCACCCTACAATCGATCATGAGGAGTGGCTCCGGACGGGATCTCGGCGACTGTCCCTGAGCCGACTCGAGAACGGCCCCTCGCGGGGTGTTCACAAGAGCGCGTGACCCGTCGGAACGGACATGCCAGAAGACCACTTCCCGCGTTGGTCGTGATCGTTGCCCGGACTCGGCTCGTGTGGCAAACCCGTGCGGCGGGCCTGCGTGACGGGCCTGCGTGACGGGCCTGCGTGCTGGACCCGCGTGACGGGCCTGCGGGGCGGGCCTGCGGGGCGGCCCGCACAAGGATCATCGCCGGCTTGACTGCGATCTCCGCCTGCCGGATGGTATGGTCTCGGTATGCGGATGATCTTCTTGTTCCTTGGCTGGTGGCGCCCCTGACGGGCGGCACCGTTCATCCGCGTAACCGACAACGCGGCCGCCCGGTTCGGGCGGCCGTTTCGTGTGTTCGCACCTCGGTGGCCCGGCCAGGGCGGCCTCCCGATCCCGAGGGAGCCAAACCGATGTCACGACGACTCACCGGCTTCACCCCGTCCGGCGACCTGCACCTGGGCAACTACATCGGCGCGATCGCACCGATAATCGCCAAGCAGGCCGTCACGGACACGGTGGTGTTCATCTCCGACCTGCACTCCCTGACCCTGGAGCATGATCCGGCCGAGGTGCGGCGGCGGACGCTGGAATTCGCGACCATCCTGCTGGCCGCGGGCGCGGACCCCGAGGCGGCTCTGTTCCTGGTCCAGTCGCACGTACCCGAGCACACCGAACTGCACTACCTCCTGGAGTGCGCCACCGGGTACGGCGAGGCCCAGCGAATGATCCAGTTCAAGGAGAAGTCCGGCCGTCAGAACCAGGTCCGGATGTCGCTGCTCACCTATCCGATCCTGATGGCCGCCGACATCCTGCTGTACGACACCGACGAGGTACCGGTCGGCGAGGACCAGAGCCAGCACGTGGAGCTGGCCCGCGATGTCGCCCAGCGGTTCAACACCCGATACGGCCCCACCTTCACCGTCCCCCGGGCGGTCAATCCGCCGGTCGCCGCCCGCATCATGGACCTGGCGTCACCCGGCGACAAGATGAGCAAGTCGGCCCCCTCGGCGGCGGGGGTCCTTCGACTGCTCGACGAGCCGGACGTCCTGCGGCGCAAGGTGATGCGTGCGGTCACCGACACCGACAGCGTGGTGATCTACGACCCGGAACGCAAACCGGGAGTGTCCAACCTGCTCGCCATCCTGGCCGCCTGCACCGGCGACGAGCCTCAGCGACTGGCGGGGCGGTTCGACCGGTACGGCGAACTGAAGGAAGCGGTCGCCGACGCGGTGGTGGCCACCCTCGCCCCCCTCCGGGACCGCTACCTGCGACTGGCCGACGACCCACGGCACGTCCAGGCGGTCCTGCGGGCCGGCGCCGACCGTGCCCGCGGGCTGGCCGGCGCGAAGGTACGCCAGGCCAAGGCGGCGATCGGCCTGCTGCCCGGATGAATCAGCGGGTACGGGAGTTCGGTCATCCGCGTAGCTGACGACGACCCGGGCGGGAGGCCACCGTGGTGTGCCGTCGCCGTCCGGGCCATCCGGGCCGACGGGGTGATTTTCGCTCTGGCCAGCCGGACCCCGCTGGGGCGACACATCTCAAGCTCATAGTGGCCGCCACGGGCAGGGCGGCGGCGTTCCTTGACCGTGTGGCGTCTCGCCGCAGTCGCGGGCCAGGCCGACGGTGATCAGCAGTGCCGCAACGGGAAGGAACATGAGCGCGAACTCGGCGTCGTGCCCGTACAGCGGGCCACCGGTAGACAGCTGATCCTGCAAGCTGCCGATCGCCGATCCCGTCCGGTGTAGTCACCCAGCAACGCGGAAGGCCACTCCCGATCTCCCGGAAGCGGCCTCTGACCTGGCGGGATGTTCACGAATAGCCCTGACGTGCTCCGGAGCAGAGGCTGGAGGACCGCTTCCCGGACTCGGCGGGTGGAACCTTCGCCCTGGACGCGTGGACGATCAAGTTGAGGATTCTTCCGCGTAGAGTCACCGAGCATGGACATTCACACATCTGACATGCCGGCCTGCACGACGCGAAGGGGGCGACCGGCATTCGTCGTGAATGTTGAGGTCTTCCTGGAACGTGACGGCCGCTGGCTGCTCATCCAGCGTGGGACGCAGGAGGCGCACGCTCCCGGTTCGCTGGCCGGTGTCGGCGGCAAGGTCGAGATCGACGGCGCCGGAGCCGATGTCCTGGAGGAGACCGCACGCCGGGAGGTGGCCGAGGAGATCGGCGTCGACGTGACAGAAGTCGTACTCACCTACGTGGGGAGCGGGTTCTTCATGACGGACGACGGCGATCCGGTGATCAATGTGGTGTTTCGCGGTGAGCTGCCGGCGCATGCTCAGCCCATGGCCGCCTCACCACAGGAAGTGGCCGGGCTCGTCTGGCTCACCGTCGCCGAGGCCGAAGCGAACGCGAACTGCCCGTCGTGGGTTTTGCGCAGCCTGCGGCGCGCGGCGTCATAGAACGGTCGCGGTAGCGGTCGCGATCTTTTGCCCGGCCGGGGGTCCACCGCATCGGCGCCAACGCCATCACCACCTTGAAACCCATGGCCGCGCTCGGCCTCCCCACCGCCTTCGCCGTCGCCAGCCGCGCCCGCACCAACCAACGCCCCGGCCACTTCGCCCAACCCGCACGCGAGCTCGGACACAAGCCGGTCCTCGACCACGAAGTCGATCAGCGGGGGGTGCGGGGCAGCGCTCACGACGCCCTGCACATCGACGGCTCCCTGGCCTGCCCGCTCATCCCCGGCCGGCTCACCATGGCGACCACCGGCCTGAGGGCGCTTGCGAGTTGGGCGGCCTGGGGTGCGGGGGGTTGAGAAGATCGCTTCCCGAGGAGGCAATCATCGTTTCCCGCGTACGCGTCCGAGTCCTGCCACCTCGGCGAGCCCCGTCGTCGACTCTGCGTCACCGGTGTCGACTCTGCGTCACTGTGAACCAACGTGAGCGCGGCCCGAAACTCGGCCTCGGCATCGATGAGCGGCCCCGCGCTCAGCGACTGTTCGGCCAGGTGGCGCCGCAACGGGAGATTGTCCGGTGACACCCGCGACCTGACCGCCACCGGTGTGGGCACCGGGCTGATCGTTTCCCGGAACCCTCGGATGGCCTCACAGGTCAGGTATTCAGCGACCTTCGCACGGCGGCGTCCACCAACTCGTGGGTCTCCTGCTCGGTGAAGATGTCGGGCAGTGTCAGCCGCTCCACGATGAGCCAGTTCAGAGCGAGATAAAGGAGCACCGCCGAGGTCGAGTCACCGGGCAGGCCCGAGGCGGCGTGGTGGCCGATGTTGGCGTCGATGTCCTCGCGGATGCGCTTGGTCAGCAACGCGCGCAGCTCAGGACGCCGAGTGGACTCAAGCCGGAGCTCAAGCAGAGCCAGGTAACCGGAGTTGAAGGCGGAGACCCGATCCACCAGTTCGTGCATGAGCTCGACATAGCGGGTTTCATCCTGCACACCCTCCCGACTGCGGGCGATCGTGGCCTCGTCGGGCAGCAACCGCTCATAGATGCGTCCGCCAGCCTGGGTGAACAGGTCGTCGCGGTTGGCGAAGTAGTTGGAGGCGGTGCCCGGGGGCACAGCCGCCTCCGCATCGACGGCCCGGAAGGTCAGCCCCCGCGCTCCCTCCTTGGCCAACACCTCGATGGCCGCGTCGATCAACGCCTGCCGCCGCCCGGGATTCCTCCGCACTTGACACCACTCCATCCGTAGTACTACGTTTTTACCACTACAAGTAGAGTACTATATTGGGAGTTGATGGGTATGCGAAAGCTTGTCTACTATGTCGCCGTCTCGCTCGACGGCTACATCGCTGGCCCCAACGCCGAGTTCGACTTCTACCCCGTGTCGGACCAGATGGCCGCCTGGATCAATGGCCGTTACCCCGAGACGCTGCCCACCCATGTCCGCAAGCTTGTCGGCCTCGACGGCGTGCCCAACAAGGTCTTCGACACGGTGGTAATGGGTCGCGGCACCTACGAACCGGCCCTGGACGTCCCCACCACCAGCCCGTACTCCCACCTGCGCCAGTACGTCGTCTCCAGCACGCTGACGATCGACGACCCCACGGTGCGGGTGGAGGCCGGCGACCCGATCGAGCTCGTCCGGCGGCTGAAGGCCGAGGACACCGGTATGGACATCTACCTCTGCGGCGGCGGCAGGCTCGCCGCCTCCCTGCTCCAGGAGATCGACGAGATCATCCTCAAGAGCTACCCCGTGCTGGCGGGCGCTGGCATCCCCATGCTCTCCGGACAGTTCCGCCCCACCCTGTTCACCCCCACCCGGCGCGAGTCCTTCGACAACGGCACCCAGGTCACCTGGCTCACCAAGGCTTAGCGACCCGAGATAGTTCAGTGGCCCGACTCCGGGTACCGTCATGGCTCCGGCACTGAACACGACCGCCGGCAACCCGGCGAGCGTCGGCGTCCCTCACTCCGCCGGGAGTGCCCGTCGCAGCGACTCGTCCGGCAGCGCCGTGCGGTCGGTACCGGTGGTGGTGCCGAGGGCCTGAACGTCCGGCCCGGTCGAGCCCCCGTACGTGGCGATCTTGTATTCGACCGCCGTGAGGGAAAGGGTCAGCTCACGGATCCGGCGGCGGATGGTGTCGCGATGTTCGACCAGCACATCGAGCCGCTCCGGCACCGTGTGCCCTCCGGCATCGACGAGCGAGATGTAGTGCTGTAGGTCACGCATCGGCATACCGGACAGCCGCATCCGGGTGAGGAACACCAGGCGCCGAACCGCTTCGGCGTCGTAGACGCGATGACCATTACCGTCGCGGGCCACCTCGACCAGCCCGGCCCGCTCGTAATAGCGCAGCGTGTGGGGCGAGATGTCGAGGAGGTCGGCGACCTCGGCGATCGTCATCGTCTCGGGCAGATCGGCCAGGTCGGCGAGGCGGTGGATCGCCTCGACCGACAGCGGACCGTCGTCCCCGAGCGCTTCGAGCGCTCTGGTCATCAGATCGTCGGTGGCCATGACCACGAGCCTAGATGGGCCGTACCGATGCGGAGACACCCTCGAAGTCGGCGCTGCGGGCGGTCTCGGCCCACTGCTCGACCTCGTCCAGGCCGCGCCGGTAGGCACGCGAGATACGCTCGACCGCTTCGCGCCCGAGCGGCAGCCGCAGCGGCACCTCGTCGCCGTGCGCGAGGGACACGATGATCTCGGCCGCCCGCGCCGGGTCACCTTCCTGGCGGCCGTCGGTCCCGGCCATGTCCGCACGGACGTTGGCGAGCAAGTCACGGTAGGTCGCGGACGGCTCGACGAACTCGAGCACGTCGCCCCCGTTGAAGCCGGTCCTGAACCGGCTGGGCTCGACGAGCATCACCCGGATCCCGAACGGCGCGACCTCCCCGGCCAGGGCCTCGGACCAGCCTTCGAGGGCGAACTTCGACGCGGAGTACGCCGACACGCCGGGGAACGACGTCCGCCCACCCTGGCTGCTCATCTGCACGATCGTCCCGGTGCCCCGCTCACGCATCGTGGGCAGCGCCGCCCGGACGAGCGCGGCGGGGCCGAACAGGTGCAGATCCATCAACTCGCGCAACTGCGCGTCGCCGACCTCCTCGACCGCTCCGACCACGGCCCGTCCCGCGTTGTTGACCAGCACGTCGAGCTGACCGAAGCGGTCGAGGGTGTCGCGCACGAGGTCCGCGGCCGCGGCGATGTCCCGGGCGTCGAACTTCGCGATCAGGCAGTTGTCCGGGTACTCGGCCTCCAGATCGGCCACACTCTCGGGCCGGCGCACCGCCGCCACCACGTGGTCACCCGTCGCGAGCGCCGACTCCGCCAGCGCGCGTCCGAACCCGCGGGACGCGCCAGTGATGATCCAGGTCTGTGTCGTCATGGCGGGGACGCTATGCCTTCGAGCGCGCTCGAACGCAAAACCGACGTGACCACCAAAACGGAAGATCGTGACCGGAAGCTCAAATCACCTTGCCGCAGCACCCAGCCTGGAGCCGGCATCGCCATGCCCAGAAGCGCGAACGTGGACCTCGACCAGCGGCTTGACATCACCCAGGCCTTCCCGGTCACCTGCTCCGCGACTCCCAGACCAGGACGAACCCGATTCGGAAACTCCCAAAACGACAAGATCCCGCCTGATCGCGATGATCAGACGGGATCCCGTCAACCTCAGTCCAGCCGTTTCAAGAACGGCTCGGTGGGGTGTTCACGAGTAGGTCTGACCTGGGGTGCTGAAGGTGGCTCGAAGATCGCTTCCCGGAATGGGATAGATCGTTTCCCAGGATCAGCCGGTGCCGATCGTCGGCGAGAATAGAAGAGGAAAAGGATCTTCATTGCGCAGCCCGACCAACATGGGAGCACCAGGGGCGCCGCGCAGGCGACAGGCTCGGCTGATCGCCATCCCCGTTTCTCCGACTCCCGAGCGCCATCTCCGCTCCCCAGAGTGTCGGGGCAGGTCGGGCCGCAGGTGGCTGCGGCAAGTTCGGGGGACGTGGCTCACAACCGCTTGGCCTCAATGGAGGTTGAGACTGGAGACTGCTCTGCGTCGGTGTCAGGCGGCCGAACACGGAAGAGCGCTGAGGGGCGCCCCGCAGGCCGCACCGCCACGAACAACCTTCCGACACCGGCACTGCGCTGTCGGTCCGCCGGCAGCTCGCTCAAAGCGTCGTTTTCGCGCCGACAGCACATATAGCCATATGATCATGGAGTTCTCGTGCCGGCGTCAGGCGCGCATCGCGGTACCGCGATCGACGCCCCCCATCTCCTCCGGAACCATCACCAACCAGCGTGAAGTCAGAAGTTCAACGGCCGGTGATCAAGAGCGTGGCCCGTTTCTGCCGTATTCCGAAGGCATCCGTATGGAGACGATGGAGGGCGTCAGGACGCCGCGAGTCACGGTGCGGCCGGGAACGCTCCGTAGTCGGCGGACCTGGTCGCGGTGATGGTCTCACCGTGCGCGACGCCTGTCGCGGTGACGGTGGCCACGCCTGCGGGGACGGAGGTCAGCCGCGTGTTGATCGACGCTCTCACGGTCCTTCCGGGGACCACGTTCCTGAACCTCTTGTCGCCGTAGACGGTGGCGATCGCCACGTCCACCGGGAAGGTGTTGTCGTTCGTCGCCGCCACCGACAGGTGTACCTTCCCGCCGCGCGTGCGTGACGTGACCGCTGCCGTCATCTCAAGCACCGTGACGTCCTCGAAGCGCACCGTGTACTCCAGTTCGGTGCCGAACGGCAGGAGCAGCATGTGCTGGCGCCGGGAGGCGTCCTTGAAGTACGTCTGCGTCTTCGGCACCACCCGAGCCGTCAGCGTCGCGTTCCACTCGATGACCATGTCCGTGCGACCACGCCGGACGCGCAGCCCCGTGCCCTCGCCCGTGACGTCGACACCCGGCGTCCACTCCGTCTCCACCGGACCGAGCAGCGTCAGACGATCGTCGCCGCGCAGCACGAGAGGCATGCGCTCCGTCGAGTGCTGGAGCGCGGTGACCTTGACGCGAAGGGCATCGGCGCGGAGATCGACGTCCTTCGTGAGTCGACCGTCCGGCGTCGTGTAGCGGATGCCGAGATGCTCGGCTGAGCTCACCTCGTCGAGCGCAAGCTCATCGTTCTGGGCCGGGTCGCCCCGGAAGTACCGGGCGAGCAGGTTCCCATTGGAGTCGATGCTGGTGAACTGGGCGGAACGATGCGTGCCCCAGCACCCTTCCACGGAGTTGTTCGTACTGTAGAGCAGCATGCCGGCATCCGGGTGCCAGAGGAAACTCAGCCCGCTCTGGACCCGGGATGTGGCACGGATGCCGAACAGGCCCCCG
Organism: Streptosporangium vulgare; assembly: GCF_042428775.1. Classification (NCBI taxonomy): domain Bacteria; kingdom Bacillati; phylum Actinomycetota; class Actinomycetes; order Streptosporangiales; family Streptosporangiaceae; genus Streptosporangium; species Streptosporangium vulgare. The sequence continues at coordinate 355,698 of NZ_JBHMBS010000008.1, read as the reverse complement.
AAGTAGTAGGGGGGCTTTCGGACGAAGAGGAACTGCTGCCCGCGCGGATCGGTCCGGAACTCCACGAAGCTGTCGGAGGTCAGGTAGGGCATGGTGCTGATCGCGGCATCCTTGTCAGCACGGGTGGGGAATTTCTCGGGGTAGGTGGAGAGGCGCACCACCTGCGGATCGACCTGGCCTGCCGGCGGCTGCGGCACCGGTTCGGTCGACGCGGCCCATTCCGCCCTCAGCGCCGCCTTGTCCTCCTGAGCCGTCGTGAAGGCCGCTGAGACGGGGATGCCGGGCGTCCACAGGGAGTTGATGTCCGCCTTGTAGCCGTCGTCCTTCACGTCATCGAGGATGTAGAGAGAGGTGCGCGATGACGTCGCGACGTTGCAGAACCAGCCGGCGCCGTCGGGTTCACGCACGAAGTTGTACCGGATCCACTCGTAGTACGTCTCCTGCATCTGCTTCACGACGGGCGAGCCGGTGGTCTCGTGGAGCGCCGCCAGGTCGGGCGTCATGACACCGAGCGAGTACCCCAGGTCGTTCCCGTTCTGCTCGTAGAAATAGCCGACGGGGCTCAGTCCGTCCCGGGCGAGCACGTCGATCCGCTCGTTGAGACGGGCGGCCAGGGTGGGATCGCCGAGCAACGGCAGTGCTTCCGCGATCCCCAGAAGGCCCCCGGCGACCTGATTGGTGTACGGGATCGGGTTCGACCAGACCAGCGGGTTGGCCGGGTCCAGGAACCAGTCCGCGGCCTTGCGGAGGGCGGTGATGATCTTGCTCTGGGTCTCGGGCAGTGCGCCGGCGCGTTGGAGCTCTACGAGCGTGACGGTGAGGAAGCCGAGCGCGAAGCCCGTCGCGGGTCGTGACAGCTCTCCGGCGGAGTACTCCGGCCAGCAGCCCTGCGGCTTCTGCAGCTTGAGGTAGTGGCCGATGGCGGCGTCCAGGCGCGCCAGCAGCGCGGGGTCACCGGCGTAGGGGTTCCAGCTCCGGGCGTTCGCGTGGAACCACGACAGGGTGAAGACGTTCTCCTGCACCCGGGCGTTGAACGGTTCGGCCGGCGACCGCCAGAACCCGCCCCTCATGAACCCGTGCGTGTTCGGGTCCTCATCCTCCACCCCGTTCGCCAGGGGCGCGAGCACGGCCAGATACGGGGCCAGTCGTTGCTCAGCCGCGGCGAAGAGACCCCGGTCGGGGGCACCGGGCGGCAACGCGGTGACATCGGCCAGCGGGCCGCCGATCCCGGATGTCGCGGCGAGCGCGGGCCTTGCCGTGTTCAGCGCCAGGGTGAACACCGCTGTTCCCGTGGCCATGCCGATGAGGGCCTGTCGGCGGGAGAGGGACAGACGAAACACTGAGGGAACGGACTGATCTTCCATGATCAACCTCCTGGGGGGAGCGGCGTGCGTCGAAGTGAGCTCTGTGAAGTTGTGCCGGACGGTCTCCGGGGCCGCGCGGGCTACGCCCTCACCTGTGCTCGTTCGGGCATCACCTGGACTGACGGAACGAGCTGGTTCGCGGATCGGAGCACGTCGGGCGCGCCGAGGGTCTCGAGGTCCAGTTCCTCGGTGCTGTGGATCCGCAGCGTGGTCTGCTCCCCGGGCAGCAGCGTGACGAGGGCGTCGTCGACGAACCCCGCCGGATCGGCCTTGTCGACGAGGAGGGTGAGATCCCGGATCAGCGTTCTGGCCTGGACGGTCAGCTCGTATCCCTCCGGGATCCTGTTCACCTCGGCGCGGAACGACGCCGGCGCGAGCGCGCTGTCTCGGTACTCGGCGAAGAACCAGAGGGCGCGGACGCCGTGGAGGGCCGCGACGACCAGTTCTCGTTCCGGGGAGGAGGCGGTGCCGATCTCGTCGGGGATCCGGACGCGCTGCGCGCTGCGGGGTCCGACGGCGACCGCGATGGCGGCCTCTGCCAGGATCGCGCCCTCGTAGTCTCTGCGTTCCAGCAGCAGCTCGCCGTCCCATCGCTGGTCGGTGTCGTTGAGGATCGCCGCCTCGAGACCGTCCGGAGCGGGCTGGATCGTGACCAGCTGTTCCCGGTTGATGTGCCGCAGCGCGTAGAGCATCGGCTTCGCGCGCCCGTCACCGTCGACGGCCGACCAGGAGGTCACCGGCCAGCAGTCGTTGAGCTGCCAGACGATGGTGCCGGAGCAGATCGGCGCGCGGGAGCGGAACCATCCGATCCCGGTGCGGATCGCGGCCGCCTGATTGAGCTGCATCGCCCAGTGCCAGTCCGACATGTCGTTCGGCAGCCGCAGGTGCGGGAGCAGCCCGTCGGTGAGCTTGTCGTTGCCGTTGACGGCCTTCTGGTGGACGACCATGCCCGGAGACTCCGGCGTGAGCGGGTCGTCGGAGACGGCACGCGTCAGCGTCGCCCAGGCCGGTGGCGCCTGCCAGCCGAACTCCGCGACGAACCGCGGCGTGTAGTCGAGGTAGTGGAGGTAGTCCTTCTCGTTCCACACATCCCAGATGTGGATGCTGCCGTGACGCGGGTCGTTGTGATCCGGGTCGTCGCCGAGCCCGCTGCCGGCGGGGGTGAACGGGCTTCCGGGGGTGTATCCGATGTGCGGCGCGAGTTCCTCGACGATCCTGGGCAGGAGGTCGTGATAGTACCACGCCCCCCAGGTGGCGCCGTCCAGCCGCGAGAGGTAGCCCCACTCGTGAAGACCCCAGAGGTTCTCGTTGTTGCCGTTGAGGATCACCAGCGACGGATGCCCGGCGAGGCGGGTGACCGCTTCACGCGCTTCCGCCTCGACCTCGCCGCGCAACGGCTCCTCCTCGGCGTAGGCGGCACACGCGAACAGGAAGTCCTGCATCACGAGGATCCCTCGCTCGTCGCAGAGATCGTAGAAGTCGTCGGACTCGTAGATGCCACCTCCCCAGACGCGCAGCAGGTTCAGCCCGGCGAACGTGGCCTGACCGATGCGGGCGGCGTAGCGGTCACGGGTGACCCGGTGCGGGAACGCGTCGTCGGGGATCCAGTTCGCACCGCGGATCTCGATGCGGCGACCGTTGATCCGGACCGTGAACGGAGTGCCGTGCTCGTCGGGTGTCGTGTCGAGGTGAACCGTGCGGAACCCGATGCGCTGGTCGCGCTCATCGAGCACCGTCTCGGACGCGGGGTCGCTGACATCGATCAGGGCGACCGTGACGTCGTAGAGCGCGGGGTCGCCGTGCCCGCGAGGCCACCACAGCCGCACGTCGGGAACCTCCACGTCGACCACGATCCGGTCGGTGTCCCGGCCCAGATCGGCGCGGATCGTTCGGCCCCCGACCGTCACGAGGACGGCGAGGCGCCGATCGCGATCGGTGCGGGCGACATCGATGTGCAGGGCGAGCAGCCCGAGCGAACCCTCCACGGTGACGACGGGGCGCACGTCGCTCAGCCGCGCGGTCCACCGCTCCACCCGCACCGGACGCCAGATGCCCACGCTGGCCGTGTCGATTCCCCAGTCCCAGCCGAAGCTGGATGCCATCTTGCGCAGCGCGTTGAACGGGTGGGGGTTCACATGCGGCCGGTATCCCAGCTCCAGCGAGCGGCGGTCGGCCTCGCGGACGGGCGACTCGAGGTCGACCTCCAGGGCGTTCGATCCGCGCCGCGCGGCGGCTCGGATGTCGTACCGGTAGCTGCGGTGCATGTTCTCGGAGCGGCCGAGCTCGTGACCGTTCAGCCGAACCGTGGCGACCGTGTCGATGCCGTCGAAGACGAGGTCAAGTCCGGGGCCGAGATCGTCCAGATCGAAGTCGGTGCGGTATCGCCACCGTGACCGGCCGATCCACGCCTGAGCGGACTCCTGATCGTCCAGGTACGGATCCTCGGTGATGCCGGCGGCGTGCAACGCGGTGTGCACGGTGCCGGGGACCTCGGCCGGGACGCGCACGCCGCCCAATCCGACGGGCGCCCTTCCTTCCAGGTGGAGGAGGGTCCAGCCGTCGCGCACGTCGGTTCGTCGCAGTCTCATCCCTTGCTCCGCCCAATCCCGTTGGTGCGGTCGAAGACGGCGCGCAGCGCGCGCAGCGCGCGTTCGTCGTCGTCGGGGCCGCCGCCTTCGTGCCCGTTGAACTCCCACAGCCGGATCTCTCGCTCCCCCGCCAGCTCGTGGTACACGCCGTACACCGTCGACGGCGGGCAGGTGGAGTCCATCAGCGCCGCGGACAGCCAGGTCGGCGCGGTGATCCGCCGGGCCAGGCTCACCCCGTCGAAGTAGGCGAGCGTCGCGAACACCCGTTCCGTGGCGTCCCGGTGGGTCGCCAGGTAGCGACCGATCTCCTTGTAGGGCATCGCGTCGGTGATCCGGGACGCCCGGCGGATGTCGGACAGGAACGGCACATGCGCGACCACCGCGGCCACGTCGTCCCGGAGCGCCGCCGCCGCCAGCGCGAGCGCGCCGCCCTGGCTACCTCCGACGACCGCGATCCGGGTGACGTCGACCGTTGAGAACGATCGCAGCGCGTCGACGGCACGAACCGCGTCCACGTACAGACGCGTGTAGTAGTGGCCCGCAGGATCCTCGATGCCATTGGTCATCTGACCGGGAATGGTCGGGCCGGACGGGCCGACGGGGTCCGCGGTGGCTCCCCGCCGGTAGCCGCTGCCCTGACCGCGGCTGTCCATCATCAGATGGGCGTATCCAGCCGAGGACCACAGCAATGACTCAAGGTGGTGTCCCCGTCCGCCGCCGTAGCCCTGGTACTGCACCACCCCGGGGATGGGCGTGGTGCGGTGCTTCGGGAGGTAGAGCCACCCGCGGATCGGGTGACCGCCATGGCCCGCGAACCGGACGTCGAACACGTCGATCGTCTCCAGCAGCGAGTCCACCGCTGTGGCTCGCACGTCGATCGGATGCTCGGCGGCACGCTGGAGCTGGGCGGTCCAGAAGGCGTCGAAGTCCTCCGGGTCGACCACGGCGCTGCGGTAGTCGAGCAGCCCTGCCTCGTCGAGATCGGTGAGCATCTCTGCTACACCCCCGCCGACGCGGGAGCCGGCGCCGCGTCATCAGACGGCGTCGGGACACGGTCGAACGCGGCCCCGCCGGTGCGGATCTGCTCCGGCCAGGCCAGGGACACCCCGAGATCCTCGGAGAGCACCTGCTGCAGCCGCGTCAGCTGCCGCTGGTCCTCACGGATCCGCGCCGGGTCCAGACCGGTCTCCACGACGCGCGCGGCCAGGGCGCCGACGGCTTCGCCGATCGACCACTCCACCGGGTGCAGCCGGTATGCGCCGTTGGTGATGTGGGTGGTGCCGATGTTCTTGTTCGCGGCGACGAAGTTGTCGGCGTCGGCCGCGATCAGCGCGCCGAGGGGGATCTGGAAGGGGAAGCAGTCGATGTCGACGTAGTTGCGCCCCGACGTGCTGGGGTGCAGGTCGATGCGGTAGTAGCCGATGCCGACGCTGTCCGCGAAGATCGCGCTTCCCGCGTCGGCACCGCGCATCCGGCGGCCGATGTGTCCCTCGGTGACGGTGAACAGGGCGCGGATGCGCCGCGACTCCCGGATGTACACCTCCTTCGCGAGACCGTCGGCCGTGCCCGTGACGTCCCCGCGGGGACGCAGCTCCGGGTAGCCGAACCCGCCGTCGTGGCGGGGCGCCTCGGTCTGCATCCAGTACACGAAGCTGCGGGTGAGCGAGCGTGCGCCCTCCAGCGCCTTCTCACGGGCCTGCGGGCTCACGCCGTGCAGCGGCAGCTCCCAGTAGTCGATCTGCGGCCAGTTGACCAAGGTGATCTCCCCGCCGGTGAAGGCCGGGTCCAGCAGCTGCCTGGCGAGGATCCGCCGGTACTGCCAGAGATCGTCCGCACGCGTGTGGATCGCCTCCTGCGGGGACTGCGCGAACAACGGGCGCACCCGCGGCTGCAGGGTGTCGGGGACCACGTCCTCCCAGGACAGCTGGGAGGCGGGCCAGCGCGGGTCGACGGTGTCGCGCCAGTGCTCGTAGCGATCGGGCCGGGGGATGGTGTGCTCCTCCCCCGGACGGTACTCCAGGGCGACGCACCAGCTGACCGCCTGCTGGTCGTGGACGTCGGCGACGTCGGGGGCGTGCAGCTCCCCGGTCTCGTCCCTCCCCTCCGCGCCGATGACCACCGGCAGTCCGGCCGGCTCGATGAGGTCGCCCTCCTCCGTCGCGTCGGCGACCAGGGTCGCGCGCACCTCGAGCTGATCGCCGTTCGGCGCGCGAAGCGTCACCGACGTGATCCGTCGCCCATCCCGGCGCACGTCGACCGCGGTGTGCTCGCGCAGCACGGTGATCGCCCCGGATGCGATATGCGCCGAGAGGATCTCCTCCACCGCCAGGGCCCCGACGCGTGGTTCGTGGCAGATCCGTGAGACGAAGCCCATCCCGGGATTGAGATGTTCGATCCCGGCGGCGTCCTCGGTGAGCGGGTACGCGCGCCGGTAGTGACCGCGGATCGCCTCCCGCAGCGCCCGATAGCTGGGCGAGGTCAGAGAGGTCTCGATCCACTGGTGCTCGTCAGGCGGCACAGCCTGCGTGGACAGCTGTCCGCCCAGCCACGTCGAGCGTTCGGCGAGAACGACCCGGCACCCGAGCTTCGCGGCGGTGAGCGCCGCCGCGACGCCTCCGAGCCCCCCGCCGACGACGAGGAGATCTGTGGAGATGGCGGAAATGCGCAAAGGATTCCTTTCGAGAGGTCGGGCCGGTCAGCCCTTGACGCTGCCGTCGGCCAGTCCGGCCACGAACGCGCGCTGGTTGAACAGGAAGAGGACGACGACGGGGATGGTCGAGATGACCGCGCCGGCCATCAGCGGGCCGTACTGGATGTTGCCGCTGGCGAGGAAGCGCGCCAGCGCCAGCTGCACGGTCTGGGAGCTCTCCGTGTTGGTCACCACCAGCGGCCAGAGGAAGTCGTCCCAGACGCCGACGAAGGAGAAGATCGCGACGACGGCGACCAGCGGCTTCGCCAGCGGCAGGTAGATGGAGCGGAAGATTCGCCACTCGCCGGCGCCGTCGATGCGTGCCGCCTCGGCGAGCTCAGGGGGCGCCGTGCTGAAGTACTGACGAGCGAGGAAGATGTTCATCGGCAGGATCAGATACGGGAGCATGACCCCGGCAAGGGTGTCGAGGAGCCCGCTGCCGCCTTGCCCGAGAATGTCGTTGCCGCCCGCCAGCGGTATCCCGCGCGCCATCAGGAACAGCGGTATGAGAGTCACGGAGACGGGGATCGCTGTGGTGGCGACGATCCCGACGAAGATGCCGAAGCTGCCGGGGAACGGCATCAGTGCGAACGCGTAGCCGGCGAGGACCGAGAAGACGCTGTTGCATGCCACGACGGCGACGGCGACGATCGTCGAGTTGAGCATGGCCCGCACGATGTCGGCGTCCGTCCACGCCGTGCCGAAGTTCTCCAGTGTGGGGTTGGCGGGGATCAGCGAGACGGAACCGAACGCTTCGTTGTTCGGCGTGAAGGCCAGGCTGATCATCCACAGGAAAGGCATGACAATCAGGAACGACAAGACGTAGAGGAAGATCATGGCCGGTACGCGCGACGTGCCCTTGATCCTCGTCGTGCGTCGTGACGTGGTCGCCACAGGTCGAGTGACGGTCACTTCTGTCTCCCAACGAGCGAGCGGACGGAGAGCACAGAGAACCCGACGATGAACGCGAACAGCACGAACGCCATCGCCGACGCCGATCCGAGCTGGTTGTACTGGAACGCCTCGGTGTAGATCAGGTAGTTCACGGTCGTGGTCGACCCCAGAGGCCCGCCCTTGGTGAGGACATAGATCTCGGCGAATCCCTGCGCGAGGAAGATGATGTCCATCGTCACGACGTAGACGAGCATCGGCCGCAGCCCTGGGAGCGTGACGTAGCGGAAGGTGTTCCAGCGACCGGCGCCATCGACGCGGGCGGCCTCGTACAGGTCGCGGGGGATGGACTGCAGACCGGCCAGCAGGAGGACCATGTTGCTGCCGAGCGCCTTCCAGATCCGCATGGCCGAGGCGGCGTTGAGCGCCGTGTCGGCATCCAGCAGCCACTTCTGCCGGGGAAGGCCGAACGTGGCGAGGACGTCGTTGAACAGGCCGTTCGGAGAGTACATCCACAGCCAGACCAGGCTCACGACGGTCAGGGAGACGATGTGCGGAAGGTAGAGCGCGGAGCGGAAAAGGCCGACTCCGCGAAACGGCCGGTTCACCAGCAGCGCGAGAACGAGGGCGATGACGACCGTCAGCGGCAGGACCTGCAGCACGTACCGCCCGGTGACCAGCAGCGCGTTGCCGAACTCGGGATTGCTGACGAGTTCGGCGTAGTTGTCGAAGCCGGTGAACTCGGGACCGCCCCGGCGGATGGGGTTGTAGTCGGTGAAGCTGAGAACGAACCCGTAGACGACCGGGATCATCTGGAAGATCAGGATGTACAGGCCCGCGGGAAGCACGAACAGCAGACCGATGAGCTGTACGCGGTTCCAGCGACGTTGTCCGGGGCGGGGCGAAGTGGTGCGGGGGGCGCTGGTCGACACGATGAGAGGCTCCTACCGGCTCTGCTTGAGGACCTTGTCGACCTCGACCTTCGCCTGGTCCAGTGCGTTCTGCGCGGTCACGACGCCGTTCAGCGCCTGCTCGAGGTGCTTGTCCAGCGTGTCTCGCGCCTGCACCCAGCCCGGAACATTCGGGTTGGGCTTGAAGTTCGGCGCGTTCGCCACGAACACCCGGAGCACTGGGTTGTCCTTCACGTAGGCCGTCTCAGCCGCGGACGCGCGTACCGGAACGGCGCCGATGCCCCGGGTGTACTCGGCGCCGACCTCAGGGCCGAGCATGTACGAGATGAACGCCCACGCGAGGTCCTTCACCTTGCTGTCGGTGTTGATCATCAGGCCGGGGCCCGATCCTCCCAGAGCGGAGCCCTCATCCTGTCCTTCGAAGGGCAGGGCGGTCATCACACGAAGGTCCAGGTCGGGGGCCGCGGCGACGATCTGGTTCGCGCCGCTGGCCGACTGGATCTCCATCGCCGCCGTGTCCAGAACGATCGGCTGCTGCGCGGCGGGCGCGTTGATGTAGTCCGCGCCGAGGTTCGCCGAGACCGCGTCGGGACCGGCGAACAGATCGGTGAAGAACTCGAGCGCCTGGACACCCTGCTTGGAGTTGAACGTGGCCTCGGTGCCCTGCTCGTTCAACTGGGATCCGCGCGCCGATCCCAGCAGTGCGGCAAACGTCTGCTGTCGGCCGATCGCCTGGCTGGGCACCAGCAGCCCGGAGCGGGTGATGGTGTCGCCGTCACGCACCGTGAGCTTCTCCGCGGCGGCGCGTACTTCTTCCCATGTCTTCGGCGGCGCGTCGGGGTCGAGCCCGGCGGCGGTGAAGTCGGCCGCGTCGTACACGATCAAGCTGCCCTGCATGGACAGCGGCATCAGGTATTGCACGCCGTCGACCTGTCCGCCCGGCAGGGCGGCGGCCATGTCCTCTCGGTCTGCCGAGTCGAGCTTGGCGAGATGGTCGTCGAGGGGCTCGAGCCGGTCGTTGACGACGAAGTCGGCGATCGCGGCCGGACCGTGTCCGAACACGTCCGGGGCGGTCCCCGCGGCGAACGCGGCGTTCAGCTTCGTGGACAGGTCGCCCCAGTCGACGAAGGTGACATCGAGCTTCGCGCCTGTCTTCTCCTCGAACGCCTTGGCGATCGGTCCGGTGACGAGGTCGATCTCGGTCTGGTTGGTTCCGGGGAACCAGACGGTCAGAGTCTTCCCCTTGACCCCGTCGCCGCTCGGCGATGCGTCATCGGTCGGCGCTGAGGTGCATCCGGCGAGCAGGACCGCGCTGATCGTCAGCGCGGTGACGCCGCCCCAGCGCTGGGCGCGTCGTGGAGCATGAGCCTTCATCGGATCTCCTTTTTCGTATGAGTAGAGAACTGTTCGGTCTTGATACGGGGTGCGGGATGCGGGATGCGGAGTGCGGGATGCGGCCCGCTCAGGTCGGGATGGCCGAGCGGGACGTGTGCGGGCTGGTGATGGTCGCCGTCGAGGGCGGCTCGACCGGGAGCAACTCGTGGTAGGTGTTCGGGATGGTCCCGTCGAGCAGCTCCATGAGCACGGAGATGGCGCGACGACCGAGTGCGCGGCGCGGCATCCGGATCTGGCTCCAGGTGTGCGCGGGCGACACGTCGGGCACGGTGTCGAGCACCACGACCGAGAGGTCGCGGGGAATGTCGAGCCCGGCGGCCTGCGCGATGGCGGCCAGTATCGTCGCGGAGTCGTGGTTCTCGATCAACAGCGCGGTGGAGCCCTCGCGGAGGATCCGGTGGAAAACCTCGGCGTTCAGCTCGTCCGGCGCGACGAAGAGCGGGTCGCCCGAGCCGAGGCCCAGACGGGCGACATGCTCACGGAAGCTCTCATAGCGCGCCTCCTGCGGGTTCCTGCGCGTGGTCTCTCCGAGATAGGCGATGCGGCGGTGGCCGGCCTCGGCGAGGGGCTCGAGGACCGAGGCGAGCGCCTGGTGGTAATCGGGGGCCACGTACGGGAGCTGCGCGCTCGCACCGTCTCGTCGCCCGATGAACACGAACGGGTACTGCTCGGAGGCGAGGCGGACCAGCTCCTCTTCGTTCTGCTCCATACCCAGCATCACCGCGCCGTCGGCCAGACGAAGCCGGTTGGCCCCGTTGGCGTAGATCCTGCGGATCCCGTCGTCGCCCTGCGTGGACGCGAACAGCACGAGGTCGACCTTGAGCTCGACGGCCTGTTCTTCGATCCCCACCAGGAACGGGTTGTAGTAGTCGTCTGAGGTCACGGGGAACACCGGCTCGAAGGTGTGGACTCCGATGAGACCGTTGCGCCCTCCGCGCAGCGAGGTGGCCGCGGCGTTCGGGACGTACTGGAGCTCCTTGACGGCCGCGTGGACGCGATCCTGCGTCGCCTGCGGGATGGACTCCGCCGCCGCGCGGCCGTTGAGCACGAGCGAGACCGTGGACTGAGTGACGCCGGCGAGCCGCGCGATGTCGCTCTGCCTGGGAGCTCGCGTCCTCTTGGCCATCACTGTCTCTCAGTCTCGAGGTCATCTCATTGAGCCCGCTTCAATCTCACCGGCTCTCCACCTCAGTTGATATCAGTTACTCATACGAATTAGCAACCATGTGAGGAGCCACTGTCCCGGTGAGATGGCCGGCAACCGTCGTCGGCTCCGCAGGCTCTCGATGAGCCGCCTGACGGCCTCCGAAAAGGCTGCGCAGAAATCGTGATCTTCGTACCGGCTCGGTGACGGCATCTGTCTGCCCTGCTTACCGGGCATACGTTCCTGGCCCATGCCGTTCGAATTTCTCTCCGACCAGCAGGGCGCCCGCCATGGCCGTTTCCCCTCCGATCCGTCGGCGGCGGAGCTGGAGCGGTTCTTTCGCCTGGATGGCGCGGCGCTGACCGCGCCGGCCGCGCCGGCCGACAAGCTGGGGTGGGCGGTGCAGTGGAGCACGGTGCGGATACTCGGGGTGTTCCTGACCGAGGACCCCCTGGCGGTCCCACCCGGCACGGTGGCCTTCGTTGCGGAGCAGTCGGACCTGGATCCGGCCTGTCTGGCCGATTACGGGCAGCGGCCCAAGACCGCCTACGAGCACGCCTGGCAGATCCGCGAGCTGCTGGAGTACCGCGACTTCGGAACTACTCGTCTAGGAAGATCGGTCATGTCAGTGATGTCGGCGGTGGCACCGGGCCCGATGTGGTCGTCGTATTCTTCGGGGCGAAGCAATCAGCGAGCCGGTAGGGCGGACGCGCGCAGTGCCGCGGCCAGCCATTCGAACGGGAACCGCTCCGGTGGCGCGTTGTTCACGGCGGTGACCAGTGCCATGTACCGGTCGAGCGGTCCCTCCGGCTCCGGCGGTGTGCGGTCCCACTCCGCGCCCACCAGCATGTGGTCGGCCGTCTGAATCCGGAACTCGGGCGTGTCCGGCATCCCAGGGCTGTCCGGTGTCGCGAAAATGCCGGTCAGCCACCCGATCCATCGGTCGGCGATCTCCCGCCCCCGCGGTGAGTCCGGCGGCACCTGCTCCCGCGCCGCGTCCATCGCCGCCTGGCCGATCGGCGTGGCCGCCTCCAGGCTGTCCAGCATCGGCGACGAGGTCATCAGCGGTCCGGCCCCGGTGGTGCACACCTCGTACAGCTCATGGCGCACGGCCTGCCGGGCCTCGGTGTCCCGGACCATCTCGGCCAGCTCGATCCACGCCTCCAGCTGGGCCGCGGTGGGATGTTCGGGCAGCTCCGGCCGGGCCGCCCGCCACCACTCGACCATCCGCTCCGGTGGCTCCCAGCCGGTGGAGACCTCGGTCCAGAACTCGTCGATCAGCCGGTCGCGCTCCTCGTCCGGCATGCCGACAAGCTTGTGCATCAGCGTGACCTGCTCGGCCGTGGAGTCCTGTCGCAGGATGGCCGACAACACCGCGCGACGGCTGTGCAGCCGTGCCTCCTGCCGTGCCAGCAGGGCCAGGTGGGTGGTGGCCAGCTCGCGCAGCGTCGCCTCGCCGACCAGCACCCGCCGGATCTCGTCCAGGCCGGCGTCGAGTTCCCGTAGCGTCCGGACCAGTTCCAGCCGGGCGATGGCCGACACGTCGTACAGGCGGTGGCCGGCCGGGGTGCTGGCGGCCGGCGTGACGACACCGGCGTCCGCGTAGTACCGGACGGCGCTGACGCTCAGACCGGTCCGCCGGGCGACATCTCCGATGGCGTACAGCTCGTTCATGTCCACGACGCTCACTATGCAACCTCAAGCGGCTTGAGATGCAAGCTCCTGATGCCGCGTTCCTGAACGGAGTCAAAGACCCCTGCTGAACTGGGGGCATGATGATCTCAGGGGGATTGTCATGCCGAAGCCACTGCATGCGCGTCCGCCGATCGAACCGGCTCGCGCACGGCCGCGTGGCCCGAACGCCGCTGACCGCGCTCATGGTCTGCCTGGCCAACCAGCACATCCTGCTCAGCCGGTGGCACGTCCACGACCGCACCGAGCAGCCCGCGCCTCAGGACACGCCAACGCCTGACGAGCACGACCCCGCCCCGCCCAAGGCAGACAGCAGACCACCGCCTCGCGAGTGATTCCCACCAGAAGCCAGTATCTGCAGACAACCTGCGTGTTCGACTGGGGATTGGCGCCACATCAGCTCGACGACTCGTAAAGATCATTCCCGTGGAGCTCCAGGCGAACGGTGCTCCCAACCAAGCAGACATGGGGCCTACGGGTGAGCCCAGACCGCCGATGGGACCGTGGCGGCGTGACACGGGGCCCGGATCGAAAAAGCGCCTCCTCAAGGACGCCGAGACGCCGTGGCCTGTGTAGGAGGCTTCAGGCGGTGGTCGCGATGCGTCCGACCCACGGAGTTCTGGTCACCACCGGAGCTGCCGACAGCGCTGCACAGCGCGGCGTCACGGCTGCTCGACAACACAGGCAACGGACACCGCGTCGTCGTGGGAGTGGGACCTGCGGTACCCACACTCGCCGAGGTGACGTTGTCCTACCGGGGCGCGGTACAGGCGGCCCGGGTCGCTGACACCGTCCCGCTGTTCCGGCCGGTCGCCGAGTTCGGGAAACTCGGGGTCTACGGGCTACTCGCCGGCCTCCCGTCCGACCGGCTTCCGGGCCAGCTTGACTCGATGGTGGGCCGACTTCTGGGAACAGACTCCATCCTCTTCGCCACCGGGGAGCTGCTCCTCGGCCGCGTCGGCGACGTCCGCACCGTCGCGGACGCCCTCTCCGTGCACCGGGCGAGCATCTACCCGCGGCTCCGACAGATCGAACAGGTCACCGGCGTCGACCTCGCCGACGGAGAACAACGGCCGGCGTTGCATCTGGGCATCAAGGTCGCCCGGATGCAACGCCTCGTCTGAGTTCCGACTCAGCCCATCACCGTGCCCGAGTTCGCGGTGTTTCGGCTGCGCTTACGAGAGAACGCACTCAGGTCGATCTCCAGGCCGGTGCGCGGGGCCCGGAACCGGACGGGCGACGCGTCGTGGTCGACGCCGTTCTCCACCTGGTTGATCAGCTCCGTCATCAGCTGCCCCACGACCGGCGCGTTCTTGAACTGGTTGCCGCTCGTTCCAATCGCGAGGTAGAAGCCCTCGAGTTCGGTGCGGTCGTAGATCGGAGTCCAGTCGTCGGCGACGTCATAAACGCCCACCACGCCGCGCACCCGGTTGGGCACCGCCAGGTGGGGCAACCGCCGCGCGGCCCGCGTCACCTGAGCTTCGAAGACCGCGGCCGTCGGGTGGATGTCGACGGCGTCCGGGTCGTTGGTCCACTGCATTGGATCACACTCCGGTTCCGTTCCGCCGACGAGCAAGCCCCCTCCTACTTCACCGCGGAAATAGGTGCCCAGATCCATGTCCGCCACCACGGGCCCGCCATAGCCCTCCAGGACCGGCACGTGCGCTACTTCCTGCCTCATCGGGCGCACACCGATCGTGAAGTCGGAACCCACGCCGGCCAACCGATTCAACGCGCCCGACCACGGACCGGCCGCGTTGACCACGACGGCACAGGGAATCCGGGTGCCGTCCGACAGTCGCACCGACGTCACGCGCCCGCCAGCCTTCTCCACCGCTGTCACCGTGCTGCGGAAGCGGAACTCCGCCCCGCACGCCGAGGCCGCGGAGGCGAGGTTCACGGCGGCGAGGCTCGGGTCCGAGACGTAACCGGCATCCGGGGTGTACACGCCACCGAGCGAGTGTTTCGCGTCCTCCCAGAATTCCTCGTCGTCGAGCCGCTTCGGCGGCCAATAGCGGCCGACGTCGATACCTGGAACGCGCTCGGCCAATGTCGCGCTGTCCCATTCCTCGTAGGGAACACCGATCTCATCGAACAACGGAAGCCACGACGTACGCGGAGCCGCCTCGCCGTCCAGCATGACCAGCCCACTCTTGCGGAGCATCGCGAGGTCGCCGACATCGTGCCCGAGGTGGCCGGCCCAGTCGAGCCAGCCGAAATGCGCCTCCCACGCCGTCGCCACCCCGGCGGTGGTGGAGAAGTTGAACCGAACGATCGCACTCGATGCCGAGGTCGACCCCTGTCCAGCCCCTGGGGCCCGATCGAGCACGATCACCCGATGCCCCGCCCGCGCAAGCTCAAGGGCGATCGACGAACCGATCACCCCTGCCCCGATCACGACCACATCGGTACTCATACGTCGCCCTCTCTCCTGAAGCACACCCGGTGATCGCGCTCCAGTGTCGTGACCAGCAGCGGTCGGGGCACTCGACTGCCGTCAGGGATTCGGCCCGCCGGACACGACTCCTGTGGCGCCATCGCAGCGAGCTGCGGCCATCCAGCGCGGCGGTTGCACAGACCGCGGCGTTCGCGCTTACCGGGCACGGCATGTCCTGAGGTAGCTGAGGAACGAGGCCTGCAGGCCAGTCACGTGCGTTTCGTGCAGGATCGCGCTGGTGACGGCTTCGTTGCGTGAGATGAGACGGTGCAGGACGGTGGCCGTGTTCTTCGTGATGTTTTGGTAGATGGCCAGGTCTCCCAGAAGCTCCCGCTCGTTGAAGGTCACATGAAGCTTGGCGGCATGCCGGCTGTCACCCATCTCTTGGAGCTGGGCGAAGACCTGACTGTCTTCACTGGCAACGCCGGGACTGCCCGCTCCGATGCTCTCGAAGAGCGTGCAGCCGGTGAGCCAGGTGTAGAGACTGAAAAGGCCGCCGTAGGAGTAGCCGAAAAGGCCGTGACCGCTCGTGGCTGTGCCGTAGTCGCGTTCGATCCGCGGGTGCAGTTCCGCGGTGAGGAAGCTCAGGAATGCATCGGCGTGGGTGTCGCGTAATTCGCCGAGGTAAGCGTCGGCTTCTTCGCGTGTCCTCGCGCCCGCTTGAAATCCCATCTCCACGGCATCGATGAGCTCCTTGGCGATGGGCTCGCCAGGTGGCACGAGGTCTCTGTTGCGCAGCCGATCCCAGTGCTGTGCTTCCTCGCCTGCGTAGCCGACGCTGACTTGGATGTAGGGCTGGATCTGGTGCATGGGGTCCATCTGGGTGACGATGAGCGGAGCCGTCATGCCCACGGCCCAGTTGCCGTCGAGCACATAAACGACAGGCGCTTGCGTCGCGGCGGGATCGTAGCCCGGTGGTGTGGTGACCCAGACGCCGTAGTCATGCCCACCGCTGGAACGCATCTCGAAATAGCCGGTGTCGGCGAGGCAACCCTGCCACATGGTGCTCATCGAAGGTCCTTCACAACTCGGCCGGCCTTGAGAACGAGGACGGCATTGGCGGGATCAGCGAACAGCTCCGGGTCTTCGACCGGGTTGCCGTTCCACAACACGAGGTCTGCCTGCGCGCCGGGAGCGATGACACCGACTTGGCCGGACAGGCCGAGGATCTCGGCGTTGGTCTTGGTGGCCGCCACGAGAGCTTCCATAGGTGTTTCGAGCTTTGCGCGCAGCCTGAGCTCCTCGCCTCGACGGTTCTGAGCCGGACCGATGAGATCGGAACCCAGCCCGATCCGCACTCCGGCCTCCTTGGCGACAGCGAGCGCCTCGGTCATCCGCTCACGAACACCCAGCACACGATCGCGGGTCGATTCGTCGAGGCCCGCTCCAGCGGTGTCGTGCAGCAGTTGCTCGACAACGGCGAACGTGGGCACGAGGGCGACCTCGCGAGTGGCCATCAGGGTGGCCGTGGACGCATCGAGGTCGGTGCCGTGCTCGACACAACGCACCCCGGCCTCGACCGCGTTCCGGATGCCGTCGTTGTTGTGGGCGTGAACAGTCACGTAGGTACCCCGTGCCGCGGCTTCCTGGACGGCGACGGCGATCTCCTCGACGGTGAACTGGGTGTCGGTCAGCCGGTCTCGCGCCCCAACCACTCCGCCGGTCACACAGAGCTTCAGGAAGGAGGCCCCGCGACGGAATGCCTCGCGCACGTTGCCTCGCAGCTCGTCTGCGTTGCCCGACATCATGGACAGAGCGCACAGACCCGGAACGTGATGGCTGCTCCACAGCTCGGTGGGTTCCCAGTCAGCTCCGTAGTAGCCGTGCCCACCGGTCTGGCACTGAACAGGTCCGCACGACAGGACGCGTGGTCCCCTGACCTTGCCCTTTGCGATCGTGGTGACGACGCCGCCGTCGATCCCGCCGGTGTCTCGAACGGTCGTGAAGCCGGCATCGAGCGTCGCACCGGCCGTGGCGAAGATGTCCGCCGCGATTTCAGCGGTACTGATCTGAAACGAGAACTGCGGCTGGATCAGGCTCGACAAGCCCAGGTGAACGTGAGCGTCAATCAGGCCGGGCGTCATCGTCAGTCCCCCGGCATCGAGGCGCTCGCCGTGTGCGCTGGAGGCATCAAGCTGGGCGATACGCCCGTCTTCGACGGTGACGTTGACGTCGATGGGGTCGCGACCCGACCCGTCGACGACCGCCGCGCCGACTACCTGAAAACTTCCCACGAGTGGCCCCTCCACCGTTGCGAGCTGGCTGCGATCATGTGTGACGCAACACGGCACCACCAGCCTCTCTTTTCCAATGGATAAACTGTGGGGGTGGCCTTGTCAAGCACGGAACGCAAAGGCGACGCGCGCGAGCGTCTCCTGGCTCGGCTTCTCGACGCCTTCGGCGAGGCCCTTCCCTCACCGGAGGTGTCGCTCCGTGAGATCGCCGCCCGGGCCGAGACCAGCCACGCCCTCCTGCGATACCACTTCGGGTCACTCTCGGGCGTCTTGGCAGCCATGCTCAAAGCACAGCGATCTCGTGACAACGAGGCGCTTTTTGAGGCCGCCCAGCAGGGCACCTTTGACGACCTCGTCGTGGCGATCTGGCGGGCCTACACCCGCCCGGAGCAGCTGTCGCGTGTCCGCGGC
The DNA here is from genome assembly GCF_042428775.1 of Streptosporangium vulgare. Lineage (NCBI taxonomy): Bacteria > Bacillati > Actinomycetota > Actinomycetes > Streptosporangiales > Streptosporangiaceae > Streptosporangium > Streptosporangium vulgare. Next base: position 337,942 of record NZ_JBHMBS010000008.1, on the reverse strand, counting down.
TTCTTTCACGTCGTAGGGCTGGCCGCGTACAGCCCAGAGGACTTTCGTGAGTTCATCGACTCGCTCGACGACCTGACCAAGATGCTGGCCTCGCTCGCGGAACGTGAAGGGCTCGACACCAAGGAAGCGCTGGCTATGGCCACCGTCACCATTGCCGCGATTCGTGGCCTGCTCTTACAGGAAGTTCTGACTCCAACAGGCCACTCGGAGGACGCGGTCGCCTTGATCCTGCGCATGAGCAAGGGCCAATCCGTTCAACGGACACGCCCGGGGCCTTGAGCAGGGCGTCGCACAGGGCGCGGTGGCGGTCCTTGGGCGCCATCGGCCGCCCGTCAGGCAACCGATCCCGACATCACCCAACCAGGTTCAGCCGCCTTCCGGCCCATCCAGCGGACCGCTTGCCGCGGTGAGGTTCAGGAGCATGTGCAACTCCAGCGCCCGCTGCGGCGAACGCCAGCCCTCGCCGAGCAGGCGGTCGGCTGCGGCCAGTCGCTGGTAGAGCGTGTTGACGTGGATCGCCAGTGCGGTGGCTGCCGGGCGAGGGCGGCGGCCATGGTCGAGGAACACGCGCAAGGTCTCCACCAGCGGCACACCACGGCGTCGTTCCTCGGCGAGCAGCGGGCCGAGCACGCGCTCGAATGCCTCCGCCAGATCGCGGCGACCGGCATGGTCGAGCAGAATCCGGTACAGCCCGAGTTGTCCGGCGGTCGCGGCTTCTCCTGTGCGCCCCAAGACTTCCAGGGCACGCAGCGTCTGTCGGGCCTCGTGGAAGCACCGCCGCAGCTCCGCCTGCCCGCGCGCGGGCCCGGCGATGCCCGCGGTCGGTGCGTCGCGCGGCCAGTCCCGGCGGATGCCGTCGGGACTGGCTGTGGTCACGACAAGCAGCCGACCGCCGTGCTCGGCCGTGAGCGCGCCGGGCAATTGCGGGAGCCGCGCCCGTCCGGAGGCCACCACGAGCACCGAGTACCGCGCCGACGGGTCCAGCCCGGCTTGCCGCAAGGCTGGTCGCTCCGACATCGTGGTGAGCAGATCGACCAGCAGTGCCGCGCGGGTGCGCCGCGACGCCTCGACCGCAGCCTGCTCGGCGAGAAGCGCGAGTGCGAGTGCCGGGGCCGCACGGTCGAGGAGCAGCCGGTCATCGCGGACGGGCTCACCGTCGAGCACCAGCGCGCCGAAGCGTGTCTCTCCGGCCACGACGGGCTGCGCCACAATCCCGCTATCCCCGGTCCCGTCGTCCGGCGGTTCCGCCACGAAGCTGACCTGCCCGCGCGCCATCGAACTGATCTCGACCAGCAACTCCTCGACGCCCCCGCCGGTGAGCACCACGCGCGTCAGCCGCTGGTCCCAGCGCAGCGTCTGCTCCAGCTCGTCGGTGCGGCGCGCGAGCTGGTCGTTCGCGGCGTTGAGGCTACTGATGGCGTTGGCGTTCTCGATGGCGATCGCCGCGTGCGCGGCCAGCGCCGAGGCCAACATCACCTCGTGCTCGGTGAAGTCCCGTTCCTGGCGCTTGCCCACGAACAAGGCGCCGAGCACGCGGCCGCGCAGGCGCAACGGAACTCCGAGCAGCCCGCGCATGTTCTCAGCGCGCGCCGCCGTGTCGGCGGTGTCGTCGTGGCGGAAACGCCGCTCCGCCTGGTAGTCGGCCGTCCAGCGGGGCGCGGCGTGCTCGATCACCTCACCGGCCAGCCCCACCGACAACGGGATTGCCACCCCGACCAGCTCTGGCGTGAGCGCACCGCTGGTGACCTTGAGTCGCAGATACCCGTCCTCGACGAGGCCGAGGTAGGCCAGGTCCGCGCCGAGCAGCTGGCGTGCCTGGTCGACGATCTCCGGTAGTAGATCGTCGGGCGCGTGAAGGGTGGCCAACCGGATCGCGATGTCGTTGAGCGCGGCCAACTCGGCCGCCCGCTGCGCCTGCTGCCGCAGCACCATCGTCAGCCGCAGCGCTTGCGCGGTCTCCCGGTCGGCCGCCGCGGTGTCTCGCGACCGCACCAGCTCCCTGCCGTGCCGCTGGAACTCGTCCGGGGCAGCGTCGCGCAGCAGCAAGTCCAGCCATGACTCCCGCACCAGTAGACACTCCATCCATTGGTAATCGTCAATGATAGCTGGCTCACACATTGAGTGGAGGATGTGAACGCCGATAACGTCGCCGTCATGCGCGACGAGGCGTGGCGGCGTGAGCTGATCGAGGACCTGGACCGGCGCCTGCCCGCCGGCCGGGTGATCACCGATCCCGATGTGGTGTCCGGCTACCTCCATGACGAGGCCGAATGGGCACCGCACGGCACACCGGCGGTGGTGGTGCGGCCGCGTACGGCCGAGGAAGTGCGGCACGTCGTCCAGGTCTGCCTGCGGCTCGGCGCCCCGGTCGTCCCACGGGGCGCCGGCACCGGGCTGTCCGGCGGCGCGAACGCGATCGAGCACAGCGTGGTCGTCTCGACCGAGGCGATGACCACGATCAAGGAGATCAACAGGCGAGAACGGCTGGCCGTGGTCGAGCCCGGCGTGGTCAACGACCACCTGCGCGCGGCCTGCGCCGAGCACGCCCTGTGGTATCCGCCGGACCCCGCGAGCGCACCGTGGTCGACCATCGGCGGCAACGTCGCCACCAACGCGGGCGGACTGTGCTGCGTCAAGTACGGCGTCACCCGCGACTACGTCCTGGGCCTGGAGTTCGTGACCGGGACCGGCGACCTTGTCCGCGTTGGCCGTCGCACCGCCAAAGGCGTCGCCGGCTACGACCTCGCCGGGCTCATGGTCGGCTCCGAAGGCACGCTCGGCGTCATCACCGAGGTCACCGTGCGGCTGCGCCCTGCCCGCCAACCCGAACACACCGTCGTGGGTCACTTCTCCTCGATCGTCGACGCCGGGAACGCGGTTGCCGCCGTCGCCGAAGCCGGGCTGGAGCCCTCTGCACTGGAGCTGATCGACCGGCACTGCCTGGCCGCCGTCGACGAGTGGAAGCACATGGGCCTGTCGACCGAGGCCGACGTGGTGTTGCTGGGCCGCACCGACAGCGCTGGTCCGGCGGGCGAACGAGAAGCCGACGCGATGCTGGCCTGTTTCGAGAAGGCGGGCGCGACGTTCGCGGTGCGCTCGACCGACCAGCAGGAGGCCGACGCGCTGTTCGACGCGCGGCGCCTGGCCTACCCTGCGCTCGAACGGCTCGGGCCGGTACTGACCGAAGACGTCTGCGTGCCCAAGGGCGCGGTCCCCGACATGCTCGCGCGGATCGAGGAAGCCGCCGCGCGGCACGACACGCTGATCGCCAACATCGCGCACGCCGGCGACGGCAACCTCCACCCGCTGCTGATCACCCAACCCGGCGACGAAGCCGCGAAGAAGCGGGCGCAGACGGCGTTCGATGACATCATCGCGGCGGCGCTGGAGTTGGGCGGCACGGTGACCGGCGAGCACGGAGTCGGTCTGCTCAAACGGGAGGGGCTGGCCGCCGAGGCCGGGCCTGCCGTGCTGGCGCTCGGCCGGGCGGTCAAGGACGCGTTGGACCCGCACGGGATCTTCAATCCCGGCAAGGTAGTGGCGACCGAGCGGGAAGGGCCGTGACAATGGAACCAGTCGACAGAACCCGGTCGTCACGGGACGATGAGACCGGGCGCGATGCGGTATGACGTACCTTGGCCGGCGTGAATTCGGGATTTCGGTGATCGACGGGCCTTCTCTGCCGATGACGTCTGAACCTTGCCCCCTGGCCCCGCCACGGGGTCGGTTCGCACCCGTCGTCGACACATTTCCCGCGCACAGGCTCGCGACAAGGTGAAGCGGAACGTCGCACTGCTCTGGAAGATTCCCAGGGGAAGGGAGGGGCGTCCGTCCACGTCGCTCACTCTCGACCAGGCGGAAGCCGTGTTCAAGGCGTCCGAGGGCACAGCGCTGCACGCCTACATCGTGCTCTCGCTGCTGCTCGGGGCTCATACGGAGGAACTGCGGGCGCTTACCTGGTCACACGTCGACCTCGACGGCACTCTGCCCTCCATCATGGTCTGGCACTCGGTCCAGGAGGGCGGCAACACCAAGACCCGCAAGTCCCGGCGAACGCCGGCCATGCCGAAGCGCTGTGTGGATGCCCTCAAACTCCACCGCGAGCAGCAGGACGTGGCCCGCAAGGCGGCGGGCGCAAGCTGGCAGGACAACGGCCTCGTCTTCGCCTCCAAGGTCGGCACCGAACTCGACTCTCACAACGTCCGCCGCTCGTTTCGGGCCGTGCTCAAGAAGGCCGGCCTGAACGAGAAGGAGTGGACGCCCCGCGAGATGCGGCACAGCTTCGTCTCGTTGCTGTCCGACTCCGGCATCCCGCTGGAGAACATCTCCCGCCTGGTCGGCCACCGCAACACCTCGGTGACGGAGACCGTCTACCGCAAGCAACTCCGACCCGTGCTTCTGGATGGAGCAGAGGCCATGGACCGGATCTTCCCCGACTGACTAAGATCGCCAATCCGAACAAGATTACGAAGGATGACATATGTGGCCGTTCCGGAGAAAGCAGCGCGAGCAAGTCGATCTGGAGGAGCGGTCACCAGAGCTTGGGATCAAGTACAAGGACCTGCTGGTGATGCACCACCTCACCAAGGCAGGAGTCGATCTTGAGCAACCTCGCCACGTGATCTTCTACTTGTACGCCCCCAGCCTCGATGCCGCTCAGAGCGTCGCCAAAGAGGCTCAAGGCGCTGCGTACGGTTTGCGCGCCGAGGTCGGGAAGCCCTCTCCGGAGGACCCGGACAGCTGGCCGGTGACTTGTGAAGCGAACACGGTGATCTCACCCGACTTCGTACGGGAGACGGGCAACCTGTTCGACGACCTGGCCACTCGTTATCACAGCGAGTACGACGGCTGGGAGGCCGCAGCCACTCCGTGAACGGTAGTCACTCAGTTGGTCACTCAGTAACGCAGAAGGCCGCTTCCGATCTTTCGGAAGCGGCCTCTGACCTGGATGTGGGGTGTTCACAAGTAGGTCTGGCCTGGGGCGCTGAAGGTATCTCGAAGATCGCTTCCCGAGGCGGCGAAGATCGTTTCCCGGCCGTAGTAGCGGGCGTCGGCCACGTTCCCTGGCACGATGTTGTGCCCGCTGGGCACAACGGGCCGCGTGGCCAGCCCTACGAGCCGCTCGGCACTCTCGATGCCCCGCCAGACTCGGCCCTGGGCCAGGATCACCCCCGGTCCTGGCATGGCGGCCTCTGCCGAGGAAGGCCAGGACCTGGCATTTCTTTGCCGGAGTATGAGATTCAAGATGTCCTTCCTCCGTATTCTGGGCGGAAGGTGCATAAAGCTCACCGAGTGGAAGTCTTTGGAGCGAGCCGGATGGCAGATGGCTGGAACGACGGAGGAGGGCCCGACGAGAAGCTCGTGGAGCGGTTCCTGGCTGGGAAGCTCACGGGGAATGACGTACGCGCCGTGACCCTGCATTCGTGGCGGCGGTGCCAGGAGGCGGGACTCACGCCCGGCACCGTGCAGCCGCGCCTGCTCGGTGATCTTGATTTCGACTGCGGAGTGGTGCGCGCGGCCCGACCCGTGTTCGAGCGGCTGCGTACCGTCGTCGGGGGCACCCCGGTGAGCATGTTCCTGGGCGATGCGAGTGGGGTCATGTTCCTGCGCAACGAGGGCGAACCGGCCCTGTCCCGGACTCTGGACGCGGTCGGCGCCGCGCCCGGGTTCCGCTTCGCCGAGGCGGACATGGGCACCAACGCCTTCGGCTCGGCGCTGGTGGAACGGCGAATCTTCCAGGTCACCGGCAATGAGCACTTCGCGGAGGAACTGCGCGGGCTCACCGGCGTAGGCGCCCCGATACGCCACCCGCTCAGCGGGCGGGTGAACGGGGTCATCAGCGTCGTCGGCCCGAACGACACGGCCAACGCGGAGATGATGGTCCTGGTCCGGCGATCGGCCGCCGCCGTCGAGCAGCGCCTGTTCGAAATGGCGGCCGACCGCGAGCGGGCCCTGATGGAGGAGTTCCTCCGGGCACCGGATGGAGGCGCCCCGACGGCTTCCACGCCCTTTGACCTGTGCCGCCGTGATCGGCTCGCCCTGGAGGACGCCGCCGTGAGGCTGGTCGCGCAGGGCCGGGCGGCGGTGGTGAAGATGGTCATCTCGGACGGCCGCACCGCCACGCTCGTGGCGCAGCCGATCAACGGTTCCACCGCCATCGCGGTGAAGGCGCGGTTCACCGACGGCCAGCGGGCCCGGCCGAACGGGGGAAGATGATCGGAACCGAGGAGTGGCTGCTCGCCGTGAGCGAGCCGGGCATCGGCCGGCTCGCCCTGCGGGCGCGCGAGCGACTCAGCCTGCTGTGCGACGCCGGCTCCCGCATCGGCACCACCCTGGAGGTCACCCGGACCGCCGAGGAACTGACCCAGGTCGCCGTCCCCCGGTTCGCCGACTACGTCGCCGTCGACCTGACCGACTGCGTCCTGCGGGGCGACGAGCCCGGCAGCATGGACGCGGGGCAGCGCCGGGTCGCCCTCGCGGGCATCAGGGAGGGGACCGCTCTGCACCAGCTTGGCGCGCTCATCCACCCGCTCCCGTCCACGCCGCAGGGGCGCAGCCTCGCCACCGAGCAGCCGGTGCTCGGCTCGGTGTTGTCCAACACCTTCGGGTGGCTGGCACAGGATCCCGAGCGCTGCCGGAGAATCTGTGAGCAGGGCATCCACTCGCTCATCGCGGTGCCGATGCGGGCCCGGGGCGTCACACTCGGCGTGGTGAGCTTCTATCGCGCCACGGGCAAGGACGCGTTCGAGGAGGACGACCTCGCCCTGGCCGAGGAACTGGTCGGCCGCGCCGCGGTGTGCGTCGACAACGCCCGCCGCTACACCCGCGAGCACGCGATATCCGCGGAGCTGGAGCGCGTCACCGCGTCGTTGCAGCAGGCGCTCGACCTCCAGCGACGCTTCACCACCGACGCCTCGCACGAACTGCGCACCCCGCTGGCCGGGCTACGGGTCACGTTGGAGGAGGCGCGGCTTCACCCCGACGAGACCGACCTCGCCGACCTGATGGAACACGCCCTGGGCGATGTGGACCGGCTGCAGGCCATCATCAGCGACCTCCTCATGCTGGCCCGGATCGGAGCGGCACCGCCCGCCGCCCTGGAGTCCGTCGACCTGGCCGTACTGGCCAAGGCCGGAACCGCGCGCCGCACCGACGATCCGCACCCGGCCCGGCTCGACCTCACCGCCGACGTGACGGCCGACGCCGTCCCGGAACAGATCCGCCGGGTGCTGGACAACCTGCTGGACAACGCGCAACGGCACGCCGCGCGCGACGTGCTGGTCACGGTGCGCCGCGCCGGAGGCATGGCCGAGCTCAGCGTCACCGACGACGGCCCGGGCGTGCCTCCAGCGGAGCGCGAGCACATCTTCCAGCGCTTCGCCCGGCTGGACACCGCCCGCAGCCGCGACCGCGGCGGCACCGGGCTCGGCCTGGCCATCGCCCGTGACATCGCCCACGCCCACCACGGCACCCTCCACGCCGAGGACGCGCCCTCGGGCGGAGCACACTTCGTCCTCCGCCTCCCGCTCAACACGCGGACGGCGTGAGGGCCCGGACCGTACGCGAAGGGCTCGGACGGTTCAGACGCGCGGCGAGCCAGGCGCTCGTCTCGACCAGCTTGCCCAGGTCCACTCCGGTGTCGATGCCGAGTCCGGCCAGTTGCCAGAGCAGGTCCTCGGTGGCGAGGTTGCCGGTGGCACTCCTGGCGTAGGGGCAGCCGCCGAGGCCGCCGGCGGACGCGTCGACCGTGGTGACCCCGCGGCCGAGCGCGACGAGGGTGTTCGCCAGAGCCTGGCCGTAGGTGTCGTGGAAGTGCACGCCGATCCGTCCGACCGGCACCCCGGCGCCCACCAGGGCGTCGAGCAGCGCGGCGACCCGGCCGGGGGTCGCGACGCCGATCGTGTCGCCGAGGCCGAGCTCGGTGCAGCCGAGCGCGAGCAGCCGCGTCGCGACCGCGACGACCTGGGGAATCGGCACCTCGCCCTCCCACGGGTCGCCGAAGCACATCGACAGGTAGCCGCGCACGCCCAGGCCCGCCTCGCGGGCGCGGGCGACCACAGGGGCGAACATCTCCAGCGACTGGGCGACGGTCCGGTTCAGGTTGGCCCTGGCGAAGGACTCGGTGGCGCTGGCGAAGACGGCGACGTCGGTGAGCCCGAGGCCGATCGCCCGGTCCAGGCCGCGTTCGTTCGGGACGAGCACCGGGTAGCGCACGCCGTCGCGCCGCTTCAGCCGGCGCAGCACCTCTTCGGCGTCGGCGAGCTGCGGCACCCATTTCGGGTGCACCAGCGAGGTGGTCTCCACGACGGTGTGCCCGGCGTCGACGAGCCGCTCGACGAGTTCGACCTTCACCTCGACGGGCAGGATCGCGGCCTCGTTCTGCAGGCCGTCCCGTGGCCCTACCTCCCAGATCGTTATCCGGCCGGGCAGGCTGGGCAACGGGTCGACTCCGTAGCGGTTCACCCTTGCCCCTTGCGTGAGGGGAACTCGGGTGGTCGGCGGGCGGCGAAGGCCGCCAGGCCCTCGCGGGCGTCGGGCGAGGTGAACGCCCGCTGCCCGTAGAGCGCCTCGGCGTGGAACGCCTGGTGGAGCGGGAGGTCGCCCAGGCGCAGGACAGCCTGCTTGATCGTCGCGACCGCGGTGCCGGACAGCCCGCCGATCCGGTGGGCCCACGCGAGCGCCGTCGGCATCACCTCCTGCGCCGGTACGACGGCGTTGAGCAGGCCCAGTCGCAGCGCTTCGGCGGCCGGGACGCGCTCGCCGAGCAGCAGCAACCGCATGGCCCAGGCGTACGGGATCTGCCGGGTCAGCCGGGCGAGTGTGCCCCCGGCCGGCACCACTCCGACGCCCGGCTCGGGAAGGCCGAACTCGGCGTCCTCGCTCGCGACCCGCAGGTCGGTGGAGAGCATGATCTCGAACCCGCCACCCAGACACAGGCCGTTGACGGCGGCGATCACCGGTTTGAACAGGCTGGTGTGCTTCTGGTGCGCGCCGTCCCAGCGGGAGATGTCGAACCGCCCCTCGGCCAGCGCGGGGATCGACTCGCCCAGGTCCGCTCCGACGCAGAACGCGCGTTCACCCTCGCCGGTGAGGATGGCGGCGGCGATCGTGTCGTCGTCCCGCACCCGGGCGAAGGCGTCGGCGAGCTCGTCGTACATGGCCAGGGTCAGGGCGTTGAGCTTGGCTGGACGGGCGAAGGAGATGATGGCCGTGGACCCGTCCCGCTCGAAGCCGATGGTCAATCAGATCACCCCCGCGGCGCGGAGTTCGGCGATCCGCTGCGGGGAGAGGTCCAGCAGGCCCCGCAGTACGGCGTCGGTGTGCTCGCCGGGGCGCGGGGCGAGCGTACGCGGCCGGGCGGGGGTGACGTCGAGCTTGATCGGCTGGCCGAACATCCGCAACGGCCCGAAGTCCGGGTACTCGACGTCGACGATCATGTCGCGCGCGGCGATCTGCGGATCGTCCACCACTTCCGCGATGGTCCTGACCGCGCTCAGCGGCACCTGGTCGCCGGCCAGTTCTTCGAGTTCGGCGCGGGTGCGTGACGCGAACCAGTCGTGCAGAAGCGGACGAATCCGGTGAGAGTAGACACCGGGGTCGAACCGCTTGGCCATGGTGTCGATCTCCGGGTCACCGGCGAGTTCGGGACGGCCGAACATCGTGCACGTCAGCCGCCAGAACTTGTCGGTGTAGCCACCGAAGAAGACGTACCCGTCCCTGCACGGGTACAGCTCGTACGGGCGTACGAACGGGTGCTGGTTGCCCAACGGCCTGGGCACCTCGCCGTCCACCGTGTACGACACGACCGCGTTCTCGGTCAGCGACAGCACCGAGTCCTGTTGCGACACGTCGACGAGCTGACCCTCACCGGTGCGTTCGGCGTGCCGCAAGGCGGCCAGGGTGCCGATGACGGCGTACAGGGTGGCCGACAGATCGCCGATGATCGTGCCGACCCGGACCGGGGGCCGGTCGGCGTAGCCGTTCATCGACCACAGGCCGCCGGTGGCCTGCGCGGAGTTGTCGTAGGCCGGCCTGCTCCGGTACGGCCCGGTCTGGCCGAAGCCGGAGATGGCGGTGTAGACCAGGCGGGGGTTCTCCGCGCGCAGGACGGCGGGCCCGGCGCCGAGCTTGTCCATGGTGCCCGGCCGGAAGTTCTCCACCAGCACGTCGGCCCGGCGCACGAGCCGCTTGAGCAGGTCTCGCCCGTCAGGCGTCGCCAGGTCGAGGGTGAGCCCGAGCTTGCCGCGGTTGTACTGCGCGAAGAACGCGCTGAACGTGCTCCCGTCGGCGGCCGACAGATGAGGGGGGAAGTCGCGGGCGTAGTCCGGTTCGCTCGGCCGCTCGACCTTGATCACCGTCGCACCGAGGTCGGCGAGAATCATCGAGCAGAACGGGCCCGCGACCACCCGGGTGATGTCCAGCACCACGACTCCGGCGAGAGGCCCGCGCTCCGCCGGGACGAGGTCGTCGCCGTCCCAGGTCTCGGCGGTCATCGGGCGCACACCTCCTCCGGCGCGGCCACGCGCACCCTGGTCTCCAGCAGGGTGCCGCAGACTGGGCTGACGAACTCGTCCAGCAGGACGGCGGGCTCTCCGGACCGGGGCCGGATCCGCACGCCGAGTTCGGCGAGGCGTTCGGCGGCGGGACGGGTCCGGATCACGGCGTCGTCGTGCCAGTCGTCGGCGGTGCCGATCCGGGCCCCGCTGGCCGGGCAGTACCAGTGGCCGTCCCGCCCCCGGTGCGGGACGGAGGCTCCGGCGACGCCGATCATCGTGTCCAGGACCGCCGCCGCGGGGGGTGTGCCGCCCAGCCGTTCCGCGCGGAGCGCGGCCCTGCGCCCGGCGGTCGCGGCGAGGACGGCATGGTCGCCGTCGAGCACCACGCCGTAAACACGCTCGGCCGCGGCCGCGGTCACGTAGCCGTCGCCGACGTCCTGCGCGACCCGCGCCGGGTCGCGCAGCAGGGGGTCGCCGTAACCGCCTCCTCCGGCGATCCACTGGACGAAGACGTCGCCGCGCCGGACGGTGAGGTCGTACTGGTTGATGTCCAGCAACTGCCTGGTGGCCGCGGAGAGGTTCTCCTCGGTGGGGACGGCGCCGCCGGACATGAGCCGCCACACGTCGGTGTCGCGGCACAGAAGGTGGCCGCTGCCGCCGCCGGGCAGGCCGCCCCCGTAGCCGTCGGCGGGCACCTGGGCGCTGGGCGCGAACACGGTCTGTGTCACCTCGCTCGCGCCGTGCAGTGTCCAGGCGAATTCGTGGCCGAGGCCGCCCCGGTGCGCGCCGTGGCCCGCGCTGGCGGGAGAGAGCCGCTTCCACAGGTAGAGCACCGGGTAGAGCATCTCGTTCATCTCCACGTCCGGCAGCATGTTGTTCATCTGCGTCATCATTCCGGCGCAGTCGAGGCCGTCGGCCTCGGGCTGGGCGCCGGCCCCCATGCCGCCGCCGTCCATGTTGAACAGCACGAAGTAGTCGCCGTTGTCACGGGTTCCGGCCGAGATCCCGCCCGTCCAGGAGTCGGCCCAGACACCCTGCGTACGCTCCCGGAGCACGGGGTCGTCACTGGCCTGGCACGGCTCGTTGAACAGCTTGGTGATCAGTCTGCTCACCCGGGCCCCGGTGGTGAGGTGGCCGTTGCTGATCGGCGCCGGCGGGCGCGGGTTGACGATGCTCCCCGGCTCGGCGACCACCTCGAAGGCCGTCATGACGCCCTCGTTGAACGGCACGTCCCACGCCAGGATCGGCACGACGGCGGTGGCGACGCTGCCCACCAGGGCCCCGTAGCTGCAGTTGACGAACCCGTCGGTCTGCGGGCTGGACCCGGTGAAGTCCAGCGTGACCTGATCGCCGCGCTTGGTCAGCGTGCACCGGACCCGGTAGAGATCGTCGGTGTGCCCGTTGTGCTCGGTCCACTCCTCCGCCTCCCACACGCCGTCGGGCAGCCGGGCCAGCCGGTCGCGCACGACCTGCTCGGCGATCTCGAAGTTGCGCCGCGTGTACGCCCGGAAGCGGTCGGGCCCGAACTCGGCGATCGTGGCGAGCAGCCGGCGGATGCCGGTGTTGTTGCTCGCGACGAGGCTGCGCACGTCGTTCCAGTACGGCACGGGGACACGGACGTTGTTGAGCAGGATCCGCCGGACCCACTCGACCGGCTCGCCCCGCTCGAAGACCTTGACCCCGGGCGGCAGCCGCAGGGCCTCGCTGTAGCAGTCGTACGCACCGGGCGCGAAGCCACCGGGGGTCATGCCCCCGACGTCGAGCAGATGCGCCTGCGACTGTGCCCAGCCGATCAGCTCCGCGCCGTGGAAGATCGGGGAGATCACGTTGGTGTCGGGCGGGTGGCTCGCCCCCGCGGTGTGCGGGTCGTTGCAGATGAAAGCGTCGCCCGGATACAACGGCTCGCCCCGGATGGCCTCGACGAGGTTGCGGACGGCGACGCTGCCCGACCCGATGTGGAACTGCACGTAGTCCGAGTACGCGTAGATGCGTCCCTCGGGATCGAACAGCGCGGTGTTGAAGTCACCGGCCTCGGTGATGACGGGCGATCCGGAGGACCGGATCATCGCGATGCCCATCTCCTCGACGATCGAGTCGAGGCGCATCCTGATCACTTCCAGCGTGACCGGGTCGAAGTCGTCGGACGTCGGTGAGCTCACGGGGTCTCCTTCGATCGGGCGGCGTCGCCGGCGCCGGCGTGGTTCAGGCGGATGAGGAAGTGCCCACCGTCGATGACCTCGACCGTCGCGGCCGGCGGCACGTAGACGGTGGTGTCGGGTTCCTCGATCAGGCACGGGCCCTCGGCCTTGCCGAGCGCGCCGAACCCCCGGTGCACCTCGACGTGGCGGCGGTGGCCGGACAGCGGCTCGACGACCTCCCGCGTGGTGGTGGTGGCGTGCCGCTCCTGGCCGGGGGTCTCGGTCACGGTCTGCGTCTCGGTGCGGCCGACCGCCCGTACTCGCGAGTTGACCAGCAGCACCTCGGCCTCGGTCCACGCGGTGCCGGTGCCGAACTCGGCCTCGTAGTCCGCCACGAACCGGCGGCGCAGCGTCTCCTTGTCGCTCTCCCGGAACGGCTCCTCCGGCAGGCGCGTGGTCACCTCGAAGATCTGGCCGACGAACTTCATGTCGGCCTCGCGGAAGACCGCGCGGCGGTCCTGGGGGATGCCCTCGGCGTCGAACCAGTCGCGCGCCCGCTGTTCCAGGGCGGCGAACTCCCTCTCCAGCGCCTCGGCCGGCTGGTCCATCGTCCACGGGCTGGTCTGGACCGCGGAGAAGACCGAGTCGGCGTGCATGAGCCCGTACGCCGAGAACACGGCGGCGTTACGTGGGATGATCACCTCGCCCACTCCCGTATCGGCGGCGATCGCGGCGGCGAACAGTCCGCAGGCGCCGCCGAAACCGACCAGGGTGAACTCACGGGGATCGTGCCCGCGGTTGACGGTGATCTTGCGTAGCGCGTTGGCCATCTGTGAGGTCGCCAGCCGGTACATGCCGTGCGCGGCGGCGTCCTCGGACAGCCCGAGCGGGTCGGCGAGGTGCCGCCCGATCGCCTCGCGCGCCTTGCCCGGCGACAGGGTGACCGTCCCGCCCAGGTAGTAATCGGGGTTGATCAGCCCCATGACCAGCGCGGCGTCGGTCACGGCCGGACGCTCGCCGCCCTTGCCGTAACAGGCGGGCCCGGGCACGGAACCGGCGCTGTGCGGGCCGACGCGCAGCACCCCGCGGCCGTCGATCCAGCCCAGGCTGCCGCCACCGGCGCCGATGGTCTCGATGTCCACCGCGGTGAGGCTGGTGGGCAGCCCGCCTATCTCGGCTCGCGGCAGCACCCGCAGCTCGTCGTCGATGATCGCGGCGGCGTCCAGGCTGGTACCGCCCATGTCGGCGGTGAGCACCCGGCGCCGGCCCAGCCGCATGCCGAGCAGGCGCGCGCCGGTCACCCCGCCGACCGGGCCGGAGTTGAACATCGAGATCGGCGCCCGCGCGGTCTCCTCGACCGAGAGGAACCCGCCGTGTACCTGCATGATCTGCACCCTGGTGCGCAGCCCCTTGGCGGCCAGGGCGTCGGCGAGCTGCTGGAAGTGGGTCGCGACGATCGGCTTGACCGCCGCGTCCAGCGCCGTCGTCACCATGCGCTCGTACTCCCGGTACACCGGCGTCAGCGCGCTGGACAGCGAGTAGGGCACGTCCGGGTGGTGCTCGCGCAGATGATCGGCGATCGCCCGCTCGTGCGCGTCGTTGCGGAAGGACCACAGCAGGCACACCGCGATCGACTCGGCGCCGGCCGCCAGCACCTGCTCCACGCTCGTACGCACGGCGCCGGGCGACAGCGGCACCAGCACGGTGCCGTACGCGTCGACGCGTTCGGGCACCTCGACGATCAGGCGCCGGTCCACGATGTCCGGCGGCGGCGCCAGTTTGTGCGAGTCGCGCTCGTCGGTACGCGCGGAGCGGGCGATCCGCAGCGTGTCCCGGAAGCCCTGGGTGGTCAGCAGCCCCACCCGGGCGTACTTCTGCTCGTCCACCGCGTTGGTGACGATGGTGTTGCCGAGCACGAACCGGTCGATCGCCGGGTAGAACTCCGCCTCGCTCAGCCCGACCTGCTCGCGCAGAATGCTCAGCGCGGCGAGGATGCCGGTGGTCACGTCCGGTGTCGAGAACGCCTTGCCGCGCACGGCGCGGCCGTCGGCGATGGCGACGGCGTCGGTGAAGGTGCCCCCGACGTCGATACCCACGTCCAAAACCATGGCTGCTCAGTCTCCTTCGGCTGTACCGGCTCCGACACGGAGTTCGGCCAGGATCTGCTCGGCACGGTCGGCGCGTACCGCCTTGGCGGCGAGCATGCGCGCGACCACTGTGGGGATCTCCTCGGGGCTCGCGCCCGCGGTCACCGCCACGTTGCGCGCGTGCAGTGACATGTGTCCTCGCTGGATGCCCTCGGTGGCCAGGGCCCGCAGCGCGGCGAGGTTCTGCGCGAGCCCGACCGCGGCGACGACACCGGCCAGCTCGCTCGCGGTCCGCACCCCCAGCAGCCGCACCGCCGCGCGCGCCACCGGGTGCACCTTCGTGGCCCCGCCGACCAGACCGACCGGCATGGGCAGTTCCAGGGAGCCGGACAGGTTGCCCTCGGCGTCGCGTTCGAAGTGGGACAGGGAGGTGTAGCGACCGTCCGGGGCGACCGCGTGGGAGTGCGCGCCCGCCTCGACCGCGCGGGTGTCGTTGCCCGTCGCCAGCACCACGGCGGTGACGCCGTTCATGATGCCCTTGTTGTGGGTCGCCGCCCGGTACGGATCGGCCTCGGCCAGCGCCGCCGCGTGCACGATGTCCCGCACCACCTGCGAGCCCCCGAGGGCCTCGGCGTCGAAGACGGCGCGTGCCCTGGCCAGGCGCAGGTCCGCCTTGTTGGTCAGAATCCGCAGCAGGGTGCGGCCTCCGGCGATCTCACCCACCCTGGTCGCCACGGCCTCCGCCATCGTGTTCACCGCGTTGGCGCCCATCGCGTCCCGCACGTCGACCACGAGGTGGAGCACGACGTAGACGTCCTCGCCCGACGGCACGAGCCGTACGGTGATGTCCCGTACGCCGCCGCCGAACTCCACCAGGCGCGGGTCCTGCGCGTTCGCCAGCTCGGCGAGCTCGCCACGCGCCTCCAGCAGCCGCAGCCGCGCCGCGTGGGGGTCGGCCGCGCCCAGCACCTGCACCTGCGCCTGCATGATCGGCGCCGAGCACGTCGTGGCGAAGCCGCCGTGTATCCGGGCGATGCGCGCGGCGTTGCTCGCCGCGGCGACCACCGACGGCTCCTCCGTCGCCATCGGCACCAGGACGTCGGATCCGTTGACTCTGAAGTTCGTGGCCACGCCCACCGGCACCCCGAGGACCCCGAGGACGTTCTCGATCATGTGGTCGGCCTGGTCCAGGGTGAGCCCGGCGGCCGGATCGAGTACGTCGAGCGCGCCGGGATCGAGCCCGGCGCTCTTCGCGGCGAGGGCCCGCCGCTCCCCGGGCGACAGGTCGCGTAACCCCGTCAGCCGACTGTGAACACCCACGATGCCTCCCGCATACCGCCGAAACAGGCTGTTAATCGAGCCGAAACGCAAACGGCTTGTGCGGAAGGCTAGGTCCGACCGGAACGCCACGCCCATGGGTGAATCACACGCCGTTGAAGCCATTGCCATGTGTGAATCGACGTAGATCACAGACCGGTCGCGAGGGCGTGCATACGTACGGCCACGGTGACGCGAAAGAACGGCTCCGGCTCGCGCCACGGGGGGCCGAGCAGCAGGGTGATCCTGTCCAGGCGCTGGTTGACCGTGTTGATGTGCATGTTCAGCGCTCGCGCCGCCCGCGCCGGGCTGCAGTGCGAGTCGATGTAGGTGCGCAACGTCTTCACCAGGTCGGTCGAATGATCGCGGTCCCAGCGCAGCACCGGCCCGAGCACCGCCTCGGTGAACGCGACGATCCCGTCGCGCCCGGCGCCGAACAGGGCCAGGTATGGCTGGTAGGCCGCCGCGTTGACGGCCGTGTCCTGGATGCCCATGCCGTGCAGCAGATCGGCGCACTGGCGCAGCGGCTCGAACCGGGCGCCCAGCTCGCCCCATGTGGCGACGGGCGCGTCGGCCACCACGAGCACCGGCACCCCCGTCAGCGGGCGCACGCACTCACGGACTTCGGTCGCCGCGCTGTCGGGGTCGGCCGCGTCCGTCAGCACGACCACACAGCCCGCGTGCTCACCGGCCAGCAGGCCAGGGCGCCAGGTGCCGAGCGCCTGCACGGCCGCCCTGCGCCGGTCACGCGGCACCAGCACCGCGACGACCATGCGCAGCGACTCCAGACGGACCCCGCGGGCGCGGGCCCGCAACATCAGCTCCTCGCGGTGCGCGCCGTCGCCCAGCAGGATGTCGGAGATCAGCTCCCCCCGCACCCGCTCCTCGGCCTCGGCGACGGCCTCCCGCTTCAGCGCCAGCAGGGCCACGATCTGCGCCGCGCGCTCGATCGTGCGCCGCTCGACCGAGCCCAGCGCGAGATCGCCGTGGCCGACGAGGATCGCGCCGAGCAGCGTCTCGGCGGCCACCACGGCGACCACGACAGACGCCCCGTCATCCGACGGGTCCAGGAACACGCACCGCCCCGTGGTGCGGCTACGCTCGACCGCGGCGCGTACGTGCGCGGTCACGGACGAGGACTCCCGCGAGGCAGCGGTCCGCGCCGAGGCGAGCGGGGCCAGGTCGCGGTCGAAGATCTCCACCGACCGCCCCAGCGAGGCGGCAAGCGTCCGGGCCACCTCGTGCGCGGTGCCCCCGCGCAACACCGCATTGGTGAGGTCCTGATGCACCGCGCTGGCGCGTTCCCTCGCCGCCATGGTGCGCGCGAGATCCTCGTTGGCCGCCCGCGCCGCCTCGGCCGACGCACGGGCCTGCGCCAGCAGGTGCACCGTCTGCAACACCACGGCCCCGTGGTCGGCGAACGCCGACAGCAGCACGATCTCCTCGGGCGTGAACGCGTGCTCGTCGCGGTTGGCCGCGAACAGCACCCCCAGCACGCGGTCGCCCGCCACCAGCGGCACACCAAGCAGCGACACCAGCCCCTCGGCCCGCACGGCCTCGTCGATCTCCGCGTCATGCGGGACGTCGAGATAGTGGTCGTAGTTCGTCGTCCACTGCGGGCTGCGCGTGGACACGACCTTGCCGGCCAGGCCCTTTCCCGGGGGCACCCGAAGTCGGCGGAACTCGGGCGCGAACGTGCCCAGCGTCGAGCGCACCCGCAACTCATCGGTCTCCTGGTCGAACTCCGACAGATACGTCACGTCGGTGCCCACCAGGCCATGCGCCCGGGCCACCAGGCGGTCCAGCAGCGCGTCCAGATCGCGCAGCTCGGCCAGCTCACGCGCGCTGGACAGCAGCGCGGACAGTTCCTGATCTCGCCGGCGCCACCGCGCCAGCGCCGCCCGCACCCGCCGCGTCCGCCGCAGCACGCCGGCCAGCTCGACGCCGTCGAGCGACTCGGCGAGCGGCGCGACGGCGCTCTGCTCGTCGGCCGTCTCATCGAGCAGCAGGTCCAGCAGTCCGAGCACCGAGTCCAGGGGCACCAGCGCCCGCTGCGCGGGCAATACCATGTTCCCAGCATATGGGCCCCGTCTCACGTGCCGGTATGGACGTGGCCGCTGTGTATCCGGGCGCCGGCAGCCCTATCAGGCCCTGGACCAGAAGCCGCCAGTGAATGAAGCCGGCCCGGTGATCGACCTGACCGCTCCGATTCAGCACCGACGAGCTGTCGGAGGGTTGATAAACGAGTACCGCAGAGCGGCTGAGGTGCCCAGCAGATTCCGGACACCGGCGGTGTGCCATTCTGGCAGCGCCCCAAGACGTTCCCGCCGGACCACACACCGATCACAAGATCAGACCCGTCGGCTGCTCCGTCAAGGTCGTAGCCACCGTCGCCTGGCTGGCGCTGACGGCGCTGACCGGCTGACGCCCGCGGATCGCGGAGCGGATCGCGGAACCCGCTCCGCCCTCGCCGGTCTCCCGCAGCCCTGCAACGCGCGGCCGCGCGGTCGCGGCCCGCGCTCTGATCCCGTACCTGCCGGTCGACCTACGCCTGACCTTCACCCGAGGGAGGCGGGCCGAGGTCAGCGAAGGCCGCCAGGCCCGGAAGGTCGGTGACGGTGACTCGCCGGTGGCCGGTGCGCACCAGCCCGCGCGCCGACAGGTCACGCAGGATCTTCTGGACGGTACTCTCCTTGGCGCCGATCAGGCCGCCGAGCTCGACCTGGGTCAGCGGGACGCCCAGATCCGTGCCCTCCGGTCCGGCCGTGCCGGGCGAGCACGGCCGGCAACAGGTGGCCCAGGCAGATGTCGCTGTCGTATCCGGCGAACTCCAGCCGCCGCTGATTCGCCCAGCGCAGCCGGTCGCCCATCAAGGTGCTGAGCGCAGCGGAGGGATGCCGCCGAAGGTAACCGAGGAAGACCTCACCCTTGATCAATTGGACGACGGTCACTCCGCAGGCGACCACGTCCGCCGAGCGCGTCGACCCGTCCAGCACGGCCACCTCGCCGACCACGCCCCCTGACCTGCACCGCGAGCAAGGACTCCCGGCCGTTCTCCGTGCGCGCGGTCACCTTGACCAGGCCGTGCACGACGACGGAGACGAGATCCGCGGACTCGCCCTGGCGGACGATCACGTGATCGGCGGGATAGGTGTGGATGCCCCCCAGCGCGAGCAGCGTCTGCCTGGACGGCTCCGGCAACCGCGCCAGGAAGGTCTCCGCCGGCCAGGGGGAGGCTCCCGATGAAGCCGGAACCCACCGCATAGGAGCCCTCCCGGAGGCATGGGGCGAAACTCTGCCAGCGCGAGAAATGCTATCCGCAGAAGGCTTTCAACGCCCTGAGGGGCGAGACGGCGGCATGGAGATCCCGGCTCTCAGGTGGGTGCGGGCATCGATGTGAAGGCTCCTTGACGCGGTGCCGGTGGTGCGACATGCTCGGCTTCCGCCTCGGCGTCAAGGAGCCTTCACATGAGGTGGCAGCGCGGAAGGGTCCGCCCGCCCGCGACGCGGTCACGGAGTGAACGGCGGCCGACCTGTTCCCGCTGAGTGAGACCGACCCCCGCCAGATCGGCGACTACCGCCTGAGCGGTGTCGCGGGAGAAGGCGGTCAGGGCGTGGTCTACCTGGGACACTCCCCGTCGGGCGCCCGGGTCGCGATCAAGGTGCTGCACGCCCGGATGGCCCGCGACCCCGGCGTGCGCCGGCGTTTCCTGCGCGAGATCGACCTGGCCCGTAAGGTGGCGCCCTTCTGCACGGCCCGAGTGCTCGACACGGGCATGACCGGCGATCGCCCCTACGTGGTCAGCGAGTACGTGCCCGGCCCTTCCCTGCAGGACCTGGTCGCCGGCGACGGGCCGCGCACCGGGGGCGGGCTGGAGCGCCTGGCGGTCACCACGCTCACCACGCTCACCGCGCTCACCGCCGTCCACCGCGCCAGCATCGTGCACCGCGACTTCAAACCGGCCAACGTGGTGATGGGCCCCGAGGGGCCCGTCGTCATCGACTTCGGCATCGCCCAGGCCCTGGAACAGGTCACCACCAGCTCCGGCCCCGTCGGCACCCCCGCCTACATGGCCCCCGAACTGTTCGCCTCCCAGCCGGCCACCACGGCCTGTGACGTGTTCAGCTGGGCGGCCACCATGGTGTTCGCCGCCACCGGCCGCCGCGCCTTCCCCGGTGACGACGCCACAGCGGTGATCGGCGCCATCGTGCTGGGACAGGCCGACCTGAGCGGCGTGCCCACCCCGCTGGACGACCTGCTGGCCGCCTGCCTGGACAAGGACCCCGCCGCGCGCCCCACCATCACCGCCATACTGAGCGTCTTGACCGGCGAACACGCCACCCCCGGCCGGGCGGCACCCGCCGAGTCGCCGGCGGCGGCCCCTGGCTCCGAAGACTCAACCGGTCACGTCGTCGCCCGTCCCCCCGACCCCGTGCCGCCACCGGCGCGCGGCGACCTCGACCAGCCGATGGCCCCCTCCCGCCAGCCGTCCACGATGCCCGCCGGCCCGGCCCGGCGGCGTGTCCTACTCTCCCTCGCGGCGGTGGGAGTCGTCGGCGGGGGTGCCGCGATCATCCGCACCCTGCAGCAGGAGACCCCCGCGACGGGGTCGCCGGACGTGGGCCGATCCGGCCGGCCGGCATCCGCTCCCGCGACGCCTCATGCCCGGGCGCAGACCTCCGCACCATCGCCGAGCACGGCGCAACCGCCGTTCGGGACCCCGCTCAGCCCCCCGCTCACCGGACACACCCGCGAGATCAGCGCCGTGGCGATCGCCGCCGTGGACGGCAGGACCGTCGCGATCTCCGGCACCCACTACGACTACACGCTGCGGATCTGGGACCTGGCGGCAGGCCGGCAGATCCGCAAGGTCCAGATCCCCGACTCCGTCTGGACGATGGCCACCGGCACGGTGAACGGCACGCCCGTCGCCGTCACCGGCGACAACGCGGGCGGCGGCGGAGACAATGGGGGCGCGCTCAACGTATGGGACCTGACCTCAGGCAAGCAGATCGGCGAGCCGGTCACCGGTTACACCGACGCGGTCAGCGCGCTCGCGCTGGGCACGATGAACGGCAACGCCGTCGCCGTCTTCGGCTACGACGACCGCTACGCAATGTGGGTCTACGACCTGACCGCGGGCCGCCGAATCGGCCGGCCCCTCACCGGTCACACCGACGCGGTGACGGGAGCGGCGATCCATACGCTGGGGGACAGGATCATCGCCGTCACCGGCAGTGATGACAGAACCCTGCGCGTGTGGGACCTGGCCACGGGCCAACGCGTCGGCCGCCCCCTCACCGGTCCCGACCCCATCCAGTCGCTGGCGCTCGGCACGTTGGACGGCAAGGTCGTCGCTGTCACCGGCGGCGCCAGAAAGATCCGGATATGGGACCTGGCCGCCGGCGAGTTGATAGGGCGACCGCTCACCGGCCACACCGATTCCGTCAACTCGATGGCCTTCGGCACCCTGGAGGGACGGCCCATCGCTGTCTCCGGCGGCGCCTATGACCGCACCGTGCGGGTGTGGGACCTGGCCGCAGGACGTCAGATCGGCAGAGCCCTCGTCGGCAACACCAGATGGGTCCACTCGGTGGCGGTCGGGACCCTGAACGGCGTGACCATCGCCGTGGCCGGCGGCGACGACCTCAAGGTCCGGGCGTGGAGTCTCGGCGCGACGTGAGTGGAGACACCAGCCCCGCAGGTCGAGGGCGGGATCGACTCCCTGGCCGTCGAAGTCGCGCACACCCGTTGAGGATATCTGCCGAGGGACCCTGCCGACATGGCCCCGCTCGCCCGGCACGCGTCCGGCGACGGCCGCGTCCGTGCTGAGCCCGCTCCAGGGCGAAGTGCTACGGCTGGTCGCCGCGGGCGCGTCCGGCGGGTAGATCCAGCGCGGCGATCGCGCCCCTCCCTTTTGCGCGCCCCGGCGGAGTGCAGGTGCGCTCGGGCGGTTGCGGAATCCGCCGACACGTCCCAGATGATCGACCCGGCCGGGTCCGGGCACGCCCGCGGACCGGTCGCGATCCCCGTCCGGGTGCCGTCCTCGGTGGTCTTCCCCCTTTCCCGCCCTGGACGGCAGCGGTTCCGGCACCGCCCACTGCCACCCGGCCGGATCCCCACGCCCACAACCGAGATCGTTCGATGTGTGACCAGAAAGGCGGACAGACGGCAATGAGGCGCTACATCCTCACCGGCACCCCTGGCGCCGGCAAGACCACGCCCCTGCGAGCCTGGCGGCCCTCGGATACGCGACGGCCGAGGAGGCGGCCACGGCGGTCATCGCGGACGGGCAGGCGCGGCGACGCCGAGCCGTGGACCCTGCCGTCCTTCATCGACAAGGTCGTGGCCCTGCAACGGCGGCAGCTACGGCCGGTCATCACCGCGCCGCCCGTGCAGTTCTTCGACCGTTCGCCCGTCTGCACCCACGCTCTCAACACCTATGCGGGGCAGCCGGTCTCCTCGCCCTGTCGGCCCGCACCGGCGATTGGTGGCCGCCGCGAATGTACCCGCAGGTCCAGATGGGCTTCGCTAGGTTGCTCGAGTGCGCACCGGCTCACCCCATACCCATCTGATCGTGCTGCGCGGCAACTCCGGCTCCGGCAAGACCAGCATCGCCCGAGTCCTGCAAGCCGCCCGCGACCGAGACTTGGCCGTGGTCAGTCAGGACGCCATCCGGCGTGACATCCTCCGTGAACGCGACGTGCCGGGCGGGGCGAACATCGACCTCATCGACACCATCTCCCGCCACTGCCTGAAGCGCGGCTACCACGTCCTGATCGAAGGCATCCTGTACGCGGACCGGTACGCGCCGATGCTGGCCGCGCTGCGCCGCGACCACCCCGGGCCGAGCTCCTTCTTCTACCTCGACATTCCCCTGGCCGAGACCCTGCGTCGGCACACCACCCGGCCCCAGCGCTCACAGTTCAGCGGCGAACAGATGTGCCAGTGGTACCGGCAACGCGATCTGCTGCCCGAGGGCGACGAGACGATCATCGGCGCGGACAGCTCGCTGGAGGCGACCGTGCAGCAGATCCTGCGCGAGAGCGGGCTGACCGCCGCCGGCGATCGGGTCGTCAGCGGCCCATCCCGGTGAGCGCCCCCGCCGACGACACCCGAACCCGCCTTACTCCACCCGCCTCTCCCGCGGCGGTGGATCTGACCAACACCGGCCAGCGCGCCGCCCACCCGGCCGCCAAACCCACGATCCAGCTGCCCGACAACGAGAGAAAACGCCCCCTTCCCCTGGCCGAGCTGCCACGCATCTGCCAGAAGTCGACCATCACGCTGCGCCCCGACGACCTCGGCATCAAAGACAAGCTCCGCCAGGACCGGCGCTACCTCACCCCCACCTGGCAGGACGCCTACAAGAGCATCCGAGCCAACACCGAAGGCGTCAACGGCAGGATCAAGGGCCACCACATCGATATCGGCGACCCGATGAATCGGCTCGCGCACGGCCGCGTGGCCCAAACGCTGCTGGCCGCGCTCATGGTCTGCCTGGCCAACCAGCACATCCTGCTCAGCTGGCGGCAAGTCCACGACCGCACCGAGGAGCCCGTACCTCAGGACCCGACAACGCCTGACGAGCACGACCCCGCCCCGCCCAAGGCAGACAGCAGACCACCACCACGCGAGTGATCCGCCCCGCCACCAGCCGCACAACACCACGACGACCGCTGGGTTTCGCACGCCCACCGGCCGGTCCCACACGCGCTCACAGCGGTCCACCACCACCAGCGCCCTCCGCCAGGGCCACCGCACGAGCCGAAATCAGCCCACCCAGCGGCCACAGAGCCTCGGAAAAGAGGAAATCCCGCCCGATCAAGCGATCGGACGGGATCTCGTCAACCGTTCCTGAGCTAACTCAAGAACGGCCCCTGGTGGAGATGAGGGGATTCGAACCCCTGACCCCTTCGATGCGAACGAAGTGCGCTACCGGACTGCGCTACATCCCCAAGACGTGGACTAGATTAGCAAACTTCCAGGGGCGCTCGCGCCATCCGGAGCGCGGATCAGTCGCCGACCGCGCGGCGGGGCGTCTCCGCGTACTGGTCGAAGATCTCATCGCGGTGCGCGGCCAGGTCGATGATCTCGGCCACGGGGCGCTGGGCCTCCAGGAGGGCGGCACGGCGGCGGGCGCGCTTGGCACGTTCCGCGTGGGCCCTGGCGATGGCCTCGCGCCGCTCGGCGTCGATCTGGACCGTGACCCTCAGAACGGCCATGTAGGCGCCCAGGAGCACCACTGAGGGCGCCACACCCCACCAGGGGATGATCTGGACGGCCGCCGTCACCACGGAGGCGAGCAGGAGCAGCACGCACCAGAACGTGAGGCGCCTGCGTTTGGCCACCTGCTTGCCCCGGCGGCGGAGCTCCGCGCGGCGGCGCTCGGACGCGGCCCTGCCGGCGGCGGCCCTGCCGGTCGCGAGGTTGCCGGTCGCGGGGTTGCCGGCCTGAGGCCGGGCGGGCGGGGCCTCACTCCCGGTCTCGGGCGCTGTCTGAGCACCCGGCGAGGCTTCCTCGGCACCGGGCGACGGAAGGTCGTCTCCCTGGGAGAGCGGGGAGGCGGGCAGGTCGCCGGAGGTGACGGGCAGAGGCTCGGTGAGGGTCTCGGCGGAGTCCTCGTCGATCACCCGCTCGTCGTAGGCGTACGGCTCGATGTCCTTGGGGTTCTCGGACAGGGTGTTGCGGTCGCGGTGCAGCCACATGGGCACGAGCACGCACAGCCACATGACGACGATGGCCAGATAGAGAACGACACCGCTGCTCACGGCCACCTCCGGGCAGCATGAAGACGCGCGTGGTCTCCCGGCGCCTTCGATCTGCTCATGTCACGCACCGTAAGACCGCGTGTCACTATTTGACGAGCATTCGATGCGGTGTGTCGCGAGATCTTCAAACCTCTTCATGCGGAGTGCCACCGTGGGCGGCCGCCTCACGGGCTCGCCGCCACCGTACGAGCAACCCCCTCGGGGCGTCTTCGACCGTGAGCGCGTAACAGATGTGGTCGCGCCAGGCACCGTCGATGTGCAGGTGCCGACGTCTGACCCCTTCTTCCCTGAATCCCAGCTTTTCAACCACTCTGCGGCTCGCATGATTCTCCGGCCGGATATTGGCCTCGACACGGTGCAGCCCGGTGGTGAAGAAGCAGTGGTCGACGGCCATCGCGACCGCGGTGGGGGTGATCCCGCGACCGGCGAGCGCGCCGTCCACCCAGTAGCCGATCTGGGCCGACCTGGCGGAACCCCAGACGATGGCGCCCACGGTGAGCTGCCCGGCGAAGGCGCCCTCGTAGGTGACGACCCACGGCAGCGCGAGCCCTTGCCTGGCCTCCCTGCGGAGGGTCCCGGCCATGGAGATGTAGGGACCGAGACCGGTCTTGAAGAGGGGCGTCTCGGGGTTGCTCGGCTCCCAGGGACGGAGCCAGTTCGCGTTGCGCAGCCGCGACTCCCGCCAGACGCGCACGTCCCGCAGGCGCAGCGGCCGAAGTCCTACCGGGCCTTCCGTAAGGGTCACCGGCCAGCCACGAAGTCGATCCACCCCCTCATCATCTCCCGAAGAAGGCCCGCCGTGCCATGGAAGCGAAGGAGGCGGATCAACGGGTGTGATCTCCTCCCCTGATCTGGTCCACGGCGTGCCTGAGCACGGGAGACAGCACGCCCATGCCGTCACGCACCCCTCCCGAGGAACCCGGCAGGTTGACGATCAACGTGCCACCGGCCTGCCCGGCGAGCCCGCGGGAAAGGATGGAGGTGGGCACCTTGTCGCGGTTCACGTGACGGATGGCCTCGGCGATGCCGGGAACCTCCCTGTCGATCACCCGCCGGGTCATCTCCGGGGTGAGGTCCGCCGGGGTGAGGCCGGTGCCGCCGGTGGTGACGATCACGTCGTACCCCTCGGCGACCCCGGACCGCAGCGCCGCCTCGACCGGCTCGCCGTCGGGGACCACCCGCGGGCCGTCCACGTCACACCCGGCCGCCACCAGCAACTCGGCCAGCAGTTTCCCCGAGGTGTCCTCGTACGTCCCGGCGGCGGCCCGGTTGGAGGCGGTGATCACTAGAGCTCTCATGGAATACCTCCAGGGTGGAGATCCCGGGGTGTGGCCCTGGGGAGGAAACGCGGCACGACACCGCTCGATTCGGCGACCTGTTCGACGGTGGCGACAACGCGGGATGTCAGGGGCGGGTCCAGATGCCCGTCTTGCCGCCGGTCTTCTCCTCGACGCGGACATCGGTGATCACGGCCGCCGGGTCGACCGCCTTGACCATGTCGATCAGGGCGAGCGCGGCGACGGAGACCGCGGTCAGCGCCTCCATCTCGACGCCGGTGCGGTCGGCGGTCTTGACCCGTGCCGTGATCTCCACGCCGTCGTCGGCCACGGTCAGCTCGACCTTGACCCCGTGCAGCGCGATGGGGTGGCAGAGCGGGATCAGGTCGGGGGTCCGTTTGGCGCCCATGATCCCGGCGATCCGCGCGGTGCCGATCGCGTCGCCCTTGGGGACCTCCCCAGACCGCAGCAGCGCCACGGCCTCGGCGGACAGCAGCACCCTGCCGGTGGCGGTCGCCGTACGGAGGGAGACGTCCTTGGCCGAGACGTCCACCATGCGCGCCGCGCCGGTCTCGTCGAGGTGGGTGAATCCGGCCGCCTCGCTCCGGTCCCGCTCGTTCACGGGGTCCAAAGAATTCACGGGATTCACGGGATTCACGGGGTCCACGGGGTTCACAGGGGGATGACCTCCACGTCGGTGCCCTCGGGAAGCTCGGTGACGTCCTCGGGCACCACGATCAGGGCGTTCGCCGCGGCCAGGGCGGCGAGCTGGTGGGAACCCTGCCTGCGCACCGGGCCGACCGTGCCGCCGGGGCCGAACACCCCGCGCAGGTAGGAGCGCTTGCCCTCTGGCGAGCGGAGCGGGCCGGTGGTGACCGCCCGCACGGTCGGCGTGGGCCCCTCGGGCAGGCCCTGCATCTTACGCAGCGCCGGCCGGACGAACAGGACGAACGACACGAACGACGAGACCGGATTGCCGGGCAACGCGAAGATCGGCACCTGGTCCTCACCGACCACGCCGAAGCCCTGGGGCATGCCCGGCTGCATCGCGACCCGTTCGAAACGGACCGTCCCGAGCGGGCCGAGGGCCTCCTTGACGGGCTCGTACGCGCCCATCGAGACGCCGCCGCTGGTGATCACGAGGTCGGCCCGCAGCAGCTGCGCGTCGAGCTGGTCGAGGAACCCCGCGGCGTCGTCGCCGACGATCCCCGCCCGGTAGCCCTCCCCGCCCGCCTCGCGAACGCCGGCGACCAGGGCGAAACTGTTGGACTCCCAGATCTGGCCGGGCCCCAGGGGCAGGCCCGGCTCGACCAGCTCGGCTCCGGTGGAGATCACGACCACCCGCGGGCGGGGCCGTACGAGAACCCGGCGGCGGCCGACGCCCGCCAGCACGCCGAGCTGCGCGGGACCGATCGGGGTGCCCACGGGCAGGACGACGTCACCCGCCCGCACGTCCTCACCGGACCTGCGGACGGCGTTGCCCTTCACCGCCGGGCGGCCGATCGCGACCCGCGCGGTGCCGCCGTCGGTCCACTCGACCGGGACCACCGCGTCGGCCCCGGCGGGCAGCGGGGCCCCGGTCATGATCCGCATCGCCATACCGGGGCCGATGGCCTGCAACCGGCCGTCTCCGGCCGCGATGTCGTCGATCACCGGAAGCGTCACCGGGGCGTCCGCGACGTCCTCGGACCGCACGGCGTAGCCGTCCATCGCCGAGTTGTCGAAGGGCGGCATCGCGACCGGAGCCGCGACCTCCTCGGCCAGCGTGGTGCCCAGCGCCCGTTCCAGCTCCAGCTCCAGCGGGGCGAGCACCCGCACGGTGCGCAGGATGTCGGAGAGGTGGTCGTCGACCGATTTCAGGGAGCTCATCGCGAGGCCAGGAACTCCTTGAGCCAGGGCATGAACTCGGGCGCCAGGTCGGGACGCTCGGCGGCGAACTGCACCACCGTGCGCAGGTAGTCGAGCTTGTTGCCGGTGTCGTAGCGGCGGCCCCTGAACAGCACGCCGTGCACCGGGCCGCCCTGGTCGGTGCCGCGTCCGGCGAGGGTCCGCAGGGCGTCGGTGAGCTGGATCTCGTTGCCGCGTCCCGGCGGGGTGTTCTCCAGGACCTCGAAGACGGCCGGGTCGATCACATAGCGGCCGATGATGGCCCAGTTGGACGGGGCCTCGTCGGCGGGGGGCTTCTCCACCAGGTCGGTCACCCTGACCACGTCGTCCTCGGCGGTGGCCTCGATGGCGGCGCAGCCGTACAGGGAGACCTGCTCCTGGGGGACCTCCATGAGCGCGATGACGCTGCCGCCGTACGTGCCGCGTACCTCGATCATGCGCTTGAGGAGCTCGTCGCGGGGGTCGATGAGGTCGTCGCCGAGCAGGCAGGCGAAGGGGTGGTCGCCCACGTGCTGCTTGGCGCACAGGACGGCGTGGCCGAGGCCGCGCGGCGTGCCCTGCCGTACGTAGTGCAGGATGGCGAGGTCGGCGGGCTCCCGCACCTGGGAGAGCCGCTCGTCGTCGCCCTTGGCCTCCAGGATCTCCTCGAGCTCGTGGGCCCGGTCGAAGTGATCCTCGATGGAACGCTTGTTCTTGCCGGTGACCATGAGAACGTCGAGCAGCCCGGCGGAGACGGCCTCCTCGACGACATACTGGATCGCGGGCTTGTCGACGATGGGCAACATCTCCTTGGGGGTCGCCTTGGTCGCCGGAAGAAAACGGGTGCCCATACCCGCCGCGGGAACGACTGCTTTCGTCACAGCTTCGAAGTCGGCCATAACCGAAACCTTAGTGGAGGGACCTGTGGACAAGCTGACGCTGCGTGCCACTATCGAGGCCGCACGCGCCTCGATCCCCGGCGAGAAGCGGCACGCGGCCTCCGTCCAGATCAGGGAATCCCTGCTGGAGCGGCCCTGGGTCCAGATGGCCGGGCTGGTCGCGTGCTACTGGTCGGTCGGGACCGAACCGGCGACCCACGGGCTGGTCTTCGCCCTGTGGAAACACGGCGCGACCGTGATCCTGCCCGTGCTCCGCGACGACGACGATCTCGACTGGGCGGTGTACGACGGCCCCGACACCCTCGCCCCCGGCCGCTTCGGGATCATGGAACCGGTCGACACCCGGCGCGGCGTCGACGCCGTCAGGACCGCGGCCCTGGTGATCGTGCCCGCCCTCGCGGTCGACAGGACCACCGGGGTACGGCTGGGCCGGGGCGGTGGCTCCTACGACCGGGCCCTGGCCAGGGTCGGCCCGAACGTGCCGACGGTGGCGCTGCTCCACGAGGGCGAGCTGCTCGACGACGTGCCCGCCGAGTCCCACGACCTCGCGGTCCG
Organism: Streptosporangium vulgare; assembly: GCF_042428775.1. Lineage (NCBI taxonomy): Bacteria > Bacillati > Actinomycetota > Actinomycetes > Streptosporangiales > Streptosporangiaceae > Streptosporangium > Streptosporangium vulgare. The sequence continues at coordinate 308,535 of NZ_JBHMBS010000008.1, read as the reverse complement.
CTACGCGGCGACCCCCGAGGGGATCTTCAAGACCGCCACCGCGGAGGTGTGACCGGCCACGGGGCGCGGGGGGGGGTACCCGGACGCGGCAGGGCGGAGGTGTGACCGGCGGCGGGACACAGGGGGTGCCCGGCCGGGTGGAAGCCGGGTGGAAGTGTGCCCGAACCGCGGAACCGGGAGGTGACCGAGAGGTGACCGGCCGGCGGGATCGCCGCCGTACGCGGGACCGAAAGCGTCAGGATCGTGACGGGGAGTGCGCGCCACTCGCGCGTGGCAGCCCTTCCGAATACGACACAATGGTCCCCGGAGTCAGAGAGGGGACCAGATGGGACTGGACGTCTGGCTGCTTCTCGGTGCCGGAATCGTCATCGCGGCCATCGTCGCAGTACGTGTCGCCCACCGGAGCGGGCTGCCCAGTCTCCTGATCTTCCTGGGTTTCGGGTTGCTCGTCGGCGAGGCCGGGTTCGGGTTGCAGTTCGAGAACCCGCAGCTCGCGCAGGAGATAGGTCTGATCGCGCTGGCGATCATCCTGGCCGAGGGCGGTCTGACCACCACCTGGAGCCACGTCAAGGAAGCCATCCCCACCGCCCTGGTACTCGCCACCGTCGGCGTGGGAGTGAGCATCGTGGCCGTCGCGATCCCGGTGCACCTGATCCTCGGCATGGACTGGCGGACCGCGTTCCTGCTCGGCGCGATCCTCGCCTCCACCGACGCCGCCGCCGTCTTCTCCGTACTGCGCCGCCTGCCCCTGCCCCCGCGCCTCGCGGGCATCCTGGAGGCCGAGTCGGGCCTCAACGACGCCCCCACGGTGATCGCCGTCATGCTGCTGAGCGCCGCCACCTCGCCCAGCCTTGGGGTGGCGCTGTTCGAGGTGGTCCTCGAACTCGTGGTGGGCGCGGCCGTCGGCCTGGCGGTCGCCCCGCTCGGCGCGTACGCGCTGCGCCGGATCGCGCTGCCCGTCTCCGGCCTGTACCCCATCGCGGTGCTCGCGCTCGCGTTCGTCGCCTACGCGGGAGCGACGCTGCTGCACGGCAGCGGCTTCCTCGCGATCTATCTCGCGGCGCTGGTCATGGGCAACTCCCGGATGCCGCACCGCGCGTCCTCGCGGGGTTTCGCCGAGGGCGTGGCCTGGCTGGCGCAGATCGGCCTGTTCGTCATGCTCGGCATGCTGGCCAGCCCCTCGGAGATGCCGTCGGCGATCGTGCCCGGCCTGGTGGCCGGGCTCATCCTGGTCGCGGTGGCCCGTCCTCTGTCGATCATCGTCTCCGCGCTGCTGGCCCGGCTGACACGCATCGACCGGCTGGGCTGGCGGGAGCAGGCCTTCCTGTCGTGGGCCGGTCTGCGCGGCGCGGTCCCCATCGTGCTCGCCACCATCCCCTGGGCGGCCACCTCCGTTCCCGACGGCACCGCCAAGTTCGTGTTCAACGAGGTCTTCGTGATCGTCATCGTCTACACCCTGCTGCAGGGACCGACGCTGCCGTTCGTGGCGAAACTCCTCAGGCTGACCACCCCCGCCGAGGCCCGCGACCTGGAGGTCGAGTCGGCGCCGCTGGAGGAGCTCAACGCCGACCTGCTGCAGGTCAAAATCCCGCCGACCTCCAAGCTGCAGGGTGTGGAGATCTTCGAGCTGCGGCTGCCCTCGGACGCCCAGGTGACGTTGATCGTCAGGGACGGCCGTACGTTCGTGCCCACCGACTCCACCAGGATCAGGGTCGACGACCAGCTGCTGGTCGTGACCACGGCCGCCTGCCGCGACATGGTCGAGCGCCGGATGCGCGCGATCAGCCGCAAGGGCAAGCTCGCGGGCTGGTTCGGCGAACGCGGCACCTGACCGGGATCCGGCCCCGGCCGAATCGGGGCCGATGCCCCCGATCCACCAGGCCGGGCCATGTCCGGAGCCGGGTCCGACCCCATCTGATCGGAATCCGGCTACGGAATGCGAGGACTCCGACTCGCGTTTAAGCTTGTCGGCTGCGTACCATTAGCAGTCGCGCCACTAGAGTGCCAATCGGCGCGGATCATACGAGGAGGAGCGCGTGCCCACCTACCAGTACGCCTGCACAGCCTGTAACAACCAGTTCGAAATCGTCCAGAAGTTCTCCGACGATGCTCTCACCGAGTGCCCGAGCTGCGCGGGCGACCTGCGCAAGGTGTTCTCCGCGGTCGGCATCGTCTTCAAGGGCTCGGGCTTCTACCGGACCGACAGCCGGTCCTCGTCGTCGAGCACGGTGACGTCCGCGAACGGTTCGTCGAGCTCTTCCGGCTCCTCGGACTCCTCCGGTTCGTCGTCGAAGTCCTCCGACTCGTCGAGCTCGTCCGACTCGTCTTCCTCGAAGTCGTCGAGCTCCTCGTCCTCGTCGGGCTCCACGTCGACGAAGACCGCGAGCAGCACGGCCGCCGCGGCCTCCTAAGCCCTGCCCTCACCCCTGTCCCCTCGGTTGGCCGTTCACGGGCGGCCGCTCGACCGGCCGCCCCCGAGCCGTGGCTCCCGCCCCGCCCCTGACCTGTTGCCTGCCCTGGTCGCCGACGCCCCCTCCGCCCGCCACCGATATCGCGGAACAGCCCCGGTCGGCATTCCGCTCGTTCTCACCCAAAGCGATCGAGCGACTACCCAGGGACGTAGTTATCCACAGGCTGTCATCCGGGCTCCTCAGGGACCGGCCGTGGCGCTAACCTCGGCTCCATGGTCACTCGCGCGGACATCGGAGTCATCGGCGGTTCGGGGTTTTACTCCCTGCTCGACGACGCCACAGAGGTCGAGATCACCACGCCGTACGGCCCGCCCAGCGACGTCGTCACCGTCGGCCGGATCGGAGGGCGCTCGGTCGCCTTCGTGCCCCGCCACGGCCGCGACCACCGCTTCCCCCCGCACCGGATCCCCTACCGGGCGAACCTGTGGGCCCTGCGTTCCCTCGGCGTCCGCCAGGTCCTCGCCCCCAGCGCGGTCGGCTCCCTGCGCGCCGAGATCGGCCCCGGCGCCCTGGTCGTCCCCGACCAGATCGTCGACCGCACCGCAGGCCGGGCGCAGACCTACTACGACGCGGACGGCGTCGTCCACGTCGCCTTCGCCGACCCCTACTGCCCCTCAGGTCGCGCGGCGGCCGTCTCCACCGCCCGTTCCGCCGACTGGGAGGTGACCGACGGCGGCACCCTCGTGGTCATCGAGGGCCCGCGCTTCTCGTCCCGCGCCGAGTCCCGCTGGTTCAGCGGCAACGGCTGGTCGATCGTCGGCATGACCGGTTTCCCCGAGTCCGTCCTCGCCCGCGAGCTCGCCCTCTGCTACACCTCGATCTCCCTCGTCACCGACCACGACGCCGGGGTCGAGGCGGGTGAGGGGGTCACCCACGACGAGGTCCTCTCCTTCTTCGCCACCAACGTCGGCCGCATGCGCTCCCTCGTCGCCGACGTCGTCGCCGCCCTCCCCGAGGAGCGCACCTGCCCCTGCCCGACCGCCCTGGACGGCCTCAAGCTCCCCTTCGACCTTCCCGGCTGACCGTGCCGTGGTCGGCGGCCCCGGCCTCGGCCCCAGGTAGTCCCCGAAGAACCCCGAACCCCGCCCCCCGAAAAAAGCTGGCTCCCGTTCCCTGCCCACGCCACCCGGATCCGCCGAGAGCCACTCACCTCACCCCGTTCCGTTCCGTAACTGGGGTGCGTCCCATCCACCACGGGCACCACACCGCCAATCGGCGGGGGGCGTCCCACCCCCATCACGGGCACCGCGCCGCCCGGCTCCCACCCCTGGAGTCAGCCATGCGCGCCCTGCGCCGCTTCCTCGACCGCCGTCACCGTCTCATCGCCACCGCCGTCGCCGCCCTGGCGATGGGCTGCGCCGTACTGGCTCTGCGCCCGGACACCGCCTCGGTGACCGTCCTGACCGCCGCCAAAGATCTTCCCGGAGGCGTGCTGGAACCGGCCGACCTCACACCGGCCCCACTGAGACCCGGTACGGTCCCCGACGGCGCCCTGAGGCCCGGCACGCCGTACGCGGGAAAGATCCTGACGGGTCCCGCGCGGCGCGGGGAGCCGCTGACCGACGTCCGCCTGCTCGGTCCCGGCCTGCTGGCCGCCCACGGCGAGGGAACGGTCGCCACCCCCGTACGCGTCGCCGATCCCGAGACCGCGCGCCTGCTCTCCCCGGGTGACGTGGTGGACGTGCTCGCCGCCACCTCGACGTGGGACGGCGACGCTCCGGCGACCGTCGCGGCCGAGGACGTCACGGTCCTGGCCACCCCGGGCGGGGAGTCGGAGCGGGGCGCGCTCATCGTGCTGGCCACCACGTCGGCCCAGGCGACCGAGCTCGCCTCCGCTCAGGCCGGCGGGCGGCTCTCCATCACGATCGGCCCTCGCGCGGGATGAGTCTCCGCGGTGACCGATGAGGGCACGGCGACCAGGAGCCGGGGAGGCTCTGGCCGCCGTACCCTCCGCTCAGGGACGATCGGTCCCGGTGAGCACCCGGCGCCGAGTGATCGCGGTCATCTCGGCCTCGCGCATCTGAGCTTTCAGGCCCTCGACGGTCCGGTCGCAGAGCAGCAGCGGTTCCGGGGTGGGCCAGGTGGCGATGGCGTGGAAGAGGCGGCTGCCGGTGCCGTAGAGCACGGCCCACCCCGGCCAGGTGATCTGCAGCAGGGCAGCCTCGGCGCGGGCCTCGTGGTCCCAGGTGTAGTGGGGTACGGCGGCGGTGGCCAGGCCGTCGCGGTGGCGCCCGCGAACGGAGGTCCGCCTGATCGGAACGCGACGGATCACGAGATCACCTGCCCGGCAGCCTGCTGCTCGTGCGCCTCTTTGGCGACGGCCTCCCTGGCGATGGCCTCCTGCCGTTCGGTCTCGGCCCGGAGGGTGTCGGCGTCGACGGTCCGTTCGGCCCCGGCCTCGAACGCGACCGCCGAGAAGGGCTCCTTCCGGCTGGCCCACAGCCGCCCGGCGTCACTGAGAATCAGCCGCCAGCCGGGGATGGCCGGTTCGGGGGTGCTGGATCTACCATCGTCCATTGATTGGACCTCCATCCGATCAAGGGCCCGTCCGGTCGTCGGTAGCGGTGGACGGGCCCGCCTTGTGAAGCGGGGAAGGACACGGAGGGGTGGACCGTACGGGCCAGGCGGCCGGTACGGAGATGAGGTGAGCGCCGCGCGGCACGGGGTGCGGGCGGCTGTTCGCCCGGGGTGGTGCTCGATACTCGTGGGCCGAAGTGGGCGGGTCAGACAGGCCTCGCGATGACATCCGACGCCGAGCCGGAGTGGGTCGGTTGGATGAGGCGCGCAGTGGCGCCCGATGCCGGGTCGGGGTGGCCCTGGTGGCCAGGGTGTCCGGGTGAGAACGGCCCCGGACCGGAGCGCCGGGCGACGACCGCCGCGCGCCCACCACGGTGACGGCGACGGTACGGCCCGAGCCCGCCAGGGAATCCGAGCCCGCCAGGGAAGGCGCGGAACGGGCACCGGCGTGGCCTCCACAGGCTGGGCCTGGACTCGGGTCCGCTCCGCGGACCGCTGGACGGGCACCGAGGCGGTTACCTCGGCCAGGCGCGCGGGGCCGAGCGGCTCGAAGCAGGACAGGGAGCGGTCCCCGGTGCGACGGGCTTCCAGACGGATGGCCATCAAGGTGCCCGAGGGCTGCGCGTACTCATGCTCATGATCGGCGGACTGGCCGGGGCAACCGTGCGCGTAGGGGGCGTGCCCGCAGGCGGCACACCCCATGGGCAACGGCGGTACGTCGGCGAAACAGGCACAGCCGCTCGCCATGGCCCGGTCGAGAACCGGAGCACTAGGGTTGTTCACGGGTCAGGACTCACTTCCTGATCAAGGGCTCGTTGACGGTGGCCCACACCGTTGACGGGCCCGTTTCGTATCAAGGCTTCGTGCGACGACACAGGGAGTGGATTCGTCACCATACGTTTGAATCTCACTACCCTACGTAACAAGCAGCATCATGGCGTGAGAATCTCACGCCGGCAATCCCATCGCACATAATTGCTATGTTGAGCGGGAAGGGCCAGCTGAGCTGCGGCAAACTAACCGCATGAAGTACTCCACGGTCCGCCTACGCCGTCTGTCACGTGAGCTGCGCACCCTTCGTGCGACCACCGGCCTGACGACCGAGGCCGCCGCCGAGCAGCTTGGGTGGTCCAGGTCGAAGCTCAACCGCTTCGAGACCGGCAAGATCGCTCCGGCGCCTGGGGATGTGGCGGCCATCTGCCACCTGTACTGCGTGGAGGCGGCGACCACCGAGGCCATGGTGCAACTCACCCGTGAAGTCGCCCGGCGTGGCTGGTGGACGGCCTATTCGGACGTGTTCACCGGGTCATACGTCGAATTCGAGGCGGCGGCCAGGACGATCTGCCACTGGGCTCCCCTGGTGGTCCCCGGCCTGCTCCAGAGCGAGAACTACGCTCGGGAAATCATCAGAGCGGGCCACCCCGATCGACCTGACGTTGAACTGACGCGTCGCGTCGATGCCCGTATGCAGCGCAAGACCACTCTGCTCGGCACTCATGCTCCGATGTTGCACTTCCTCATCTCCGAAGGTGTTTTCCATTACCCGGTGGGATCAGCCGACATCATGGCTCATCAGCTTGGCGACATCCTGGACGCCACAGACAAGCCGAACATCACCATCCAGATCCTCCCGTTGAAGGTCGGCGTTCACTGCGGCACCGAGGGCGCCTTCTCGGTGTTGTCTTTCGATGACGATCCAGATCTGGGCTATGCCGAATGTCCGGCAGGCGAGGTATATGTCGAAGACGGCGAGCAGATTCAGCGACTTATGCTGACCTTCAAGCGCCTTACCGACGCGTGCCTGTCCCCCAAGGAGTCCGCGGCATTCATCGCCGCGTTGAGGAGCGACCATGATCTCCCCTGACCTGTCCGGCGCCGAATTCCACACCTCCACCCTCAGCGGCCCCAACAACGATTGCGTCGAGGTGGCCACCAACCTGCCGGGGCTCGTCGCCGTCCGCGACAGCAAGGACCCGTCCGGCCCCGCATTGACCTTCTCCCCCGCGGCCTGGAACGACTTCCTGAGGAGCATCCGCACCGGAGAACTCTGACCTGGCGAGGAGCATTGAGGAGCGACCATGATCTCCCCCGACCTGTCCGGCGCCGAGTTCCGTACGCCCACCCTCAGCGGAGCCAACAACAACTGTGTTGAAGTAGCCACCAACCTGCCGGAGCTTGTCGCCGTCCGCGACAGCAAGGACCCGTTCGGCCCAGCGTTGACCTTCTCCCATCCAGCCTGGAACAACTTCCTGACAGGTATCCGCAACGGAGAAATCTGATCTAACGCCGAGCACCGACGACGAATACAGCGCCCGCGAGCCGCGACCGAATGAGCCCCCTTACAGCAGGGAGCCGATCTTGGGGTCGTACTCCCAGTGCCAGGGCTCGAAGGGGCTGACGTAGGCCCACTTGGGGTGGATCCAGCCGAACTTCTTGCCGTTGGTCTCCAGCCAGTTGAACTCGGCCGAGCGGAAGCGTTCGACGCCCCCGCACAGGTCGACGGCGAGTCCCAGGCCGTGGTTGCTTCGGCCCGGGACCGCCGCCAGGCCGGGGCGGGTGTAGTAGACCGTCTGCTGCTCGGCCAGGCTCCGGTAGCTGTCGGTCACGCACATCGGCCTGCCGAACTGCCGCTTGTACGACTCGTTGAGGCTGATGAACGCGAGTGCGGCGTCCCCCCGCAGCTGGTTGCCCCGCTGCTGGAGCGGGCAGAGGTACGCCTGCGGGATGAGCCCGTTGGGGAACTCGCTCATCGAGGTCGCCCTGGTCGGGTCGCACCCGGCCGCCGGACGCCCCTTCTTGTCGATCTTGACGCCTAGCTTCACCAGGGCCTTGGTCAGGGACTGCACGATCTTCTGCGAGCGCACCCTGAGCGTCTCGATCTCGGCGCCCATCTGCGCCTCCGCGAGGAGATTGCTCGCCCGGAGCTCCTGGGCCTCGCCCGCCAGGCGTTCCCGCTCCAGCTGCAGGCGGCTGCTGTCCTCAAGGACCAGATCGCGCTCGGCGACGATCTGGGTGAGACCGGCCATCGCGCGCAGGGTGTCGGCGTCGGACTCACCGGACAGGAAACCGACCACGTCACCGCCGGTCGGCTGCTGGTAGAGGACCCCGACGAGATCCGACAGCGGCTGCCGTACCTGAGCGAAGGCCCTCTCAGCGGCCTGCAGCTCCCGCAGCTTGGTGGTGAGCTCCTTCTCCGAGGTACGGATCTGGGCCCGGCGTTGCTCCAGCGCCTTGGTCGCGGCCTCAAGATCCTTCGCGGCCTTCTCCGCCTCGCGACGCAGTTCTGTGAGATTCACCGGCTCCGCGGCGACGACGGCCTGAACCTCCGCCGGCGCCCGCTGCGCGGCAGCGGCTCCCGGCAGGAAGGAAGTCATCGTCGCGACGACGGCGATCAGACCCGCTGATCGACGAGGTGGCACGTTCGACCCCTCCGTTTGCGAACTCGTGACCTGGGTCAGGCACGCACGCTACTACAGCTGACCAAGTACACGGGCCAGACTCTCCACAGCCGTTATGCGCCGAACACCCCTTTTTGGGACCGGACAAGTCAGACTTCTTGCCGCCCTCGCTTCTTGCAGACCTCCCAGAGCCACGTCCCCTTCCACTCCGCCGAACACCCGTCGCGGCGCTCAGGTGGCGCGAGTGGCGGCGTCCGCTCCCTCCTGGGCTCAGGTGCCACAGGGGGTGGCAATGCCGCCTTCCGTGGCACTCTGGAGCCCTGCGGGCGGGTCTTTATGGGAACGACCACATCTGGCTCATCCACACCATCCGTCCCGTTCGGGTTAGGGGCACCATCCAACTGGCCCGGCTTACTCGGGCCCTCCTCCATGTGACGCACTCCCGATTTCGCCGCGACGGGCACCCATCCCCCGTACACCCGCTCCGGTCGCAACGGCGGAGGCACCAGCCTCGCCTCGAACATCCGGCTCCGTACGGGCCCGACCGCGACCGGCACCACGGCCACCACATCCCCCGGCGGCTCGTCATCCGGCGACTCGACAAGCTCCCCGGCCCCCAGCTGGGACGCCGAACCGGTCCAGGCTCCCCCACCCCCCTGGAATCCGCGCCGCCCCCTGCCCTTCGCCCAGAGACCCTCGTCTTCGTCTTCGTGAAGCGTCTCGGCCTCCCCGGCCCTCTCGGCTTCTTCCGCCTCTGCCGCCTCTACGGCTTCCCTGTCCTCTTCGGCTTTCCCGCGCCTTTCGGCCTCTTCAGGCCCCTCAGGCTCCCCATCGACATCGGCATCGGCCATCTGGACAGCCGCCTCGTAGCCGGTGAGCTCGGCCACCAGCAACCCCCCGGCCAGAAGCGCGGGCGCCAGCATCGCACCGCACAGCACCACCGGCCGCAGGGCGCGATGCCCGCGAATACGCTTCCGTCGCCTGTCGATCACAGACCGTGACGCTAACCCCACCCAACGCCGCACACCCGCCCACTTGCCCCCCTTATTACTCCAGGCCAGCGAACCGATAACCCACCGTCCGCCCCCAACTCCCCCTTCGAGCGCGCAACCACTCGCTACTTTCGCTACTCTTACTAGGAGCCCCTGCCTCCGTAGCTCAGGGGATAGAGCACCGCTCTCCTAAAGCGGGTGTCGCATGTTCGAATCATGCCGGGGGCACCATCTTGACCTTGTGGTTTGCCGTCTGGCCTGGGACTTCTTGTCTGAGGCGGCATGCGCCCTGTGCAGCCGTAGGCCACCTTGAGCGGCCCTGAGTCGCCGTTCGCGGAATATGCACGGGATGATCTTGAGGTCACCCAGCCCGGCGATGTCCCGCAAAAGGACCAGGTCAGCGCGGTCGACTGTCACATCAACCAGCGAAACCACCACGTCAGGGATCGGCCCCTACGCCCTACGGACAGGACAGGCGTTACTCGCCGAGCCCTCAGCTACCGACAGATGGAAGAGCGAGCCGCAGCTCAGCGAGAAACTCTGTCCGGCTTCAGGGAGCCCTCCGCTCTCACCCGCTTCTGTTCGCCGCCCTTGAAGCTGGTTGTGCGGGAAAGTGCTCTCTGAGATTATCTGCGCTCTGAAGAGCCCACGATGCCGAGTCCAACGCTGGACTACGCCAGGGCCGTTAGGAGGCTGATCTTTACCATGCACTCCTGGGCTGATCACTGGCCGATCGTCGATCCCACCATCCCGCCTCGGGACAAGCACCGAATCATAGGTCATCGGAAGCTCGTTGGCATATCAATGGCGCCTTCGTCCGGGTACGCCGGTTCTCAGCCGTCGAGAACACAAGGTCTCCTGATAACTCTTGCAATCTTTATGGTCTACGGAATCCTCATAGCCATCGCTGTAGCTGCGAGCAAGGCACCATGGATAGGCCCGCCCCTCCTCATTCTGATGGCTGCGGCCGCAGCGACATTGCTCGCGCGGAAACGCCTCAAATCCCCAAAACGACTTGCACGCCTCTACCGTGATCGCTACGTACTCCCCAGCGATCTCGACAACGAAGCCCACGCTCTGCTCAAACGGACCGCCGACGCCACGATGACAGTCACCGGGTCGCAAGTCAGTCGGCAGGGATTCTTGGACTCTGTCGCCAACAACGTACTGTTTCCCCAACAACTGTGGGAGATCAGTCGTCTCCTCCGTTTTCAGAGCATCCTTCGTGCGGAACAGGTCGCCGCTACCCACGGTGTCATCGTCACACCTGAGCTGACGGCCGTCCTCGCTCCACAGCGGCAAGCCCTGCAGCATTCGGTCGCGATGGTCACACAGCGAATCATGGAGCTAGAGGCTTACGCTCGCCGTACTCAAGAGGCAGACGCCGCGCTACGGGCTCATGAGCAACTACAGAACAACGACAAGTACCGCTACCTTCTCGCGCACACCGACGACAGAATGGGCATGCAGAATCTCCTGCAGCAGGCGACCGCCCTGGAGAACACTCTTGCGCGAAGCGTGCAGAACGCCATCGCAGCGGGTCGGACCTTAGCTGCGCCAGACCTAAAACACTGGCGCTAACCGCTGCACACCATCAGCAGGCAACACCAAAGGCCCCGGACTCTGCCGGGGCCTCCTAAGTTAATAGTGATCACATCTCCAAAGCCTGGGTGATCTGACTATTGGCGCGTGCTCGTTGTCCTTCTATGCACTTCGCGTAGACGCGGAGGAGCACATCAACGCCGTGCCCGGCGCGCTGGGCTATCTCGGTCGGCGGGACTCCCGCGTTGAGCCACAGAGAGACCGCCGCGTGCCGCAGGTCGTACGGCCGGGCCGCCAGTGGAGAGACGACTTGTTCGGCGGTGAAGGCGAGCCGGCGAGCCTCCCGCCAGACGGCAGAGTAGGCCGAGGAGGAGAACGGGCGTCCCTTGCTCGTGCGGAAGAGCCTGCCATCCTTCTCGGCGCTGTACGTCTCGATGTGCTCGCGGAGAATTTCGACGAAGAGGGGAGGGATGGGAATTTCCCGCGTGTCGTCCTGAGCCCGGTGCTTTAGACCGCGCTCGTCGTGGGTCTCCCCCGAATTCGTCCACCGCTTGTTCGCCTGCGGACGGGCCTTCTCAAGCGTGATCAAGCCCCACCCCTCAGCGGGAAGATCACAGTTCTGGCGGCGTAGCCCCGAAGCCTCCTCAGGACGGAGTGCCGCGTAGTACATACAGGCGAACATGGCCACCATGCGGGGACCACGCGTCCGACCCACCTGTCTCACAGCATCGAGCAGCGCTCGTACTTGGACTGGGTTGACCACCGTCCGAGGGTCGACGGTCCCAGTCGCTTTCGGAGGCTTCCACTTCACCGCGTGCAGCGGGTTGGCGGGCAGCTTCTTGAGTTCCACCGCGGATTCCATCATGTGATGGAGTACGGCCCGCTTGCGCCGTACCGTGTTGGCTGCCGCCGGTTCGCCATCGAAGCAGAGGGCGATCGCGTCGAGAGCCGAGCGGATCACAGCTGGTTCCAGTAGGTCGGTAAGGGGCAGGGACGCCGCTTCCAGCCAGGCGAACGCTGCCTTGTACTCCTGCCGCAGTTCCCCTCGCCGCTTGTCGGGGAGGAAGGCGTAATCGCGCAGTACCGCGCGGAGGTTGTCATCCTTCGGCCTGCTGGAAAGTTCCTTGACGAGCGCGGGGACGAGGGACAGCAGTGCGTACGTCATCGTCTCGCGGGTTCGGGCCGCCGAGTGGACCCAGCGAGCCGCCATGTACGACCGTGCGAAGTCGAAGAAGGTAGGCCCAGTTTCGGCGGGTGCGGCCATCGATGAGGGGAGACCCGTCACCAAGTCGAAGGGTTCTCCCTTCCTGGTCGCCTGCCGTAGATCAGAGACAAAGCTCTCGGCGAGCGCTTTTGTCCGGAAGGTCTTGGACCGCTCCTTACCGCCGAGCTTCCAGCGGACGACATACGAAGGCGTCTTGCTGGAAGCGTTCCGGCGAATGTCCCAGATCTTCACGTCGTAGGAGGTGTTCATGCCGCCTCCCGGAGGCTGTCCAGCCAGGCCGCGAAGTCGCTCCGCCAGACGCGGATCTCTCCGTTAGGCAGCTTGATGCACTTGGGCGCGTGGCCGAGCTCGCGCCAGCGGTAGAACGTCCGGCGAGAGAGCCCGCCCAACTCGTCGAGGACCTGGGGAACGGTCAGCAGTTCGTCACGCCGACTCACCGGGCATCACCTTCGCCGTTCGTCGGCGAGGCATGTAAGGCCGTGCCGGTCAGTGCGGCAGCGAGGAGTGCGTCACCGAGTGAGTAGCCCTTTCCGGCGTACTCCCAGTTGGCGATCACAAGGATGGTGTCTTCGTCGAAGAGAGGCAGGCGCCCGGTGCTGGTCTCTTCAGTACGGGCGAAGTCGCGGCGTTCGTCGCGGATGGAGCCGATGGTGATGGAGTAGTGGCGCGAGCGGGTGGAGAAGTGGCCGCGGAATCCCAGCATGTGGGACCAGTGGGCAAGACGGAGGTCGGCCAACGCGTCCAGGGCGCCCAGGCGCTGGCATTCGGCGATGAGGCGGCGAGGGTGGTCACGGAGGTTGAAGGCGGTCAGGTCGTCGAGGGGGTTGATACGTCGGTCCAGGGTGCCGACGCACTCGGCGGCTTTGGTGGCGTACTTGGCGATGTAGCCGGCCACGGCTTGGTCGGAGAGTTCCCCGTCCATGGTGATCTCGCGGACGTCGAGCTGTCGGCCCCAGCGCAGGATGCGCGCCGGTTCGTCGCCTGCCGAAGGAACAGTCACGGTCACTGCTCGGACGGCGTGTTGTACGGCGTGCGTCAGCATCTCTACCGTCGCCCAGGCTGGAGGCGGTGCGCCTGGTCCGTCCGGCCCGTCGAGGCGGATGACGGCGTGAAAGTGGACGACCCCGCGCTTCTGGTACTCGGCGACTTTGGCGAAGGAGATCGTCAGGCGCTCGCGCAGCTCCCGCAGGGTCAGACCGGCCGTCTTGGCGACGCGTCGCCGCAGGGCGTCGGTGAAGCGCTGCCAGAGTTTCGGGGAGACGGCGTTGAACAGCACCGATCCCGTGTACTCGTAGCAGTCCGGGCAGAGCGGCTCGCCGAGACACGATTCGTCGGCGCCGTGTCGGGCGGTGCAGGACATGACGCGCCCGTGCGGGCAGGTCTGCGCGTCGCGGCGGGCGTGGCAGGGCAAGGTCTTGCCGTTCTTCTCTCGCCGGGTGTGGACGACTCCGAATGACGGGGCGGTCAGGGTGATGAACAGGCATGGGTGCGTGGTGACCGTGGTTGGAACGCCCTTGCCTCCGACCAGCCCCGCGCGGATCAGCTGGTAGGTGTCGGCGCGGTAGACCTCGGCGCAGGCCGGGCAGCGGGAGGCGCGGCGGGTCTTGCACGGCAGGTGCAGGACGCCCTCGGGTTCGGTGGCGGTGGTGTAGCGGTGCAGGAGCCGGCCGGTGGCGCGGTCGACGTGCAGGACGCGGCCCCGCATGTGGATGGGCTGGCGGCAGCCGCCGGTGGCGCGGAGGCGGGCGGCCCAGCGAGGGTACTTCGGATCGTTCAGGCGGGTGATCATGCCTGCGATCGCGTGCGTGTCGGGGCGTGTTGTGGGCAAGATGGTCTCCTCCTTTCACTCGTTGGGTGAGGGGGGATGGCCCCCGACCTGGCAGGCGTCTTGGCGGATGTACGGCCAGGCCGGGGGCGCCGACGGTTTCAGCAGAAGCCGAGACCGTCGCAGGACTTGCAGGTGATGCCGTGGCTGTCGAGGCCGGTGGCGCCGCAGTCGCAGCACCGCCACCGCTTGGGCGCGATCAGCGCGGGCGGTTCTTGCTCGCCGTCATGCTGGGCGGTCGGTGGGGTGTCAGGCGGCATGGGCGGAGTCGGGTTCGACGCAGCCGATGTAGCTGGTCTCGGCGTCGTACCGGGCGCGCCGGTGGGCCAGGACGGCGAGCGCCCCGTAGCGGACCGGGCCGAAGTTGATGCCAGTGCGGTAGTGGCCGTAGGAGGCGTCCTCGGCGTCGACTTCGGCGCCCAGGAGGGTGGCGATCCGGTCGACCTCGGCGGTCATCTCAGCGTCGGTGCTTCGCGCGGGGAAACACAAGGCACTCACCTCGTAGGGAATGGGGAGCTCGGGGTTGGCCTCCAGGAAGGTGGCCAGTTCCCGCAGGCCGGTGATCATTGCGGTGTGCTTGTCGGTGGTGGTCACGATGGTTCTCCTTTCGGTTCAGGCGGTTTCGGAGGTGGTGCGCAGGGTGCGCAGTAGGTCGGAGGCGAGTTGGTTGGACACGCCCAGGCGGGCGCGTAGGGTGTCGCGGCTGATCGGCTTGCCCTGGGCGTTCTGGTACTCGGTGGCCACCCGGCGGGCGTAGTCGACGAGTTCCGAGGACGGGCCGTCCGCGGCTTGGTCCTTGTCGTCGTCGTCCTTGTCGTCCTGGGTGGCGGGGACGAGCGCGGGCACCGGGGCCGGCTCGGAGGACGGGGCCGGGGACGGTTTGGGACGGGGGCCGGAGGCGCGGCGTTCGAGCATGGAGACGGCGATCAGGAACGCGCCCGCCGGGGTGGCGGCGGTGATCCAGCCCCAGGCGGAGGCTTCGGCTTGGTGGAGGTTGGCGGACAGGGACAAGACGATGCCGAGGATGAGGACGAGGGTGGGCCAGGAGGCCAGGCCGTCCCGGACGCGTCCGGTCTTCTTGTCGCGCTGGCGTTCGCGGGCGGCCATGACACAGGTGAGGTCGACGCACACGGCGACGGCCCAGGCCATCCAGCCGCTCTGTCCGTGTTCGGTGGCGGTGTCGCGGATGTGGGTGAACGAGCCGGCCCCGGCGATCGCGGCCAGGACGATCACCGGTCCGGAGTCGAGCAGGACGGCGAGCAGGTTTCGCGTCATGGTTCCTCCCTTCAGAAGTCAGTGGGGACAGGGGGTTAGGCGGGGACGTCGACCGGTTGGGCGGCGGTGAGGTCGTCCCAGGACGGGGTCAGGTGGGCGTAGGTCTTGGCGGCGTGTTCGGCGGTGTTCTCGGCGACGTAGAAGGAGCGCGCCCGATACCACTGGCCGTCTTGGGAGGCGACGATCGCGACGCCGGGGGTTTCGGCGGGGATCGCGCGGGCGGAGACCAGAGCGGCGGGGTCGAGGTCGCCGAGGGTCATGGTCGCGGTTTCGGGGTCGTTGACCCGGTGACAGATGCGTCCCGAGCACTGGGCGCGCAGTGCGGTGACGCCGGGGCCGAGGTCGGAGCCGATGCGCTGGCCGGAGCAGAACAGGTAGATCCCGAACGCGCGGCCGAGTTGTCCGATGCGCAGCAGCGCGGTGGAGGTCCTGGCGATGTCGTCCTTCTCGGACTTGTCGGCCATCAGGTACAGCTCAGCCAGCTCGTCGACGAGCACCACGACCGGCACCGGGCGCACCGCCGGAGGGAGCTGCCAGATGTTGCGGGCGCCGGTCATCCGGCACAGGCCCATCCGGTCGATCATCATGCCGATCAGATCGGCCAGCAGCCGGGTGCATTCGGCGCGCTCGGTGGCCAGTGCCGACAGGCGTGCGGCGTAGGGGGTGAACTCCACGCCGCCTTTGAGGTCGAAGCCGACCAGCGCGACCGGCTGCGGGGCCAGGCCGACGAGCAGGGCGTTGGCAAGGTTGGACTTGCCGGACTGAGTGGCTCCGGCGTTGATCCAGTGCGGCACGGTCCGGAAGTCGATCACCCAGGGTTTGCCGGTCTCCAACCGTCCCACGGTGACCTTGAGTAGTTCGGTGGAGGGCGGCAGGTGGTCGACCTGGACGAGGGGGTCGCGGATGGTGGTGTTGATGACGAGGCGTCCGGGGCGGGGTGAGGAGACGCGGACGGCGTGCACGCCCCAGGAGTGGGCGAGGCGTTCGGCGGCCTGGGCGTAGTCGTCGGGGATCTGGCCTTCCAGCAGGCGTAGGGTGGCGCGCCAGCCGTGCCGGGTCGGCATGGGCAGCCACATCCAGGGTTTGGTGTCGACGGCGACCCGGCGAAAGCGGCGCCGTACCTTGACGGTGCCGGTGGAGACGAGGGCGCCGGGGGTGAGGGTGAAGGCCCAGCGCGCCCGCTTCTTCGTCAGCCCGCACCCGAGGGCGACTTTGCGCCAGGTGGCGCGGACGCTGAGCGCGGTGAGCGGGTAGGCGGCGATCAGCCAGAACGACCGGCGATGAAAGCGCCGCCACGCCCACAGAGTGACCGCGACGCAGGCCAGGACGATGAGGGCGAGCCTCAGGGAGTCAGACACTCTGCTCTCCCGCGGGGATACCGGAGACGGGGACGATGGAGGTGGCCTTGTAGCTGATGCCCCATCGCGAGGCGCCGTTCTGCGGGATCTCCCAGACGTAGCCGACCATCGCGGTCGGCACGACGTCCTGGCCGGGGGCGATCGGGGGTTGTCCGGAGGTTCCGACCTTGACCAGTTCGATTCGGCCCAACTCATCCTCGGCGAGCAGGACGGACTCGTAGATCTTGTTGCCCTCCTTGTCGGTCTTGATCTTGCCGGTGTCCTGGTCGACCACGCGGGGACGGGCGGCCTTGACGCAGGTGAAGCGAAGTCGGTGGACATCGACGGGAATCGGGATGTTGCGCATGGATGTACCTCCTTATTTGGCTAGGACAACATAGTCGGCCTAGTTGGCATGGGTGTCAATGGTCGCGTGGTTGGCTTGGTCGCGCCTTTGTGCTGAACTAGGGAGCACTCGCGACAGAAGAGGGGCGATGGTCAAGAACACCGGGCGACCCGGCTATCTGCAGATCGCCGACGACCTGCGTGAGCAGATCCGGCGCGGCACCTTGATACCCGGAGATCCGCTGCCGTCCACGACCCAGCTCGCCACGACGTACGAGGCATCGCTGAGCGTGGTGAAACTCGCCGTCGGGGTGCTACGAAACGAAGGGCTGGTCATCGGCCAGCAGGGCAAGGGCGTCTTCGTCCGCGATGACGCCGCCCCGGCTTTGCCGCCGGCTGCGGAGGAGTTGGCCGAGATGCGGGCCACGCTGCGGGATCTGTCGCAGCGTCTGGAGCGGGTGGAGTCGAAGTTGGCCGAGCGCGAGTAGTTCGCCGCTCATCCGCGCACGTGGCAGCCGGTGACCCGCCGAGCCAGGCCCGCCGCCCGGGTTGGGGGAACGCCCCCCAGGGACATCCGCCGGTCCTCCTGGCGCATGCCGATCATGACGAGCACGTAGCCGACCAGTACGGCCGCCCCGAGGACGAGGCCGATGATCAGCGGGATTGTGGTCACGTCCAGCTCACCCCCGCCTCGGCGAGGTTGCGCGGACGGCCGGTCGGGCGCCTGCTCTGCCCGCGCCGCTTGCTCATCCGGCGCTTGGCCGCCTGCCCCTGACGCCGGATCCACCGGTCCCGGGCCAGGCACTTGCGGCAGGCGATCCGCCCCTCCTCCAGGGTCGCGCCGCACACGCAGGCGGGCGTCTCGTCGATCGGCCGAATGTCGTTGATCACTGTGTCTCTCCTCTCGATCGCTGCTGTTGCTGCCTTGCGATATCGAGAGTGCGGCAGAGAGGTGGGACGAGATCACTACAGGATGGGACATGTTCAGGACGTCCGGTCTACGATTGCCACGTCCCTGGACGTCCCTTCTTACGGGCAGGTGAGATGGCGAACGAGCGGTTGCGCACGGCATTGCTGGAGCGGGGAACGACGATCGTCGAGCTGGCCGAGGCCATCGAGGTGGACGCCAAGACCGTGGAGCGGTGGATCTCCCAAAGCCGCACCCCCTACCGCAAGCACCGCTTCGCCGTCGCCAAGTACCTCGACGCCGAAGAGGCCTACCTCTGGCCCAACGCTCTGACGCCCAAACAGGCCGCCGCGGTTTCGGAGACCGAGATCGTCACCGTTTACCCACACCGCTGGGCTGTACCCCGGGACGCCTGGGGACGTCTGTTCTCCGCCGCCCGGCAAGAGATCAACGTGCTGGTCTACAGCGGCACTTTCATCTCCCAGGACACCGGCCTCATGCGCCTGTTCGCCGACAAGGCCAAGGCGGGCGTACGGGTGCGCATCCTGCTCGGCGACCCCGACTCACCCGAGGTCGCCCAGCGCGGCGCCGACGAGGGCATCGGCGACGGCATGGCCGCCCAAATCCGGATGTCGCTGGTGCTGTACCGGCCGCTGCGCCAGGTCGAAGGCGTGGAGATCCGGCTGCACCGCACGGTGCTGTACAACTCCATCTACCGCGGCGATGACCAACTGCTGGCCAACACCCACCTGTACGGCATGCCCGCCGGGGACGCACCCGTCCTGCACCTGCGCAAGGTGGTGGGCGGCGGCATGGTGTCGACCTACCTCGACAGCTTCGAAGCCGTCTGGGCCGGAGCCCCCCCGGTAGAGTCCTGACCCATGGCCCGCCGGATCGACTTCTACAACGACCCTTCCGCGCCCGCACCTAACAGCCTGGTTCCCTCGGTCAACGTCGTCGTCACCAACGACGCCGGGGACATCCTGATGATCCACCGCACCGACAACGACAACTGGGCCGTTCCCGGCGGAGCCATCGACCTCGGCGAGTCCCTCCCGGCCGCGGCCATCCGCGAGACGCTGGAGGAGACCGGCATCACGTGTGAGATCACCGGCATCGTCGGCACCTACACGGATCCCAGGCACGTCATCCTCTACACCAGCGACGGCGAAGCCCGTCAGGAGTTCTCCATCGTCCTCACCGGCCGCCCGATCTCCGGCGAACCGACGCCGAGTGACGAGTCCCGCGAAGTGAGGTGGGTGCCGCGCGAGCAGGTCGACTCGCTGACCATGGACCGCTCGATGCGCTTGCGGATCGGCCACTACCTAGCCGGCGCCACCGGGCCGCACATCGGCTAGCGCGACCTGGACCGCCCGTACTGCCGAGGTGATGCACGGCGTCGCGTTGGTGATCGACCTGCTCACCAGATGCTCGGGACCGTAGCGGGAATGGATCTCCGCCAGCCGCACATCGACGTCCAAAGGGAGGCCGTCCGGGCTGGTGGTCATATCGCAGTAGGTCAGCGCCTCCACCAGCTCCGGACGCTCCCGGTCGAACTCCTCGTTCAGCACGTCCAGCAGGCCGCGCTCGGTGGCCTCATAGACCGCGCACGAGTGATGCGCCACCAGCCGGACCAGCTTGTCATCGGCCTGGTGCACCTCGCGCAGGTAGCGGGCACCGTCGAGCGGATGGAACCCGGTGTCGACCAGCTGCGGCGCGTACCCGATGTCGTGCAACCAGGCCGAGGCGGTCAGCAGGTCGGACTCCTGCCCGAGGATCGGCGCCAGCAACTCGGCACGCGCGGCCACCCCTTGCGTGTGCGCCCACCGGCGCGGCAACGGCTGCTCCAGCAGCTCTTTGGCCAGGTCACGTGCCCACTCAGCTTGTCCCATGCGGTTCACGATAGACGCCGTCCCCCGAGGCGAATCCAGTACGCGAGCCGAGACGTCCCAGGACGTCTCAGTCTGGGAGAGGACGGACAAATCGGCCCTTGCCATGCGCGGTCACGATCAACCCCTCGCGCTCCAGCTCACCAAGGGCATGGCGCACCGTGTTGCGCGAGGCCGCGTACTGCCGCCGGAGCGCGTTCTCACTCGGCAACGCCGCCCCGACGGCCAGGACGCCCCTGCGGATCTGTGTCCGCAGATCCCTCGCGATCACCTGATACCGGTACGCCGCCGCGTCAGCTTGATGCCCTTCCTCCTTCACCACGCGCCCCTTGCCGGGCATCGTGACGATCAGCCCCTCGCTCTGCAGCATGGCCAGGCCGCGACGGACGGTCGTGCGGGCTACGTGGAATTCCGCGACAAGGACCGCCTCGGAGGGTAGAACTCCGCCGGCCGGATACTCGCCGGAGGTGATCTTTTCGCGGAGCCGGTCGGCGATCTGGGGATAGACCAGCCCGCCGGTCAGCCACCTGCTCGTCTCAGAGATCATCGACTCAGGTGCGGTACGCGTCGGCAATCTTGCTCAGATCCACGGTCAGCGGCTCCTGCTCACCCTGGCGCCAACCTTCCCGGGCCGCGGTGGAGATCCGCTTGGCCGCACTCGCCAGACGCAGCGAGGAGGTCCGCTCGTCCAGCTGGTCGCCCCAGTAGAACCAGTGAAACGCCGTCTGGACATAGACCCGCCGGGTCCGGAAATGCCGGTCGATGACCTCCAGGCAGGGCTGTCCGGTGTTGTCGACGATCAGGACGGTGGTGATCTCCAGCGAGGACAGCTGCTCGCGCAGCAAGGTCAGCAACTCCTGCTGGTGGGCGCGCTGTCTTTCTCGTGCGGTGGTCATGAATGTGCTCCTGTCAGCGTGAAGGGCGCAGTCCCTTGGGTGGGAGCCCGTGCCGACGAGCTTCGTCTTCCGAGGTTGGGGATCGACACCGCAACTTAGGGACGTCTAGGGACGTCTTATGTTAACGTCGCAGGCACTGACCGTGCCACGGGAGGTGCCACCCATGAACGAGAACCTGCGCCACGCCCTCATCCGCGCGCGGCTCCAACCCCTCGACGTCGCCACCCACCTGACCGTCGACCCCAAAACCGTCACCCGCTGGCTCGCCGGCCGCATCCCCCACCCCCGCCACCGCCTGGCCGTCGCCGACCTCCTCGACATCGACGAGAACGACCTGTGGCCCGACAGCATCCGCCACCGCTCAGGGCTCACCCATGAGTTGAAGGCTGTCTATCCCCATCGGTGGGCGGTGCCGGCGGACACCTGGCGCACGTTCTTCGCGTCCGCCACCACCAACATCGACATCCTCGTCTACAGCGGCCTGTTCCTCGCCGAAGACTCCGGCCTCCTGCGCATCCTCACCGACCGAGCACAGGTTGGGGTACGCGTACGCATCCTGCTCGGCGACCCCGACAGCCCACACGTGACAACCCGCGGCACCGAGGAAGGCATCGGCGGCGACGTCATGGCCAGCCGAGTCAGAAACGCCCACGCCCTCTACCGGCCACTCCAAGACGTCGAGGGAATCGAGCTCCGGCTACACCGCACGGTGCTCTACAACTCCATCTACCGCGCCGACAACGAACTCCTGATCAACCTGCACGCCTACGGCACCCGAGCCCCCGAAGCACCGGTCATCTACCTGACCCACACCGAAGCCAACAGCACCGCAACGACCTACCTGACCAGCTTCGAACACGTCTGGACCAGCGCCGAACCCGCAGGCCGAAGCCTCTGACAGGCAGCCTGCCCAAGATCGAAAGAAACTTATCTGTTCGTCTTCAAGGCGCGTGCCGCCTGCGGCGTCCCGCGCGCGTTGGGCGGTCGCTGGCCCGGCTGCGGCTCTTCGGCCGGTCCGGGCCAGCGCCGCCCACGCATCAGGTCCGCCGGGCAAGCACTTGAGTGGGAAGACTTTCAGTAATCGCGACGATCCCCTGTAAGGCTGCCGCACCGCTTCCGCTCCTAATGACGGTCGCGGGCACGTCCCCGGTCCGGCAGAGCGGAGCGGATGCCTACTTCCGTTGCAAGATCTCCGAGATCTTTCGCCCGAGACTGGTGCCGTTGCCGACTCGGCCGGACGGGGACGTGCCGCACCTGATAGACCGTGGCATGAGCCCGCCCGCGCAGGAGGAACCCCTTTCACCCGTTGGTGAGCGGCCAGCTCCGAGCAAGACCGGGGCCTGCACGGATCGCCGGGGTCAGCGACGGCTCATCGGATGGTAGGCCGCAGAGCCTTGTCATTAGGGCGCCGCACGACCCCGCCACGGGCAAAGGAGCAACCGGAGCAGCGGAGGTGAACAATGCGCGTCTTCTGCGGAATCGACTGGGCCGAGCGCCATCACGACGTGGCGTTGGTGGACGAGAACGGAACCGTGATCGCCCAACGGCGAATCACCGAGACCGTGCAGGGCTACCAGGAACTCCTGACCATGCTCGCCGAGGCAGGCGACGGCCCCGACACCCCGATCCCGGTCGCGATCGAAACGCCCCGTGGCCTGCTGGTGGCGTGCCTGCGCGCCGGCGGCCGCCCGGTGTTCGCCATCAACCCCTTCAGCGCCTCCCGCTACCGGGAACGGCACACGATCTCCCGCAAGAAGTCCGACCGCCAAGACGCCATCGTGCTGGCCAACATCTTGCGCACCGACATGGCCATGCACCGGCCGCTGCCGGCCGACACCCACCAGGCCCAAGCGGTCACGGTGCTGGCCCGCGCCCAGCAAGATGCCGTCTGGCGCGTGCACCGCACCGGCAACGAGCTGCGCTCGGTGTTGCGCGAGTACTACCCCGCCTTCCTGGAGCTGTTCGCCGCCCAAGAGGGCGGAGTCAGCTGCCGCGAGGCCCGCGCGATCTTGGCCATCGCCCCGACCCCCACCGCAGCCGCCCGGCTGAGCCGACCGCAGATCCGCGCCGCCCTCAAGCGCAGCGGCCGGATCTACCACCTGCAAGCCTGGACCGAGAAGATCCACACCGGGCTGCGCGCCGAGCACCTGCGCCAACCCGGCCCCGTCGAAGACGCCTACGGCCACCAAGCTTTGGCGCTGCTGGCGGTGCTGGAGGCCGCCTGCACCTCGGCCGCTGCCCTGGAAGAGGCCACCATCGCCGCGTTCCGTTCCCACCCCGACCACGCGATCATCACCAGCTTCCCCGGCCTGGGCGATCTGACCGGCGCCCGACTGCTCGGCGAGGTCGGCGACGACCGCAACCGCTTCGCCGACGCCCGAGCCCTCAAGGCCTACGCCGGCGCTGCCCCGGTCACCCGCTCCAGCGGACGCAGCCGCGCCGTGATGCACCGCCGGGTCAAGAATCAGCGCCTGGCCGCGGTCGGGTATGTGTGGGCATTCGCCGCTCTGACCGCCTCATCTGGAGCGCGAGGCCACTACGACCGGCGCAAAGACCAGGGCGAGCGCCACGCCGCCGCCTTGCGCAACCTCTACAACCGCTTCCTTGGGTGCCTGTTTCACTGCCTGACCACCCGCCAGACCTACCGGGAACAGGCGGCCTTTCCCACATCGGCCCAGCACCCCGCCACAGCCTGAGACCACCGGGCTGAGCACCGTTGCCGCTGGGGGCTTCACAGCCCCCAGCCCCCCGCGCGCCGGAGCAACCGCCAGCGCGCCCACTGTCATGCCCACACCCCGCCGTTCGCGCCGACGGTCACTCCGGACCAACTTGACACGCCCCGCCCATCGGATGTCTCGGGCCTGGCAGCCCTGCGGTACGGGTCGGCTTGCCATCGCATGACCTCTGAACTCGCCGCGCAACCTCCCGGGAGGCGGGACTGGTAGCTGGTGTGCCGCTTCTCAGGATGTTCGCTGTCGTCCTAACAAACGAGCCCAGCACCCACAAGGCCAAACGAACTATGAAGGCTTGCAAGGGCGCATCTGTCACGCATCCTAGCCTCACGAACGGATTGATTATCTCCATACGCACCGCTAGCGTGTGGCGAGACACGGGAGCCGCATGGTGTTGGAGCGATGACAGCGGAGGAGTCGTCAGACTTGGACGCCGAGCGTTCCGGCACTTGGCCCCAATATCTGCCGCACCGCCCTGCTTGGTTTGCGGCCTGCGAGGGCGGTGCGGCTCGATAGTCCCGTTGGGGACAGAAAGGAACATCCTCTATGAGATGCGCCAAGGTCCATCATGGACCCTCACGGCAGTCACGGACTAGAAGGACCCTCCGCGTGGTCATGGTGATCCTCGTGTTGGTTGTCGTTGGGGTATCGGCTGTGTTACGCACGACCGAGGTATTGCTGGCGGTGTCGGCAGCTGTGATAGGCGTAGGCGCGCAGGCGGCGACGCGGGTTCTCTTGCCAGGTAAAGCACGTACGGCGTAGACCGCGTAGGGCCCAGGGTGAAGAGCATCTACCCTGGGCCCATCACCACCACAGAAGTTAGGAAGGAGTGAGGAGGTGGCCGAACTCAGACAAGTCCCTCTGGGGGAACTGTGCGAGGTAACTGTCGGCCCATCGGGTTCGTTGCTGGAAAACCTCCATGAAGGTGATGACGGCATTCCAGTTCTTACACCGTCCGACCTCACCCCCCTACATGAAGTGGAGACGGATCGCCTGCGGCGCCTTCCAGGAAGGGAGGCCGCACGCTTATCCCGATTTGCCTTGCGCCAGGGAGATGTGCTCTTTGTCCGTCAAGGCGCTCTCGGCAGAGTCGCGGTTATCATGCCGGAGCATTCTGGATGGCTCTACAACTCGTCGTGTCTCCGCCTTCGGTTGCGCTCCGATCGGGTGCTTCCTGCTTTTCTGGCACTGTATCTGTCTCGCCCGATGGTCCTAACCAATCTTCTAGGGCAGGCCCCTCCAGGGACAGTCTTGTGGACTCACGCGGGAACATTGCGACGACAGGTGGTAGCCGTGCCCCCTCTTCCGCTACAGCTAGCAGCGACAAAAGCGGTCGCCGCAATCAATGCTCAGATCAAAGCGCAGCGAGCTCTTCTAACCAAACTGGAATACATGGGTCCCGCGCTTTTCGAGGAAATATTTGAAGATCTGTGATCTCAATACAGGACACCCTCCGTCGGCATTAACGTCCTGCATCCTCATAAGCCAACAGGGTAATGCCTAACACTAGAGAGATATCTAAGTTTAGAAAGCTGGTAGAAGATCCACACAGACGGATCCATACTGGTATATCGCAGACTATTGATGGGGAGAGGCACCACGTGGCGAAGCTGACGCTGCCACAGCTTGAGCGGCATCTGTTCGGAGCGGCGGATATCCTCCGCGGCAAGATGGACGCCTCGGAGTTCAAGGAATACATCTTCGGGTTGCTGTTGCTGAAGCGCGCCTCCGATCAGTTCGACGTGGTCCGCGAACAGCTCATTACGAAGTGGGTCTCCCGGGGCAAGAGCCGCGACGAGGCCAAGCAGGTGGCCGCCATCCCCGACTTCTACCGGGGCGAGAACTTCTACGTTCCGGAAAAGGCCCATTGGAAACACATCAAGGACCACTCCTGCGAGAAGAACATCGGCAACTTGCTTAACACTGCCCTCAGGGTGCTGGAGGAGGCCAACTCTCCCATCCTCGAAGGCGTGCTTGAGCACATCGACTTTATGAAGAAGGTCGGCCATTCGACTATCCCCGACAAACGGCTTCAGCAGCTCATCGATCACTTCCACCGGGTACGGCTGCGCAATGAGGACTTCGAGTTTCCCGACCTGCTCGGCACCGCTTGTGAGCATCTGATCGGTAAGTTTGCTGACTCCGCGGGAAAGAAGGGTAGCGAGTTCTACACGCCGCGTGGCGTCATCCGCACGATGGTCCGCCTGGTTAAGCCAGAGCCAGGTATGCGCATCTACGACCCGTGCTCCGGCTCAGGCGGCATGCTCATCCACGCAAAGGAGTACGTCGAGGAGCATGGGCAAGACCACCACGACTTGACCCTGGCCGGCCAGGAGTACAACGGCGGCACGTGGGCTGTCGCAAAGATAAACATGATCCTTCATGGTGTGCTCAACGCGAGCCTGGAGAACGATGACACCCTTGCCAACCCCCTCCACAAGGAGGGCGGTGAGCTGATGCGCTTTCACCGGGTGCTTACTAACCCTACGTTCTCGCAGAACTATGTCGCAGCCGACATGGAACACAAGGAGCGCTTCAGGTACGGTTTTGCGCCCGAGAGTGGCAAGAAGGCAGATCTCATGTTCGCCCAGCACGTGCTCGCTGTACTGACTCCTGACGGCATTGGTTCCATGGTCCTCCCGCATGGCGTGCTGTTTCGCGGTGGCAAGGAGAAGGACATCCGTGAGGGCATCATCAAGGATGACCGCCTAGAGGCGGTCATCGGCCTCGCGCCCAACCTCTTCTACGGCGTCGGCACCCCCGCCTGCATCCTCGTTCTGAGAGGTACGGCACGGCGGCCCGACGAACGGCGAGGCAAGGTGTTGTTCATCAATGCCGACCGCGAGTTCACTGCGGGCCGCACGCAGAACTACCTCGACCCGCAGCACACTGAGAAGATCGTCGCTGCGTACGAGGAGTACAAGGACATTCCCAATTTCGCCCACGTGGTTAACGTTGCGGAATTGAAGGAGAACGACTTCAACTTAAACATCCGCCGCTACGTTGACAACACGCCCCCGCCGGAGCCCCAGGACGTCCGTGCCCACCTACACGGGGGCGTCCCTAAGGCCGAAGTCGCCGACAAGGCTCACCTGTTCGCTGCATTCGGTATCCCCCCTGACACGCTCTTCGTCGAGAAGAATGCCGACTACTACGACTTTTTGCCTGAAGGTTGGAAGACCACTGTCAAGCACCTCCCGGCACTGGCTAACCCCGCAGAGGTACGATTGCGGGAGGCGTTCTCCCACTGGTGGGTACGGCACAGCAAGCGTCTAGCCGAGCTGCCGGACTCCAAGAAGGTCATGGAGATCCGCGCGGAGTTGCTGAAATCGTTTGTCGAAGAGCTGAAGCCGCTTGGTCTGCTTGACCGGTTCGAGCTGGCCGGTGTCGTGGCCGCTTGGTGGAGCGAAACACAGTACGACATCAGGACCTTGTCCTTGAACGGCTTCGAGGGCGTTGTCGAAGGATGGCTCACCACGATTGAGTCAGCATTCGAAATCGACGAGGAAGAGGCTCAATACTGGGATAAGCAGAAAATCGCGGTTGAGAAGCGCAAGGCCCGCGACCACCGTGTCGTTCCGGCGCTCATCCCCGAATATCTGGTCGAGCTCGAAGAAGCCGAAGCTCGGTACGCCGAGTTGAACGCCCAGTTCAAGGCAGCCACTGCCAAGCTCAGCGAAGACGATGAAGACGAGGTTGAGGAGCCAGAGGATCAGCTCTCCGAGGCCAGCCTGAAGGAGCTAAAGACAAGTGTCACCGCGGCTCGTAAAAAGGTTGGAGCGCTGGAAGACCACTTCTTGCCCCGCCTCCGTGTAGCCGCCGAAGCCCTTGACCAGGCTGGAAGCCGCACCCTGGTACTCGACGTCCTCCGTCTTCAGCTCGCCTCCCGCCTCTATTCCTGTACAGCTGCGGTCCGCAGGGTTATCGAGTCGGCATTCCGCACTTGGGTCGACAAATACGCCGTCACCCTTCAAGACCTCGAAGCCCAGCGCGAGGTCGCCGCCGTTCAGCTCAATGGGCGTCTAAAGGAGCTCGGCTATGCATGAACTCCCCGAAGACTGAGAATCTGTATCGTTGGAAGTGGCCCAGGAGCGGGGATGGCGCCAGCGGACTTTCTCCTTCAGCAGGATCCGGCGTACTTGGCTGCGCGCGATGATGATGCCCTGCGCGCGGGCGGCGGTCAGGCTGTCCAGCGTTCACTGTACGGGGCCATTCTTGTCGTCTCGGCCGGGTCCCCAGTCTGGTCGCGGCTTAGCTGGCCGGGCGAAGTCGAGCTCGCCCGGGCGATGAGTCGTCCACGTTCGACCTCGGTAATTCGTGGTTTGCGTCCCGTCCCAAGCCGGTCGCTAAGGCCGGTCAGGCCTTCGGCGTTGAAGCGCTCGATCCGCTCGCGCACAGGTTTGCATGTGGCAGCCGGGCTTGGCGGCGATGGCGCTGGTGCGCACCCTTACCAGCTAAACGCGATGATCTGTGCCCGCATGATCCAGTCAGCCGGGGCATGGCGAACCCCCGGCCAGCTTGTGGATCTGTCGTTCCTCTTTGGCGGCCACCGGTGTACGCGCATGCAACCGTTTCGGCACAACAACCCCCCTGAAAGCATCATCACCCCAGGTAGCAGGGATTTCCGCCTCCATTCAGGAGCACAGCACTAGTCGCAACGGCTGTGCTACGACTCGACAACTGATCTTGACCTACCAATCAGCAACAACTTCAGATGAATTTAAAATTTCTTCTCGTCTAAATGTATTTTAGCGTCGCTTCTTCTTCTTTTTCGAGCGATTCGTAACGTTCGACCTACTTTTTCCCACTCTCTTTAATGGCAGAATTCCCGCTTGCTCTGAATGCCCGAGCAGGCGGGTCTTCTTCCAATGGGCAGCAAGCTCTTT
Organism: Streptosporangium vulgare; assembly: GCF_042428775.1. NCBI lineage: Bacteria > Bacillati > Actinomycetota > Actinomycetes > Streptosporangiales > Streptosporangiaceae > Streptosporangium > Streptosporangium vulgare. The sequence goes on along the minus strand of NZ_JBHMBS010000008.1, from coordinate 280,298 downwards.
AAGATCCTCGATCTGATCTTCCGGTAATTCGCTGGAGAAGTTCTCGATTAGCAGCCCAACGGCGGACGGATGCCTCTCAGCCTCCTCTCGGAGAGCCTCCTTGACAGCATTTCGAAGCAACGGCCTTTCCTTCAAAGAACTTTCAGTCAATCGTAGAATTTCCTGACACAGCAGTACACGGAGACCCCACCATGGGTACCCGAGAGGATCATGCCCAAAAGTAATGCCAGTTATATTGTCAAAGTCCCGAAACATATCATCTTTCTCGCCATGCATGAGAAAGTCCTCTAATTGAGGAAGAAGATCCACCCCGAAAGCGTTTCCCTCAATGTGAGATAGAGCCAAGAGACTACGAAGCCTGACGAGTGGTTCAGGCATAGTTGCCCACCAAGCAAGCTGTCGCTTCAGAGCAAGGAGCTCTGCCTTATTCAGCAAAGACGCGTATTCGAAGCAACATAGGTGTGTGGCAGTAGCGGAGAAAGGGCCCGCTCGGAGAAGTGATTGGGCTACTAACAAACGCTCTTCACCAGTCATGAGTCTCGCATACGGACCTAACCTGGTCACCAACCTAATCCCTAGCTCGCCAATCTGTCCTCGCTTAAGTATCGACGCCCGAAGGACACGGCCAGCTATTCTAGCCGCTATCCGATGCGCTGAGGTAAGTGTTCGGGTGTTATCCTTCAAATCTTGGCCATAGGAAATGGCTGAACGGAGCGAAAGAGGAGTCATCGGTCCCGGGGTGAGTCGATGCACATGCCAGCGAACCAAAATCATCCAAAGAAGTTCGCTCTCATCTCCCTCCGGGTCGGATTCTCGGTGTTGGAACAGGAGGTCAATACGTTGTTTCTTATCGGCGTCCTCTTCAAGCGCAGCAAACACAAGGTCTCGGTCGGCGGTTAGCGTGAGAGCTGCTAGCCAAACATCGCGGTGAGTCTCCCACTGTCGACCCAGATTTGCCCCTGTCGCTATTTCTACATATCTCCATAGTGAGCCGCGGAGGGAGTCATAAACCCACGCCTTCGAGTAGGTTATTCCAGCGAAACAGGCTTCGGCTAGATCACGAATTTTCGGCGCCTCCGTTACATCGAGCGCCTTTCGACAAAGATGTGGATCCGACAGCACCGTTTTTTCGGCATATTCATGCAACATGTTGTCATCGAAGCAGTACAGGCCATCCTCTCCCCAGCTATGGAGATAGCCGGACTTCTCCATCTGCGTTAATATTCGATGGATATCTAGGCCAGGCAACAAAGAATTAACGGTGGATTCAGCGAATCCAATACCAGCTAGCGCAGCAGCTCCAATGACCTTTCGCTCCTCTTCTGAAAGCGCCTCAAATCGCTGCTCGGTTTCAAGAGAAAGAAAAAGAGGAAGGTGCTGATTCGCCCACGCTGAAGTTAAAGTTGCCTCAGGCGAAGAAAGTACCGAGACCTTCGCACAATGAGATATGAGCAGAGCAGCGTTCACTCCTCCCATGAAAGGGTCCGTCGCCCGATCTGCAATCATCGAGGCGTGCCGCTCACCAAGCCCGTCTGGAAGCAGCTTCGAGGCAATATCCGTTGCTTCATCTTTGACCATTAGTCTAAGCATGGTGGAGTCAATTTCTTTTACGGGTATTCCTGTCTGACGGCAGTGCTCAAGCCAGGGGCGGAGAGGGCTCGTAGTTGCCTTGAATCTTTCCGTTCTTTCTTGATTCGGCGCAAGTACGGACTCATCTCCAGAATTCGTCGTCTCCATCAGAACAAGCAGTAGTGGGAGCCGCGGGGGAATACCGTGCTGTTTGAGCTGGCGATAGATGGATCTAGATAGCGTATTTCTCTCGGCTAGCAGTACATCTGGATCACAAGCAAGCAATTCATGTAATGAACGTAGGGCAGTAGGTTCGAGTTGCTCGGCATTTTCGATGACGATAATGCTTGGGAGGATCGCGGGACCAATTTGCGGGTTACGCAGCTGCCCAAGGAGAGACATCAAAACGATGTATGCATACGATGTATCGCTCTCAAGAAACTCTGCGAACTCCTTCAAAGGAGCGCCGCGACCCCGCATTGCGCTATAGGTCTCGATAATTGCTCTCAATGACGTCTTGGTCGTGCTACCGAACGGGATTTGGTCAAGCAACAGGTCAGCGGCAGCCCTACCCGCGATTCCAGTAAACTGATCAGGAAGCACACTCTTAAGACGAACAGCCTTGGCCGACTCAAGCCCTTCTGTTGTGAGATACTCCAATAGCCCCGCGACAGTCTCCTTGAGATCGCCCAGTAAATCAGATACAGCCATCGGCAATGCCCGCACAGAAAGCCAAACCCAATCAGGGCTGGCTTCCCAATTAGGCAAGGATGCCGAAAGATTCTTTCGTGATTTTCTCCAGGAAGCCAGCTCCTCATACTCGGAGGCTTTCGAAGCATAGAACCCGCCTGATATTTGATGATTTTCGGCGAGATATTCATAGAATACTTGCACTATGTGGGTCTTCCCCCTGCCAAGGGGGGCTGCTATGCGAATGACTGTCGCTTCGGATAGATTCATCCATGTGTTCAACAGCATGTCAAAGGCGATCTGCTGGCCATCCGGTAGCTTGGGGCGCATAGCATCTTGATGCATGCCTTTTATTATGGCCGGAAGAGTGGGTATGTGCCCCGCCATCTGCTCGCATAGGACGGAACTTCAGCTCTGTGGGCTGGTATCACAGCCCACAGACCAGCCCCAGGCGGCTGTAGCCAAGATCCTCGGCGAGATCCTTCACCCCGATCGGGTGATCAACCGAACATCAAGACCTGAACCGCGCCGGGATTGCTGGAGGCTGATGTACCCCGGCGCGGTTCGCCTACTGAACCAGGTCAACTCCAGCTCAGCTGCATGACGAGCTGTCCTCACAGGTCACTGGAACCCGGATCGGAGAACACCCAGATCTGCGAGGGCCGGGCACATTGAGAGTGGGAAACGGCTGGAAGCATCAAGAACTGACGAGAGACCGGACCGCAGGTTGGACGCTACCTCGCGATGCCGGCTCAAGTCTCAGTCGCCGCCCCGAACAGTCTGATCTGCAAGGCCCACGAACAAGGGGGCGGAACTGTGAGAGGACACCTCAAGATCCTGAGGCAGGCCCACCTGCCCCCTTGTCGATCGCGGCCTCGTAGAACGCGTCGGCGAGCGCCACGATGATCCCTTTGATCGCAGGCCCGTCGGTGAAGAAGTAGTCAGCCATGGTGTTGTGCGCCTCCTGGTTGTCAGCGACGACTTCGGTGACGGCGGACTGGAAGTCCTGCGACTCCATGAACTGCTTTTTCGAGTTCACCCGAGTCTGCTGGACCAGATTCGTGTCGTCGAGCAGTCGCTGCACGAGCCCCTGCACGAACTCCCGGATCTGGGACTCGGCGAACGACTCGGCGCCGAAGAGGTCGTTCATCTTGTCGATAACGACCTGGAGCGCGACGTACTTCGGCTCCTTCTTGGTGCCGGTGCCTGCTCCGCTGATCCCCTTCAACTGGCCGTCTCCGGTCAGCGAAATGTCAACCGCGATCGCCTTGTTGTGCTTCACACCGACCAGGACCACGTCCGAAAGGTCGACGTCGGCGCTCCACGAGGACTCGGCGATGACCTTCTCCAAAAGCCGGAGGAAGATCGAGAGCATCTCCATGTACGGGTCGCCGTAGTCGACGATCTGGCTCATGAAGTCATAGAGCCGCACGTAGGTGGCGACGTCCTTGCGGAAGAGGTCGAGCGTGTTGAGCGTAACCTTGTCCTCGGCCTCGATCGCTGCCGCATAGCGACGCCGGAAGTCATGCTGAGCCGGGCTGATCGCCGCCGAGAGCGCGTTATTGCCCTTGCGGGTGACCCACAGCTCGGCGACCTGGCGGACCTGCTCCTCGGTGTAGATGCCCGCCTGGGCGAGCTTGTTCGCCAGATGTATAACGACGTACGGGTTGGTCTCGGTCTCCAGGGTGGCGTTGGTGAAGTACGGCTCGAAGGCGGCCCTGATGTCGTCGGGCTTGTTGACGAAGTCGATGACGAACGTCTTGGCCTTCTGCTCCCCGCTGGCGGTGCGGTGGGTTCGGTTGAGCCGGGAGAGCGTCTGCACGGCGGTGACCCCGGAGAGCTTTTTGTCGACATACATCGCCGAGAGCAGCGGCTGGTCGAAGCCGGTCTGGAATTTGTTGGCAACCAGCATGATCTTGTACGTGTCGCTCTTGAACGCCGCGGCCAGGTCGGCGCCCGCTCCAGGGTTCATTTTGGCCTCGGTGAACTCGTCGCCCTTCGACGGCGCCGGCCCCCAGTCCTGGCTCCACTCGTCGTTCTCGGCCATCGACACCGATCCAGAGAACGCAACTAAAGTCCGGTAGTTGTATGACGCGTCCTCGGCCGCCCGCTTGGCGATGTAAGCGTCTATCGCCTTCTTGTACTTCACCGCGGCCTTGCGCGAGTCGGTGACGACCATCGCCTTCGCCTTGCCCTCCAGCAAGTGGGCAACGTTGAGGTGGAAGTGCTCGACGATGATCTTCGCCTTCTGGCTGATGTTGGTCGGGTGCAGCTGCACCCACCGCATTAGCCCCTTGCGGGCAACCGACTCTTCGACCTCGCCACCACCGCCGCTCCCTGCCTTCCCATCGATCTTCAACACGGTGTCGTAGGACTGGTAACCCTTGAGCACGTCGAGGATGTAGTCCTCCTCGATCGCCTGCTTCATCGAGTACAGGTGGAACTCGCGCGGCTTGCCATCCGGCCCCTTGCGGCCGAACAGCTCCAGGGTCTTGTTCTTCGGGGTTGCTGTGAAGGCGAAGTAGGAGATGTTTTCCGACTCGGCCCGCTCGGCCATCTCCGAGGCCAGGACTGCCTCGACGTCGACCGAGCCGCCATCCTCGATCTCCTTGATCTCCTCGGCGGTCAGGACCTGCTTCAGCTTCGACGAGATCTGCCCCGACTGCGAGGAGTGCGCCTCGTCGGCGATGACGGCGAACCGCTTGCCCTTCAGACCGGAGTCGGCCCGGATCTCATCGAGTGCGTACGGGAAGGTCTGCACCGTCACCGCGATGATCAACTCGCCATTCTTCAGCGCCTGTGCCAGCAGGCCGGACTTCGACTTCGCACCGGCCTTGCGCACGTCCTCGGGGCTGATCGTCGCGACGATCTTCCCGCTGCCGTCGATCTGCCGGATCGCGTCCTGAAGCTGCCCGTCGAGCACCGTACGGTCGACGACCACGATGACCGAGTCGAAGACCTTCTCATCATCGACGTGGAGCCGCGCGAGACGGTGCGCCGTCCAGGCGATCGTGTTCGTCTTCCCCGACCCCGCGGAGTGCTCAATCAGGTAACGCTGGCCGACACCCTCCTCAGCCACGGCGGCCACGATGTTCGTGACCGCCTCCCACTGGTGAAACCGGGGGAACAGCATGCTCGTACGACGCACCGACGTGCCGGTCGCGACGTCCCACTCCTGCTTGGTCTCCACGATCATCAACCGGCCGATGATGTTGAGCCAGGCGTGCTTCTCCCAGATCCCCTCCCACAGATACGCCGTCGCCGACCTCCCGTCCGCACCGGGCGGGTTCCCGGCACCGTCGTCGAAGCCGGTGTCGAACGGCAGGAAGTGCGTCTTCTCACCCTCCAACCGGGTCGTCATCGCGGCGAGGTTGTTGGAGACCGCGAAGTGGACCAGCGCCCGGTGTCCGAACGACAGCAGCGGCTCGACTCGGCCGCTGGTCAGCGGGTTGCGTTCCTTGCGGTACTGCTGGATCGCCTCGTTCAACGACTGGGTGAAGTCGGTCTTCAGCTCCACCGTCGCGACCGGGAGCCCGTTTACGAAGAACACTAGGTCGATACTGCGCTGGTCGGCGGTCGAGAAGTGCACCTGACGCATCACCCGGACCCGCATCGCCGCATAGTGCGCGTTCGTCGTCGCGTTCAGCGTCGTCTCGGGCCGGAACTGCGCCATCTTCAACCGGCCACCGCCGATGTATTGCACTCCGCTGCGCAGGATGTTCAGCATCCCGCCACCGTGCTCCAGCGGCTTGTCGAGCGCCATGGTCAGTACGTCGAGGAATTTCGCCTGTGACCCTGCCGCCTTTAAGGCCTTCTCGTACGCGGGTTTCTGGGTCGCCTCCAGCCACGCGAAGAGGTCCTCGGGGAACAGCGCCCGCTCACGGTCATAGCCGGTGTCGTCCGCCGAGTACAGCCAGCCATGGTCCGCGAGGTACTCACAGATCTCAGTCTCGAAGACGACCTCGTTGTGATCGGCCATCACGCCGCCTCCCGTACATCGATCTGCCCCGTCACCGTCGCCGTGATCAGGGCAGCACGTCGCTCCCGGCCGAGCTCGATGAACCGTCCGGACTCGGTAATGAGCGTGTCAATCTTTGCAGTCTGACGATCAAGCATTGCGGCCAAACGCACCTGTTCCTGCGGTTCCACAGAAGGAATACGCATGGCGCGGAGCTTCTCGGCCGTCAGATGCGGAATCGTCGACTTGTTGCACACGATGTCAATCACGCCGATGTCCCGATAGGTCCGCAGGACATACCCCAGCCAAGCGGACGACCAATTGCTGAGCGGACGGAGTCGATTGACGGTCTTCTGGAAGGACCACCCAGGCATATCCTCGTGAACCAGCACGTTCGTCCCGACGGCTCCGCCCTCAACTACGAGCAAGTCGCCCGCGAGCAGGTTGAGGTTCGCAGCCTCCGCCTCTGAGTAGGGCATCTCTTTTACATCGTTAAGCTTCAGCCCGGCGTCCTGGATGTTCCCGGCTCGGATGTAGGGGAGCATCCGATCTTCGGCACGAACCGCCTTGCCAGCGTCCAACATCTTCCCGAGGGTCACTGAGAAGTGGTGACCAATCGCCGTGAACGATGCTTCAGCGGGAGGCGAGAAGGGGTTCGCCGATCCGAGGACCGCCGCTCGGATCAGATCCTGCCGGCGCTCGCGGAGCATCTCGATCAGGCGCTGCTGCTCCTCGATGAGCGTGTCGATGCGGGCGGTTTCGCGGTCGAGGTAGTCGGCGATGGCGCGCTGCTCAGGCAACTGAGGCAGCAACCATGGTCCGTCAGCCAATTCCTCCCGGTTGACTTTTGGCATCTTCACACGCATCGACATCCCGGTGGCGAAGTCGTGGAACGGCTTCGCAGACATGAAGTAGCGAGCGAACCGCGTGTCGACTCTGTCTGACAGTGAGATTGCGTACATATCCGCACTGCAAAGGCAGTCCTCGACAGCGATTGCCACCTTGTTCAGAGCTGGGCGGATCTTGGAATAGAGAACCTGGCCGACGGTGACCACGTACTTTCCGCTGTCAGCACCTTGGTCCGCTGCCGTCTCACGTCCTAGGAGTCGACCGGTGCCTGACTCGATGTGATTTGGAGCGACCAGCACCATGCCAGACCACGGCTCCACTCGGGGATCGACCTGGCCACCGCTGATGAATGCCTCGTAGCGGAAGCGGGACTCAACCCAGTCCTCCGGAATCCTGCCGAGCCAAGGCGAAGCGGCGTTCATATATGCCCGTCTCATCCTTCGACCTCCCGCAGCAGATCGAGGATCTTGGCGACCTGCTTCTCCAGGTCGGCGTCGATCTCGGCGAGAGGCCGGGGCGGGACGTACTTGTAGAAGTAGCGGGTGAAGGGGATCTCGTAGCCGACCTTGATCTTGGCCCAGTCGATCCAGGCGTCGGGTACGTGCGGCTTCACCTCGGTGTCGAAATAGGCCTGGATGACCTCGTCCTTGCCCGCAAGTCCGGCGGTCGAGCCGCTGTAGGTGAAAGGCACGTTCTCGGTGTCGCGCTTCTTGGAGTCGGGCTTCGGCTTGCCCTTACGGTCGACGACGGGCTTGCCGCCCTCGTCCAGCAGTGGCCGTTCGACGGTGACGGTCCAGTAGCCGAACTCGTCGTTGCGCAGCACCTTGGAGAAGTCGGGGTCGGCGTCGGTGAAGTCGGCGTACAGCCGGACGATCTTGTCGCGGTCAACGTCGCTGAGCTCACGGTTCTTGTTACCGAGGTTCTTGCGCATCTTGGTCCAGAACGATGTGCCGTCGATGAGCTGGACCAGGCCCTTGCGGTCAGGGTGCTTGGTGTTGTCGAGGATCCAGATGTAGGTGGCAATGCCGGTGTTGAAGAACATGTTGGTCGGCAGCGCGACGATCGCGTCGACCAGGTCGTTTTCCAGCAGCCACCGGCGGATGTTCGATGGGCCGGACTCGGCTGCGCCGTTGAAGAGCGGCGAGCCGTTCATGACGATCCCGACCCGGCCACCGCCGTCCTCGGGGGCGCGCATCTTGTGCGCCAGGTGCAGCAGGAAAAGCATCTGCCCGTCCGAGGTGGCGGGCAGGCCTGGCGCGAACCGGCCGTACGGGCCTGCCTCGCCGCGCTCCTTGGTGACGGCCTTGGCGTACTGCTTCCAGTCAACGCCGTACGGCGGGTTGGACATGCAGAAGTCGAACTGGCGCCCCTTGAAGGCGTCGTCGGTGAGCGTGTTGCCGAAAGCGATGTTGGACGCGTCGTAGCCCTTGGCGAGCAGGTCGGACTTGCAGATCGCGTACGACTGCGGGTTGTACTCCTGGCCGTACAGGCTCAGCCGGGCGCCCGGGTTATGCGCGAGCAAGTGCTCCTCGGCAAGGGCGAGCATGCCGCCGGTGCCGGCGGTGGGGTCGTAGAGCGTACGGACGATGTTTTCCTCGTCCAGGACGGCGTCCTTCTCGGCGAAGAGAAGGTCGACCAGCAGCCGGATCGCGTCGCGCGGCGTGTAGTGGTCACCGGAGGTCTCGTTCGCGGCCTCGTTGAACTTGCGGATGATGTATTCGAACGCGTCCCCCATGTCGGCGTTGGACACGACATCGGGGTGTAGGTCGACGGCGCCGAAGGACTTCACGATCTCGCGCAGGAGACCGGCCTTCTCCAGGGCGATGATCTCTTTCTTGAAATCGAAGTACTCGAACACATCGACATCGGCGGAAAACCGGTCGATGTAGTCGACGAGGTTGTCTTCAAGCCCGTCCGCGTCCTTCAGCAGGTTGGCGAAGCTGTACTTCGAGGTGTTGTAGAACGGTCGGCCGGTGGCTCTCTTGACCTCGATCCGGAGCCGGTTCGGGTTCTCGTATGCCGCAGCCAGGCTTCGGACGGTCTTGCGGTCCGGCTCCAGGATGCAGTCGAGGCGCCGAAGGATCGTGAACGGTAGGATCACGTTCCCGTACTGGTTGGGGCGGTAGGGACCCCGAAGCTGGTCGGCGATCGACCAGATGAAACTACCGAGCGTGCTCACAAGGCTCCTCAGGGGATCACTCAACGTGCATGGCTGCGCTGGCCCACGTGGGTAGTCGCGCTCCGCAAAGCAGCGCACGTCCGCTGATGGGGCGCCATGAAGCCATCTTCGCGCACCTCGGCCTCCTATGTACGTGAGAAGTCGGGCGGAATTTCAGGCCCGCCCGCACCGTAGCGGAGGGAGGCGACACAAAGCACAAGCAACGAGAGGTCAGGCAGCCTCGGCGAACTCTCCCTCGCACGGGCCGCATGGGATCTGGCCCTCTGAACCACCGCGACCGGTGCCCAAGTTCGGCGCGAGCGGATATCAGCGGTCCCTTCGCCACCATATTCTTGGCGCTGTTTGTCGGTCCTTCCTGGCATTCTGGGTGCCAGCCTGTAACCGTGCGCCGGGAGGCGGCTTGCCTACTCACACTGTTGGTTTCGTCTATGTCCTGAGCAATGAGGCGATGCCGGGGATCGTCAAGGTCGGGATGACCACCAAGCTCGCGGAGGATCGCGCGAGGCAGCTCCATGCTACCGGCGTCCCGCTCCCGTTCGATGTTGAGTTCCGCGCTTTAACGTCCCGCCCGCACGAGGTCGAGAAGCGCGTCCATAAATTTCTGGAGTCTTTTCGGGTCTCGCCGAATCGGGAGTTCTTCCGAGTGTCCCCCGATATAGCAATCGGCGCGGTCAGGAATGCCCTGTTGGAGGCCGCTGGTATCGACGGGTGGGACGCGAACGAGCCGTATTACGTCAGGAGTGGAGACCGGATCGCCCTGACCGCTTCGGCCGGTGACATCTTTGTGGTCCTAGCACTCCCGCACCTTATGGCGCCGAAGGTTGAGCCGGTCGACTTCTGGCAGGCACACAGTGACAGCGACCTGCTGGAGCTGATGGGCACCCGGAATATGGAGATAGTCGCAGGGTTCAGCGACGACGATCCGGAGGGCATCGTCGACCCCGTTCCCTACCTTGACCGGGACCGGAAGATGCCGAACGGCGTCGTCAATGGGAGAGAGCGTCTGGTGCCTGGTGATCGCCTGCTCTGGCTCACCCCTCTGGCCGATAGCCAATTCTGCAAGATTGCTCTGTTCGAGATGCGAGACCACTGTCAGGTGGTCAGTCGAACCTGGAACGGGAAAATTGATCCCGATGGCTATCCACTCCTGCTGAACGTTCCTACTTATAAAGTCCTGCCGCCGGGTATGGTTCGCACGATCCAATTGGTTATGCGCATGTCGCCTCCTCGGTCATGGGCGCCACGGCCGAGGGTTTCAACTGGCGAGAAGTTGGACTATACAGTTGGCAATACAAAAGACTCGGCTTACTGGCTCACTCAGCTCACACAGCCCAGATCAGCCGGCCGCGGTTAGAAACAGGGAGGCCGAAACGAGAGGCCCGCGGGGTGACCAGCCAGACCCTTCTGTCTGGCTGGGACCCCCAGGTCGGTCCGCGACCAGTAAGCGCGGTCAGACCCGGAACCGCTCGTTACGGGCATCATCCTTGATGCTCACTGGGCTCACCGCGTTGAGGAGCCTGACTGGAGGAGTGGCATCTCCGGAGCCGGCTACGCTTCCCTGGCGACCGTCGACCACCATTCATGGGCCACGGGCTACACGCAGGTCAGCCTGCGTCAAGCGACGTGGTGGCTAACCTCCGCAAGCATGGGACGTGCGCGGGATGACCTTGTAAGTGGTGTGGGTTGCGTGAGACGTTCGCGCAGCTCACACCGCATGACGTAACCGTACGACCACCGCTCTCCTACAGCGAGGCTCTTGTGCTTTCTGCAGAACTTCCCTTCCTGTGTTTGCCAGGCCTGCGTGCATGTGCGCGATACGAGTCGTGATCGCAAAGCTGACTCGCGGCGATCCTCTAGCCGCACGTCATAGAGGTAGACCTCCGATTCACCCAGAGCGTGCGGGGCCACTCCAAGATCGCTTCTTCTTCCCCATCGCCGGGACATCCCCGCGCATGCAGAGCCATATCCGGGCGGGCAGGCAGCGGCCGTCCGGTCCCGGAAGATCCCGTGCGAGGTCTTCGCGCGCCGCCACGTGGCCACTGAGCCGGGTCAGGTCAGGCCCTGCGCCTGCGGGGTTGTTCTCGTCACCAACAGCGCCCGAGCGCGATTAACGGTCCACACCGTCTTCGTCGTGCTGTTGCGATCAAGAGAGTGCGGTACTCATGCCATCGGCTGCTTCGAGGCTGATCACTCCCCCGTCTCCTACTAGCCGATTTTGTCGAGCTTGGCGATCATGAGGGGATCGGGTAGCGACCAAACTAGGATGACCGTATGACTGCGGAGGGAACACAGGCGGCGCCGGATATAGTGGAAGATGTCTTCGATGGCCGGGCCACCGGCATCGAGGTAGAGGACTCCGGCAGCGTCGAGGAAGTAATCCACCGACCATGGAATCCCGAGCAAATTCGTGTAACGACAAGCGCGTTCTCGCTGCGTAACATCCTCGATCAGATCGACGAGCGTTCCCTCGAACTTGCGCCGGACTTTCAACGAGGCAGGGTTTGGCGCACAGACCAGAAGTCACTACTCGTCGAGTCCTTGCTGTTGCAGATTCCGCTTCCGGCCTTTTACTTCGCGGAGGACAGCGACGGCGCCTTCCGCGTCGTCGACGGACTCCAGCGGCTGTCCACGCTGTACGACTTCGTGCGCGGCTCTGACACAGCATTCCGACTCAAGGGCGTAGAGTACCTCGATGACGTGGAAGGGCTGCGCTTCCAGGACCTCGCCGTGCAGTTGCAACGCCGGATCTATAACACCCAGTTGATCATCAATGTGATCGATCCGGGCACACCTCCGGAAGTCATGTACGACATCTTCAAACGAATCAACACCGGCGGCACACCACTCAACGCACAGGAGATCCGTCACTGTATGAGTCGGCCGCGGAGCCGCGAGATCCTCAAACGGATGACCCACACCGACGCGTTCACCAAGGCCACCAATGGCCTTACCGATCACATCAGGATGAACGACCGCGAGATGGCCCTGCGCTTCGCGGCGTTCTGGCTTCTTGGCATGGACGCGTACATGGACAATCCGGTAATGGAAGCCTTCTTGATGTACGCAACTCGCCTGTTGGACGATCCGGTGGCGACGCCAGATGCCAAGGTGCAGGAGTTGGAACGCGCCTTCGAGAAGGCGATGACCAACGCATATCTGATCTTCGGCGAACATACATTCCGCAAGTGGCCCTACGGCGCGAGCGGGCGGAGTCCTATCAACCGGGCGCTGTTCGAGACCTGGTCTATCGCAGTGGCGGACTACAACGCCCACGGTCTAACCATGCGCCGTGAGGAAATCGTCTCGGCCGCACGTGATCGAATGACCACGGATGTTGAATATCTCAACGCCATCACCTCTTCCACAGCGGATCGGCGAAGAGTCGCATATCGGTTCGAGGCTGCCGCCCAGGATGCGGGGGCAGGATTGTGATCCACTCGCTGAACATCGTGCATTTCAAATGTTTTCAGGAAGCCTCGTTCGAAATGCGTCCGCTCACTGTTCTGACCGGTGTCAACGGCGGCGGGAAAAGCACTGTGCTGCAGGCCCTACTAATGGCCAGGCTGGCAGCCACCTCACCGGGGAGTGCTGTCCGGTTGAATGGACCGTTCGGGCTCGCCTTGGGGGAGGCTCGCGATGTCTTGCACTGGGCCGCGCCGGAACCCAAAATCAGTGTGCGGCTCGGCGGTCCCGCAGGTGAGGAATGGGAGTACCGGTTTGGCTTGCCAAAGGAGGAGCACGCCCTACACCTGGATGTGAGCTACGCTCCCCCTGCCCCGGGACCAGGTGTCGGCAACTCGCAGGCTGGTTTTACCTACCTCTGTGCAGAGCGCCTCGGCCCACGCGACACTCTGTCGATTTCGGCTCAGGAACCGGACGAGATTGGAGTAGGGGTGCAGGGTGAGTTCACCGCCCAGGTACTGGCCCTGCGTGAGACACGGGCCGTGAGTACCCGTAGAGTCGTGCGCGAAGCACTTCGTCACCCGGAGGCGGGTAGTCCACAACCGCGGTTTCAGGCCCAAGCGTGGGCATCGGACATCATCCGCCCACTCCGCATCACCGCGCAGATGGCCGTGGGGATCATGGCGAGCACGATTCGCTTCGAGGAGGCCGCCTTCGACGGCGAGCAGGTTCGCCCAGCGAACACCGGATTCGGTGTTTCCTATTCTCTGCCGATCATCGTCGCCGGCCTGCTCACCGAGCCTGGCGACTTGTTGCTTGTGGAGAACCCCGAAGCCCACTTGCATCCCGCGGGACAGTCCAAGCTCGGCCGATTCCTTGCTCTAGTGGCCGGGAGCGGGGTTCACGTCGTGGTGGAGACCCACAGCGACCATGTACTCAACGGAGCACGCTTGGCCGTCGCCCAAGACCGCTCACTTCCTGCAGCAGAAATGATCGTGCACTACTTCGGCCAGGATGAGACCCTGCCGATCCAGGTCAACGACAAGGGCGAGCTGGACCGCTGGCCGACAGGCTTCTTTGACCAGATCGAGAGCGACCTGGGGAGGCTGGCACGTGCTCGGCGAGCCCGATGACGATTATCGAGTAGTACTCGATGAGGGAAGCCTCGATTGGCGTCGCTTGACGAACACCGAACTACGAGATGTCCTGGGGGTCTTCGGGGATCTGCTGGAACCGGTAGCCAATGGTCAACTGGCAGCGTTAATGGACTCGGCGTATTCGATCGAGTGCTTGCCAGACGTCACCGTTGGCGATCTCATCTACGCCCCACATCCCGCTGTGCCCCGTGACGAACGTGTCCGCCTTGCCAGACTGCTGGACAAATGCCGAGTCCTGGAACCGCAGGAGGAAGATCTACCTCAATTCGTACGGATAGATGGGGACGAATGGAAGGAGGCGTCGTGGGGAATGACACATGCTCTGGTCCGCGCCGCAGCGGGCCGGGCCATGTCCTGCCTCGTTGTGCCGGTCGTCCCGGGTCCCTCGGGGTGGACTGCTGTCGACCGCGAGGCGGATCAGGTGGACATTCACATCTTGAGCGACCCAGCGGAGGCGACGGGGTTCTGGCGGGAGATCTACACTCGTGAATCCACTCCGGAGGACCAGTTCTTCACCCTGTCGAGCCTGGCCTTCCCTAAGCTGCTCTTCGCACCATCCTTGAGCTTCCGCCGTTTCAAGGGCACGTATCTTGAGGTGCTCCCTTGGCTAATTCGGCTGCTCGGCGCCGTCAATGACCACTTTGCTAACGACTTGAACAAACACGCCGGCGACCACAACCAGGTCATCGCCCGATTTTCCGCCCTGGGTCTGGACGTCTCTCCCGAGAGCCCGTCGACGCGGGGGAACGCGAAAGCTTGGGCACAGCGTCTGGTCACCTACAAGGATGCGCCATACCGCTGTGAGTGGCACGGCAAACGGCTATGGAACCGTGACCGCGTGCACTTCTCTCTTCCCATCCCTGAACAGGATGGACGGATCTTGATCGGTATCTTCGTCGGCCACCTGAACACTTAACGCCACCTCAACGGGAGGGGATATGCGCGGGATGATCTTTCAGATGGCGAGGGCGGCACGAAGCATTTACGCAGGTGAGAGCGTACAACCGAGCTGTACAGCAACCACTCTCCTAAAGCGGGTGTCGCATGTTCGAATCATGCCGGGGGCACTCTTCTGACCAGCGAAAATACCTTTGACCTGGGCATTTCTTGATCACGAGTAGTGCATCAAGAGCAGTCGTAGGCCACTGCGTACAGCCACATGCCAATGATCGCGATACATGCGCGATATGATCTTGCGGATATTTTCCCAGGGCAGGTGGCATCAATACGGCCCGAGAAGTACAGCCTCCTAGGTACTCCGCCAGCCTGACCCCTGATCCTGGAAGGCCAGAAACTCCAGGACTGGGCGCACTTCTCGAACCCACAAGACCACCGAGCGTTTGAGCACATCGCGCTCCATCTCCAGCTCGGCGCGCTCCTTGGCCCACTCGGCCCGCTGCCGACGCAGCCGGGCGAGTTCCTCCCGCTCGGACTCGGCCAGCTCGCCACCGTTGGTGTCCTACTCACGGGCCAGCCGGTCCATCTGCACCCAGTTGGCCAGCGTGCCCGCATTGATGCCCAGATCCTTGGCGACCTGCGCGATCGGCTTTCTCCTCTCCCGCACGATGCGCACCGCGCCCGCCCGGAACTCCGGATCGAACCTGCGTCTGGTCTCTCCCACGACCCAACCTCCTCCTTAGGTCAGGTCTCCACGCTAGAAGGGGAAGCCCACAAACCGCCCTTTGGGAAATCATGTATTAGCGCGTGTCCCGGGATCCACTGCCATGCTGCGGTCGCCCAGGGTCAACGGTAGCGATCCAGCTCCCACGGATCGTGAGCACTGATGACCGAAACCTCATCGCCGTGGTCGCGGACGAGTTCGCGCAGCCGGGCCTGAGTGCCGAGCCGAAGGTCGTGGTGGACTTCCGAGCTGGTCTGCACGATGTCGAGAATGGGGTGCGAATGCGGATCTTTGTCGAGTTCCCGGTGGTAGTAGTAGGCGTCACCGCAGTGCAGGAGCCAGCGATCGCCTTCGTGCACGGCGACTCCGGTGTGGCCGGCGGTATGACCGCCGAGCGGGACCAGCCGGATCTCCGGCGGCAGGCCCTTCGGCTGGACGGAGGTGAACCCGAACCACTCCTCGCCCGGCTCGGGAGTGTAGGGAACCCAGTTCGGGCCGTGTGCCCAGTGGGCCGGGCGGTAACGGAAGCTGGGCGCCTCGGTGGTCGCTGCTTCAAGTTCGGCGGCAAGGACATGGACCTGGGCATCCGGGAAGTCGGGTAGGCCACCGCAATGGTCTACGTCGAGGTGAGTCACGATGATGTGTCGTACATCGTCGGGTGAATATCCCAGCCGGGCGACCTGGCGAATGGCGGTCTCCTCCTCGGCCAGTACGGGCTGAGCCATCTCGACCCAGTCGGAGCCGAGCGTGTCGCCTGGGTTGCGGACGTCGTCGAGGCCGAGGCCGGTCTCGACGAGGACCAGGCCGTCGGAGTCGGTCTCGACCAGCAGACAGTGATTGACGGCGTGCGCGGGAGACGGGCCGTCGTAGGTGGCCTCGATCTGCCGTACGGACCCGCAGTTGAGGTGATGGATGTTCATGGCGGCTAGTCTGTGACTTGAAGCACGGTTCAAGTCAAGGGGGACGTGGTGGTCGAGTCGCTGCTGGACATCGCCGAAGTGGCCGAGCGTTCCGGGCTGGCGCCCTCGGCGCTGCGGTTCTATGAGAACAGAGGCCTCATCGCCTCGGCGGGTCGCAACGGCCTGCGCCGCACCTACCGGCCCGACGTTCTCGAGCGCCTCGCACTCGTCGCCTGCGCCCGCGGCGCCGGGTTCACGATCACCGAGATCGCCAGGTTCCTACTGGCCACACCCGACGACACCAAGCTGCGTGCGCACATGGCGAAGAAGGCGCGGGAGCTTGAGGAAGACATCGCCCGGCTCACTCGGATGCGCGACGGTCTCCACCATGCCTCGACGTGCATGCACGAACCGCTCGTAGAGTGCCCCGACTTCAAGCGCACATTCGAAAGCTCTGCGGCTCTCACGCCATCCCTGGTCACTGGCAGGGCCCGGTCAGGTGGAACTCGACCCGGCGCGTCGCCCGGCGGCAGGGTCCCGAGTGGGACGACGATTGGATCTCATTCGTCTCATCCGGGGTGAGCTTCCCCTAAGGCCGGGTAGTTAGCGTTTCTGCAGGTCACGCAAGGTGGTGGTCTCTGGCGGAGTCACTGCTGCGTAGCGGCCGGTGCGGACCCTTTTGATCAGCCATCTCTCGGTCCAGCGGACGAGTTGTCGATGGGTGGCGACCAGGGTGACGTCGCCGAGAAGCTCGGCGATCTCTCTGGCCCGCCATCGCCGCTCGGGTTCCGCCTGCAGGGCTGCACGGACGCGGTTCGTGCGGTTGCTGGTCTGGCCGGGGCCGGCTCGGGGACCGTGACGGCAGGTCTCTCAGCCGCCGCTGGACCGCCCGGGTCTCCTCCAGAACAGCGTCCACCAACTCGAAGGGCAGAAACGGAGTCAGGCCACCGAGCTGCCCGGCAGCGACAAGTCACACCCGCGAGATCACCGTGAGTTGACCGTACGCCGCCGGACGGCCCACAGTGAGCGCATGAACAGGGCTCTGGCCGCGCTGACCTTCGGCGCGCTGCTCACACTGGTGATCGGGGTCGTCGCATCCGGAGAGTCCCTGTCGTCGCTCGTGCTCGGCGCGGTGTTCACCGCATTGGCCACCGCCGGCTTCTCGTGGGTACGTGCGCGCGATCAGCTGGCCTGGTCGCTCGGGTACGTGGTCGTGCAGCTGCCGGTCGCGTTCGTCGTGTTCTCGCTGAACTCGGGGGTCGCCGCGACGCTTCTGCTCGTCGTGCTGGTCAGCCAGTGCGTGCTGCTGCGGTTGCCGATCGCCGTGACGGTGGTCGTGATCGGGCTGGTCCCGTTCGTCCACCTCGGCATGTCGTGGGGCGAGGGGCTGCGGGAAGGGCTTGGAATACTTGTCGCCGCGGTGTTCGCCGCGATCGTGACGGAGTTGCTGCAACGCGAACAACGCGCCCGTGTCGAACTGGCCGAGGCGCACGAGCAGTTGCGTGACTACGCCGCGCAGGCGGAGCGGCTCGCGACCGTGCAGGAACGCAACCGGGTCGCACGCGACATCCACGATGGACTCGGGCACTCGCTCACCGTCGTCCAGATGCAGGTCAAGGCCGCCCGTGCGGTCCTGCCGACCGACACCGCCAAGGCCGACGAGATACTCGCCAAGGCCCAGGACCAGTCCGAGGCCGCGCTCGCCGAGGTACGCCGCTCGGTCCGCACGTTGCGCGAACCACGCGAAACCCCTCCCCTGCCCGACGTCCTGCAGGCGTTGGCCGAACTGACATCCGCCGCGGGCGTGACCACCCGCGTCGCGATATCCGGCGAGCAACGACCGTTGCCTGACGAGACGCGCGAGGCCTTGTTCCGTGCGGCGCAAGAGGGTCTGACCAACGTCCGAAAGCACGCTCGGGCGACCCGCGCCGACTTGGTCCTGGACTACGCCGACACCGCCGTCCGGCTGGCCGTCCGCGACGACGGCGCCGGCTCCGCTTCGGCGCCCGCGTCCGGTTTCGGCCTGGTCGGGCTCCGGGAACGCGCCGAGCACCTGGGCGGCCGGTTGAGCGTCGAGTCGGCACCGGGGGCGGGCTACACATTGAGCATGGAGGTTCCCGGATGAGCCCGGTCCGCGTCCTGTTGGTCGACGACCAGGCTCTGTTCCGCGAGGCCCTGGCCACCCTCCTGGCCACGCACGACGCCGTCGAGGTCGTCGGCGAGGCGGGCAACGGCGACGAAGCGATCCGTCGGGCCGCCGAGCTCACCCCGGACGTCGTCCTGATGGATCTGCGCATGCCCGTCCTGGACGGCGTCGCCGCGACCCGCCGCCTGCGTGCCGACCACCCCGGCATCGGCATCGTCGCGCTGACGACGTTCGACGACGACGAGGACGTGTTCGCCGCCCTTCGCGCCGGAGCTCTGGGCTACCTGCTCAAGGACGTTTCCTC
Organism: Streptosporangium vulgare; assembly: GCF_042428775.1. Classification (NCBI taxonomy): domain Bacteria; kingdom Bacillati; phylum Actinomycetota; class Actinomycetes; order Streptosporangiales; family Streptosporangiaceae; genus Streptosporangium; species Streptosporangium vulgare. The sequence continues at coordinate 261,524 of NZ_JBHMBS010000008.1, read as the reverse complement.
GGCTCGGCTGATCGAGGCCGTCCTGGCCGCCGCCCGCGGCGAGTCGGTGTTGCAGCCGTCCGTCGCCGCGAAGGTGGTCGCCCAGTTCGTCCGCCTGCCCTCGACCGGCGCCCCGGAACCGCAGCCGTTGGTCGTGCCGCTGTCCGACCGCGAACTCGAAGTCCTCTGCCTCCTCGCCACCGGCCACAGCAACCGCGAAATCGCCGCAACGCTTCACCTGGCCGAGGGCACCGTGAAAAACCACGTCACCAACGTCCTGTCAAAACTGAACGCCCGCGACCGCACCCAAGCCGCGTTACGCGCACGGTCACTCGGTTTGCTCTGACCGTTTCCGCCCGGGTCACGGCCACCTCATGACCTCGGGCATGACCTTCGGCACATGGCAGGACGGCGGCGGACGGCGACTCTTGCCGGTATCAGTCGATGCCGAATCCGAGGGGACGTCATGACGACCGTGGGAACCACCCGAAGTACGAGTCGCAAGCTGGGCCGGTTCGTCTGGCACTACGTCGAGATGGTGATCGCCATGCTCGCCGGGATGTTCGTGCTGGCGCCGCTGTGGCCGGACGCCTGGCTGGCGCGGCCGGAGGTCGACGCGCTCGTCATGGCGACCGACATGACCATCGGAATGACCATGGCGATGGTCTTGCGCAGGCACTCGTGGGCGCGGATCGGTGAGATGGCGGCCGCGATGTACCTACCGTTCCTCGTCTTGCTGGTGCCGTTCTGGCTCGGGGCGTTGTCCGCCATGGGGTTGATGACGGCCGGGCACGTGATCATGTTCCCGCTCATGCTGGCCGCCATGGTGTGGCGCCGCGACCACTACTGGCACTGAGGTTTCGATGCGCACCTTCCTGCGCCGCACGCTCGCGGTGATCGCGGTTTTCCTGATTCCGGTGGCGGGCGGGGCGGTCTCCGCTCTCGCCGCGCTCGCCGCCCGGTCCGCACCCGGGCCGGACCGGCCCACTCCCGCCGCCACCTCCCCGGCTTTCGACTCCGCCAAACCGACCGCGGTCGTGGTGATCGGCGACAACGGGGCCGTCGTGTCGGATGCCCTCGCCCCGTACGAGATCCTGGTCGCCTCGGGCCGGTTCAACGTCTACACCGTCGCGTCGCAAAGGCGTCCGCTGCCGTTGACCGGTGGTCTGGATCTGGTGCCGGATCTGAGCTTCGCGGATCTCGCCGAACTCACCGGCGGGGCCGCGCCTGCGCTCGCGGTCATCCCGGCGATCCCGGACGTCGGCGAGCCGAGTACCGGTCCGGTCACGACGTGGCTGCGTGATCAGGTGAGCCGCGGCACGCTGTTGCTGGGCGTGTGCAACGGCGCCGGTGTCCTCGCCTCGGCGGGTCTGCTCGACGGCCGGCCCGCGACCGCGCACTGGATGCGGATCGGCTCGTTCGAGTCGGACTATCCCGCGGTGAACTGGGTGCACGGCAGGCGTTTCGTCGACAGCGGTACCGTCGTCACGACCGCGGGCGTGTTGTCCGGCATCGACGGAACCCTGCACATGATCGAGCGCTTGGCCGGTTCGACGGTGGCGGCGAACGCGGCCAGGGCCGTGGGCTGGCGGTACTACGGCAACACGCCACCGGTCGTGACCGGCGTCGCCATGCCCGCCCCGGCCGCGATCGTCAACGCGGGTTGGACGTGGGCGCCGCCGACCGTCGGCGTGATGCTGACGCCGGGCGTCGGCGAAATCGACCTGGCGTCGGTGTTCGACACGCACGCCCAGTCGCTCGCGGACCGGACGTTGGCCGTGAGCGCGGACGGCGGCCCGATCCGGTCACGGCATGGTCTGACGTTCCTGCCCCGCGCCGATCTCGCCGGCGCGGCCCCGGATCTGGATCGCTTGCTCGTGCCCGGAGCCGGCGTTCGCCTGGGCCGGGTCCCCGACGGCCTGGAGCCGGTGTACGTCCACTCCGGACAGGACTTCGCCTACAACGACGCCGTGCGGGACCTGGCCCGGACAACGGATGTGGCCACCGCCCGCTGGACCGCTGAGACCATGGAACTGCCGACCGACGGCCTGCGACTGGACGGCCCGGCGTGGCCGTGGCAGCAGACGGCGTTGCCCATCCTGTTGATCCTTTTGGGTGTTGCCGCGGTGATCTGCCTTACGCGCCTTCGGACCACTGTGGACACTCTCGTCCGGGCCTGATCGCGGCGGCTCCCTCGTGACACGAGGGAGCCGCCGTCAGAACCGGTCCTCGATCCGCGAGTACGGCACCTTGATGTCGTTCTCGGCCGAGGCGGTCCTACCGGCGAAGCCGCCGCGCGGGTTGAGCGTGACCTGACCGCCGTCCGCCCACGTGCCACCGTAGGAAGCCATGTGTCAACCGCTGTGAGACCCACGTGGGATGCGGTCTCAACGTGTTCCCGCCGAGCTCATCGGGCTGCTCTTTGTCGTGATCCTGTACGTGGTTCGCTCGTCGATCTCGTACCCGTTCGAAGTCAGACGCGCACCTCCGCCGTATGGGCGTGCCCGCGACTACCCCCCACCTCAACCTTGAGCGCGGTCCTGGCCCTGCGCACGCTGCGGTCGCTTTCCCTGACCGATCTCACCGGCCAGGGCAGGGTGATCTTCACCTCGTCGACGGTCCTGGACGGGTCGGAGACCGCGAGGCGCACCCGCTCGCCGGCGCGGCGGACCAGCAGTGTGCAGGGGGCGTCGACGGTGAGCGGTCCATCTGGGGTCTCGACGGTCCCCGCGCGCCAGAAGACGGCGGCGGTCACGCCATCGCGTGAGATGGCCTGCACCGCTGCGGAATTGGCGAGGATCTCGATCCGCCCGTCGTAGGCCTCCATCTGCGTGATGGAGGCGTCGGGCAGTACGGCGTAGGCGTAGCGCGCCTTGCGGGGGTCGACGCCGTGGTCGATGAGGATCGTCGTGTAGTGCCTGGTGACAGGGGAGGTGTCGCCTCCGGTGGTGGCGCCCTTGTCGATGTCGCGCCAGCGGCCGGTGCGCTTCTTGCGGATCACCTTCGCGTCGGCGCCGTCGAGCAGCGCGTAGCCGGCCACGCCGGGCAGGTGGATCCAGCCGTCGCCCCGGGTCAGTGGCGGGTGCCGGTCATGGGTGTTGCGGTTCTCCACGATGGTCTCGACACGGCGGCCGTCGGAGGCGGTGATGCCCGCGCCGAGGGCGATCACCGCGTCGTCGAGCAGGAACCACGCCTTCTTGGCCCGCAGCGAGGAGCCACCGGCGACGAGTCTCATGGCGGCCACGCCGTACTCGCCGTCGAGCGCCACGCCGCCCGCCCACGGGGTGGGAGGCAGGCGACGGTGGTCGTGCGGGAGATCGGCGCGTCTGCGGGTGTCGACCGTCGTGCCCGGCAGCCGGTACGGGTCGATCGTGGGCCACAGGTCGTCGTTCCAGTGGGTGAGGTCGCCGGTGTAGAGGTAGGTCATGCCGTCGCCGGTGTACCAGCCGTGCAGATTCTCCCGGTTGATGGCCTCGGCGGCGCCGATGCGCTGCGAGCTCATCGCGATCGCGTACGCCCAGGTGGGACGGCGGTGCACGACCCGGTCCATGTCGGCGAAGACGTACGTGCCCGTCATGCGCGGGCCGACCGGCACCGACGGGTCGGCCAGCAGGGCCGTGGCCCTCGCGATGCTCGCCGGCGGTGCGAGCGTGCCGTAGGGGGTGGCCTGGTTGCGGGTGAGCCAGCCTTTGACCAGCGGTCGCCACCGCCGGGCATGGCGCTCGGGTGCCGTCTCCAGCAGGGTGAGGACGGCCTCGACCGCCTTCTGTCCCGAGTGGTGGTCACGGTGGCCCTGCACCGAGATCTGCCGACCGCGTACGCAGTCCATCATCAGCCCGTCGAAGACGAACGGCACGAACGAGCGATCCACGAGGTCGTAGACGTTGCCGATTCCGGTGATCTCCCACGGTGACCCGGAGAGCATGGCGATCAACTTGGCCACGCTCTCCAGGTAGTCCACGCCGTAGCTGCCGGTGTAGGGGTACACGTCGTGCTGGATGAACGATCCGTCACGGTAGAAGCCGTCGCCCGGGCCCCTGGTCGGCCGCAGCAGGTCGGAGACCGCGTTCCCGGCCCGCTTGACGAGGCGGGCGTCGTGGGTGAGCACTCCGCGCATCGCCACCGCCATGGCCTTGCCCGCGCGGTTGGCGCCGGTCTCGACGACGCCGGGGTGGCTGACGCGGCGCTCCGGGTCGGGACACCAGCGGCGCAAGGGGCGCAACCAGCGCTCGAGGCGGTCTGAGGGCAGGCCGTCGTACAGCAGGGCGCAGGTGTCGGTCAGCGCGCGGGGGACGCCGATCTCCCACCAGAACCAGTTGCTGCCCCGCCGGTCGAGCCCCTCGTGGTACGCGTGCTCGTACAGGAAGTCCAGCGCCCTGACAGCGGTCTGGGCGACCTGGCCGTCGTGGTGCATGGCGGTGCCCGGCGTGGCCCAGGCCAGCGCCAGTGTGCGCATGCGGTTGTAGGAGCGGTTGAAATTGCCCGTCCGGGGGTCCGACAGCGGCAGGTCGGGCCACAGGCTCGGGCGACCGGGAACGGGCTTCAGCTTGCGCAGCACCGCGTTGGCCGAGCCCTCAAGCGCCCGCGTCCTGTCGGTATAGGTGCTGTCGGCGTAAGACCTGTCGGTATGAGTTCTGTTGGTATGAGTTCTGTCGGTATGAGCGGAGTCGCGCGACCCGCCGGCCAGCAGGCTCACCCACCGCTCACGCGCGGCGTCGAACGCCGCAGCATCGACCGCGGCGGCGCCGACCGCCTCGGCCGGTCTCTCCCACAGGGCGAGACCTGCCACTGCCGCGGCGCTCAGCAGGGCGGACCGCCGACTGAGGGGGTGGGTCATGAAGGCTCTTCCGGCAATAGGGCAAATATCAGATGAAAAGATCATAAGTCGACATGTGGATGGACCATCCGGCTCCTCTGACGGTGAGCGGGCGTACGAACGCCGCCCGGAACACCCGCTACCCGGCTCGGGCGGTGACAGGCCGGGCCGATCGGGCGATCATCGGTGTGCCGCTCGCGATGGGGGCGACGACCGCGAGTGCCCTCGCGCGAGCGCCGGAGAGCAGTGGACGGAGGTCATGGCCGGTCACTCTGGTTGCGGCGCCCGTCTCACCCTGATGGCAGAAAACGGCCCCAACCGGCTCGGCTTTTGGCAGGGTCGAGGGGGACGGGATCGGTGGCGATCGTGACAAACGTCCCACCCATCTGACAACGATCGTTTAAGTTGTCAGCGGTACTTCGAAAAGCGCGATCGGCGGTGTGCGCGATGGCCTCTCGTCAGCAGACGGGTCAGGGTGCCAACGGCACGGACGTCGCCGGCAGTGTCCTCCGGGGCCGCGATCGGGAACCTCCCGTCCCGGCACGGACGCGGGTGAAGCACCGTTTCCGCATGATGGGGGCCGTACTGCTGATGGGAGTCTGCGGCTGCGGACCCGCCGTACCGCCGTCGGCCACCGAGGAACAGGCTCCGAGCGTCCCTCCCGGAATCGGCCCGTCGGAGACGCCCCCACCCATGCCCTCTCCCGTTCGGAAGGCCGAAACGCCTTTCGAACGGGCCTATCCCCGGGCCAGGGTCCTGTGGATCCCTGCCAAGGACACGATGTCCCGTTCCGTCGTCGGCACCCTGCCCGACGGGCGGCTCATCGTCCGCAAGTTCTCCCGGTACCTCCCGTACCTCGACCACATCGACATCCTCGACCCTGTCACCGGCCGCAGCACGCTGTTGCAACGCAAGAACAGGGAGTCGTACACCGTCGCCGCAGCGGCGCACGGTACCCGCGTGGTAAAGCTCCTCGGAAACGACGAGCCGGGCGGATGGATTCTTGAGATCACCGACATGCGCACCGGCCTGACCCTGCAGGTGCTGAACACCTGGGGCGTTCCCGGGGGGCACTGCGGGACCGGCTGGCGATACCCCGTCGACCTGCAGTTCCATCGGGGTGAGCTCTACTTCTCCAGGTGCGTCACCGGCGCCACCGCAGACGTGGGCGTCTACCGCATGGGTCCCGGCGACAGGACTCCCCGGCTGTGGCTGCGCGGACTGTACGACATCGCCTGGGAGGGCGACACCTTCCTCGCGAGGTCCCCTGTCGTGGCGGATTCGTCGGATCCGGGGGAGTTCACCGGCTCGCCGCCGTCCCGCTACGGCCCGGACGGGGCCAGGCGCGGCGCTCCCGATCCGGCCTCGTACATCGCCCAGGTGGACAGGGACCGGGATCGCCTGGAGTACCACGACGGCACCGTCGCGGGCATGAGCCCGGGTGCCAAGAACGTCGGCATCTCGCAGCACGGGCGCTTCGCGGCGTGGCGTGAGGGCGGGACCGGATGGCTTCTCGACGCACGGACACGGACCGCGGTGCGCCTGCCGGGCAGGAAGACGGACAAGGTGAGCATCTCCAATGCCCGGTACCTCCATTGGGAGACGGCGGACGGCTACCACGTCCTGGACCTGAAGGCCCTGAACAACCGAGGTTGAGCGTCCTCCTCTCCGGCGGAAAAGCGGAGCCGGGCCGTGCGACCGGGCTCTCGACAGGAACGCCCCCTCTTTCCTCCGCGGAACTCACTTGGTCCAGACGCTCTGGGCTCCGCTATGGCCCGCCCGCACTATGGCGACGGTGCCTCCCACACCGCCGATCAGGGCCAAGATCACCAGGACGATCATCGCGCCGGCGTGCCATCGCGGTCGCGTACCGATGCCTTCGTGGGGTGGGTGCCCGCCGTGTCCCATGAACCGGGTCGCCAGGGAGAGGCCCAGCGCGGCCAGCCAGAGCACGATGACGAACGGCAACACCTGCTTGCTCTGCTCCTCGTGGGCCTCGATGAGCGCGTTCTCCCCGATCGTGTCCGCCAACGTCTCGCCGCTGTTGATCGACAGCGGCACGGCGATCAGCGCGATGGTGGCGACGAACAGCACCGCCGGCCACAGCCGACGCGCCGCTGCGGGCCAGAACGCCATCAAGATGGTGCCGAGCGCCGCGAGCGGCAGGCACACGACGGCGGCGTGCACGACCAGCGGGTGCAGGGGCAGGCCGAAGAACATGTCCGTCTCCTGTCTCGCGCGACGCCGGGCGCCGGATCGCGACTGACGAGAAGCGCCGATGGCCGCGGACGGTGCCGACGGCCATGGCCTCTGGCATCGATCGGCCGGAGCCTTGTCATCTCCTCACGGCGAGTCCGCCGCCGGAGACTGCTCGGGAAGCCGATCCAGCGCCCGCTGGAAGGCGCGGGCGTGTCCGGCCTCGTCCTCGGCGTTGTTCGAGAAACGTTCGGCCGCCTGGCTGTCGCCCGCCGCCTCGGCGCGCTTGGCGAAGGTCGGGTACATGGTCCGGGACTCGTACCGTTCGCCGGCGATGGCCTTGGTCAGGTTGGCGTGCGTGCTGCCGACCAGCCCGGCCAGCTTGGCCTCATCGGCGAAGTGCTCGTGCAGCTCCACGTCGGAGGTGCCACGGAACAGTTTCGCCAGGGCCGGGTCCTTGGCGTGCTCGGCGTACTGCTGGTACTTGGCGTACGCGAGCGCCTCACCATGCATGGCCGTGTCCAGATCGGTCCTGGTCTGCCGTGCGCGGACCTCGGGCGGCCCTTGCGGGACCCGAACCTCATCGGCCTTCGGCGGCTTCGGCACCCTGCCCCGGCCGGACTCGACGGCGCGCAGCGCGGTGCCGAACGCCCGCGCGTGCTTGCCTTCGTCACGGGCGATCTCCGAGAAGCGGGCGGCCGCCCGGCTGTCGCCGCCGGCCTTGGCCTGCTGCGCGAAGCCGGGATACATCTGCCGGGACTCGTAGGCCTCCCCGGCCGTCGCGGCACGCAGGTTCTCGGCGTCGCTGCCGACCAGGCCGCTCAGCGCGGCCGCCTCCTTGAAGTGTTCGCCCAATTCGACGTCGGCGGTGTGTTCGAACAGGCGGGCCACCGACGGCAGCCTCTCCCGCTGGGCCTGAGCTGCGTACAGGCGGTAGGAGGCGTTGGCGAACGCCTCACCGCGCATCGACTGTTCGAGGTCCTTCTGGGTTTGCGGGCTCGATGGGTCCACCGGTGAGGCGGAAGCGGCGAGCGCGCCGCCGATGGGCGTGCTCAGTGCGATGGTGAACGCGCCGGTGGCTAGTGCGCGTGCGAACAAGGTGATCATTTCGACCTCCCCGCCTGGTGCGGCTGTCTCCTGCTCATCACGGGAGGACTTACCTAGACCAGATGGTTGATAACGGTCGTTCTGGCAAAAACAGGTGAAGCATGCGGGTCGGATGCAAAGCACGACCCATGCGCGGGGCGAAGCGCCCCGGAGAGTTGCATGTCGGAGACTCTCCGTGACATGGCTTGGGCGAGTCACCTCCGGGAAGACGAGTCACCCCTGGGAAACCGAAAGCCGAGTGCCGAGCATCCGGCCGCCGCGAAAGTCGACCCGGGCGGCGCCAGAGGGTTCGGCCCGCGGTTGGGGCCCACGTGAAGGGCGCGCGGCTCCGGATGGACGCTCCGGCCGGGGCCGACGGACCTGCCTGTCGGCTGATCAAAAGGCGAGGTTACCGTGGAAGAACGGGAGGCTACCGTAGAAGTAGGTGTCGAATCGGCGTTGGGGGGACGCATGAAGCGACGCTCCATGAAGACCGCGATGGCCGCCGGGGCATTCCTTGCCGCCATCACCACGGGTTCGGGGTCCACTGCTGCGGCCATGACATCTCCACCGATGCCGTCCCCGATTCCTTCCTCTAAGGGCCCGCAGCCAACATGCCCGGGCATGGGGCAGATGCATCTCGTTACCAGCGAGTACGACTACCTGTCACAGATGGTGCCGCACCATGAGGACGCCATCACCGCAGCCCGGCAACTGCGGCGTTCCAACAGGCCCGAGATGCGGCAGCTCGGGCAGTCCATCGTCACGACGCAGACTGCCGAGGTCGGCAAGATGAAGGGTTGGCTGGAGCGGTGGTACCGGCAGAGCCCCGCGCCGAGCCCGAGCGGGACCACGATGCCGGACCTGTCGGGGCTTTCGGGAGATCAGCTCGACAAGACGTTCCTGCACTACATGATCCCGCACCACATGATGGCGATCATGATGTCGCAGCAGCTCCTCATGCACGGTGAGGCGCAGCATGCCGAGGTCGCCGCCTTCGCCCGCAAGGTGCGCGACGACCAGTGGGCGGAGGTCCGAACGATGCGGGAGCACCTGGCCCGGTGGTTCGGGAAGCAGAACATGCCCTGCATCCCGCAAGTGCCCGGCATGCCCGGCATGATGCCAGGACCTCACATGCCCGGCATGACGCCGGGACCGCATATGGGAACACCTGGCCGGCCCGCGCCCGCAGAGCCCTCGCCGACAGGAACCTGACTCAGGGGACATCTGCGCCTCGCCTTGCCCGCGACGCTCACCACGGACGCCAGACGCCTGATGGCACACCTTCGGCGTCCGGACTGCCGCGGGAACCTCACCGCCTCCGACGAACCGACGAGCGCGACCACTGGTGCGATGACCACGAACGTTCGCGGGGTTCGCCGGCCACACGGCTCGGATCCGAGGGCGGCCCCGTCGCGCGCTGCCTTCCGTTCCGGAACCAACACAGAAATATTTATTGTGCACTGAGTTCACGATACGCTTTACTCGTGATGCAGGTTCACCCCGGCAGGGGGGCCGCGACGGCCTCACCCTCCGGGTGCGTCTCGCACGGCCTCCCATCGCGATCACCAGCCGAGCCTTTACGAGGACCCCGACTTGCCAACGGTTTCCCGCACACGAAGACGAGGTGTCCCGAGCAACAGCACCACCCCGGAGGAGGTAAAGGATCTTCGCCAGCCGATCGTCGGAGCAGGGCATGTCGTCGGATCGGGTGGCCGAAGCGCTGGACGCGAGCCGCGAATCGGTGTTCCGGCGGAAACGCCAGGCGCGGGAGGGCGGTACCGAGGCGCCGCGGATCAAGGAGGCGCCGGGCCGGCCGCGGCGGCGCCGGGCGGTCCGTGAGGTGGTGGCCGATGAGCACGAGTCAGCCATGGCCGCACACCGCGGCATGCGCCGACCACAAAAGCGCCCCGGCATCGCCCAGGCCCTCTTCACCGGCTCACACCTGGCCTACATCAACCCGTATCGCCGATGCCTCAAAACTTATAGGTCGGCCCAGTACCAGATAAGTACACATGTCACAGAACTCCCAATAACCACCTTACAAGTACATAAGTAGTGAGCCGGTGCCGACTTTCCGCCAGGTCACGACAATCACAGGAATATTGCCCCATCTTTTAGAGCAAGCCGGACAATATGCAATATATCCACACTGATAACCATCTAACCTGGCCCCCACATATTCCAGGGTGTAGCTTCTAGCAGCTTCACATCGATGACTCAAGGCGCTTAATCCGTGATAAATGATCAAATTCCCGCCAGGTGGCCCATCGGCACCCTCATGGACAGACTCAGCCCGGAGGAGCGAGCGGAACTTCTGGGTCTCGTACCGTCGTCCCCTCGGCAGGCCGGCGAACCACTCATATACCAAGGAGACCGAGAGAGGTCCGAGGTCTATCTACTGAGGTCCGTCCCAGGCCAGCGGCTCACGGCGTGCGTGAAGGTGACGGCCTACTTGGAATCGGGTGGAGCGGCCATACTGGGCATCCGCGTCAGCGGCGATGTGGTCGGTGAGCTGGCGGCTCGATGCCTACGCGCCGATAAAGACCGGAAACTCTGTCCCTCGACCGTGAGCCCTGCTGTAGACACCACGGCGACCCAGCATGCGGATCGTCCAGCCCTGTCAACGGATCAGTAAGGCCCGGGCCGACCGGCTCCGGAGTGATACTCCTGCACCCGGGTGTACTGATCCACCCAGAACGCGTCCTTCTCACTCTTCGAAGCGCGCGGCCGGAGCAGCTCAAGCTCTGTCGCCAGGGCGTAGAAACCGCCGCCCGGGTCGGCTCCTCCCTTGTGTGTGACGAGTGCCGAGATCATCAGCTTGGTTTCCGGGTAAGTCCTCTCCACGATCAGACCCAGGAGATATCCGATTCCGGCTCGCTCGTCAGGCCGCCCGAAGTCGAAGCGGGGAAGGCCGGTTCGCCGTACTGAGCCGATCATAAGTTCTGGGACTTTTGAGAAGACCGGATGGTGAGCCGTCCCTGCTGGAGCGGCAGAGAATGTCCTGACGTTCGTGGAACTTGATCAGCGGTCCGACGGTCAAGCGATGTTCTCGTTGTAACAGTCCGGGCTGGGATTCCGCGTCATGGCATGCCGGTCGAGAGCGGCGCGGAGTCCGGGTAGGCACATGTGGCCGTTGACACGACGGAACTGTTTGGTGGCCTCGGCCATGCCGGCCGCGCACCAGCGCAGCGCCATCGGGCCGTCCTTCCAGTTCTTGACGTTGACGGCGTGGTCGCGGCAGATCGAGATCATCGACTCGATGGGATTGGTCGAGCGCAGGGTGCGCGCCGGCATTGGCAGTCCGTCCAGGAGGACCTGACGAAAGTCAGGTGAGGTCCGGCCGATCGTACGCTGTGTGGCCCTCCGCCCGGCTCCTAGCGTTCGTCCCATGTGGACGAAGACCTCTCAGAAGACCTCTCAAGGACCTTCTCAAGGACCCTCGACGGTGATGGGAAAAGTCGCGGCGATCATCGGTGTGTCGCTCGCGATGGGGGTGACGACCGCGAGTGCCCTCGCGCGAGCGCCGGAGAGCGGCGGGCTGAGCGCGACCGCGATCGACCACCACATGCGCGACTACATCGAGCGGACCCGGCTGCCCGGCGCCCTGATCGCGGTCACCAGGGGCGACCAGGTCGTGTACGCCGCGGGTTACGGCCACACGGCCGGTGGCGAGGCGATCACGAAGGACACGCCGATGCCGCTCGCCTCGGTCTCCAAGTCGTTCACGGCCCTGGCGGCGTTGCACCTCGCCGACCAGGGCAGGATCAGCCTGGACGACCCCGTCCGGAAGCACCTGCCCGAGTTCGCCATGGCCGATCCACGCGCGGGGAGGATCACCGTGCGGGAGCTGCTCCAGCAGACCTCGGGGATGAGCGACCAGACCTTCCCCGAGCTGACGCTCCCCGCGGCGGACACTCTCGAAGGCGCCGTCGCGATGCTGCGAACCGCCCCGCTCGCCACCGACCCGGGCACCAGGAAGATCTACCACAACCCCAACTACTCCCTCGCGGCACGGCTCGTCGAGGTGGTGGCCGGGGTGCCGTTCGGCGACTACATGGCCACCACCGTCTTCGGCCCGCTCGGCATGACGTCCACCAGGACGGTGAACACCACCTTGGACCTCCCCGGCGCGGGCGAGGGGTACGTTCGCGCCTACGGCCAGGTCGTCAGGCGTTCCCATCCGAAGTGGTTCGTCAACGGCGCCTACGGCGTCGTCAGCACCGCCGGCGACATGGCCAAGTGGCTGATCACGCAGAACGGCGGCGACCAGGTCTTCCCCAGGGAGACCGTCAGGATCGCCCAGACCGCGTCCGGCGTGGGCGGTAGCGGCTACGGCATGGGATGGGACACCGGGAGGACCGCCGGGGGAGCGCCCCGGCTCCGGCACACCGGCTGGCTGCTCACCCACAACTCCGCGCAGACCCTCCTGCCCGCGAGCGGATACGGCATCGCCGTCGTCACCAACACCGGGATGATCTCCGGTGACGACGCGGTCATCCTCACCGACGGCCTGGTCGACATCATCGAGGGCCGCCCCGACGCGGGCACCGTACCCTTCAGCATGACCGCGGACCCCTGGCTGGGCGGCCTGGCGCTGCTCAACCTCGGGCTCGGCCTCGTGGGGGTCCACCGCGCCCGAGGTTGGGCCCGCCGCCGTACGGGCCGCCCCGTGTGGCGCCTGGTCGTACGGCTGGTCCCCTACGCGCTGCCGATCGCGCTCTTCGCCGGCCTCGCCGATCTGATTGGCTTCGTGATGAATCGGGTGGGCACGCTGGATCAGATCACCTACGTCTGGCTCGCGCTGTACGTCTGGGCCGCCACCGGCGCGCTCGCCGCGGCCGCCGTCGTCTCCTCCCGTCTCGTCCACATCGTCCTCGTCCGTCGCACGGGCACCTCCGCCCCTCACCCCGTGGGGTAGCGTGCCTGCGTGGCCTGGCGGTACACGGAAGAACGAAGGCGCGGTACACGGAAGAACGAAGGCGGGGCCGATGATCCGAGTGCTGCTGGCGGACGACGAGGCGATGATCCGGGCCGGCATCCGAGCGATCCTCACCACGGCCGACGGCATCGAGGTCGTCGCCGAGGCCGCCGACGGGCACCAGGCCGTCGACCTCGCCCTGGGACACCGCCCGGACATCTGCCTGCTCGACATCCGGATGCCGCGGCTCGACGGGCTCCAGGCCGCGGCCGAGCTGCGCCGGGTCCTCCCCGAGACCGCCGTCGTGATGCTCACGACCTTCTCCGAGGACGAGTACATCGCGAGCGCGCTCGGCTCCGGCGCGGCCGGCTTTCTCCTCAAGTCGGGCGACCCACGAGAGCTGATCGCCGGCGTCCGGGCCGTCGCCGAAGGCGGCGCCTATCTCTCCCCCACCGTCGCGCGGCGGGTCATCACCCGCCTCGGTACGCGGCGGTTCGACAGGCAGGCCATCGCCCACGCCCGCGTACGGGAGCTCACCGCCCGCGAGCGCGAGGTCCTCGCCCTGGTCGGGGCCGGCCTGTCCAACGCCGAGATCGCCCGGCGCCTGAACGTCGTCGAAGGCACGGTCAAGGGGTACGTCAGCCAGATCCTCGCCCGTCTCGACCTCAGGAACCGGGTGCAGGCCGCGATCCTCGCGTACGAGGCGGGCCTCGTTCCCGACGAGGAGTCCTCAGAGGCGTCGGTGCGCGGACATGGGCGGTCCTGAGCCCATGCGCGGCGTGCCCGGCCGGCTTTCCCGTCTCTTCGACCTTGGACTGTGGCTGACGGTGTGCGTGCCGCCGGTCACGGCGGCCGTCTCCCTTCAGGGGCGGGACGTGATGACGGCTGCCGTGGGCGTCCCGCTGCTGGGGGCCGCGGTGGCACTGAGCCGGAGATGGCCGCTGGCGGCGCTGGCCGTACCGGTGGCGTTGAGCCTCGCCCTGGACACGCGGATGTCGACCCCTCTGTACTGGACGGCGCTGGTGCTCCTCGGCTACCTGGCGGGGCAGCGGATGGCGAGTGCGCGTCCGGCGCTGTGGTTCTTCGGGGCCGTCGCCACCGCCGGGCTGCCACTGTGCGCGCTCGTCCTGCGGGACCTGTGGGCCTGGCCCATGCAACTGCTGACGCTGCTGCTCACGGTGGGGTTGCCGTGGTTGCTCGGCCGCTACCGCCGCCAGTACGCCGAACTGGTCGGTACGGGCTGGCGGCTCGCCGACCGGCTGGAGCGCGAGCAGCAGGCCGTCGCCGACCGCGCCCGTATCCGGGAACGGGCCCGCATCGCGGGCGACATGCACGACTCCCTCGGCCACGACCTGACCCTGATCGCGGTACGGGCCGGTGCCCTGGAGCTCGATCCCGGGCTGGACGCCCGGCAGCAGGCGGCCGTCGGCGAACTGCGGGAGGCCGCCGGGGCCGCGACCGAACGCCTCCGGGAGATCATCGGCGTGTTGCGCACGGACGACGAGCGTCCGCCCAGGGTCCCATCCGCTGAGAACGCCGAGGCCCTGGTCGAACGCGTGCGGGACTCCGGGGTCACGGTCACCTCGGAACGCCTGGACGACACGGACGACCTGCCGCCCATGGTCGGCCTCGCCGTCCACCGCGTGCTCCAGGAAGCCCTGACGAACGCCGCCAAACACGCACCGGGCACGGCTGTACACGTCCGGCTCGTCAGGGACGGGGCGATCCTCGGCCTCAGCGTGGTCAACGACCCGGCCACGGTGGCCCCGCTGCCGGGCGTGGCCTCGGGCGGCTCGGGGCTGGTGGGACTCGACGAGCGGGTACGTCTCGCGGGTGGCACGCTGCGCACCGGTTCGACCCCCGAGGGCGGCTTCGAGGTCGTCGCCGAACTGCCAATCACCGGTGGCACGACCCCGCGCGCCGCCACCCGCTCGTCCCCTCCCACCGTCTCCGCCGGGGAACTGGCTCGTGCTCGACGGCAGGTGCGGCGCCGGCTGGTGCAGGCCATCGTGGTACCTCTCGCGGTGCTGGCCGGGATCTTCCTGCTCATGATCCCCATCAGCTTCGTCAGCTCCTCCTTCTCGGTCCTGGATCGGGACCGGTACGAGCAGCTGGAGGTAGGCGACGCGCGCGGCGACGTACGGTCCCGGCTGCCCGCGTTCACCAAGGACGGCCCGCCGGACAACGCCCCGCCCCCGCCTGGGGGTGAGGACTGTGTGTACTACAGCACGAGAACGGCCTCGACCGACGCCTACCGGTTGTGCTTCGCCGACGATCGTCTCGTTTCCAAGGCGATCGTCGGGGGTTCGCGGTGACGCACGGGGCCGCCTTCGTGATCGATCGGCTGACCCGGTGCCCGGGGCCGTACCGGGAACGGATCTCCAGCAGCCTGGCCTCCGCCTCGAACGGCAGGTCATCGATGGTGATGAGAACGACGAGCTCGACGACTTGCGGGTAATGTGCTGGTAGACCAGCGTGGACCGCGCGCTGGAGCGCACCGTGTGTCCGAGCGTCGATGGTCGGCTTCGCCCCTGAGGCTTCCCCCTGAGGCCTCCGCCCCGGGGCCTCCGCTTCGGCCAAACGGTCACGAAAGATCGAGAGACCCTTGAAACAGCGGACTTTCCTCGCCGCCCGCGTCGACCAGTGGTCACGAGAGCATCCCAGGCTGCTGGATCTGACACTGGCCGGCTTGATGTGGCTGGTTTTCGGCCCGTTGAGTGCCCTCGCGGGGCCGCTCGCCTTCCTCATCGCCACCGCGGCCATCCTCCCTCTCGCCGTACGGCGACGCTTCCCGACCGCGGTCCTCGCCTGGCTGGCCACGGTCTTCGCCGTCCAGCTCATGCTGGTGCCGGTTCCGTTGCCGGCCAACATCGCGCAGGCGATCGTCGTCTACACCGTCGCCGCACACGTCGCGTCTCTGCCGATTCGCCTGCTCGCCCTCGGTGCCGCGCTCACCGGTAGCGTGCTCGCCGGCTTCCGATGGAGCACCCCGCCGGAATACATGGCGAACGTGCTCACGAACGCCGTGTTCCTGGGGATCCTTTCCGTGCTGGTCTGGGTCATCGGCGATCTCGTCCGTGGCCGCCAGGCCAACGTGAGCGCACTGCGTGAGGCGAGTGCCCGGCTTGAGGAAAGCCGGTTGCAGCGGGAGCGGTTCGTCGCGCAACAGCAACGTGTCGTCGCGGCACGGGAGATCCACGACATCGTGGCCCACTCTCTCACCGTCATGATCGTGCAGGCTGACGGCGCCGAGTACGCCGCCGAGCACGCGCGGCCCTGGGATCGCGCGGACGCGGGAAAGGTCTTCGCCACGATCGGGCGTACCGCGCGTTCGGCCCTCACCGAGGTGCGTGGCGTCATCGAGGTTCTCCGCGACACCGACGCCGACACCGAAACCGACGCTGACACCGGTGGGCCGGAGGAGCCGCACGGGGCCGGGCTGGGAATCGCCGAGCTGCGGCGGCTCGTGGACTCGGTACGGGCGGCGGGACTCGCCGTGGACGTCGACGCCGAGCCGGCCGTGTTCGACGATGTTCCTGCTGCTATACGATTCGCTGTGCTCCGCGTCGTCCGGGAGTCACTGACGAACGTGTTGAAGCACGCCGGCCCGCATGCCACGGCGCACGTGGTCGCCGCGAGGAAACAGGGATGGATCATGGTTCGAGTCGAGGACGACGGCGTCGGCGTCCGCCGCGCCGACGCGATCGCGGACCACGTTTCCGAACCCGGCTACGGCCTCGACGGCATGCGGGAGCGTTTGCGCGTCCTGGGCGGAGTGCTGGAGGCAGGTCCACGCCGTGGCGGCGGATTCGTGATCGACGCCGCGACCCCCGTCACCGTTCCATCGCCTTCCGCGCGACCCGCGGGCCTCGCCACCCCGTCGGGCGGCACAGGGCGAAGCGGCGAGTGATGAGCCCCGACCGCCTCATCCGCGTCTTCCTGGTGGACGACCAGGAGCTGGTGCGGACCGGGTTCGGGATGATTCTCGACGCCACCCCGGATCTTCGGGTCGTCGGATCGGCCGCCGACGGGCAGACGGCCCTCGACGCCCTGCGCCGGCCCGAGCACCGGGCGGACGTCGTCTTGATGGACATTCGCATGCCGGGCATCGACGGCGTGGAAACCACCCGTCGGCTGCTGGCCGCACCCGACCCGCCACACGTCGTCATGCTGACGACGTTCGACGACGACGAGCTTCTCGTCGCCGCCCTTCGAGCCGGAGCGGCCGGGTTCCTGCTCAAGGACGCGGGCGCGGCGGAACTGCTGGCGGCGATCCGGGCGGCCGCCGCCGGGGAGGCGCCTGTCGCGCCGAGGCTCGTACGTCGCCTGATCGACTCGTTCGTCCTCGCGCCGCCGACGGCCGCGTCCGCCGAGCAGCCGCCAGCCACCGCGCCCAGGCTGGAACGTCTCACCACCCGCGAACGCGAGATCCTCGCCTCGGTCGGTCTGGGACTCACCAACGCGGAGATCGCCGCGCGGCTGCAGCTGGCGGAGTCGACCGTCAAGACGCACTTCGGCTCGGTGCTGCGCAAGCTCGAACTACGCGACCGTGTTCAGGCGGTCATCCTCGCACGGACGCAGGGGCTGACCGGCGACTCGCGGCCGACCGGCTGATCCCGATCGCGAGAACACAGGCCGTCGTGCCGACGAGCACGAACAGCCCGGTGTCACCGGCCAGGTACTCGCGCACCACCACGGGCCGCTCAGTCGAGATCGCGTACTCCAGCAACAAGGCGAAGGTGGCGTTGTGCGCGAAGTGGGCCAGCACCACCGGCCACACGCTCCCTGACATGACACGCAGGTACCCGAAGAGGAACGAGAACGCGATCACCGAACCACTGAACAGCAGGAGCACCAGGCCACGGTTCCCTTCGCTGTGGTAGTACGGCGTGAACAGGATGTACGACAGATGCCAGGCGACCCAGACCAGCCCGACGACGAGCATCGCCCAGCGTTCGCCCAGGAACGCGAGCCGTGGCTGCAGGTAGCCCCGCCAGCCGATCTCTTCGGCGAACGCCAGGATCGGCCCGGTGATGGACAAAGCGATCACCGACTGCAACCAGTCTCCCTGCGGCGCGGAGAACCGGGCGAAGCCGAGCGCGACGGTGCCCGCGGTGGCGAGCAGGCAGACACCGGCGGTGGTGGCGACCGCGAGCGGCCAGGTCCGCAGGCCGAGCCGCCCCATGCCGAGCCGGCGCCATCCGTCTCTGGAGTACCCCTCTCGCGTGATGACGAGCAGCATCGCCATCACGACGAGCAGTGGTGACAGGGCGAGGACGAGCCCCCCGGCGATGTTGGCGGTGCCCAGCGAGATCGTGAGCGTCAGGACGATGAAAACGATCGACGTAGTGCGATCGGAGAGCCGTTCGAACACGGACAGACCTTCTTTCGGAGAACCGGTCCGGCCCAGTGTTCAAGAACGTGCCGCCGCCGCCATCCACCAGCGGTCCTGACTTCGGCCGCTCCCCACCCGATCCTTCCTCCCCTGGGACTAGCACCACCGCCTCAGGAAGGTGGCGTCGCCGGCGCGTCGGTCATCGACTCGGTGCGTCAAGACCGGGGACGGCCGTCCCGTCGTACACGCTCCGTCGCGGTGACGACTACCGAGATGATCGATGTGACGGTGCGCGCCTCGCCGATTCGCCGGGGAGGGCGATGGTCGTTCTCCACAGCGGCCCGGCCGTCTCCCGGCAGGACGCGCGTCCCCGGGCGGGCGGCCTCACACCGCGGATACACCTCGGGATGTGCCTCACACCAGCGGATGCACCTCGGGATGCGCCTCCCACCAGCGTCCGAAGAGAGGATTGTCGTGCACATGGTCGATGAACGCCGCGGCGAGGCCGCGGTAGAGCGCCCCCGCGGTCTCATCGCCCAGGCGGTCCCGGTGCCACGCGACGAGCAGCCGTGCCACCTGCGGCTCTCCCATGAGGGGTCGTACGGCGGTGCCCGGCGCCGCGGTCCAGCAGGGATCGACCAGCCGCACGCCGTGCCCGCCCGCCACCAAGGGGCGGCCGGCGCCGCTAGGCGCCTCGAAACGTAACCTGGGTTCGAAACCGGCCGCCCGGCACGAGGCCCGCAGCGCGGCGAGGGAGCCGTCGTCGGCTCCCGGAGGGCTGATCCACGCCTCGTCCTTGAGGTCGGCCAGCCGGATCTCCTCGTTTCCCGCGAGCGGGTGCCCCGCCGACAGGGCGACGAATATCGGATACCTGTACACCAGCGCCCGGCTGGCGACCGGCGGCGCCAGCGTGACCTCGAAGCCCTCGATGACGCCGAGCAGCGCCGCGTCGAGCCGCCCGTGCGTGAGCGCCTCCGCCAGCAGCGCCGTGGAGGGCTCGATCCGCAGTGAGATCTCGCGTCCGGGCAGGGCGTCGCCGACCCGGTTGACGATGCTGCCCACGCACCCGACGTGGACCGAGCCCAGCCGCAGGTACCGGGCCTCCGACGGCACGCGCAGGTCACCGAAGAGCGCGTCGACCTCGGACAGGACGATCCGGGCGCGGGCGATGACCTGGTTGCCGAGCGGTGTCGGCTCCACCCCGGAGCGGCTGCGGACGAAGAGTTCGCCCCCGACGAAGGTCTCCATCCGGCGCAGCAGGTTCGTCATGGCCGGCTGGGAGAGCCCCACCCGGGCCGCCGCCCTGGTCAGGCTGCCCGACTCCGCTATCGCACAGATCATGCGGAGATGACGGATATCGAGATCCATAACTCAGAATTATGCGGCAATTAATGATCAATGCCTGAATTTCCGGACAAAATTCATTTTTCTCCCTTGCGGATGACTGCTTCTTTCTCCTCCCCACCCCCGTCTCCACCGGCCCGGGGACGCCCCCGGCGCGCCGCGAGTCCGGCCACGGGCCAACGGCGGCTCCGTCGGCCGAAGGGCGGGGCGGCGGTCGCAGGTGGGACGAGGCAATCCGGCCGAGCGGCACGAAGGCGACGACCTCGAAGCAGCATCCCGAGCCGGACGACACCCGCTTTTCCACGCCGAGCCGGCACGCTCCGCCGCACTTCAGACCGGGCTGCGACGGGGTCATAACCAAGAACTATGTGGGCCTTTATGACCTCTGGCCTGATTTCGTCAGCAAACTACGGGCGGCAACACCTCTCCGCTCTCCGAAATCCCTGAGCCACGTGGCCCGCCGGTCCGGCAGGACCCGGCGGAGCCCCCGCCGCGTCCCGGCCCGTTCCGGCCGCCGCGGCATCCCCGGTCACATCCAACCTCACGCTCGTTCTTCCACACCCCCCGGAGGTTGCTCGTGGGAATCACCCCACCCCTGCGCGCGCTCAGAAGATCGTCACTGGCCGCGTTCGTCCTCGTCCCGGCCCTCGGCCTGGGGCTCGCCCTGCAACCGGCGGCCGCATCGGCCGCCACCGACCCCGTCGCCGAGCCCGTCGTGACGGCATCCGCGGTCAGGACACCGCCCCCCGCGCCGGCACTGCTCGCAACCGACGGCACCGACCACGTCCGGCGCTCTCCGCTCCCGGTCAGCGAACGGGCACCGACGCCCTCCTCCGACGAGCGGCTGCGCCATGACTACGATCGGCCCGAGCCCGCCCCGGCGCACCCTCGCCCGTCCATGAAGGAGAAGGCGAAGTCCGCCGCCCCGGTGCGGGCGGGGGCCGCGTGCGCCGTGAGCGACTTCACCGGCCGGACCGGAAGCGCCCTGGTCCAGCAGATCAAGTCCTCCACGACCGACTGCGTCAACACCCTGTTCGGCCTCACCGGCAGCGACGCCTACCACGCCTTCCGCGAGGCGCAGATGAGCAGCGTCGCGTACGGCCTGCGTGACAACGGGTCGTCCTACCCCGGTGACAACTCCACCGGTACCGCTCAGCTCGTGCTCTACCTGCGGGCCGGCTACTACGTGCACTGGTACAACGCGTCCACCGTGGGCACGTACGGCTCGCCGCTCAGGACCGCGATCGAGGCGGGCCTGGACGCCTTCTTCGGCAACCCCAAGTCCTCGACGGTGAGCGACGCCAACGGCGAGGTGCTGGCCGAGGCGGTCACGCTGATCGACAGCGCCGAGGAGAACGACCGCTACCTCCACGTGGTGAAGCGGCTGCTCAACGGCTACAACAGCTCCTACGACGCGAGCTGGTGGATGCTGAACGCGGTCAACAACGTCTACACCGTGCTCTTCCGCGGCCACCAGCTCCCGGCGTTCGTGACCGCCGTCCAGGCGGACCCCAGCGTGATCGACACGCTGTACGGCTTCGCCGACGACAACTGGAACCTGCTCGGCACCGGCCAGAGCTACCTGGCGTCGAACGCCGGCCGGGAGATGGCCCGCTTCCTCCAGGAAACCGCGCTGCGGCCGAAGGTGCGGCCGATGGTCAAGGCCCTGCTCGACCGCGGCGACATCGCCGGGACGACCGCGCCCATGTGGGTCGGCGTCGCCGAGATGACCGACTACTACGACAGGGCCAACTGCTCCTACTACGACACCTGCGACCTGCAGGCGCGGCTCGCGGCCGTCGTTCTGCCGATCCGGTACACCTGCGGTCCCAGCGTCACGGTCCGTGCGCAGGCCTTGACCTCCGCGCAGCTCACCACCGCCTGTGACAGCCTCAGGAGCCAGGACGCGTACTTCCACAACCTGGTGAACGACGGCAACCGCCCCGTGGCGAACGACAACAACACCACCATCGAAGTCGTCGTCTTCCACTCCAGCACCGACTACCGGAACTACGCCGGGACGATGTTCGGCATCGACACGAACAACGGCGGCATGTACCTGGAGGGCGACCCGGCCGCGGCCGGCAACCAGCCGCGCTTCATCGCCTACGAGGCGGAGTGGCTGCGGCCCGCGTTCGAGATCTGGAACCTCAACCACGAGTACACCCACTACCTCGACGGCCGGTTCGACATGTACGGCGACTTCACCGCCGGCATCACCACCCCGACCATCTGGTGGATCGAGGGCTTCGCCGAGTACGTGTCGTACTCCTACCGGAACGTGACCTACGACGCGGCGATCACCGAGGCGGCCAAGAGGACGCACACGCTCAGGGCGCTGTTCGACACCGACTACTCGCACGACACGACCCGCATCTACCGCTGGGGTTACCTGGCCGTGCGATACATGTTCGAGAGGCACCCAGCCGACGTCACCACCGTCCTCGGCAACTACCGGACGGGTGACTGGAGCGGCGCACGCACCTTCCTGACCAGTACCATCGGCACCCGCTACGACAGCGACTGGTCGAGCTGGCTCACCGCCTGCGCGTCCGGCTCCTGCTCGGGCGGCGGCACCCTGCCCGAGTGCACCTCCTCCGACGCCAGGGAGCTGGGCAGGAACTGCCGGCGCGGCGACGTGTCCGCGACCGCCGGTAACCACGCCTACTTCTACCTGTACCTCCCGGCCGGCACCACCAAGATCGTCATCACGTCGTCCGGTGGCACCGGGAACGCCGACCTCTACTACGGCACCGGCACGTGGGCCACGAAGTCGGCGTACACGCGGCGGTCGACCAACTCCGGCAACGGCGAGACCCTGACGGTGACCAACCCGGTGGCCGGCTACCACTACATCAGCCTGTACGCCACCACCGCGTTCTCCGGGGCCTCGGTGAAGGTCGAGTACTGACGCCCACCGTCGCCTCGTAGCGGCTGAACATCCGCGCCGGGACCGGACCTCGTGTCCGGTCCCGGCCCTCGGCACCGCCGTCTGATGACAGTCGACCGTTCACGCCGGTAATGCTGGTTCGAAAACGCACAGGTCCGCACGGCCGAAAACCGCTTGCCCTCGTGTGGCGGGTTCAGGGAACGTGGTGTCCATGATGATCTGACGGACAGCCCCCCGCCCCGCAAAGTGCCACGGCCGAGAGACAGCACCCCGCCCCCCAAGGTGCCACGGCCGAGATGCCACGGCGCCGACGCGCGTCGTGATGCCGTCAGCCCACCCCTTTTGAGGGAAGCGAGTTTCCTTGTCCCAGCGACACTCCCGGCCGGAGTCCCCGCTGTCGTCCACCGCGGCCACGGGTTCGGCCACCGTCACCGTGTTCGCCTCCCCCGCGAGCTGGATCGAGTCCGACGCCCTCGCGCAGTGCCACCAGGTGGCCGCCCTCGAGGGCATGACGCACGTCGCCGCCATGCCCGACCTGCACCCCGGCAAGGGCGCCCCCATCGGTGCCGCGATGGCCTCGACCGTGCTGTATCCGTTCCTGGTGGGCTCCGACATCGGGTGCGGCATCGCGGTGTTCCCCATGAGGCTCAAGCGCGCCGTGCCCGAGAGGCTCGCCGCCCGCTTCCCCGACCTCGACCGCGCGCTTGATCCCGAGCGGGACGCCGACGACCCGGCCTGGGCCGTCGTGAAAGGCGACATTCCCGCCGGTCACACCGAGGGCCTCGGGACGGTCGGCCGGGGCAACCACTTCGTCGAGCTGGCGAGGATCGGGACGGTCTTCGAGCCGGGGCACGCGAGCCGTCTCGGACTCGCCGAGGGCGACCTGGTTCTCATCGTCCACAGCGGTTCCCGGGGGCTGGGCGAACGGATCCTGCGGGCGCACACCGAGGTCCACGGCGCGGGTCCGGCCCCCGATCCCGGCGCCTACCTGGCGATGCACGACGACGCCGTGCGCTGGGGATCACTCAACCGGCGGCTGATGGCCGCCCGGGTCGCCCATGCCCTGGGGGCCGAGCCCGCCGAGCCGCTCGTCGACCAGTGCCACAACCTGGTCGAGATCCGCGACGGGCTCTACCTGCACCGCAAGGGAGCGGCGCCGGGTGACGGCAACGACGTGCTCATCGCCGGTACGCGAGGCACCCCTTCCTATCTCGTGGCCGCCCACGCCGGGCCGGACGCCGGTCATTCCGTCGCGCACGGCGCGGGCCGCAAGATGTCGCGCGCGGACGCCCTGCGCAGGGGCCGGGCCAAGCACACGGTCGAGGAGCTGCGCCGCACGCCGGTGGGGTCGTTGGTGGTGTGCGGAGACCGTCAGCTGCTCTTCGAGGAGGCGCCGACGGCCTACAAGCGCATCGAGCAGGTGATCTCCGACCTCGTCGACCACGACCTGGCCACGCCCGTGGCCACCACGGTTCCCCTGGTCACCTACAAGACGCCCGACCTCGGGTCCGCACCCCAGCGGGACCGTCGCCGAAAGCGAGGCCGGTGATGAGCGCGCGGGCGAGGCCGGCGGCGAGCGTCCACCTGCTCCTGTCGGCCGGACGTGGCCCGCAGGAATGCGCCTGGGCGCTGGCCCGGCTGCTGCGCCGCCTGGAAGCCGACGCCACCCGGCGTGACCTGGAGACCCATCGGGCCGAGACCGTTCCCGGTGACCGGCCCGGCACCTACCGGTCGGTCCTGATCCGGATCTCGGGAGCCGGCGCCGAGGCGTTCGCCGCCTCCTGGACCGGAACCCTGTGCTGGCAGGCCCCGAGCCCGTACCGGACCGGCACAGGCCGGAAGAACTGGTACGTCATCGCCCGGCCGTGCCAGGTCGACACCCCGCGTACGACGTTCGCGGAGGCGGACGTCGACATCGTCGCCTGCCGCACCGGCGGCCCCGGCGGTCAACATCGCAACAAGGCCGGCACGGCGGTGCGGGCGACCCACCGGCCCTCGGGGATCGTCGTCGTGGTCGACACCGAGCGGCAGTTCAGTCTCAACCGCGGCATCGCCATGCGGCTGCTGCGGCAGCGCATCGAGCACCGCGACGAGGAGGCGGAGCGCGCCGCCACCACCGGCCGCCGGCGCATCCACGACGAGCTCGTACGCGGAAACCCCGCCCGCGTCGAACGTCCGGGGATCTCGTAGCGCCCTGCTCACACCTTCAGGTCCGCACCTGCGCGAACGACGTGTGCTCGACTTTCATGAGCGTCCTCAGACGCGCCAGGGCATGTGCTGGAGGGTCCAGGTGTTGCCGTCCGGGTCGGCGAAGCGTGCGTAGTAGACGCCGCCCAGGTCCTCGACCGGGCCCACGTCCGCGCCGCGCTCGATGAGTGCCGCGCGGGCCTCCTCGATGTCGCTCACCACCAGGTGCAGGCCGCGCAGCGTGCCGGCCGGCATGTCGAGGGACGGGACGCCCTCGGCCAGGGTGATCGAGCAGGCCGAGCCCGGCGGGGTGAGCTGGACGAACCGGACCCCGTCCGCGGGCCGCACGTCGACGTCCACGTTGAAGCCGAGACGGTCGGCGTAGAAGGCCTTGGCCCGGTCGATGTCCTTGACGGGCACCGGGACGAGCTCGAGGAGGAACGCGCCCGGCGGGACGGGCGGGTTGGTGGGGTTGGCCGGGATGTCGGCGAGATCGGTCGGGATTTCGGTCTGCGTGGGCTGGGCGTCGGTCATTGCGGCTTGCCTTTCGGGTTGGTCATCGCGACTCGCCTTCACCGGTCGGTGAGTATGACTCGGCCTTCGCGGGCGGTCGTCGCGACTCGTCTTTCGCGGCCGGATATCACGGCTCGTCTTTCGCGGGTGGTCATCACAGGTCGCCCGCGGGTGGGCATCACAGGTCGCCGTTCACGGGTGGGCATCACAGCACGGCCGGGCGTCACAGGTCGGCGTTCGCGGTCGTCTCGTCGAGCATCTCGGCGAGACGGTCGTACGCCTCGCCCGCGCCGCGTTCCATGGGGGTACGGAGCATGCTGTCGCGGGCCTCGCGGGAGGGGTAGCGCACCGTGGTGGTCATCGCGGTCCGGCCGTCTCGCTCGTCGAAGACGGTGGTGACGAGGGCCTCCCCCTCTTCCCAGCCGTCGTGGACCTCGCTCTGGACCAGCCTGCCGGGTGCGTCCACTTCGTGGAACACCCCGCTCTGGCCCAGCTCGGCGTCCCCCGGGCCGCGCGACACGAAGCGCCAGGCGCCGCCCGGGCGCAGGTCGATCTCGCAGACGACGAGGTGCCAGCCACGTGCGCCGTGCCATCGCCGGAGCAGCTCGGGGCGGGTGAACGCGTCGAAGACGAGCCGGCGGGGGGCGGCGAACGTCCTGGTGAGCACGAGGTCGGTGTCGGACACCGCTCGCACCGTCAGACCTCCGGCCCGGTCCTGCCGTGACATCACGGGTTTCCTCGCTCTGCGGCTTTCGTCTCTTCGCCAGGCCACGGGCTCTCCCCCTCGACGGCATTCGCTCCACCTGGCCGCACGATCTCCCCCTCGACGGCATCCGCTTCGCCGGGCCGCGTGCCCGCCCGTCCGGCGGCGTTCGCTCCACCTGGCCGTACGATCTCCCCCTCGACGGCGTTCGCTTCGTCAGGTCGCGGGCCCTCCCGTTCGGCCGCGTTCGCTCCGCCGGGCTGAAGCTCGCCGAGCAGACCGTCCAGCCTCTGGTAACTCTCCTCCCAGTAGGAGCGGTAGTTGGCCAGCCAGTCCACGGCGTCCTTGAGCGGGCCGGCCTCCAGACGACAGGGTCTGCGTTGCGCGTCGCGGCCGCGGGAGATCAGGCCGGCGCGCTCCAGCACCCGCAGGTGCTTGGAGATACCCGGCTGGCTCATCGCGAAGGGCGCGGCCAGTTCGGTCACCGTGGCCTCGCCCTCCATCAGACGGGCCAGGATCGCTCGCCGGGTCGGGTCGGCCAGCGCGGCGAACGTCGCGTCGAGAACGTCGGCAGCCACTTTATTACCTCTCGGTTCTATAACTAGTTGGTTTTCTATCGTGCCGGGTTCGGCTCCGTCAAGGGTTTCGGATTTGGTTCGACCACGACAGGCCGTGTGCCGAGGTCGTATGGCGGACGTGGCCGTGCCGGTGGAGACGGTGACAGGCGGCTGGATGGCCAGCGGCAGGGGCGTCCCCGGGCCGCCGGGGAGTGCGTGGGATCTCGAACCGGCGCACGTCGTTGGTCGTCGGCCAGGTGCCGTGTGATCGCTCTTTTGACCTGGTGCCCGAGTGTCACACCGCTCCCGTACCAGTCCAGCACCGGTCCTGTGTCCCCCTGGGGCGTTCCGATGGACAGTCGGATCGTCCAGCCGGTCCGCCGTTTCCACCATTCCTGTGGCCTTCGGCCGGACTCATAGTTACCTCACCTGAGCGAATACGCCACGGTGACGTCCAGCCCCTCGTCCCGACCGGAGGCGAGATGCCGCAACGAGCCGGGCCTCGCCGCCCAGGCCGGGCGGCACGGCCGGGTGTCGCCCCGCTTACACCGTCGGATCGTCCATGCTCTACCTGCAAAAGCCCATTTCACGAGGAATCACCCGGCCGATAGCGTCATTGATATGTGGCGGTGGCTCCCCACCGCCCGAGCAGCCGGACGGCATCTGATGGAGAACGTGGTGACCGACGAAGTACGCTCCCGACCCGCGACGAACGCGGGTCCGGTCGACGCCCGGGTCGAGAACACCGGCACGGGGGTGCGGTTGACCGTCACCCGGCGGGAGGAGGTCGTCCTCGACCGGGTCCGGCTCGGCTTCGTGCTCGACGGCACGGAGCTGGGGACGGCGGACGCGGAGCTCGTGCGCGTCTCGGAGCGTACGGTCCGCGACCGGTTCCGTGCCCGCTCCGGCAAGTCGGTCGGCGAGCACGAGTACGAGCACCGCGAGATCGTGTACGCCTTCCGCGAGGCCGCCGGCGTCGAATGGCGGGTCATCCTGCGCGTCGCGCGTGACGGTGTCGCGATCCGCTACGCGCTTCCCGCGCTGGACGGGACGGCCCGCGTCACGGGTGATCGCACCGCCGTCACGCTTCCGGCCGGGTCGCGGAGCTGGGTGCTCGACTACCAGACCTGGTACGAGACGCCCCGCTTCGGGGTCGACAGCGCCGAGCTGGCGGGCGGAGCGTACGGGCTCCCGTTCCTGGTCCGGGTGGACGAGACGAACCACGTACTGATCACCGAGTCGGGGATCGACGGCCGGTTCGCGGGCGCGCACGTCGAGGCGGAGGAGTTCGAGGACGGCGGGCCGACGCTGCGGTTCGCCCTCGCCGACGAGAGTGTCGAGGTCACCCGGGGCGTCGTCACGCCGTGGCGGGTCTTCCTCGTCGGGCCCCTGGCGGAGCTGGTGTCCTCGCTGCTCGTCGACGAGCTCGCGCCCGCGGCCTCTCCCGAGCTGGAGGAGGCCGCGTGGGTACGGCCGGGGCGGGCGGCCTGGTCGTGGTGGTCGGACTTCTACTCGGGTGCCCAGCTGGACAAGCAGAAGCACTTCGTCGACGTCGCCGCCGACCTCGGCTGGGAACACCTGCTCATCGACTGCGGGTGGGAGGAGACCTGGGTGCCGGAGATCGTCTCCTACGCGGGCAGCCGGGGCGTCCAGGTGCACCTGTGGACGATCTGGCGCGACCTGAACAGCCCGGAGGACCTGCGGAAACTGGCGCTGTGGCGGTCCTGGGGCGTCGCCGGGATCAAGGTCGACTTCATGGAGTCGGAGTCGAAGGACCGTTACCGCTGGTACGACACGATCCTCGCCGAGACCGCGCGGCTCGGCCTCATGGTGAACTTCCACGGCTCGGTCATCCCGCGCGGCTGGGGACGCACGTTCCCGCAGGTGATCGGGTACGAGGCGATCCGGGGCGCCGAGTACTACGTGTTCTTCGAGAACCAGGCGCTCACCGCCGCGCACAACGTCATCCAGCCGTTCACCCGCAACGTCGTGGGCGGCATGGACGCCACGCCTGTCGCGTTCGGCGCCGCGAACCGCACGACCAGCGACGGGCACGAGCTCGGGCTGTCGGTGGCGTTCGAGTGCGGGATCACCCACTTCGCCGATCATGTCGACGCCTATGCCGGCCGCCCGCTCGCGGCCCGGTTCCTGGCGGAGCAGGCGCCGTACTGGGCGGAGACGGTGCTGCTGGCGGGCGACCCCGACAGCCACGCGGTCGTCGCCCGCCGGTCCGGCGACCGGTGGTTCGTGGGCGGCATCGCCACCGGGGAGGCCCGGACGATCCGCGTGCCGCTCGACGCGCTCGGGGTGGGGACGGACGCCCAGGTGTGGATCGTCGGCGACGCGTCGCCCCTGACCGGCGAGGTGCCGGCGACCGGGCTCGCGGAGAAGGCCGGCCGGACAGCGGCGACCGGGCTCGCCGAGACGACCACGACCGCCGGCGAGGCGATCGACGTCGAGGTCGCCCGCGACGGTGGTTTCGTCGCCATCGTCGCTCCGGCGGGCACCGAGCTGTTCCGGGCCGGGCCCCGGCCGCGTCAGGCCGTACCGGCCGTGTATCCGGCCGTCGCCGAGGTCGGCGCGGACGGGATCGCGTCGATCACGACCGACGCCGATGTCCGGCTGCGCCTTCCCCCCGGCTGGTCGGCCGGCCGCGTCGGTGGGACCGGCTGGGCCGTCCGTCCCGACGCCTCGCTGCGTCCCGGGCGTCTCGGCGTCGTGACGGTCGAGCGGGACGGCGAGGGCCTCGACAGCGGTGACGGCCGGAGCCAGGACCACGGCTACGACCTCGGCGAGGGCGACCGCGAGGGCGGCGGCCGGGTGCCTGTCGTGTCGCATGTGCGTGTCGTACGCCCGCTGACGCCCGGTGACCACGCCCTGTCCGACCTGCCGATGATCGCCTTCGTCAACGACGACGGGCCCGTCGAGCGGGACCAGTCGAACGGGGCGGGCAATCCCGGCGACGGGCGGCCCATGCGGGTGGCGGGGCGGGGGTTCGAGCGCGGGCTCGGCACGGCGCCGTACTCGGAGGCGCGTTTCCACCTCGGCGGGCGCGTGGAGACGTTCACCGGGGCGGTCGGGGTCGACGACGAGTCGACCGGCGTCGCCAGGGTCGGCGTGCTCGGTGACGGACGCGAGCTGTTCACCGCCGTCGTCGAGGCGGGCGAGCCCGTCACGGACTTCAGCGTGGACGTGCGGGGCGTGCGGACCCTCTGCCTGCGCAGCGAGACGGCCACCCCCTTCCCGCGCGGCGAGACGGACACCCCGGACGACGCCGGGGTGCACGTCGACTGGGTCGACACGACCCTGCGCGTCCCGCCCACCGGCCCCCTGCCGGCGGATGACGCCGCGCCGGTGACGCCCCGCCGGCGAACACCAAGCCGATGACCGGTGAACACCACGCCGACGACACCGCGCCGATCACGGCGACCCGCGCACAGCACGATCAACGGCACAACCAGAGGAACACCATGAAAAGCACGTGGATGGCGGCCGTGGCGATGGCCGCGGCGACGACACTTCTCGCGGCCTGCGGGTCCGGATCAGGATCGGGGTCGGGGTCGGCTGCCGCGCCGGGCGAGAAGGTCACCCTCACCTACGCCAACTGGAGCGAGGACCAGACTCCCGCGATGGAGCAGATCGCCGCGGAGTTCCAGAAGGCGAACCCGGACATCACCGTCAAGGTCCAGACGCTGCCGTGGACCGAGTACTGGTCGACGCTCCAGGTCGGCGCCGCGGGCGGGACCGCGCCCGACGCGTTCTGGATGCTCGCCGACCACTTCCGCGAGTACGCGAAGGGCGGCCAGCTGCTCGACCTGTCGGAGACGGTGAAGGCGGGCGGGATCGACACGGGCGTCTACCCCAAGGCGGTCACCGACTCCTACACCTACGAGGGCAAGCTGTTCGCGCTGCCGAAGGACTTCGACACCAACGGCATCTGGTACAACAAGGCGCTCTTCGACGCCGCGAAGGTCGCCTACCCGGACGACACCTGGGGCTGGCAGGACGTGCAGGACGCCGCCCGGAAGCTGACCGACAAGGCCAAGGGCGTGTGGGGCGTCGCGGCGCCGATCGACCCGCAGGGCGGCTACTACAACACGATCCTCCAGGCCGGTGGGTCGATCATCAACGGTGAGGGCACCGCGTCCGGCTTCGCGAGCCCGGAGAGCGTCGCCGGCCTGAAGTTCTGGACCGACCTGCAGGCGGCCGGCTCGTCGCCGACGCTGCAGCAGCTGTCGGACACCGAGGCCGTCTCGATGTTCGAGAACCAGAAGGTCGCCATGTACTTCTCCGGCGCGTACTGGGCCTTCCGCTTCCACAAGAACGCCGACCTGAAGGGCAAGGTCGACGTCGCGCCGCTGCCGCAGGGCGTCAAGCGCGCCACCGTCACCAGCGGCATCGGCAACGCCGGGTACGCGGGCAGCAAGCACCCGGAGGAGCTGAAGAAGTTCCTCGCCTTCCTGGGCGGGACCAAGGCCGCCGAGATCCAGGCCGCCACCGGGACGGTGCTCCCCGCGTACAAGGGGACGCAGCAGCCGTGGCTCGACGCGATGCCCGAGTTCAAGCTGCAGGTGTTCGTCGACGCCATCGAGTACGGCGTCCCCCTCCCGGTCGCGGGCAACGCGTCGGAGTGGCAGGGCCTCGCCGCGCAGTACCTGGCCCCCGCGTGGAACGGTGAGAAGCCCGTGCAGGAGGCGGCCAAGGAGTACCAGGCCGCCGTCGACGAGGTGCTCGCGAAGCAATGACGTCCCTGACGACGAAGCCCGTGAGGGCGACGGAGCCCGTACGGCGGCCGGGCGGCCGCCGTACGGGCGTCGGTCAGCCCAGCGGCTGGTGGGCGGCCGCGTTCGTCGCCCCGGCGGTGGTCGGCCTGGCCGCCCTCTACCTGTGGCCGTTCCTGTCCACCATGATCAAGAGTTTCCAGGACGTTCCGGCGTTCGGGCCCGCGACCTTCGTGGGGCTGGACAACTACGCGAACCTCGTCGGCGACGAGGACTTCTGGAAGGCGTTCGGCAACTCCGCCCTCTACACTGCGATCATCCTGCTCGGCATCCCGGTCGCCATCGTGCTGGCGGCGCTGATCGAGCAGGTCGGCCGGGGTCGCGCGGTCTACCGGGTGCTCTTCTTCCTGCCCGTGGTCACCCTGCCGGTAGCGATCGGCATGGTCTGGCGGTTCATCTACAACGGCGACTTCGGGCTGCTGAACTCGGTGCTGTCGTGGTTCGGCGTCTCCGGTCGGTTCTGGGTGGCCGATCCCCGGTTCACGATCTACGCGTTCGGCGTGGTGGGCATCTGGATGGGCCTCGGCATCAACCTGATCATCCTGGGCGCCGGGCTGCAGGCCATCCCGAAGGACCTCTACGAGGCCTCGGCCCTGGACGGCGCGGGCCGCGTGCGGCAGTTCCGGCACATCACCGTGCCGCTGCTCAGCCCGAGCATCTTCTTCGTCACGATCCTCAACGTGATCGCCGCCCTGCAGATGTTCGACCTGATCTTCGTCATGTTGCGCGGGGTGAACAACACCGCCCTCGCCGACTCCAAGACGATCGTCTACCTCTTCTACGAGAAGGCGTTCGTCCAGTTCGACCAGGGCTACGGAGCCGCGATCGCGATCGTGCTGCTCATGGTGATCATGATCGCCACGGCCCTGCAGTTCCGCCTCCAGAAATCGTGGGTGTTCTATGGCTGAGTCCACCGCCGCTGAGACCACCGCCGTCGAAACCACCACCGTCGAGACCACCGCCGTCAGGAGCCCCGGGCCGCGCCCCCGGCGGCGCGGGAGGGCGGGCACCACCTGGCCGATCCACGTCGTTCTCGTCCTCGCGGCCGCGATCATGGTGGCGCCGTTCGTCTGGCAGATCCTCACCCTGTTCAAGTCGACCGCCGAGGCGACCAGGATCCCGCCGACGATCCTGCCGGAGGACTTCGGCCTGGACGCGTTCGCGACGTTCTTCACGACCGTGCCGTTCTGGTCGATGTTCGCGGTCTCGGTCGGCTCGCTGGTCCTGCGGGTCGCCGGCCAGCTCGCGGTCGCGGCGCTCGCCGGGTACGCCTTCGCCCGCATCCCCTTCCGTGGCCGCGGCGTGCTGTTCGGCCTGTTCATCGCGATGCTGATGGTGCCGAGCCAGCTGTTCCTGATCGGCCAGTACGAGCTGATCCGCGGCCTGGGGATGCTGGACACCCTGCCCGCGCTCGCCGTCCCCGGCCTGTTCTCGGCGTTCGGCACCTTCCTGATGCGCCAGGCCTTCCTCACCATGCCGAAGGACTACGAGGAGGCGGCACGGCTCGACGGCGCCAACACCTTCCAGGTGTTCTGGCACGTCATGCTCCCGATGGCGAGGCCGATGCTCGCCGCGCTCGCGGTGCTGACCGGCCTCTACTCGTGGAACGACCTCCTGTGGCCGCTCATCGTCTCCCCCTCGGGGGAGAACCGGCCGCTGCCGGTCGGGCTGGCGGGGCTGCAGGGACAGTTCGGTACGGACTACCCGACCCTCATGGCTGGGGCGTTCGTGTGCTCCATCCCGCTCGTGATCGTCTTCCTGCTCCTGCAGCGGCAGTTCTTCGCGGGCATCGCGAGCAGCGGGCTCAAGGGATGACGGAAAAGATGGGTAAAGATCATAAAGTGAACGACACCACGAACGACGTACCGGTACACCTGCGCGCGGGAGGCACCAGCCTCGTCGTCGCCGTCGACGGCGGACGGCTCCCGCGCGTCCTGCACTGGGGAGCGGACCTCGGCCCGCTGGGAGACGACACCCTGGCGGACCTGCGCCTGGCCGCGCTCCCGGCCATCGGCGACAGCGCGGTCACCTATCCGCAGCCCGTCCCGGTGCTCCCCCAGCTGGCGGAGGGCTGGCTCGGGCGCCCGGGGCTCGTCGGCGACAGCGACGGCCGCCGCTGGGCGGCGAAGTTCCGGGACGCGACGTACCACCTCGACGGCGAGGCCGACGGCGGCCCGGTGCTGCGCGGCACGGCGCACGACCCGGAGTACGGGCTCACCGCCGACGTCGAGATCCAGGTCCTCGCCGCCGGTGGCCTCGTACGGCAGCGGGCCCGGATCACCAACGACGCCGGGACGCCGTACCGCGTCGGCGGCCTGGAGATGGCCCTCCCCGTGCCGTCGGACGCCTCGGAGGTCCTCGACCTGACCGGCCGCTGGGCGCTCGAACGCGTGCCGCAGCGTCGCCCGTTCCACGTCGGGGAGTGGGTCCGGGCCTCGCGGGGCGGCAAGCCGGGGCTCGAACACACGATGCTGCTCGTCGCCGGTGAGGAGGGGTTCGGGTTCCGGCACGGGACGGTGTGGGCGACCCACCTCGCCTGGAGCGGCAACCAGGTGCTCGCCGCCGAGCGGACACCGGCGGGCACCAGGCACCTCGCGGCGGGAGAGGCGCTGCTCGCGGACGAGGTGGTGCTCGGGCGAGGAGAGTCGTACCTGAGCCCGTGGCAGTACGGCTCGTGGGGGGTGGGGCTGGACGACCTCGCCTCGCGGTTCCACCGGTACCTGCGGTCGCGTCCCGAGCACCCTCGTTCGCCCCGGCCCGTCGTGCTGAACACCTGGGAGGCCGTCTACTTCCGGCACGACCTCGCGACCCTGGCCGCGCTCGCCGAGCGCGGGGCGGAGATCGGCGCCGAGCGGTTCGTGCTGGACGACGGCTGGTTCCTCGGCCGCAGGGACGACACGACCTCGCTGGGCGACTGGACGGTCGACCCGGCCGTCTGGCCGGACGGCCTCGAACCGCTCGTCGCCCGCGTGCGCGAGGCCGGCATGGAGTTCGGGCTCTGGTTCGAGCCGGAGATGGTGAACCTCGACTCCGAGCTGGCCCGCGAGCACCCGGAATGGATCTTCGACGCGGGACACGGCCCCGGGCTGCCCTCCCGCCACCAGCATGTCCTCGACCTCGGCCATCCCGGCGCGTACGCCCATGTCCTGGAGCGGATGAGCGCCCTGATCGGCTCGCTCGGCATCGCCTACGTCAAGTGGGACCACAACCGGTACCTGCTCGACGCCGGGCACGGCCCCGACGGGCGGCCGGGGGTGCGCGACCAGGTCCGGCAGGCGTACCGGCTGATGGCGGAGCTCAAGGCCGCCCACCCGGGGCTGGAGATCGAGTCGTGCGCCAGCGGCGGCGGCCGCGTCGACCTCGGCGTGCTGGAGTACGCCGACCGGGTCTGGCCGAGCGACTGCAACGACCCGCACGAGCGGCTGGAGATCCAGCGCTGGACCGGGCTGCTGGTGCCTCCGGAGATGCAGGGCACGCACATCGCCGCCGAGGAGACGCACACGACCCACCGCACGCATCCGCTCGACTACCGCGCGGAGAAGGCCCTGTGGGGGCACCTCGGCGTCGAGGTCGACCTGCTCGGCATGGACGACGAGACCCGCGCCGCGCTCGCGAGATGGATCGCGTTCCACAAGGAGCACCGGGCGCTGCTGCACTCGGGGGAGGTCGTGCACGCCGACCTCGCCGACGCGGCGCTGCGCCTCCAGGGGGTCGTGGCGGGCGACCGGAGCGAGGCGCTGTACGCGTTCAGCGTCGTCGAGCGCCCGTCGACCTGGCCGCCGGGGCGCGTCCGGTTCCCCGGGCTCGACGACGAACGGACCTACACCGTCGAGGCCGTTCACCCGGGCTCCCCGCCCACGCCCGCGCCCGGCGCCGTGCTCCCGCCGTGGCAGCGCGACGGGGTGACCCTGCCCGGACGGGTGCTGCGGCTCGTCGGTGTCGAGGCGCCGTCGCTGGACGTCGACCGCTCGGTGCTGATCCGCGTCGTGAGCCGGACGGCGACGCCGTGACCGGGGCGACGGCTGTCGATGTCGCAACCGGGGCCACGACCGTTGACGCCGTGACCGGGGCGACGGACGTCTCGCCTCCCGGGCCCGTGACGGCGTCGTGAGCCGGGCCGCGTGGCCGGGCCCGCGGGCCGCTGGAGAACGCCCCGGGCTCAGCCCTTGGCGCGGTTGCGGTATTCGGTGGGACTGGCCTCGTGCATCCGCTTGAAGTGGCGGGAGAAGTAGAACGGGTCGGGGTAGCCGACCTCGCGGGCGATGGTGGCGACGGTCGCGTCCGTCGTGTCGAGCAGGTTGCGCGCCTGCGCCATCCGCAGGGCCGTGTGGTGCGCGAGCACCCCGCCCCCGGTCGCGTGGCGGAACATCGCGCTCAGATGGGAGGGCGAGACGCCGACCAGCGACGCCAGGTCGGCGACCCGGACCGTGCTGTCCAGCCGCTCGGCGAGGTAGGCCATCGCCCGCTGCAGGGGGTCACCGGGCGCCGGCATGGCGCGGTCGACGACGATCTGCGTGAGGAGCTTCCACGCCGCGCCGGCCGCTCCCATCCGGCTCGCCGGTGAGTGGTCGCGTTCGAGGATGGTGACGATCTCGTCCAGCAGCGCGACCGCCCGGTCGAGGCGCCGGATGGGGATCACCGGCCTGGACGCGCTCGCGCCGATCTCCTCGACGAGCTCGGCCAGGTCGCTGCCACGCAGGTGACACCACCAGATCGTCCAGGGGTTGTCGGCGGACGCGCCGTAGGAGTGCGGGGTGCCGCGCGGGATCACCAGGGCCGCGTTCGACCCGACGCGGTGCTGCGCGCCGCCGACGTTCGCCCATCCGGTGCCGGCCGTGCACAGGATGAGGACGGTCTCCTCGGTGCCGTTCGGCCTCGTCATCAGGTGGTCTGCCGCCTTGGGATAGTAACCGCAGTCGGTGACCATGAGGCGCCTGGTCACCGGGCGGGCGTGCGCCTCGGCGACGACGCGGCGCGGCACGACGGTGAGCCGCTGGTTGAGGAACCCCTCCTGGATCGGCACGGGAGCAGTATGGCACACATCATCGGATCGTCCAGGCAGTGCCGCGTAATGAACATTCCTCGCGGCCGGTCGCCGCGTGTTGACTGGTCCGCAGTGAACGACGGCGTGACCGGTCCGCGACGAACGACGACTCGCGTGCCCGGCCGATCGTGGAGACCGTCCGGCGGGCGGGCTCCACACCATCTGGGGGATGTAGATCATGGGACGGGGATTGCTGTCCGGGAAGGTGGCCGTGGTGACCGGCGCGGCCTCCGGGATCGGCGCCGCGGTGGTGGACCGCTTCCTGGCCGAGGGCGCGCGTGTGATCGCGGTCGACCTGGCCGGGCAGGGCGCCGACCGGCCCGGAGTGCTCGCGATCACCGGCGACGTGGCCGACGCCCGCACCTGGCGGCGGATCGCGGACACGGCGCGGAGCGAGTTCGGGCGGCTCGACGTGCTGCACGGCAACGCCAGCGTGGTGACGCGGGCTCCCGCCCACGAACTGGCCGAGGCCGACTGGGACCGGCAGATCGCGGTCAACCTCACGGCGGCGTACCTGGCGGTCCACGCGTGCGTCGGGCTCCTGCGGGAGACCCGGGGCACCATCGTGCTCAGCTCCTCCGTGCACGCCCTGGCGGGCCTGCCCGCGCACCCCGCCTACGCCGCGGCCAAGGGCGGCCTGGTGTCGCTCGGCCGCCAGCTGGCCGTGGAGTACGGCCCCGAGGTGCGGGTCAACACCGTGCTCCCCGGGCCGATCCTCACCCCCGCCTGGGACGGCATCGGCGAGGAGGACCGCCGCCGCAGCGCGGCCGGCACCGCCGCGGCGCGCTTCGGCAGGCCCGAGGAGGTGGCGGCCGCGGTGACCTTCCTCGCCTGCGAGGAGAGCTCGTACGTCACCGGGGCGTGCCTGGTCGTGGACGGCGGCTGGAGCGCGGTGAAGGACTCCGCGTGAACGGCAGGGGTGGTGAGGGACTCCGTGTGACCGGCCAGGGCGATGCAGGACTCGGCACGGCCGACCAGAACGACGAAGAAATCCACGCGAACGACCAGAGCGACGAAGGACTCCGCGTGAACGGCCGGGAGCGAGCGGGAGAGCTGGACGATCGAACCGGCCGGAGCCGGGTGGTCCCGGTCCCGCTGCGTCCCCATCTCGACCTCGGGCGCGGCGGCAGGTGGACGTCGCTGGCCGGCGGTGGCCGTGAGTGGCTGTGGTCACGCCCCGACCCCGCCCGGGAGGGCGTGCTCCCCGGCGTGGACTTCGTCGACGTGGGCGGTCTGGAGGAGTGCCTTCCCACGGTGCGCGGCCTGCCCGACCACGGCGACGTGTGGAGCCGCCCCTGGAGCGGGTCGGCGGGCGAGGGCTTCGTGCGGGGGGACGGTTTCGAGCTGCGGCGCGCGGTCACCGAGGAGGCCGGGGCGGTGGTCGCCGAATACCGTCTGTCGGCCGACCCCGGGTACGCGTTCGTCTGGGCCGCCCACGCCCTGCTCGACCTCGGCGACGACGCCCGGCTCATCGCTCCCGCGGAGACCGCCACCAGGGTCTTTCCCGAGGCGGCCGGGATGCTCGCCCACCCCTGGCCCTCCGGCGTCCCCTACCTGGAGGGCCGCTGGCCGGCACCGCTGGGCCTGCCGCTCGGCCGGTTCGGACCGTGTGACGGCACCGCGGCCGGAGCGGTGCTCCGGTGCGCCGCGGTCCGGGTGGTGGACGGCCCCGACGTCCTCCATCTGCGCGTGGAGGCGCCCGAGGGGGTGCCGGTGTCCACCGCGCTGTGGCGCAACCTGGGCGGATTCCCCGCCCACGCGCCGTACCGCAGCATCGGCGTGGAGCCGATGCTCGGCGCGGTCTTCGACCTGGCGGAAGCGGGGCCGGGGGACGCCGCGGTGGTCCCGGCCTCCGGGGAGCTGACGTGGCGGCTGGTGCTGGCGGCGGAACGGATGAGCGACGGCTGACCGCCCGGCCGTATGCCGGACAGCCCGCTCTCGCCCGATGTTCGCCTAGGCTCTCGAACGTCTTCTCCGGAAAGGACCCTGATGGCCGACCGTACCCTCATCGACGCGCTGCACGAGGCCGAGCAGCGTCTGCAGGCGGCACAGCTCTCCGGGGACGTCGAGATGCTGGACCGGCTGCTCGACGAGCAGCTCGTCTTCACCGGACCGCCGGACGGCGGGTGCCATCCGG
This sequence comes from Streptosporangium vulgare, assembly GCF_042428775.1. NCBI lineage: Bacteria > Bacillati > Actinomycetota > Actinomycetes > Streptosporangiales > Streptosporangiaceae > Streptosporangium > Streptosporangium vulgare. The sequence continues at coordinate 223,035 of NZ_JBHMBS010000008.1, read as the reverse complement.
GAGCCAAGCAGCTCGATCTACACAACCATCGCTCGCGAACCCAGATCATGACAAAACTCGTCCAGGAGGACCTCACCGTGATCGTCGAGGGCAGCACGGGTGTCACCTGCTTCCTCGGCACGCTGGAGGGCACGTTCGCCGGGGAGCCGTTCGCGGGACGGATGCGCTACACCCGGACCTGGGTGCACACGAACGAGTACGGCTGGCGGGTCCTGGCCGCCCACGCCGGCCCGGCCTGACGACCGCGGCGTCTCCCGCGACGAGTCCCGTTTGTTCGGGAAATTCACGAAATTCGAGAAATAGGGAAGTTCGAGAAAGCGATCCGGGAGGCCGCCGCTCGGGTACGTTGGGGCCGATGAACGATCAGCGCGCGCAGGTTTCAGGGCCGGAGCGTGGCCGCCGGCCGGGCGGGCGGACGACGCCCGCGGGGGCCTCAGACGTCTTGGACATCATGAACGCCCCAGACGCTTCGAACGCCCTGAACGCCTCGGAAGTGTCAAACGCCTCGGACGCCTCGGAGAGCAGGTCGCGGGGCATGCGCGCGGGCCGGTCGCGCGGGAGGCCGCTGGTCGCCTCGCTCATCGGCATGGTCGTCGCGATCTCCGGCTGCGCCACCTCGCAAAGCGTCGTCCCGCAAAGCGCCGCCTCGCGAATCGGTACCGCACAGGACGCCGCGCCTGCGGCTCCCACCCCGAACACCCAGAACACCCAGAACACCCCTGACACCCCTGACACCCCGAAGACGGCATCGCCGTCGGCGGCGGAATCCGCGGGGCAGAGCCCGGCGGGCCGGGCGGCACCCGCTCTGCCCGACCCGGACGTGGCGATCCCCACCGACCCGGCGCGGCTGGCCCGCTCCCTGACCACCACCACCGCGGAGCTCCGGCGCGCCATCGACGACTGGAGACGCGAGGGCGACCCCGCCAAGGGGCAGCCCCCCGAGCCGGTGGTGCTGCTGGCCCTGCACCAGCAGCGCATCTACCGCTACCTGGTCCTCAACCCGAAGGTCGCCTCCCGCACCTACGCCAGACTGCCGAAGGCCCTGGCCGGGCAGGCGAGGGACAATGTGACGGCGGGCCGGGGCCTGCGCTCCCTCGTCCGGCCCCTCAGCGGGGCGGTGAAGTTCCGCGTCCAGCCGGCCAAGCCCGCCGACTTCCTGCTCGGCCACTTCCGGTACGCCGAGCGGAAGTTCGGCGTCGACTGGGAGGTGCTGGCGGCGGTGATGTTCGTCGAGACCAAGTTCGGCCGGGTGCGGTCACCGAGCCACACCGGCGCCAAGGGGCCCATGCAGTTCATGCCGCGAACCTGGGCCGCGTACGGGATGGGCGGTGACATCCAGGACACCCGCGACTCCCTGCTCGCCGCCGCCAACTATCTGCGCGCGTCGGGGGCGCCGCGCGACTACCGGCGCGCGCTGTACGCCTACAACCACTCCTACGCGTACGTCGACGCGGTGCTGCTGCACGCCCGCCAGATCAAGCGGGACATCAGGAACTACTACGCGTACTACAACTGGCAGGTGTTCGTGGTCACCACCCGTGGGGACCGGCGCCTCACCGGCCCCTGACCCCACGCCCGGCGGGGTCCTCACTGGCGGTCGCGGCTCCGCTGGAGTTCGGTGTTGATGCGCAGGGCCTCGGCGAGCTGGTCTTCCAGGATGATGATGCGGCAGGCGGCCTCCAGGGCGGTGCCCTGGTCGACCAGCTCGCGGGCGCGGGCGGCCAGGCGGAGCTGGTAGCGCGAGTAACGGCGGTGGCCGCCCTCGGATCGCTGCGGCTCGATCAGCCTGGCGGTGCCCAGGTTGCGCAGGAACGCCGGGGTGACGCCGAGCATCTCGGCGGCCCGGCCCATGCTGTAGGCGGGGTAGTCCTCGTCGTCGAGCCGGTCACCGGAGATGTCACCCGAGCCCATCGGCCCTCCCCGCGGTGGTGACCCGGCGGGCCGTCCCAGTCTCACCGGCGGTGTCGCGGAGCCTGGGCTCGACGCGGACGGCCGCCGTCATCGGCGCTTGATCCATACAGCCTTCCTGTAATGCCAACAGGGGCCCCGGCGCCTTGAAGCGCCGGGGCCCGCGAGGTTCAACACCATCTATCGGCCCTGGGGGCCGATCTGTCTCTTCCGCATTGGCCGTCCGATGGGACGGGGATGCGGGGATCGCGTATGCGTGACCGTAGACCACCTTCCATTCCGTGGGACTGCGGTACCCGTGCGGCGGAACATCAGCCGACAACGGGCGATCCTGATGGCGTTCAACACTCCCTTCGCTGTGCGTACTTCTTCGATCTCATGTGCAACGACCGCGCGTCCACGGTCAGGACCCTTCAGCTGCGCTGGCCCCGGCACGTCCGACGTCGCGTTTCCTTCACCGTTACCGCTGTGGCAGCGCGTCCACGGCCGGGACCCTTCACCTGCTCGGCCCTGGCACGTCCGACCTTCTGCCCGTCTTTCCACGTCGTCCTGCGCTGTCCACGCTCGTCCGGGCAGCTCCTCGTGATGCCTGCCCTCGTGGATCCGTTCCTTGCGATGTCAGAAACCATACCCCCGCTCAGCACGAATGTCTACATCGGCCACTACAGGTTTTCCATCCTCGCGAAGACAGGAGTGGCGCCTCACCCCGAGGGAGGCGACTCTCCCTCCGAGGGGAGCAACTCGGCGACAGCCTCTTCGGTGTCGTCGCGCAGCTCGAAGCGGGGCAGCAGGCCGGTGCGTCGCAGCAGGTGCCGCAGGCCGTCCGGGACGCCCGCGAACAGGAGCCGGCCGGTGGCGGTGTCCTGGATGCGCTGCCGGGTGCCGGCCAGGACCCCCAGGGCGGTGGAGTCGTAGAAGGTCAGCTGCGACAGCTCCAGCACCAGGCGGGGACCGGCGCTCAGTTCCCAGACCTCGTTGACATGCCTGGTGAGCGCGGGGGCGGTGATGAAGTCCAGGTGCCCGCCCACCTCCAGCACGCTGCAGTGCCCGCGATGGGTCACCCGCACCCACAACGCCTGCTTGTGACGATCCACCTCAGCCCTCCCTGGCCGCGTACCGTTGGCGGACCCCCGCGATACCCCGATAACGGGCGGCGATACCGCTTCTCACGAATCAAACACGGATCCGCCGACCGATGCGGCGACCGATGCGACGGCGGGCGCGACGACGAGTGCGACGACGGCGGGTGCGGCCGGCTCGACGGCGACGGGTCCGCTCCGGGCGGGAGCGGGCTGTATAGGCTTACGCGGCAAGGACTACGAAATATCCGAAATATCCCCTTTCCCTGACGAGCTGGTGATGGGTGAAGTGATGCGCCATGTCAAGGACGTGAAGCTGGGCGATCACCTGTGTCTGGCGTTCTCGCACGAGGACGAGCAGCGCGAGGTGGCCTCCGCCTTCGTCTCCGCCGGCCTGGAACGCCGGGAGCGGGTGCTGTACTTCACCGACGGCCCGGCACCCGAACGGGTACGTCACTGGCTGGAGGACGCGGGGATCGACGTGACCTCGGCGATGCGGGCGGGCCGGCTCGACGTCGTCTCCAGCGACGACGGCTACCTGACCTCGGGCCGGTTCGACGCCGACGCGATGATCACCACGCTGCGGCGCGAGACCGAGGCCAGCCTGGACGCCGGGTTCACCGGGTTCCGGGTGAGCGGGGAGATGAGCTGGGCACTGCGCGACGTACCGGGCGCCGAGCAGCTTGAGCGCTACGAACGCCGCGTCACCGCCCTGTTCGCCGAGGGGCTGTCGGCGGCGATCTGCCAGTACGACACGCGCCTGTTCCCCGCCGACCGGCTCGACGCGCTGGCCGGCAGCCACTCGGACGACGTGCGGATGAACGCCCTGTTCCACGACGGCCAGCTCTGTGTCATCCCGTCCTTCGACGCCGTCGGCGGCCCGGTGCTGCGGGTGATCGGCACCATCGACCACAGGAACACCACGGTGCTGCGCGACATCCTGGACGCCGATTCGAGCGCGGACGTGCGCCTGGACATGGCCGGCCTGGAGTTCATCGACGTGGCGGGCCTGCGCGACCTGGCACAGGCGGCCGCCGGTCTCCCCCGGGGACGGCGCCTCCTGATCCTGAACCTGGCCCCCATGCTGGGCGAGGTCGTCCGTTTGGTCGGCTGGGACCGAACACCCGGCCTGATAATCGACCCGGAGGCCATCCCCGCATGAGCGGCATCACCGTCCGGCCCGCCGACGCGGCGCCCGAGCTGATCCACCAGGCACTGGTGTACGACACCGACCAGGCGTTCCTCTCCGTCACCACCGCCTTCTGCCTCGACGGCCTGGCGCGGGACGACAGGGTTCTCGCGGTGACCACCAAGGCGAACATCGAGCTGCTGAGAGCCGCTCTGGGCGGTGCGGCGGACCGGGTGGAGTTCGTCGACGCGCGGGGGTGGTACGACACGCCGGGCCGGACACTGGCCGCCTACAACTCCTACGTCGACACCTACTCGCCCGCCCACCGGCGGATCCGCGTCATCGGCGAGCCCGTCTGGCACGGCCGCGACGAGCGGCAGGAGGCGGAGTGGACACGGTACGAGGCGATGCTCAACGTCGCCTTCGCCGGCAGCCCGGCCTGGATCGTCTGCCCCTACGACACGCGGACGCTGCCCGGGCGCATCGTCGCCGACGCCCGCCGCACCCATCCGGACCTGCTGGTCGACGGCGACTCGCGGGCGAGCCGGGAGTACGGCGACCCGGCGGCCTTCACCCACGCCGCCGACCACCGTCCCCTGCCGCCGCCACCCGCCGGGGCCGAGGTGACCGTCCGGTTCGACGCCGACCTGGCCCGGACTCGGCAGCGGGTGAGCGCGTGGGCCGTCACGTCCGGCCTGCCGGGCGAGCAGCTCGAACGGCTCCTGCTCGCCGTCAACGAGGTCGTCACCAACGCCGTCGAGCACGGTGGCGGGCACGGCGAGATCCGGCTGTGGACCGACGGCCCGATCGTCCGCTGCGACGTCACCGACCCCGGGCACATGGACGCCCCGTTCCCCGGCTACCTGCCGCCCCGCCTCACCGGTCCTCGCGGCCACGGGATGTGGGTGGTCCGCCAGGTCTGCGACCTGGTGGAGATCCGCACCGGCCTGCCCGGCACCCAGGTCCGTCTGCACCTGACCCGCGCCTGACCTCGATCGGGCCTCCCGGGAGCAGGCGCCTGCTCGGGCCTCCCGGGACCAGGTGCCCGATCCGGCCGGACGACGCCGACGGCGCCGGGCCCGCGCCCGCCCCCGGTCCGGCGTTCCCGGACCGAGGGCGTCAGGGGATCAGGGGTTCGGCGGGCGCCACATCGGATACATCGGCGGGCCGCCGGGCAGGTCCAGCGGGTCGCCGAGGTCCCGGTAGCCGTGCCGCAGATAGAGCCTGCGGCTGCGGGTGCTGCTGGCCTCCAGGTACGCGGGTATGCCCTCCTCGTCGAGCCGGCGGTGGTATCCCTCCAGCAGCCGGGTCCCCGTCTTCCGTCCCTGGTGTCCCGGGAGCACGGCGAGGAACGCCAGGTAGTGGTGCGGCTCGTCGGGATGGCGCCTGTCCATCTCCTCGCCCATCTGCTCGATGCGCTCCGCGTGGGGACCGGCGAACGCCTCCACCCGGGCGGCCCGGTCGGGGACCTCGGGAAGCGGCTCGACGCCCTTGTGGTACCACACGGCCACGGCGGACATGTCGGCCGTCGCGTGGACCTCCCCGTGGGTGAGGGCGCCCTCGCTGAGCATGGAGAAGAAGGGGGGCATCACCCGGCGGCGGTCCTCGTCCGGCGGGATCATCCAGGCCGAGACCTCCTGCTCGTGGAAGGAGGTGGCGATGATCGCGCCGATGGTCTCGGCGGCTCCGGGAGCGTTCTGGATGCGAATGATCTCGGTCATTCGTTCCCGCCAACGGCCGCCTGGGCGCCCAGCCCGATGTTGGCGTACACCTTCGGCCGCCTGGCCCGCAGGGCGAGTCCCCACATGACGCCGAACCCCGCGGCGACGAAGTAGATGGCGGGCATGATCCAGCGGAGCGGGGAGTCGGGGGCCACGCCGAGCACGGTGTCGAAGTTGAGCAGGACGAGCACGATGACGACGAACAGCAGGACGGAGGAGATGACCGGGGCGATCCGGGTCCGCCAGGCGTTCTCCTGGTGGGGGTTCTTGGAGAAGAAGACCAGCACGGAGACCGAGGTGGCCGCCAGCATCATGAGCAGTCCCAGGCCGCCGAACGACCCGACGGTGAAGAACAGCTGGATGACCGGGTCCAGGTCGAAGAACGCGTAAATGACGATCGTGACCAGCCCGATGACACTCTGCGCCACCGAGCCGTTGACCGGGGCGCCGGTCCGGGGGGAGGTGCGGCCGAAGGTCTCGGGCAGGACCCTTTCCCTGCCGAGGGCGAAGACGTAGCGGGAGATCGTGTTGTGGAAGGCGATCAGCGCGGCGAAGAGGCTCGTCACGAAGAGGAGGGAGCCGATGGTGGCGATGGTCGCCCCCAGGTGCTGCCCGGCCAGGTTGAACAGGAGGTTCGAACTCTGCTCGCGCGAGGCATCGACGATCTTGCCCGAGCCGATCGGCACGGTCATCGCCCAGGACGAGAGGGCGTAGAGCCCGGAGATGACGGCGAGCGCGACGTAGGTCGCGATCGGCACGGTGCGCCTGGGGTCCTTGGTCTCCTCGGAGAAGACCACCGACGACTCGAAGCCCGCGAAGGACGCGATGCAGATCGCGACCACCGCTCCGATCCCGGGGACGAAGAGGTTCGACGGGTCGAAGACGTCGAGGCTGTAGCCGGAGGCCGACGGGTTGACCAGGTCCGCGATGTCGAACAGGACGACGACGGCTATCTCCGTCAGCAGCAGGACCGACAGGACCTTCCCGTTCACGTCGACCCGCATGAGGCCGAGCGCCCCGGTCAGCACCCAGGCGACCAGGCCGATGACCCACCAGGGCGGGGAGCTGCCGAACCAGTCGGCGATCAGCGGCTGGGCGGCCGCGCCGATCATGCCGTAGAGACCCACCTGGAGCGCGTTGTAGGCCAGCAACGCGACCCACGCGGTCGCCACCCCCACCGGCCTGCCGAGCCCTTTCGCGGTGTACGCGTAGAACGCCCCGGCATTGACGACGTGACGGGCCATCGTCACGTAGCCGACGGCGAACAGGCCCAGGATGGCGCCGAGCAGGATGAAGGCGAGCGGCACGCCGGTCACGCCGGTCGCGGCGTAGGCGGCGGTCACCGAGCCGCCGATGACGGTGAGCGGCGCCGCCGCCGAGATGACGAAGAAGACCACGGAGGGCACGCCAAGGCGGTCCTGGGCCAGCGCGGCGGAGACCGCGCCGGCTCTCTGCTCTGTCACGGACATCGGGGGGACTCCTTGGGATGAGGGGGGGTGGGCTCACCGGCGGGTGATGACGGCGTCGCCGACGGCGGCTTCGGTCTGGGCGATCAGTTCCTGGAGCGGCGCCGGGAGGGCGGCGACCGTGCCGGAGAGGTACGCCGGGTTCTGCTCCCACAGGACGAGCTGGTTGCCGCCGGTCGCGACGAGCAGTCCCAGCAGGACACCGTCCTGGACGTTGAGTGGTTCACGGCGCTGGATCGCCAGGTTGACGCGTCCTACGGGCCATCCCGCGATGTTCACGTCGACCGGTGTCCGCCTCCGCGACGGGCGCCTGCCTGGCGGGCGCAGCAGCCCCTCCGCGGTCATCCGGTCCGCCACGTCGGTGATCGCCGTACGGGCGAGGAACTGCAGCCAGGTACGGAAGCGGTGCGAGGGTTCGGCGACGATGTGCCCCAGGGCGGTCCGGGTGAGCGCGTCCTGGGGCGGCGCCGCGTCGAGGACGACGAGCCGGATCTGACCCGCCGCCGATCCCACGGTTATCCGCCCGGCGAGCATCAGTTCTCCCAGTACGGCGGCGGCCAGCCCAAGACCGGTCAGACGGGCGTGAAGCCTCATCCGGCCGGTCGCGTTGTCATGCATGACAAAGAACAGGTCGTTGGCCAATCGGGTTCCTGAAAGATCAACTCCAACCACGAACGGCGATCGTATAGCTAAATCATTAAATTTGTCATTATGCGAACAAAGTTCTAGCGCCGAACCTGATGAGTCCGACGAGAATCGAAGAATCGGACAGGTAGCCGAAAACCCATAGCCATACCGGTGAAGCTACGAAGATCCCGACGAATCCAGAAATTTACTTATTTTTGGCCATCCGCAGTCAGGCGTCGGGAGGTGTCCGGACGGAGATCTCCGCGACCGGAACAACCCCGGTCAGGCGGCTCCGGAAAGCGGAAATCCAACAATCCCGACGAATCTTCACGGGACTTTTATGCAGACACTTTAGGCATTTTAGGACCGGCGTAATACCGTGACGGCTTCCGTGTTCCCTGCGGGGGTGGTAGTGGGCGGTTCAGGTCACGGTGGCAGAGGGCGGCTCAGGCCACACGGGCGGGCCGGAGGGGTATGCCCCCTCTTCCCCGGGCCGGTCTCCCGCACCTCGGCCAGGTAGACCTCATGGCACGGGCCGTCACGGGGTCACGGAGTCGCCGGGCCACGAATTCACGGAGTCGTGGAGTCGTGGAGTCGTGGAGTCGTGAACGAGTCCGGCGTCCCGCGTCCGCGTGTCCGTCCGGACGAGGGTTCCGGGGTTCTCCGCGCACGGTCCGCGACGCGGAGCCCGCGTCGCGGACCCCATACGCGGAGCCCATACGCGAACCCCGTGCGCGGAGGCCCTCGGTGAGGTGACGAGCCGTACCCGGGCGGCGGCGGCCGGATGCCCGCGGCCTCGCACACCTCGTCCCACCGAGAGAGCGCGCGGGGCCGAACCCGACCCCCGGGATCACCGGCGGCCGAACACCGGTTGTTCGGGGCCCTCCAGTTTGACCATCAGATGTGTCACCAGCCGGTCCTGTGGCGTGGTGGCGGGGTTGGAGACGTACACCTCGCGCAGCGGGCCGTGCGGCGTGTACCCGCGCTCGCCCGCCCAGGCGAGCAACGCGTGCACGGTGAGAGGGATCTGGTCGTACGCCCCGACATGGGTCGCCGACGCGTACCGGCCACCCGGCAGGACGTCCGCGAAGGTCCCCGGGACGTCCTCGGACGTCTCCAGCGCGACGGCCACGGCCACCTCCTCCGCCATGTCGAGCGGGAACAGGCCGACCAGCAGCCCGTCCGGCGCGCCCGCCGCCGCGAGCAACCGGGCCACGCACGCCGAGGTGACCGGGCCGATCCGATCCTGGGGCGCGGTGTCGCGTACGACGGCCACCCGCCGGGCGGGCTCGCGGACGACCGTCACCTCCGGCCGGGGCAGGCCCTCGGACAGAATGCGTTCGAGCGCGGCGAAGTTGCGCTCGCGGCGCGCCAGGTCGGCCTCCATGCGGTCGCGCACGCCGCCGAGCACGCCCGCCTCGCCGGACAGCACCCGTCCGATGGAGGGAAGGGGTACGTCGAGCGAGCGCAGCAGGCCGATCAGCATCGCGGCGCGTGCCTGGTCGGGCCGGTAGTAGCGGTAGCCGGTGTCCGGATCGACGCGGGCCGGGGTCAGCAGGCCCAGCTCGTCGTAGTGGCGCAGCTGTTTGACGCTGAGCCGGCACAACCGTGCGAACCGCCCGATCGGCAGGTGTTCCTCGTTCACGTCATCAGCATGAGGGCTCCCGCCGAGGGAAGGGCCGCCGGACCCGCCGCCGTCTTTCGATCCCCCACGGGCCGCGGGGGACGGAGACCCGCCGGCTCCCGTCCCGCCGGGAGAGCGGGCACCCGGCCGGGTGCCGGATCGCCGCGTTTCCCCTGGCGGGGGGCGGCCGGACAGCGGACGTGGCCGGGACCCGTGTCACGGGTCCCGGCCACGCCGGGGTTCTCGCTCGGCCGGGCCGCCGTCACCTCGTGGTCAGCGGCGGCACCGGCCGTCCGGTGCTATCTCAACGGCCGCCACAGCCTCGGGCGGCGAAGGCCAGGAACTGGGTGGCCTCGTTGCCGGCGAAGTTGTCGTCGGAGCCGACCACCAGCGTGCACTCGCCGTTACGCAGGCGCGGCCCCCAGGCGAGGCTCTCCAGGTTCTGCAACGGCTGCGGCACCGTGCTGAAATCGGAGACGAGACGCTTGGAAACCGGGCGGTACGGGCGTCCGGCGGTCAGGCTGTCGCGGGTCAGCACGTTCGTGGCGCCGCGCAGGTCGATCTCGTACAGCTTGGCCTTGTAGTTGACGCCCTCGATCCAGGAGCGCTCAAGGGCGAGGTAGCGGTTGTCGTCGATCGCCAGGATCTCCGAGACCCCGCTGTCGGACTTGCCGTTCGCCGGGATCGGCGCCGCCGGGAGCTTGTCGATCGGGTAGGCGTACTGCCCGCGCGGGCGGCCGTCGCGGCCCCACACGGTGATGCGGGCCGTGGCGCCCTGGCTCACGGTCGGCAGCGCGCCGTCCTCGTATCGCGGGCCCTCCGTGACGGCCGCGATGCCCCGCTCCGTGAAGGTCAGCCCCTCGAACCCGAAGTTGCGGCGGGGGCCGCTGGTGGTGGCGGTCATCTTCAGGTTGCGGGGAACGGCGAGCTCCCCGAGGTGGCGGCCCTCGGCGCTGGTCCAGCGGACGGACAGGTCGGACACCGGGATGCTGGGGTTCTCGGCGTCCGGCCGGTCGCCCTCGTTGGCCCACAGCAGCCTGCGGCTCCACCGGTCGTAACGGATCGACTCGGGATCGGCCGACCTGGGCTGACCATAGGCCGGGTAGGGGCTCCCGCCGGGGCGCCGCAGGGTGGTGACCCCGGTGAGGCTCACCCTGGTGAACGCTCCGGTGACTGGGTGGATGTCGAAACGGCCGGTGTAGAAACGGGCCGGGTTGTAGCGCCAGCGGTCGTCGGATATGAGGTACCAGGTGCCGGTGCGGGGGTCACGGTCGAGACCCGAGAGGCCCCCGACGGTGGTCCCCCGGAAACGCATCCTGTGCGGTAGGCGCTGCTCGCCGAGGAAGCGGGTGATCCGGAGCTCCTGCGCCGGAGGCGCGGCCACCACCGAGGACTCCGCGGCCGTCGCCGACGCCTGCGCACCGGCGGCCCCGAGGCTGACCGCCGTCGCGAGCGCGGCAGCGAGTGCCGTGATTCTTCGCGAATTGGTCATATGACTCTCCTCTTCCCAGTAATGATCCCGAAAGAACTGGCTGGAATATGAGACCGCGGATTGCGAAAAATTTCCACGAGAATCAACAATTCAATGCCCATTGGCCACTCAATGACAGGACAGAACAAGCCATTTGTCATGCATTTCCATCACCAAATCGGCGATCGGGGCAAGACCCTTCAAAACATGCGGGCAAGGACGCCGAGGACAGCGCCGTACGGGCGGCTCGCACGCGGAACACGTACACGCACGGATATGCGGTGGTGCTCGCGACCGTCCGGCGGCGCTCGTGACGCCACGTCCGTCGTCCGGAAGCGGCCAAGACGGCGCGCATCCATACGGCGACGGTTCGCGCTGTTCTCCCGGCGCGTGAATCGCACAGGGCGCGCGAATCGCACCGGATTGGCTGGTGATCGACCCTGAATGACGCGGAATGGCGCGGAGATGTCCCCCTGACGCACACAATCCTTTTACGGGGTTCATTTCTCGATCGCGGTAACGCGTACACGAATGCGGCACGCCGTGGCGGGTCTGCCCCACCGGCCTTCTCGTCAAGACTTGTCCCGGTTTGCCCCGGTTCCGAACCTCGGAGGCGGCGCCTGACCAGGCGATCGGCCGATGGCCGGTCAGGACCCGGCCTGGACCCGGCCTGGAGCCGGACGATGGGGGATCGAGGGCCGGGCCGGGACCGGGCGGAGCCGGGCGGTGGCGAGCGGACGGCGGCAGATCAGGGCAGGTCAGGGGCCGGGGCTGCTGGTTGGACGGGCGTGGCGGGTGTCCGCCCGTCCGGGGTGATCTTCGACGCGAGGGGTACGCTCGAAAGGACGCCGACAATTCCGCCGGGTCTACTTCCATATGGACATCTGGACGGCGAAACATGGCGGACACCGAGCCCGCGTGCGAGTTGCACCTGCGAATATCCGGGCAGCCCCACGACCTGATGCTGCGCCTGCACGGACACGAGCCCACCGAGGACGAGGTGGCGGGCTGGATGCGGGACGGAGCGGTGGTCAGGCTCCAGGTCACCGAAACGGCCGGTCGGACACCTCACACCATGCTGGTGAATTTCGGCAGCGTAGTTTTTGCCTGGCTCTGTCCTTACCAGTCCGGCAGAGGGGTGAATCTGTGAGGTTGCGAGAGGGCCGGAAACGGGTACGCGCCGGCTCCGGTGACCGGTGAAGGCGGCTCCGCTGAAGGTGGCCCTGCTGGGACCGGTCGCCTGGCGTACGCCGCCGCGTCACTACGGGCCGTGGGAGCAGGTCACCGGCCTGCTCGCCGAGGGACTCACCGCCAGGGGCGTCGACGTGACGCTCTTCGCCACCCTCGACTCGATCACCTCGGGGACGCTCGACGGGGTCTGTCCCACCGGGTACGCCGAGGATCCGTCCCTCGACGGGCGGGTGTGGGAGGCGATGCACGTCGCGCACGCGCTGGGGCGTTCCGCCGAGTTCGACCTCGTGCACAGCCACCTCGACTGGCTGCCCCTCGCCTTCGCGGACCACTGCCGCGCCCCGCTGCTCACCACGGTCCACGGGTTCTCCGGGGCGGGGATCCTGCCCGCCTACGCCCGTGCCCGATCGGCCTACGTCTCCATCTCCGACGCCGACCGCTCCCCCGAGCTCGACTACGTCGCCACGGTCCACCACGGCATCGACCTCGGGCTCCTGCCCTTCGACCCGGACGGCGGCCGGGGGCTGGTCGTCTTCGGCCGGATCCATCCCGACAAGGGCACCCACACCGCGATCGAGATCGCGCGGCGGGCCGGGCTGCCGCTGACCGTCTGCGGGATCGTCCAGGACCAGCGGTACTTCGAGGAGCTGGTCGCCCCGCACGTCGACGGCGAGCGGGTCAGGTTCCTCGGCTCGGTCGGCCCCGGGCGGCGCGCCGAGATCCTCGGCGGGAGCGCGGCCCTGCTGCACCCCATCGCGTTCGACGAGCCCTTCGGCCTGTCGGTGGTCGAGTCGATGGCCTGCGGCACCCCCGTGATCGCCTACCGGCGCGGGTCGATGGCCGAGGTCGTGGATCCGGGCGTGACGGGTTTTCTGGTGGACACCGTCGAGGAGGCCGTCTCCGCCGTTTCGCGGGTCGGCGCGATCGACCGGGCGGGTTGCCGCGCCCAGGCCGAACGCAGATTCGGTGTGGAGAGAATGGTGACCAGTTATTTACGCATCTACCGCGACATAGTGGACCGAGCGTAATGCCCTGATACTGTCGGAGTGACGTAGCCCCCGCGATCCTCTGCGGGGTCGCGGCAGCCGGGCCCCGACGAGGACGGCCCCCGGCGTCAGGCTTCAGCTCCATCCGCCACCACGCTGGCCGATGGACGTCTTCACCGCGTGAGGTCCGCGTCCGTGAGACGGAGCGGCCGATGACCGGAAGGCTTGGCAGTGGCCTGTACATACGGATTTCTCAGCACCCACCCGCCCACACAGTGCGGGCTGGCGACCTTCAACTCCGCCCTGGCCACCCACCTGACCGAGGGGGGCGCCCGCGGCGGGATCGTCCGCGTCACCACGGACGCCGACGACGAGCGCCCCGTCCCCGGGGTCGTGCACACCTGGGCCCCCGGCGGGCACGAGAACTGGAAGGCGGCGGCCTCCGCCCTGGAGCGGTTCGACGTCGCGGTGGTCCAGCACGAGTACGGCATCTACCCCGGCGCGGACGGCGAGGACGTCCTGCCGCTGCTGCGGCATCTCATGGTGCCCAGCATCGTGGTCCTGCACACCGTGCTGACCCGGCCGACACCCCGGCAGCGAAGGCTGCTGGAGCAGATCGTGGAGGCCGCGGGCGCGGTGGTCACCATGACCGGCACCGCCCGCGACCGGCTGCTCTCCGGCTACCACGTCGACGCGGACAAGGTGTCCGTCATCCCGCACGGAGCCGCCGACCACATGCGCGTCCCGGCCCAGCGCCGCCTGCGGCCGCACCTGCTCACCTGGGGGCTGATCGGCCCCGGCAAGGGCATCGAGTGGGCGTTGCGGGCGCTCGCCCTGCTGGGGGACCTCTCTCCCTCGCCCACGTACACGGTCGCGGGCAAGACCCACCCCAAGGTGCTCGAACACCACGGGGAGGCCTACCGCGACGGGCTGCGGCGGATGGGGGAGCGGCTCGGCGTGGCCGCCTCCGTACGGTACGACCCGGTCTACCGGGACCAGGCCTCGCTGATCCGGCTGATCCGCTCGGCCGACGTGGTCGTGCTGCCGTACGACTCGCACGAGCAGGTGACCTCCGGTGTCCTGATCGAGGCCGTGGCCGCCGGGGTGCCGGTCGTCGCCACGTCCTTCCCGCACGCCGTGGAACTGCTCACCGGCGGGCCCGGCCTGCTCGTACCCCACGAGGACCCCGTGGCGCTCGCCGCGGCCGTACGCCGGATCCTCACCGAGCCCGGCCTGGCCGAGGACCTGAGGAACCGCACCCACGCCCTCGTCCCGACCCTGCTGTGGCCCGCCGTGGCGGCGCGCTACGAGGAGCTCGCCCGGGGCCTGCTCACCGGACGCCCGGCGGCCGTGGCGGTGGCCCTGCCGTGACCTCCGCGACCCCCGCCCCCCACACGTCCCCCACGGTCGCCCCCGCCATCCCCGGCTTCCGGCACCTGGAGCGGCTGAGCGACGACACCGGCCTGTTCGAGCACGCCAGGCACGCCGTCGTCCGCCGCCAGCACGGCTACTGCACCGACGACGTCGCCCGCGGGCTCGTCGTCACCAGCCGCGAACCGGAGCCGTCCCCCGAGGTGGGGCGGCTCGCGGAGTGCTACCTGGCCTTCCTCACGCACGCCCAGGACGGCTCGGGCGCGTTCCACAACCGGCTCTCCCACGACCGGCGCTGGACCGACGAACCCGGCCTCGGCGACTGGTGGGGCCGGGCGCTTTGGGGCCTGGGCACCGCGGCGGCCCGCAACCCCGCCCCGTGGATCCGCGACGAGGCCCTGATCTCCTTCACCCTCGGCGCCACCCGGCGGTCCACGCACCCGCGCGCCATGGCGTTCGCCGGGCTCGGCGCGGCGGAGGTCCTGCGCGTCCTGCCGGACAACGCCCCGGCCGCGGCCCTGCTCGCGGACGCCGCCCTCGCGGTCGGCGTCCCCCCGGCCGACCCCGACTGGCCATGGCCGCAGCCCGAGCTGACGTACGCCAACGCCGCCCTCGCCGAGGTGCTCATCGCGGCGGGCCACCTCGGTGGCGACGGCTCGATGCTCGCCGACGGACTGCGGATGCTGACCTGGCTCCACGAGATCCAGACCAGGGACGGGCGGCTGTCGGTCGTGCCCGTCGCCGGCTGGCGGCGGCACGCGCCGCGTGACCGCTACGACCAGCAGCCGATCGAGGTCGCCGCGCTCGCCGACGCCTGCGCCACGGCGGGGGCCGTCACCGGCGACCCCTCTTGGCAGGTGGGGGTCCGGCGGGCCTCGGCCTGGTTCCAGGGCGCCAACGACCGGGGTACGGCGATGTGGGACGCCGCGACCGGCGGCGGCTACGACGGCCTGACCCTGTACGGGCCCAACCTGAACCAGGGCGCGGAGTCGACGATCGCGCTCATCTCCACCCTGCAGCACTCCGGGCACCTGGTGAACGAGCGGAGTGAGGGCATCTGAGGGCATCCTGCCCTGGTCACGGGACCGACGGGGTGATGTCATGGGTGTCATGACGGGATATGGCGCGGCCCTCGTCCGGTGTCGCGTCCCGACCGCGCTCCCCGGAGGACGCCGCGTCCTGGCCGCGTCCTCCGGAAAGCGCCGCGTCCCGGCGGGCCTCCCCCCGGGGCGCGAGGTTCCGGGTACCTCCCCCGGGCGGTGCCGCGTCCCGGCCACCTCCCCCGGAAGGCGAGGCTCCCCCGAAAGGCACGCTTTCCCAGAAAGGCACGCTTTTCTCGAAAGACGCGGCTTTCCGGCCGCCTCCCCGGCCAGGGCCCCTGTCCCCGCCAGGGACCGTGTCCCGGCCCCGAGATCCCCGGACGAGGTGCCATGACCATCCGGGACCTGGCCACCAGGCTCGACCAGACCCTCGCCCCCGACCCGCGAAGGGTGATCATCAAGCTGTTCGTGCCCGGCGAGGACGCCGCCCTGGCACGCAGCCGGGCCGCCGCCCTGATCGACCGCATCACGCTTCTCGGCCACGACGAGACCGCCGCGCTCCTCGAGGAGACGCTCCGGGGGTTCGGCGACCGGCACCACGACCTCGCGACGACCTTCCTGCACCACTACGACCTGGTCCGCTACCGGGTCCCGAGCCATGTCGACCTGCGACCGGCGGCCCGCCTGCTGGTCGGCGCCTACTTCAGCCACGAGTACGCGGTGGAGGGCGCCGCGCTGTGCAACCCCTCGATGGTCGCCCACCCCGACCAGTCCGGCCTGAGCCCGGGACAGCTGCGCGCGGTGATCAGCACGCGGCAGATCGGCGAGGGCCACCTATCGTCCATCGGCTTCGCCACGGCGGTGCTCGGCCCCGGTGACGAGCTCGTCGTCGCCGACCGCTCGGGACCGCTGACCGCCGGTCCCCGGCACGCCGTCCCCCACCGGCGTGACCTGCTCGCCGCCGCCCTCACCGACGAGGACCGGGACGACGAGGTCTCCGCGACCGTGCTGGGCTCGCTGCCCGAGCTCTTCGACGACGAGGACTTCGAGCAGGCGATCGCCCGTCTCCCCACCGACCTGCTCACCCGCACCACCACGCACACCACCGTGGAGGAGCTGCGCCGGGCGACCACCGCCGACTACGCCGTGACCTTCCCCGCCGACGTCCCGATCGAGCGGCGGGTGCTCTGGCCCGCCACCTCGGCCGAGAGCAACGGGATGGAGGACGCCCGTTTCGTGAGGATCATCGGTGAGGACGGCACGCCTTCGTACCGCGCCACCTACACCGCCTACGACGGGCGGCACATCCGCTCGCGCATGCTCGCCAGCGACGACCTGCGCACCTTCGAGATCACCCCGCTGCGCGGGCCCGCCGCCACCAACAAGGGGATGGCGCTGTTCCCGCGTCCGGTGGGCGGGCGCCTGCTCGCGCTGTGCCGCTCCGACGGCGAGACCCTCGGCCTGACCTCTCTCGGGGAGGACAGCAGGTGGCAGCGCCCGGTGCAGCTCCACACCCCCCGCAGCGGCTGGGAGCTGATCCAGGTCGGCAACTGCGGATCCCCCCTGGAGACCGGGTCCGGCTGGCTCGTCCTGACCCACGGCGTCGGCCCGATGCGCCGCTACGCCATCGGCGCGCTGCTGCTCGACCTGGACGAGCCGCAGCGCGTCGTCGCCGAGCTGCCGGGCACGCTCCTCACCCCCGGCGACACCGAGCGCGAGGGGTACGTGCCCAACGTCGTCTACTCCTGCGGTGGCCTGCTGCACGCGGGCGCCCTGTGGCTGCCGTACGGGGCGAGCGACGCCCGGATCGGATTCGCCCGCGTGACCCTCGACGTCCTTCTGGGGGCGA
Organism: Streptosporangium vulgare; assembly: GCF_042428775.1. Classification (NCBI taxonomy): domain Bacteria; kingdom Bacillati; phylum Actinomycetota; class Actinomycetes; order Streptosporangiales; family Streptosporangiaceae; genus Streptosporangium; species Streptosporangium vulgare. The sequence continues at coordinate 205,573 of NZ_JBHMBS010000008.1, read as the reverse complement.
TGCGACCGCTCACGGAAAACAGGTGAACGGCACATCTCCCCCGCAGCGGGTCTACTACCACTTGACTTCCTCCCGGCCCTGAAGGACCGGGATTCCCCGTACCGCCGGCGCGGCATGCTGCCGTGCTCGTGGCCGGGGTGGTAGACGCTTCACAGACCGCCCAACGGCGAGGTCTCCACGTCCTGAGACCGCCTGCCCGGCGGCCTTGATGTTCTTGGCGGCGTTCACATCGGCGTGCTCGACATGACCGCAGGAGGTGCAGGCGAACCGCGCTTGGCTCTCACGCGATGCCGCATCCACCACCCTGCACGCCGAGCACGTCTGAGACGTGTACATCGCCGAGACCTTGATCACCTTGCTGCCGGTATACCGGGCCGCGTTGTTCACGGCGAGTTCGAGTCCGTACCAGCCCTTATCCAAGATCGCCTTATTGAGGCCGGACTTCTGAGCGACCCGCGAGCCGGGTTGCTCAACGGTACCTTTCGCACTGGCCGTCATGTTCTTTGTCGCGAGGTCTTCCAGCACGACCGTGCCGTACCGGCTGGTGAGCGTCGCGGCGGTCCGAGCGTTGAAGTCCGCGCGGCGCAACCGAACCCGTCGCATGACCGTGCCCAGCTTGGCCACCACGCGCTTGCGCCGGTTGCTGCCCTCGCGGGTTCGGGCGAGTTGCTGCTGAAGGCGGCGATGCCGCTGCGCCTCGCCGCCAGTGATGAACGGCCGGTTATGGAAATCCCCGTCGCTCGTGGTGAGGGCGACTACCACTCCCCGGTCGATCCCCACAGCAGGGCCTGGATGCGTCTCGGGGGTGGCCTGTCCGTCCTCAACGAGGAACGACATGAACCAGTGCCTACCGTCACGGACAATCGTGGCTGAGCGTAGGACGCCGCCGAGCGGACGCGACCAGCGAAACCGCACCCATCCGAACTTAGGTACCTTCACCCGGCCCCAGCGGCGACCGACCCGTTCCACGACGATCTGCTTGGCATCCGGGAAACGGAACGACGGTGACCACTTGCGTTGCGACCGCCACCGGACCTTCCATGTCCCGTGGGTCTTGACCGCCTGGTCCAAGTCTTTGAGGGTCTGTTGCAGGCAGTGCGACGGCGCGTTCGTGAGCCAGCTGAAATCTTGTTTGGCGTCGGCTAGCTGCTTGCACTGCTCGGCGTACCCGATGAACGCGCCGCGCTCGCGGTAGGCGCGGCGCTGTTCCAGCGCGGTGTTCCACACCGACCGACAGATGCCGCCGACCTGTTCGGCGAACTCGACCTGCTCGGGCGTGAACTCCACCCGATAACGGCGCCCGGTCAGCACGAAACACCTTCTTCACGAAAACTCTATGATCTCTAATGGTACCGTGGAGAATCATGATTGAATGTATGAGTGTTCGAGAACTCCGGGACCATCTTGGCCGCCGAGTCGATGCCGCACGCCACGATGGCGAACACACCATCGTGGAGAAGTACGGTGAAGTCCACGCTGTCCTGGTGCCCTACGCCTGGTGGGCCGAGCAGCGACACCCGGCGGATCAGGACACGCTCGCGCCCTAGCGGTCACGCCCGTTCGGGCCAACCCTGGCCTGAGGGCCGAGACTTGCGCCCTTCGAGTTCGGTCAAACGCCTGGTCGAGGCGGGCTTGGTGACGCAGGTGACCGAAACGACCTCCAGACGGCGCTTTAAGACCTTTTCACTCGCTACGGCGGCACGGCTTCGAGGCGGACGAGACACCCGCGAAAGGCGAGATCCGGCGGAATGCCGTTCGTGCCCCCAGTCACCATTGATCACTCTTGGTCACACGACCTCGTGAATGTCACAGGGTCCGGTGAACGTCACGCGATTCCGTGGAGTTCGCCGCCTTCTCCGCCTTCGCCCTCATGACGCCCACCCCCACCAGGAAGCGCGAACACGGCCCGCCTTCCCCGCTCCGGAGATGACGAGTTGCGTGAACGCCGGACATCTACCGGAGACCTAACTGACGCAGAACTCGTTCTCCTCGGGGTCGAGCATCGTCACCCCGTAGAAGTCGTCGTTTCCCTCCACCGTCAGCACATTCGCCACGGTGGCGCCCAGCGCCGTCAGCCGGGCGACCTCGGCGTCGACCCGCTCCCTGCGAACCGCCGCGGGCGCCTCGCGGTCCTCGTTGGCGCGCAGGTCGAGGTGGAGGCGGTTCTTGGCCACCTTGCCCTCGGGCACCTTCTGGAACCACAGCCGGGGCCCGACACCGTCGGGGTCGACGACGGAGTCGTAGCCGTCGAAGAGCTCCTCCTCCGGCAGCCCGGCTGCACGCCAGTAGTCGTTCCAGCTCTCGAACCCCTCGGGGGCCTCCTCCAGCCGGTAGTGCAGCGCCCCGGCCCAGAACCGCGCCAGCCGGTCGGGGTCGGCGCAGTCGAAGGTCACCTGAAACCTGATCGCCATGATCGTCTCCGTATCGCCACCTCACCGGCACGGCACCGGCGCCGACGATCCTGCACCACGCGTACGACAGTTCCCGGAACCCGGCGCTCACCAGTACATGACGGCCGCCTGGCCGGGGCCCCAGCAGGAGTGGACACGCACGCGGAGGACGTAGCGACGGCCCCTGAGCAGGTGGACGCGGAGGGAGGCGTTGCGCGGGCGCCCGCCGTCGTCGTCGCCCGCCAGATAGCGCGGGTCACCGCCGACCTCCTCGAACAAAACCAGCACCGTGTCACACTCGCCGAAGACACCGACGGTGTAGTCACGGGTGGCACGAGGTGCGATCACGAAGTCGCGCTGCTCCCCCGCCCCGGTGCCGAGCGGGGCGGACCGGAAGGGCCGCAGCTCGGGCGGCGGCCCGGCGCCCGGGGGCGGGTACCAGCGGCGGGCGAACGCGGCGTCGGGCTCGGAGACGGTGCCCGGCGGCACGATCCCCGCCCGGTGACACGACGGTTCCAGGATGAGTCCCGGCCCGAACCGGTATCCCATGACGGACAGCGGATCCCATACGGGACCGTTCGCCTCGCTCTCGTCGAGCCTGCGGATGACGTTGTGGAACGTCCGCGACCTCGGCCAGAGGTTCGGCGGCCCCGCGAAGTCCTCGTAGACGGCCTCCTCGTCCCACAGGATGCCCGCGTACGGGCTCTGGTGCTCGTGGACCATGCCGATGACGTGGCCGATCTGGTGCAGCACGGTGCCCCGGCCGGACACCCCGGTGAGATCCCAGCCGAAGTTCACCGTGCGGGAGGCGGTACCGACGCGGAGCGCGTCGCGTCCCACGGCCGACCACGATCCGGCGTCCCGCCGGAACCCGATCCGCACCTCCGCCTCGGTACGGTCGGCGACCTCGGCGAACTCCAGCCCGATGCCGAGGTCCTTCCACTCCTGGAAACCCCCGCGCACGGCGTCGCGCTGCCTGCCGTCACACTGCCCGCCGTCGCGCTGCTCGTCCAGGAAGCAGTAGTGCAGGACCGTGCCGTTCAGCCACGCCCGCCGGCCCGAGAGCAGGGCCGCGCGTCGCCTGCCCTCAAGCCCGTCCGGCGGCGCGTAGGCGGGGTTCGGCGGGAGGGAGCAGTGCCGGACGCGCTCGCCGTCGCCCGCCCTCATCGAGATCCCCGCGACGTGACGGCCCTCGCCCGGGGGCACGGGGAGGAGAACGAGGAAACCGTGATCCACATGCCACGAGACTGAGGACGGAATCCCGGACGCGCATGAGTTGGGGCCTACTCAATTCCCCCTGTATCACGGGCGGGCGGCCCGGCTCATACCGCTGTGAGAAACCCAAGGTCCCCCTGGCCGTTCACGGCCAGGACTGAGGAACTCGATCGCGCACGGCGAAACCTGGCGGCCGGTCGCCGGGGCGTCGTCGTGACCGGCGCGGCGGGAAGCGGCAGGAGCCGCCTGGCCGCCGAGGCCGTATCCGCTCTGGAGGCCGTGATCGAAGCCGTGACCGGACCGGCGACCACGTCGGCGACCACGTCGATGACAGGGCCGGTGACAGGGCCGGTGCAAGCGTGGATCACGGGAACGCCGGACACCCTGGACACCCCGCTCGCCGCCTTCGCCCATCTCCTTTCCCGTCCTTCGCGCCGCGCGGGGCTTCCCGTCACCCGGGACTCCGCGAAGCACCCCGGCTCCCCGCCCCTCTCCCCGTCCCTCGCGGGATCCTCCCCGCGCCCCGCGGGACTTCTCTGCCCGCCGGACCCGGCCGAGGCGCTGGACGGGATACGCGTGCTCGTCGTGGACGACGCCCACCTCCTCGACGACTCCTCGGCCGCGCTCGTCCACCGCCTGGCGCTCAGGGGGCGTACCCGCCTGCTCGTCACGGTCAGGGAGGGCCTGCCCGTGCCGGAGGACGTCTCCAGGCTCTGGAAGGAGAACCTCCTGCCACGCGTGACGCTGGCCCCCATGACGGAGGGCGAGTGTGGCGAACTGCTGTCCCGGGCGGTGGGCGGTTACGTGGACACTCTCACCGTCCGGCGCCTGCACCGGGCGAGCCGCGGTGACCTCCGTCTCCTGCGCGAGCTGGTCGTCGCCGTCCACGCCGGAGGGGACCTGAGCAACGTGTCGGGGACGTGGACCTGGCGGGGCACTCCCCCGATGACGGCGCGCGTCAGGGAACTGGTCGAGGACACGATCCGCGACGTCGACGGGGAGGAACGGGAGGCGCTGGAGCTCATCGCGTCCGGCAGACCGCTGAGACTCGTCATGTCCGGCGAACTCCCGCAACCCGTCATGTCCGCTCCCCCGGCATCCAACGCGTCCGGCACGCCCTCGGCACCCCCCACACCCGGCACGCCCTCGGGACCCACCGCGGCCCGCAGGCTTTCGGACCCCACCGCGTCCGGCACGCCTTTGGAACGCGCCACATCCGGTGAGCCGCCGGACCGGGGTGCCGCGGGTACCCCGAACACACTGGACACTTCGAATACTCCGGATACTTCAGGCACTCCGGACTCCGGGACGGCCTTCGGCGTCCTCGAACGCCTGCGGACGAAGGGGCTGGTCGTCGTGGACGACCGGCTCTCGATCCGGCTCGCCCACCCGCTGCACGGCCCGGTGCTCCGGGCCGCCGCGAAGCGCTCGGGAACGGGCGGGCCGTCCGGCACGCCACGGCTCTCACGGGCCTCGGTCACGGCCACGGCGCTGGCGGACGAGTGCGAGGAACTGGCCGACCGCGCGTACACGGGGCGGCTCTCGGAGATACCGCGCGGCACCGGCGAGCGGATAGCCGAGGACGACACCGGCTGGGACGAGCCCGCGATGCCGGAGTTCTGCGCGCGGCGCGCCCGGATCGCCCGGCTTCGCGGGGAGACCCGCGAGGCCGTCGCCTGGAGCCGCGAGGGGCTGCGCCGCTCCCCCCACCACCGCGCCTGCCTGGCCGAACTCGCGCACGCCTCCGCCTACCTCGGCGACCTGACGACGGCGCGGCAGGCCCTGTCGCGCGGCCCGGCCGCCGGCGGTGACGCGCGGGCACGCGTACGACCCACCGCCCGGCCCCGGCCCCCGGCATCCTCCACACCACCGGAATCCGCGGGGGACGCGAGGTCGTGGGACCTCGCCGCCGAGCGGGCACGGACCTGGACGCTCGCCGCCGAGGGAGACCTCGACGGGGCCCTGCGCTCCGCGCTGCGCGCCGCCGGAGACGACCCGCGCGACGACGACCTGTTCGCCCTGCACGACGTGGTGCGGCTCGGGACCCCCGAGCTGGTCGTCGGCCGGCTCGGGGAGCTGGCCGACCGCGCGGAGGGAGACCTCGCCCCCCTGCTGGCGCGGCACGCCCGAGCGCTGGCCGGGCGCGACGGTGAGGCCCTGGACCAGGTGGCGCGGGGTCTCGCCGACCTCGGCCTGATGCTGCACGCGGCGGAGGCGTTCGCGCACGCGGCCCTCGTCCACGAGGACCGGCGCGCCTCGCAGTCCTCCAGGAACCGGGCCTCCGCGCTGGCGGGCGCCTGCCAGGGGGCGCGCAGCTCCGCCCTCGTCAACCTCGCGCTGCCGAGACTCACCGCACGCCAGCGGCAGATCGTCAGCCTCGCCGCGGCGGGCCTGACCAACCGGCAGATCGCCGAGCAGCTCACCGTGTCGATCCGTACGGTGGCCAACCACCTGTGCGACGCCTACGCGCGGCTCGGCAGCAGCGACCGCGCCGGTCTGGGAAGGCTCTTCACCGTCGGCTGACACGACGGCCCGGCCGCGCGGACCGGGCGGCCCGTGCGGACCGGGCGGCCCGTGCGGACCGGGCGGCCCGTGCGGACCAGGCGGACCAGGCGGACCAGGCGGACCGGGCGGACCGGGCGGACCGTCCTGGCCGGGTGCCGGACCCCACCCGGCCAGGAGGCGGGGCTCCGCCGTGCCAGGAGCACCGGACCGCCCTGGACCGCCCCGGGCCGCCCCGGACCAGGCAGGCTCAGCCCCGCCGGAAGCGCCGGACCTCGCCCGGTCACAGGCGTCAGGCTCCGCCGATGGCGGAGAAGGACCAGCCGGTCGCCCGGTTGAGGGCGTCGCCGGGCATCGCCAGCCTGGCGTCGCGCAGGGCCTCGGCCATGCTCAGGCCGCGCCGCAGCCCCTCGTGCAGGGCGAGCATCAGCGGCACCACCGCCTCGTCGTCGACGGGCACCGAGCTCGCCACGATCCCGGCCGTGCCCAGCGGCAGCAGCGCCGCGGCGAGGCCGAGCAGCTCGTTCGCGCCGACCGGCTGCAGCCTGCCGGAGTCGCAGCTGGACAGGACGATCCGGTACGGGGCGCTGTGCAGCCGTTCGAAGTCGTGCACCGTGAGCGGGCCGTCGTCCATCCTCAGGGAGGAGAACATCGGGCTGTCGGAGCGGAAGGTGCCGTGCGCGGCGATGTGGGCGAGCCTGCTGCCGTCGAGTGCCGCGAGCACGGCCGGGGCGACCGCGGTGCCGGAGCCCAGCACGGTCGCCTCCCCGTAGCGCGCGGCCAGCAGCGGGACCTCGGCGCCGCCCGTCGCCAGCCCCGGCCCCCTGACCAGCACGACCCGCTCGTCCGACGTCGACGGCTCGATCCGCCGGGCGCGGAGCCAGGCGCTGGCGGACGGCGACACGCTCAGCACCCGCTCGCCCAGCGCCGGAAGCAGCGCCCAGGGGACACCGTGCAGCCTGCCCGGCGGCACGACGACCACGGGCCCGTCCCCGAGGTGGCGCACGGCGGGGCCGAGCAGCGTCTCCTGGAGGCGGCGCCCACCCGCTTCGAGGACGGGCAACCGGCCCTCCGAGCCCCCGTACGCGATCCGTCTGAGACCCGCGCGGGCGTGGTCGGCGTCGATCGCCGCGTCGGCCAGCCGTCCCGCGGCGAACCTGCGCACCCGGCCCCGGCCGCAGAGCAGGACGTGCAGCTCGCCGTCGACGGCGACGATCTCGATCAGCCACCCGTCGCCGAGCCCGTCGAGCAGGGGGCCCGCGTCGAAGCGGTGCCCGTCGAAGCCGCCCGCGCTGCGGGTGCGGAGCGTCCGGGCCCTGATCTCCTTCTCCAGCCGCCGCTGCTCGCGTTCCAGCGCGGGGACCGGCACGCCTCCCGGCCTCGCCGTCTCGACCCGGCTGCTGATCTCGCGGAAGGCCGTCACGTCGCGCAGCAGCTCGGGGTCGTCCGGGGGCCTGGTCGGCGGGACCGCGAGCACGGTGGCCCGCCAGCGCTCGCTCCAGCCGAGGAACCGGCGGGGGCTCCCCCCGGAGAGGGTCGCCCGCTGCGCGAGCACGGCCAGCTCCGCCCCCTGCGCGCTGGCCCGCGCCCGCAGCTCCGAGGCGCCCAGCGTCATCCGGTGCTCGTCCAGCAGGTCGAGCCCCCTGCGGCAGGCGTCCAGCACGCCGCGCGTGCGTCCCGCCGCGGCGGCCCTGAGCGCCTGCGCCACCCAGCCGTCCACGCGGGCGAACGCGGGTCCGCGTCGCCTGGTCCTGGCCGCGGCGGCGAGGTGCCGTTCCGCGTCGGCCTCCCAGCCCAGGGCGAGGGCGGTGCGCCCGGCCAGCAGCGAGGCCTGGACCGCCTCGGGGGAGCGCAGCTCCGCCAGCCGTACCGCGACCTCGGCGGCGTCGCGCACCGAGCGGCCGGAGACCTTTCCCGCCGCGAACCTGGCCTGGACGAGCACCAGCCGGGCGTGGGCCTGCCACCAGTCGCGGCGCTGGCTGGAGAACAGCCGGATGGCCGTGCTCGCGCGGGCGATCGCCGCTTCCGGCTCCCCCGCCGCGATCGCGGCCCGCGCGGCGATCAGGAGGAGTTCGGCGCTGCGGGTCGTCTGCCCTCCCATGCGGTTCAGCTGTTCCGTGGCGGCGTCGGCCTCCTCCAGCGCCTCGCGCGCCAGCCCGGCCGCCAGGAGCACCCCGCAGCGCCGGATGTGCAGCACGAACATGGGAGTGCCGAGGGCCTCGTAGCGGCTCGCGGCCTCGTCGAAGAGACGCAGCGCGGCGGGGAGGTCGCCCGACCTGAACGCCGCCAGCCCGCGGCTCTCCACGGCGTCGGCCTTGTCGTGCTCCTGGTCGGTGGTCTCCCACAGCTGCTCGGCGGCGACGAAGTCGGCCTCGGCCCGTTCGACGGACCCCATGGCCAGGTGGACGGTCGCCCTGAGCGTGAGCGCTCGCGCGGTCCAGATCGTGTCCTGGGCGCGGCGCAGGGTGGGGATGGCCCGCCGCAGGTCGTCGAGCGCCTCGCGGTGCCCGCCGAGGACCCACCAGGCGTAGCCCCGGCGGAACAGCACGCGGGCGCCGGTGACCCCACTGCCCCTCTCGACGGCCGCCTCCATGGCCGCCATCCCCTGTCTGGTACGGCCCGCGTGGATGAGGGCGGCTCCCAGGGTGGCCAGCACGTCGGCCTCGCGGTTGGGGGAACCGGACCTGGCGGCGAGGGCACGGGCCTTCCTGAGATGGCCGATCGCCACCATGAGGTCGCCGAAGTCACGGTGCCAGATGCCGATCACCTGGTGGGCGACGGAGGCGTCGTGCGGGGAGGGGGCGCCCGGCAGCCCCGGCGGCCCCGACAGCACGGCCCGCGCTCCGGCCAGCGCGTCCGCCGGGCGGGCGAACACCAGGGGCAGCAGGGAGAGCGGGTCTCCCGCGGGCGGCGGGATCCGCGAGCTTCCCCCGGTCACGGATCGATGTTAGACGTGGTGTGTTCAGGGCGTCCATGCCGCGGAGCCCTCCGAGGACGCCCCCGTCCGGCTCCGGCCTCCCGTTCTCGCCACGGAACCCGCCCGGGGGGTGTATCAGTGAGGCAGCCGGCGACTCTTAACCCGTGGCGACGTCAGGACACCTCTGAGACAAGGACGGCGGATATGGCACCAGACAGGTTCCAGGAACAGTTCGACCAGATCCAGGACGCCATGGGGGACGACGTCGTGCTCGCGGCGGGCTTCGAGGGCGAGGAACGGATGTTCCTGTACCAGAAGGGCTACGTCCTCGCCCGCGCGGAGGACGCCGACGAGGTCGCCTCGGTGGTCAGGGAGGCCTTCGCCCGGGATCGCGGCGACGACCACGCCGAGAACGTGAGGGTGGAACGGGACGACAACCCGGGTGGCGTGTTCAGGATCCGGGTCGGCGAACCGGACAGGAGGGAGCGCTCCGGCGACAAGGACGTGTCGGACGCGCTGAAGGCCGTGGAGGACCTGGAGCGTGACAACCGCCGTCGCATGGTGTCCAGGAACCACATCGTGTCCATCGCGGTGAACTGCTGCCCCGGCGACGAGCCGGTGCCGGTGTCGCGGTGCGAGCCGCCCAACCCGTCGGTGGCCGAGTTCTCCGGCGAACCGGACGTGCCGGTGTCCGTCCTCGTGGTCGACACCGGGCTGGTGGAGAACTACAAGTCGCACCCGTGGATGCACCGCGTCGAGGGCGTGGGCAAGGAGGTGGAGCTCGACAAGGAGGGCATCCTCAAGCAGTACGTCGGGCACGGTACCTTCATCGCCGGGCTGGTCAGCGTCGTCGCGCCCGGCACCGACGTCATGGTGCACGGGACGCTCGTCAACGCGGGCGCCATCTGTGAGAAGGACCTGGGCGACAAGCTGCTCGGCGGGATGCTGCCGGCGGAACGGTGGCCCGACATCATCAGCCTGTCCGCGGGGACGCCGAGCACGGACTCGCAGACGCTCCTGGGGCTCGAACGCTTCATGAAGGCGCTGCTGGACCACCCCGAGACGCTGCTCGTGGCGGCCGCGGGGAACAACGGCAACGACGTGAGGTTCTGGCCCGCCGCCTACGCCGACCACTCCGACTACGCCGGTGCCGTCGTGTCGGTGGGGGCGCTGAGGAGGGACGGCGCGGATCGCGCCTGCTTCAGCAACTATGGGCCGTGGGTGACGACGTACGCGCCCGGCGAGCGCCTGGTGAACGCCTTCACCGCGGTGGACCCCACTCCGGCGGCGTACGACTACCAGCACTCCACCTTCGACCACTGCCGTTACGGCCAGCACTACGACTGCACCTGCCAGTTCCCCCCGCACCGGGGCGAGCTCACCGAGAAGATGAAGGGGTCGCCGACCGCCGTCCGCGAGCGCGTCGTGTTCGACGGCCTGGCGGAGTGGAGCGGCACCTCCTTCGCCACGCCCCTGGTGGTCGGCATGATCGCCAACTACATGATGCGGAACAGGGGGACCGGTTCCCGGGACGCCGCCAGAAGGCTTCTGAACGAGACCTCCGTCGGCATACAGCGCGTCCCCGTCCCGGCCCTCATCCCCTCCACCTGGACGCCGGCGAGCGTGCAAAGTGTTCCGGCCACGCCCTGAAAACCACTGCGGGCGGATCGGCCCTCCGGCGTACGATGACAGTCCCGAAAGCAAGGGGACGTCACCGTGGACCGAGAATCGATCGGCATCCTCTTCCGCGCCGCGGTGGACACCGACGACGCAGCGGCATGGAAATCCCTGGTGGAAGGTCTCAGCCCCCTCGTGTGGTCCGTCGTGCGCGCTCACGGGCTGAGGGACGCGGACGCGCAGGAGGTCTACCAGACGACCTGGTTCCGGCTCGCACAGAACCTCACGCGGATCCGCGAGCCGGACAAGGTCGGCGCGTGGCTGGCCAGCACGGCGCGCAACGAGTGCATCAAGGTGATCAGGGCCGCCCGGCGGGTCTCGCCGAGCGGCGACCCGGAGGTGTTCGACCGCGCCGCCGACGACCGCACCCCGGAGCAGGCGGTGATCGACTCGGAGGACGCCGCGAGGGAGCGGGAGCGGGCGCGGGCGACCTGGCAGGCTTTCCAGGAACTCGGTGAGAGCTGCCAGCGGTTGCTGCGCCTGCTCACGGCGTCACCTCCGTTCAGCTACCAGGAGGTGTCGGCGACGCTCGGCATCGCCGTCGGGAGCATCGGGCCGATCAGGCAGCGCTGCCTTCGACGGCTGCGCGTCCTCCTGGGCAGGCGGGGTTTCCAATGAGCGCGGAGTTTCCGATGAGCGACGACGAGCTGGAGGCGGAGCTGCGCCGCGCCGTCGAGCTGTTCGATCCCGTTCCCTCGCATCTCATGCAGGTCGCGGTCGAGGCGTACACGCTGCGCACGCTCGACGCGGAGCTGGCCGAGCTGGTCTTCGACTCGCTGAGCGGGTCCGCGCAGGTGCGGGGCGAGAGGCAGCCGCGCATGCTGACCTTCCAGGGCGCGGGGCTCACCGTCGACCTGGAGGTCACCGTGACCGCCACCGGCGGGCGGGTGGTGGGCCAGCTGATGCCGCCGCGCCACGTGGAGGTCGAGGTCCTGGGGGGCCGTCCGGTCACGCTGACGGCCGACGATCTGGGCAGGTTCATCTACGACGACGTTCCCGCCGGGCCGCTCAGCCTCCGCTGCCGTCTCGGGGACGCGACGGTCGTCACCGAGTGGATCACCGTCTGACGGCGGTCCGCGTGATGGGCGCGGCTCCCGGCGTACGCCCGCCCGTGGCACCGCCGCGTCCGCGCCCCACGACGGTCCTCGGGTTTCGGTGCCCAGGTGGGGGTACCCGAACCTGTAGACGACAGGGGGACTCATGAGTGACCGCCATACCATGCCCGAGCTGATGGGCGAGAACGACGTCGTGGACCTGCTGGTGCGCCAGCACGCGATAATCAGGGATCTGTTCGACGAGGTCGAGGAATCCGCCACCGGGGCGGCGCGGGCCGACGCCTTCGAGCGCCTCGTGCGGATGCTGGCGGTGCACGAGACCGCCGAGGAGGAGGTCGTGCACCCCTACGCGCGCCTCAAGATCGAGGACGGTGACGAGGTCGTCGGCGACCGCCTCGCGGAGGAGAGGGAGGCGAAGCAGATGCTCGCCGACCTGGAGAAGCTGGGCATCGACCATCCCGGCTTCTCCGCGCACCTCCAGATACTGCGGGCGGCGGTGCTGGCCCACGCCCGCGCCGAGGAGCGCTACGAGTTCGCCCAGTTGCGCGCTCGGACGAGCGTGGCCGAGCGCCGGGCGATGGCGGCCGGGGTGAAGGCGGCCGAGGCGCTGGCCCCGACCCACCCGCACCCGGGTACGGAGTCGATGGTCATGAACCTGCTGTTCGGGCCGCCCCTGGCGATCGTGGACCGGACGCGCGACGTGATCCGCCAGGCCATGCGGGGGCAGGGCGGCTGAGGCGTGCTTCTCCCCCGCCGCTCTCGTCGGCGACGACCGGCCACGGGGCCGGGTTCGAGACCGGGCAGCGGGGGGAGACCGGAAATCAAGGCCGGGTGGGGGCGAAGCCGGGTGGCGGAGATCGAGGCCAAGGATCGAAACCGGGCGACGGGAGCGAGACCGGGAATCGAGGCCGGGTAACGGGGCGCGAATCGAGGCCGGGTGGCGGGGGCGAGGCGGGGATCGGGACCGAAGTGAGGTCTCGGTCACTATCTCGTCGCCGCGCCCGCCTCCCGCAGCGAGGAGGTGCCGCGCCGCCAGTGGCCCAGGACGTGCTCGGCGAAGAGCCGGTCCAGGGTGAGGGCGCAGACCGCCCCGTACAGGACGTCACCGGCCCGCGAGGGATACCGTGCCGCGAACCCGCCGCACATGTCGACGGCGGCGATCTGCCCGTGCACGGCGCCGGCGCGTGCGGGCTCGTCGTAGAAACGCCTCGTCGTCTCGTCGCCGCCCAGTCTGCGCAGGCCCAGCGAGTACAGGTGGTTGGACGCCGAGGAGGTCATCTCGACCGCCGCCAGGTGGCCCAGCAGCGCCCCGAGGTGGCGCCGGTGCAGCCCGAACAGCGACATGGCGTTGGAGACGGCCAGTGTGATCGCCGGGACCCGGTCGAGGTGGACGCCGTAGGAGTCGTCCACGCCCAGCCCGCGCATGGTGGCCCTGAACAGCTCCGAGCGCATCCGCTCGGCCCTCCCGCCGCCGTACGCGTCCGCCTGGATCTCCACCAGCGCGGCCTTGGGGCGACCGCTCAGCCGGGGAATCGCCAGGGTGTGCGGGTCGGCCTCCTTGAGATGGTGGATCGAGCGGTGCGCGACGAACTCGCGGAACTGCTCCAGGTCGGCCTGTCGCCGGAGGAACCCCGCCAGGTCGGGCCCGTCGACGGCCGCGGCCACCAGCTCGGCCAGGGCCTGGCGCGTCTGCTCGGGCCGCGAACCGGGCGGATACTGTACGGCCCGCGCGAGCCCCTCCTCGAACCGCGCCTCCAGGATCTCCCGCACCTCCAGCAGGGAGGGGTTCCACTCCCATCGGTCGTCCACGCCGTCGAAGCCCCGGTAGTGCAGCTCGTAGCAGACGAAGAGGGCCAGCTGCACGTCCTCGTCCACGAGGGCCGGACCCGCGAAACGCGCCGGGAACGACAGGAGCGGGAGCGAGAGGAGTCCGAAGCGGTGTGGCGGGCGTACCAGCCGTTCGAAGAGCAGGGAGGTGATCGGGCCTCGCACGGCGGGCAGCGCCGGAGCCCTGCCGGGAACCCGTGGCCCCTGCGGACTCGGGAGGTCGTCCCGCTTCGAACGCGACGAACGCGATGAAGACGACAGGGATGACGAGGACGACGAAGGCGACAGGGGCGGCGAGGACTTCGGGGACATCGAGGACGTAGAGGATTTTGGAGACTTCGGGGACTTCGGGGGCACAGGGAAGCCGACAATCGCCGGGGGCCCGCTCGCGGCCTCGGGGCGCCTTTCCACCGTGACACCGTCGTCGTGAACGTCGGCGATGCGCCGCCCGTAGTGAGCGGACGCGTCGAACCCGCGCGTCATGCGTCCCCCCGTTCGATGACCCCCAGACCGGTCCGATGCCCGCCCCGGAGCCCGCGAAACGCCCTCAAGATCACTTCTTCCTCCCGATGAACTGCAGAAACAACGAAATATGTTGATGTTCCGGTAGCTACGGCGAGCCCCCTGCCGCCCTGGAGCCATCGTCATGTTCGAACGAAACATGACGGAACCCGCCGGCAAGACCCGGTGTCGATTCGGGATGTTTGACAAGACCGTTTACGGTCATGCCATGGAGAACCTCGACGTCCCGCGGTTCCCGCCCGTCCCCCTACCGGAAGCGGTCCTGGTGTCTGCCTCTCCATCCGCGTCGGCGCCCGCCGACCCGCCCACCGCCGCGAACAGCGGATCGCCCCCGGCCGCGCCCACCCCCGGAGGTGAGGCGGAGACCGCGCGACCGGCTCCCGCGGACAGCACCGGGATCGGACGACCGGATCCCGCGGACGACACCGAGATCGGACAATCAGCTCATACGGACGACACCGCAACCGGACGGCCGTCTCCCGGTGACGACGCCGGGACAGGGCGGCTGGCCGCGCTGCGGGAGTACGAGATCCTCGGTGCCCCCTCGGACGGAACCTTCGACGAGATCGCCAAGCTGGCCGCGACCGTGTTCGAGGCGCCCATCGCCACGGTCGGCGTCGTCGACGACGAACGGGTGTGGTTCGCCGCCGCCCATGGGCTGGACGGGGTGGAACAGGTAGGCGTCGAGCCCGGCCTGTGCGCCTCGGCGGTCCTGGCGGACGGCCCGTACGTCGTGGGGGACGCCGCGGCCGACCCGCGTACCCTGGACCACCCGCTGGTCCGCGGGGAGCTGGGGCTGCGGTTCTACGCGGCCGCCCCGATCGTCACCGCCGGGGGACATCGGCTGGGCACCGTGAACGTCATGGACCGGCGCCCGCGCGAGGCCACCGCCACGCAGCTGGCGGTGCTGACCGGGCTCGCCGCGCTCGCCGGCCGGCACCTGGACCTGCGCCTGGCGACCATCCACGCCATACGCGCCGAGCGGCGGCTGCGCGAGGAGGCCGACGATCGCGGCACCGTGACCGCCGCGCTCGTCGAGCGGCTGCGCCAGGTCGCCGCCGAGGAACGCGAGACCGGCCACCCCGCGCTGTGCCAGCTCGGCGGCTCGGGACGGCAGTGCCCCGAACCCGCCGAGCTCAAGATCGCCGACGGCTGGGGCGACTCGGCGTGGGCCTGCACAACGCACGCGGAGGAGGCCCTCTTCGTGGCGGCGGTGTTCATCGCCAACAAGGACCTCGGCGGCCTGAACGCCTATCTCGACCGCCCCTGACCGCCCGCACCGTTCCCGTCCGATCCCGCCCGGCACCACTCCCAGCACCGCGCCCGAAGACACTCGCGGTACCGCTTCCCCGCGAGACTCCCCGGTGACGCTCCAGGACGCCCCGGCCACTCGTCGGCCGGGTCGTCCGGGAGCGCGGTCAGGCGTTCACCACGGCGCGGCGGGCCTCGATCGCCTCCAGTCCCACCTGATCGTCGGGGAGGGCGTCGGGCATCTCGGTGTCGAGCCGCACCAGCCTCCTGACCCGCAGCGAACCGGCGACGACCAGCACCATCCCGAGAGCGCAGACCAGGTAGAGCAGCCCGATGCCCCGGCCGGGTCCCACCCCGATCACCGCGCCGACGGTCGAGGCGAGCGGGCCGCCGGGGACGAGCAGCGGGTCGAGCAGGGCGGCGCCCAGCGGGGCCACCAGCCCCATGCCGATCGGCAGGGTCGACCAGGCGACCAGGGTGTTCAGCGCGAAGACCCGGCCGTGGTAGCGATAGGGCACCTTGATCTGGACGATCGTGGTGTAGATCGAGTTCATCACGGTGAGGAAGAAGGTCAGCGCGAACGCGCCGACCCCGATCGTCACCAGCGACGGGCTGAACCCGACGACCACACTCCCCCCGGCCATCGCCAGCGTCG
Source organism: Streptosporangium vulgare (assembly GCF_042428775.1). Taxonomy (NCBI): domain Bacteria; kingdom Bacillati; phylum Actinomycetota; class Actinomycetes; order Streptosporangiales; family Streptosporangiaceae; genus Streptosporangium; species Streptosporangium vulgare. Next base: position 189,562 of record NZ_JBHMBS010000008.1, on the reverse strand, counting down.
CGATGAGGACCCCCCGAAAACGCCGCTTGGGCGGCCCGCCCCACAGCGCCATGGTGAGCCCGCCGAGCAGCACGCCGAGGCCGCTCACCACCGAGATGCGGCTGACGTCGGCGAGGGTCGCGAAGGAGAGCACCAGCGGGGACACCAGCAGCATGAGCGGTGACAGGAAGATGTTCAGCACCGCGAAGAAGACGAGCATCGAGCGCAGGCCCCGCTCGTTCCAGGTGTAGCCGAACCCCTTGGCGATCTCGGTGGTCAGCGGCTCCCTCGGCCGCCACGGCAGCGTGTCGGGGAAGCGGACGAGGAGCACGACGGCGATCGCGAAGACGTAGCTGACCACGTCGATGGCGACGATGCCGCCCAGCCCGATCCAGGCCAGCAGACCGGCGGCGATCAGGGGGACGACCAGCTGTGCCACGCCGCCCGCCATCTGGGTGACCCCGATCGCGTGGCCGAGGTAGTGCTTGGGGACGAGCTGCGGGACCGCGGAGTTGTAGGCCAGCCGCTGGAAGCTGCTCGCGACCGACAGCGAGATGACCAGCAGGTAGATCTGCCAGAGTCGCAGGTCACCGAAGAGGATGATCCCGGCGAGCACCGCCTGGATGGCGGCCGAGGCGCAGTCGGCCAGCAGGATCACCCGGCGCCGGTCGCCCCGGTCCACGATCGCTCCGGCCAGCGGCGAGATCAGCAGCCCCGCGAGGTTGAGCACGGCCAGGATCGAGAACTGCGTCACCGAGCCCGAGTCGACCAGCACCGTGAGCGGCAGCGCCCACCCGACGAGCGCGGAACCGATCATGGATATCTGCTGGCCCGCGGAGAAGGTGAGGAAACGCCCCATGCTCGGCCGCACGGAATCCTTCGCGGCCTTCGGGTCCGACGTCCTGGCGACCCCGTGGACCCACCAGGTGTCGTCGGGCCCGCGTTCCGGGGGCGCGTCCAGCCGGTCGTGGACCTGCAGGATCCCGGCCAGTTCCCCGGCCCGGTAGCGCAGGAAGAAGTGCCCGCCCTCGTCGAGGACGACCAGGGCCGCGGTGTCGGCGATGAAGTGCCACTCCCTGAACCGCTCCTCGTAGAAGTCGGTCGCCGGGTCGCGCTCGCCGATCACCGAGACGATCGGGGCGCGCAGCCGGACGCGGTCGGGGGTGTCGAACAGGTCGGTGAAGTACTTCTCGGCCGCCTTGCCGTCGTGGCGCATCGTGCGGACGATCCGGTCGGCCACCCCCGGGTCGAGCTCCTCCAGGTCGACGCCCCGCGCCTTGAGCCAGTTGATGTCGCCCTGGCTGCGGCGCAGGCTCTCGAACTCCCCGATGCGCGACAGGGTGCGCATCAGGCCGCGGGGCCGGGCGAAGGGGAAGATCGCCCCGATGTAGACGGCCTCGACCTCGCGTCCCGCCGCCTCCACGCGCCTGGCCAGCTCGGTGGCGAGGCCCGCGCCGACCCCGCAGTGGCCGTAGATCACGACCGGGCCCTCGACGGTCCGCAGGATCTCCTCGGTGCAGCGCCTGGCGACCTCGTCGAAGTCCTCGGGCTCCTCGTCCAGCCCGACGTCGTTGCCCGGGATCGCGACGGCGTATAGCGCCTGGTCGTCGGGGAGCGCGTCGGCGAGCGGCTGGTAGACGATCGCGCTGCCCGAGCCGTACGGGACGCAGACGTAGCTGCGCGTCACCGTACGCCGGGGGGTGAGCCGCTGGAGCAGCGGACGGACCCCGCCGCCGCCGGGGCCGCCGACGAACCCGGCCAGCTCCCTCACCGTACGGAAGGAGAACAGGTCCACCAGGCCGACCTGCAGGCTGCCCTCGGGAAGGGCCTTGCGCAGCTTGGCCACGACCTGGATCGCCAGCAGCGAGTTGCCGCCCAGGTCGAAGAAGTCGTCTCCCGCGCCGACGCGCTCCACCGAGAGCACCTGCTCCCAGACGGCGGCGATCGCCCGTTCGGCGTCGTTCTCCGGCTCGACGTACTCGGCGGCGCCCGGCTTCTCCGGGGCGGGCAGGGCCTTGCGGTCCAGCTTGCCGTTCGGCGTGAGCGGCAGCGCGTCCAGGGTGACGAACATCGAGGGGACCATGTAGTCGGGCAGGGTGCCGCCGAGGGCGACCCGCACCCGGGCGGTCTCCGGCGGCTCGTCCGCGACGAGGTAGGCGACGAGCCGCCGGTCTCCCGGCACGTCCTCCCTGACGATCACCGCGGCGTCACGCACCCCCGCGCGCTCCCGCAGCGCCGCCTCGATCTCTCCCAGCTCGATCCGCAGGCCGTGCAGCTTGACCTGGTCGTCGAGGCGGCCGAGGAACTCGATCGTGCCGTCGGGCAGCCACCGGGCCGCGTCTCCGGTCCGGTAGACACGGTCGTCGCCGAGGGCGAAGAACCGCTCGGCGGTGAGCTCGGGCCGCCGGTGGTAGCCGAGGGCGACGCCGACCCCGCCGATGTGCAGCTCGCCGGGTACGCCCACCGGCACCGGGCGGCGGTGCGGGTCGAGCACGTGCAGCGCGATGTTCTGGATCGGCGCGCCGATCGGCACGCTCGTCCTGCCCGCGAGCGCCTCCGCGGTGCAGTGCCAGGAGGAGACGTCGATGGCGGCCTCGGTGGGACCGTAGAGGTTGTGCAACTCGGCGCCCGGCAGGGTCGCGAGGCAGCGCAGGGCCAGGTCGACCGGGAGCTCCTCCCCGCTGCAGATGACGCGCCGCAGCGAGATCAGGTCCCGTACGCCGTCCTCCGACAGGAAGATCCCGAGCATCGAGGGGACGAAGTGCGTCGTGGTGACGCCCTCCGAGGCGACCAGGTCGCGCAGGTAGGCCGGGTCGCGGTGCCCGCCGGGCTCGGCCAGCACCATCCTGGCGCCCGTCATGAGAGGCCAGAAGAACTCCCAGACCGACACGTCGAACCCGGCGGGCGTCTTCTGCAGGACGACGTCGTCCGGCGTCAGGCCGTAGCGCTTCTGCATCCAGTCGAGGCGGTTGACGATGCCGCGGTGGCTGTTCGGCACGCCCTTCGGCCTGCCCGTGGACCCGGAGGTGTAGATCATGTACGCCGCCGCACCCGGGTCGCCCACACCACCCGGAACGGCCCCGGCGCCCTCGGCGTCCCCGGAAACGTCCTCGACATCCCCGGAGGCGACGTTCCCAGAGGCGTCCCCGACGTTCCCGGAAACGACTCCAACGTCCCCGGAAACGTCCTCAGCGTCCCCAGAGCCGTCCTCGACGTCCTCGGAAACGTCCTCGGCGTCCCCGGAGGCGGTCCAGACGGCGGGGTCGTCCAGCGCGAGGACGGTGGCGCCGTGCCCGGCCAGCCGGTCCGCCAGGTGCCGCTGGGTCAGCACCACGGCGGCGCCCGCGTCGGAGAGCATGAAGGCGAGCCGGTCGGCGGGATGGTCGGGGTCGAGCGGCACGTAGGCCGCCCCCGTCTTGAGCACGCCCAGCAGCGCGGTCACCAGCTCCGCCGACCGCTCCGCGCAGACCGCGACCAGCGATCCCGGCCCCGTCCCCGAGCCGCGCAGCACGCGGGCCACCCCGGCGGCCCGCTCGTCGAGCTCCCGGTAGGTCAGCGACTCGCCCCCGAAGGTGACCGCGGGGGCCTCGGGGCTCCGCGCCACCTGTGCCTCGACGAGGCCGTGCAGCGTCGCGCCGTCGGGGAAGCCGGCCGCCGTGGCGTTCCACTCCTCTGTGAGGAGACGGCGTTCGGCCTCCCCCAGCAGCTCCAGCTCGCTCACCGGGACGCCGGGCCTGGCGACGGCGTCCCGCAGGAGGTTCTCCAGGTGCCCGGCCATGCGCTCGACGGTCGCGGCGTCGAACAGCGCGGTCCGGTAGGTGAAGGTGGCGGTCATGCCGCCGTCGGCGGCGGGGACGAGGTAGAGCTCGATGTCGTAGCGCGCCGAGCCCGGCGCCATCGTGAAGTCCTCGGCCGCCAGGTCCCCGGCGGTGCCCGCGGCGACGGCGAAGTCGTGCATGGAGAAGAGCGCGTCGGCCAGCGGCTGCCTGCTCGGGTCGCGCGGCACGTCGAGCGCGTCGACCAGCCGGGTGAAGGGCAGTTCCTGGTGGTCGAGGGCGTCGACGACCACGTCCCGGGTGCGGGTGACGAGGTCGGCGAAGCCCGGGTCGCCGTCGAGGCGGGCGCGGAGCACGAGGGTGTTGACGAACATGCCGACCACGTCGTCCAGCCCGTCCCTGGTCCGCCCGGCGACCGGCGTGCCGACGGCGAGGTCGTCCCGGCCGCTGTAGCGGGCGAGCAGCACCTGGAAGGCGGCGAGCAGGGTCATGAAGCGGGTCGCGCCGCGCGCCGCGCCCAGCTCGGTCAGGGCGGTGACCAGCTCGGGGTCGAGCCGGTGGACGTGGGAGGCGCCGTCGAAGGTGAGCCGGGGCGGGCGCGGGCGGTCCGAGGGCAGCTCCGCGCGGGGCAGCCCGGCCAGTTCCCCGCGCCAGAAGGCCAGCTCGCGCTCGAACGACCGCTCGCGCTGCCAGAGCGCGAAGTCCCCGTACCGGACGGCGGGCGCGGCGGGGGCGTCTCCCCGGTACAGCGCGAGGAGGTCGGCGAAGAGCAGCTGGGTCGACTGCCCGTCGGCGGCGATGTGGTGGACGAACAGCGCCAGGACGTACTCGTCGTCGGCGATCCTGATCAGGGTGGCGCGCAGCAGCGGCCCCTCGGCCAGGTCCAGCGGCTCGGCGCTCTCCGCTCCGATCAGCTCGGCGGCCTCCGCGTCCGTGGCGGCCTCGGCCAGGCGCAGCGGCACCGGCGCGGCGGGAACGACGTGGACGGCGGGCCGCCCGTCCTCCGTCGCGGGGAAGCGGTGGCGCAGGCTCTCGTGCCGGTCCGTCAGCGTGACCAGCAGGTCGCGCAGCCGGTCGACGTCGAGCGGGCCGCGCAGCCGCACCGCGACCGGGAGGGTGTACGTGGACGTGCCCGGCGTGAAGTGCTCCATGAACCACAGGGGCTCCTGGGCCGGGGAGAGCGGGGGAGGCATGCCCTCGGGCCTGCGCGGGATCTCGGGGCGTTCGGTTTCGACGGCCTCGCCCCGGAGCCTGCGCCTGAGCAGATCCCGCCTGGCATCGGACAGATCGGCGACGGACATGGCCTCATCCCCCTGTGACGACGTCTCCACGGGTACGCCGGGACGGCGCGGCGCCGGGGTGAGGGGGCGCGGCGCGCTCACGATGAATCCACGGAAACCATCGGACGCGCACCCCAGTGTGCGCAGAACAGGAAAGAAGGTATCCCAAAAGAATCCGCGACTCCATCAAGGTCCACTGGCCATTTCCGGCGGCAGGAAGGGGGTGGCGGCCCTCACCACGGCCCGGCGTCCCCCGGCGGAAACACCGGTGCCTCCACCGGCGTCTCCCCCCTGTCGTCGCCGGTGTTTCCGCCGGTGTTTCCGCCGGGGAAAACACGGCACCCGGCGCGTGGGAGCGGGGGAACGGCCGGTCACCCGGTACGGGAAGGTACGGTCAGCTCATGTCCGAGCGCAGCATGCCGCACGACCTCGCCGCCTGGGCGTGCCCCCACGGGCAGGACGCTCGCCGGGGTTGCACGACCTGCTACGAGGAGTCCAGTGACCCCGACACGTCGAATCCCTTCTGGGAGGTCGCCGCGTGGTTCACCACCTCGCGGCCGATCCCGATCAGAACGCTTCAGGACGCGCACCACCACGGCCGTCATTTCGCCCTCGACCAGCCGTCCACGCCGCTGGTCTACCTCCTCACCGGCCGCGCCCGCGCGGGCGACAGCGTGCAGGCGATCGCGGGCGTCGTCGGCTTCCTGCTGCACAACCGGCACGTGGTGGCCGACTTCACCGTGACCGAGACCCGCGCCACCCGCCGTTCTCCCGGCACGCCCAGCGCGCCCAACGCGACCCGCCAGACCGACAAGTGGCTCCAGGACCAACGCCGCCCCGACGGCCGCGCGCGGTGAGAGCTCCACGCCGCGAACGAGCGGGGCCTGCGACCGCCCGGTCCTCGTCACGGACGCACGACCACCGTGTCCATGAACGACGGTGACCGCCCAGCCTCGTCACCGACGTAAGGCCACCGTGCCACGGGTGACAGGACACGGCGACCGCCCGGTCCTCCCTGACGGACACACGACCACCGCGTCGCGGGTGACAGGGCACGGCGGTAGTCCCTAAGCTCGACAACACCATTGTCGAAACAGCGAGCCGGGAGGCGATCGTGACGGCCGACCCTCCGGGCTTCGAGCTCCCGCTCCGGCTCTTCCTCGGCTTCCGGGTGCTCATCGACGAGCTCCACGCGGAGCTCGCCCGCCAGGGACACCCCGACATGCGGCCGATGCATGGTTTCGTCCTGCAGGCGATCGGCTCCAAGGGCACCACGGCCGTGGAACTCGGCCGACGGCTGGGCGTCTCCAAACAGGCGGCGGGCAAGACGGTCGACACCCTGGAACAGCTGGGCTACGTCGAGCGCGGCTCCGATCCCGGCGACGCCCGCCGCAAGATCGTGCGGCTCACCGAGCGGGGCGTCGACAGCCTCGTCCGGTCGGCGCGCATCTTCGAGGACCTGCGCGCGGGCTGGGCGAGGACCCTCGGCGAGGACCGCCTGCGCGCCCTGGAGTCCGACCTGCGCGCCGTGACCCCGGAGGACGTCTTCCGACTCGACGTCCCCGGCTGGTTCGGCGGCCACTGAACACCCACGAGAACGGCTAACGTGCTCGGGGGGACTCCACTTCAACGAAGTCCCCCCGAGCGCGACTTCACGGAACGGGACTCCGCCGAACGGAACCCCGGCACGCGGGACCCCACCGGACAGGACCCCGGCGCGGGAGTCCGCCGAACGGGAGTCCGGTGAAGGGGGCTCAGCCGAAGGGAACTTCGCAGGGCTCCGGCGAGCGGGGCTCCACCGGAGGGAACGTCACCGGGCTCCTGCGAGCGGAATTCCACCGAGGGACCCCCACCGGCCGGGGCCCCTCATCGGGCAGCGACAGATGGGGACTCATGGACGACCACGCCTCCTGGGCGACCGGGCGCCTGCTCCTGGTCGCCGCGCGCCTGGTCGAACGGGAGTGGAACTCCGTGCTCGCCGAGCGCGGCCTCACCCACGCGGGTTTCATGACGCTCAACGCGCTGAGCGAGGGCCCGCAGACCCAGCGGCAGCTCGCGGCGCGCACCTACGTGGAGGAACAGACGATCCGCCCCGTACTCGACCGGCTCGAACGCGACGGCCACGTCCGCAGGGAACGCGACCCGTCCGACCGGCGCCGCGTGGTGGTCACCCGCACCCCGCTCGGCGAGGGGACGTACACCGAGCTCATCACGAGCGACGTCGTGGAGCGGATCGTCACCGACCGCGTGGAGGACCCCGAGGCCCTGCGCGCCGAGCTCATCCGGTTGATCACCGGCATCAGGGGAGACGAGACCGGACGCTGATCACCCGTGTCAGGGGAGACGAGACCCGGCACTGATCACCGGCATCAAGGGAGACGAGACCCGGCCCTGGGACCGCGAGAAGCCGGTCTCGCGGCCCGCGCCGGTGACCGTGCCCCCTCTCACGCCGACTCTCACGCCGACTCTCGCCCCCTCTCCCACGCCGACTCTCACTCCGACGAACGTCACCCCGGACCGGCGAAGCCGCCGGCCTCGCCGCCCTGATCGGCTCACCCGGCTCACCCGGCTCATGGGAGTTCGTACGGCGGCGCGGGCATCGTCACCCGGTTGGGGACAATGGCGGGTATGCGAATCCTGATCGTCGGCGGCACCCGGTTCGTCGGCCGGCACATCACCGGGGCCGCTCTCGCGGCCGGGCACGAGGTCTCCCTGCTGCACCGCGGCCGGTCGGGCCCCGGGCTGTTCCCCGAGGCCGAGCACCTGACGGCCGATCGCGACGCCGACCTGTCCGTTCTGCACGACAGGCAGTGGGACGCGACGATCGACGTCAGCGCCTACCTGCCGTCGCAGGTGACCTCGCTCTCCGGCGCGCTCTCCACCGGCCAGTACGCCTTCGTCTCCAGCACCGCGGTCTACCGGGCACCCGAAACGCGGGGCTTCACCGAGGACTCGCCTCTGGCGGAGACCGACGGGCCGGTCCCCGAGACGGTGACGGGCGAGACGTACGGGGCGCTGAAGGTGCTGTGCGAGCGGGCCGCGGCGGAGGCGTTCGGGTTCCCGACGCTGATCGTGCGGCCCACGTACGTCATCGGCCCGCACGACCACACCGGCCGCTTCACCTACTGGGTCAACCGGATCGCGCGGGGCGGCGAGGTCCTCGCGCCCGGCGACCCCGGCGACCCCATCCAGGTCATCGACGCCCGCGACCTGGCCTCCTGGATCGTCTCCATGGTCGAGGGGACGCGTCCGGGCACCTTCCACACGGTCAGCCCTCCCCCGCCGTTCTCCTTCGGCGACATGCTGGAGGCGATCGCGGCCGAGGTCGGTCCGCCGGGAACGACCCTGACCTGGGTCGGACAGGACTTCCTGCTCGCCGAGGGCGAGACCGGCGTGTCGCTGCCCCTGTGGTCCGAGGGCGATCCGTGGATGTCGGTCAACACCGCCGATCCCTCCGCCGCCCGCGCCGCGGGGCTCGCCCCGCGGCCCCTGGGGCAGTCGATCCGCGAGATCCGCGAGGCGGAGTCGTCCTTCTCGAAGGACACCACCATCACCCCCGCCAGGGAGGCCGAGCTGCTGTCCCGCTGGTCGGCGCGCGGCGCCTAGGACCGGCAGGAACCGTGGCCCGAGGTCAGCCCCCCAGCCGTGACGGCCGCAGCGGGTTGTGCCCCACCTCCAGCAGTGCGCGCCGCCGGTCGTCGTCGTCATCGTCGACGGCTCCCTCGGCCAGCGTGTCCTCGACGCGGTCGACGGCCTGCCGCATCGTCTCGACGTCCTCGGCGGTCAGGTCGGCCTTCCGCTTGCCGAGAACCTGGAGCACCTGGCGCCCGAGCGGCGGCATGGCCGCCTCGGGGTCCACCGCGTCGCCCCCGGCCGACGCCGAGGCGGAGGCGAGCAGGAAAGCCCTCAGCTCCTCCGACGTCATGTTCACGACCTCGTGGAACTCCTGCCACACCAGGTCGAGGATCAGATCCGATTCGTCGGCCATCGTGCTCTCCTCTCATGCCGGGCCGTAGGGCCACGCCCCGGACACGAACCGGCCACCGGCGGATCGGAGCTCCCACTGGCGGGAGTGCGCGCGGCGGCGGGCGCACGGCCCGCCCTACCCCGCCTTCCACAGCGCTAACACGGGAACCGGGGCACGGGCCCGGAAAGGGAACCCATGGCCGGGTAAGCACCTCGGACGGGACCGCCCTCCGGCCGGACGCACCCTCCCGGGGAGGGCAGGCCGCCGACCGGCAAGAACCCCTTTCGGAAAAGGCGGGCCGCCGACCGGACAGGCATCTCCCGGACCGGCCTCTTCCGGACAGGGCGGGCCACCGGCCGGACAGGCCCTTCCCGATCGGAAAAGGCGGGCCGTCGAACGGACCTGACCGGCCGCACGTCCTCAGGCAGGGTTGTCCACGGTGAAACGCACTCCCGAGAAGCGGCTCCGCCACTCGGTGACCTCGGGCGCCACGGTGGCCGGGTCGACGTTCTCGTCCAGGCCCCGGGCGATGAACGAGGCCAGCTCCGGCATGTCCGCCCCGGTCATCCCGAGCCTGACGAGTTCCGGCGTACCGACGCGCAGGCCGTTCACGTCCCCCTCGACCGCCTCCGACGGCAGGCCGATGCCGCAGGCGAGAAGGTTGGCCTCGCGCAGCCGCCGGGCGGCCCGCTGGCCGCCGCCGTAGCGGTGGGCCAGGACGGCGAACTGGTGGGAGCGGGTGCATCCGCGCTCGGCGGCGAAGATCGGGACCCCGAGGGCGAGCAGCTCGTCCGCCAGCCGCCGCGCGGTCGCGATCATCTCCCGCGCGTAGGCGGGTCCCGCGGCCTTCCAGTCGAGCATCGTCATGGCGAGCGCAGCGGTCTTGCCCGCGTCGAAGTTCGCGGTCAGCCCCGGGTAGGCGATCGCGTCGAGCCGCTGGGCCAGCTCGGCGTCGTCGGTCACGATGAGCCCGCCCGCAGGACCGCCCAGGCTCTTGTACGTGCTCATGGTGATCAGGTGGGCGCCCTCGTCGAGCGGCTGCGGCCATACCTTCCCGGCGATCATCCCGCACAGGTGGGCGGCGTCGAAGAGCACGCGGGCGCCGACCGAGTCGGCGATCTCGCGGATCCGCGCCACGGGGTGGTGGAACAGGTTGAGGCTGCCGCCGATGGTGATCAGCTTCGGCCGCACCCGCCCGGCGAGCTCCCGCAGGGCGTCGACGTCCACCGTGTAGCCGTCGGACGTGACGGGGGCGGGAACGATCTTCAGCCCGTACAGGCCGGCCGCGCCCGGCTGGTGGTGGGTGACGTGGCCGCCGATGCTCGCCGGAGGGGCGATGATCGTGTCCCCGGGTTCGCAGGTGGCCATGAACGTGTAGAGGTTCGCGAGCGCCCCGGAGCCGACGCGCACCTCGGCGTAGCCCGCGCCGAAGACCTCCGCGGCCAGCTCGGCGGCGATGATCTCGATCTGCTCGATCGCCTCCAGGCCCATCTCGTACTTCTCACCCGGGTAGCCCAGCGACGGCCGCGACCCGAGGTTGGCCGAGAGCAGGGCCTCGGCCCTCGGGTTCATGATGTTCGTGGCCGGATTCAGGTTGACCGACTCTATGTCGTGGATGCGGTGGTTGTCGGCCACCAGCCTCTCGATCTCGTTCTGGACCGAGGAGGCGGTCTGATCCGTCACGGCCTTCAGGACGGACTGGACGCGATCCTCGGTGACGGCGGGCACCCAGGGGCGGTGGGCGAGGGCACGGGGCATCAGGTGATCTCCTGGCCGACAGGCAGACGGCTGTCGCGATGACGTCATGGTGTCTGCCACACGACGTTAGATCGCAGATGAAGCCCGGCGCATCGGGTGAAAGATGGGCTTTCTAGCTGCTTTTTCCTACATTTGCCGGAAAAAGAACTCGAACTTCCCCGGAAAAGATCACTTCTTTCACAGGGACCCCAGACACACCTTCCACCTCCCCGCACTCCCCGCACCGGCGACTCCGTGCCCCATATCCCACACCCCCGCGGCAAACCGCTCCGAAGCCCCGCACTCCGGACCGCTTCGAAATCCTCGAAGCCCCGCGCCCGGACCGCTTCGAAGCCCTCGAAGCCCCGAGATCGGACCTCTTCAGGACCCCGCGACCGGGTCCAATTAAATGAGTGAGCGACTCACTCACTCCTCGGCTAGGATGCCCGACGTGACCTCGACCTCACAGCGGGCAGCCCCCCTCCCCCCCGACGAGCGGCGCGCGGCTCTCATCGCCTCCACGCTGTCACTCGTGCTCGCCGAGGGCCCCGACGTGAGCACCCGGCAGATCGCGCAGGCCGCGGGCGTGGCCGAGGGGACGATCTTCCGGGTCTTCAGCACCAAGGACGAGCTCGTGAACGCGGCCCTGGCCAGCGCCTACGACTCCTCCCCGCTGCTGGAGGAGCTGAAGACCATCGACCGTACGACTTCCCTGGAGGTGCGGCTCGTCGCCGCGGTCGAGATCCTGCAGCGGCGCACCGCGCGCATCTTCCGCCTGGTGGACGCGATAGGGCTGAAAGCCGTCGAGGCCGGTCGCAACAGCAAGAACCTCTCCGACGAGAGCGCCCTCATCGGGCAGATACTCACCGACCTGATCGAACCCGCCCGCGAGCGGCTACAGTTCGAACCTCGCGAGGCCGCGCGCCGACTGCAGCTGCTGACCATCGCGTGCACCCATCCCCGGCTCGTCCTGAACGACCCGGTGGCCGCCCCGGAGATCGTCTCCATGCTGCTCGACGGCGTACGCCTGCGCTCCGGCCCCCCCGAACCGCTCCCCTGACCCCAGTCCCTCCGAAGCGCTCCCCGCCTCGAACCACCCCCGATCCCCGCGCTCCCGAAGCGCCTCCCCGCTCTCCCCGGTCTCTCTCCTCAACCCTCAACCCGTCTCGACCCACCTTGACCCGATCCCAGCCTCGACGTCCTCCTTGACCTCCTTGACCTCAACCGAGGTTCACGTCGCAGGCTGATCCCCAACACTCCCCTGGAGGAGATTCCCTTGACCCCGGTTACCGGGGCGACGGGCGAGACCGGCCGGCGGCCGGATCCCCGGCACGACGCCCCTCGCCCGGCCACCCCACGTGAAGAGTCCCCATGCTGACCCGCCTTCTCCGTACGTACCTGCGCCCCTACTCGTGGGTGCTGACCGCGGTCGTGGTGCTGCAACTGGTCGGCACCATCGCCTCCCTGTACCTGCCCAGCCTGAACGCCGACATCATCGACCGGGGCGTCGCCACCGGCGACACCGGCTACATCCTGTCCGCCGGCGGCTGGATGCTGCTCGTCTCCCTCGTGCAGATCGCCTGCTCGATCGCGGCGGTCTACTACGGCTCCCACGCGGCCATGGGGTTCGGCCGGGACGTCCGCTCCGCCGTCTTCCACCAGGTCGGCGGGTTCTCCGCCAGGGAGATCTCCCACTTCGGGGCCCCCTCGCTGATCACCCGCGGCACCAACGACGTGCAGCAGGTCCAGATGCTCGTCGTGATGACCTGCACGATGCTGGTCGCCGCGCCGATCATGGGCGTCGGCGGCATCATCATGGCCCTGCGCCAGGACCTCGGCCTGTCCTGGCTCATGCTGGTCTGCGTCCCCGCGCTGCTGGTGTCGATCGGCCTGATCATCACCCGCATGGTCCCCCAGTTCCGTGCGATGCAGGACCGCATCGACCTCGTCAACCGGGTGCTGCGCGAGCAGCTCACCGGCATCCGCGTGGTGCGGGCCTTCGTCCGCGAGCGCGAGGAGACCCGCAGGTTCGCCGAGGCCAACCAGGCGCTGACCGACACGTCGCTGCGCGTCGGACGGCTCACCGCGCTCATCTTCCCGACCGTGATGCTGATCCTCAACGTCTCCAGCATCGCCGTGCTCTGGTTCGGCTCCGCGCGGGTGGACAGCGGCGAGATGCAGGTCGGCGCCCTCACCGCGTTCCTCATGTACCTGATGCAGATCCTCATGTCGATGATGATGGCCACCTTCATCTCGATGATGATCCCGCGCGCCGCGGTCTGTGCCGAGCGCATCGTCGAGGTGCTCGACACCGAGTCGTCGGTGACGCCGCCCAGCGACCCGGTACGGCAGGTGAGCGGACGCGCCGAGCTGGAGATGCGCGACGTCGAGTTCCGCTACCCGGGCGCGGCGGCACCCGTGCTGTCCGGCATCTCCTTCCGCGCGACCGCGGGGCGGACCACCGCCGTCATCGGCAGCACAGGCTCCGGCAAGACGACGCTGATCTCCCTGATACCCCGGCTGTTCGACGCCACCTCCGGCACGGTGTCGGTCGACGGCGTCGACATCCGCGACCTCGACCCCCAGACGCTCTGGACGCGCATCGGCCTGGTGCCGCAGAGGCCGTACCTGTTCAGCGGCACCGTCGCGAGCAACCTGCGGTACGGCAACCCGGACGCGAGCGACGCGGAGCTGTGGGAGGCCCTGGAGGTCGCCCAGGCCCGCGACTTCGTCGAGGCGATGCCCGAGGGCCTGGAGGCGCCCATCGCGCAGGGCGGCACGAACGTCTCCGGCGGGCAGCGGCAGCGGCTCGCCATCGCCAGGGCGCTGGTCAGCAAGCCGGAGATCTACCTGTTCGACGACTCGTTCTCGGCTCTCGACCTGTCCACCGACGCGCGGCTGCGGGCCGCCCTGCGCCCGCACACCGCGGAGGCCGCCGTCATCATCGTCGGCCAGCGGGTCTCCACCATCGCCGACGCCGACCAGATCATCGTCCTGGACGACGGCGTGATCGTCGGCCTGGGAACCCATGACGAGCTGCTGGATTCCTGTCCCACGTACCTAGAGATCGTCGAGTCCCAACTAGCCGCGGAGACCGCAGCATGAGCGACCGTCCCACGACGACCACGCGACCGCGTCCTCCGGGTCCTCCGGCCGGAGGACCCGGCTTCGGAGGGCGCGGCCCCTTCGGGGGGGCCGGGATGCCCGCGGAGAAGTCGATGACCTTCGGGCCGTCCGCGCGACGGCTGATCCGGCGCCTGGATCCCGACCGCCCGAAACTCCTCGCGGTGATCGCGCTCGCCGTGATCAGCGTGGTGCTGAACGTCGTCGGACCGAAGATCCTCGGCCACGCGACGGACATCATCTTCACCGGGGTGATCGGCAAGCAGCTGCCCCCCGGCACGACCCAGGAGCAGGCGATCGCCGCCGCCCGCGCGTCGGGCAACGACAACTTCGCCAACCTGCTCGCGGGGTTGGACCTCGTACCCGGCCAGGGCATCGACTTCGGCGCGCTGGGCACGGTCCTGCTGTGGGTCCTGGGGATCTACGTCGCGGCGTCGGCCTTCGCCTGGATCCAGGGCTACGTGCTCAACGACGTGGTGCAGCGCACCGTGTTCCGGCTGCGCGAGGACGTCGAGGACAAGCTGAACCGGCTCCCCCTGCGGTTCTTCGACGGCCAGCCGCGCGGCGAGCTGCTCAGCCGGGTCACCAACGACATCGACAACGTGTCCCAGTCCCTGCAGCAGACGCTGAGCCAGCTGCTGACCTCGGCGCTGACCGTGATCGGCGTGCTGGCGATGATGTTCTTCATCTCGCCGCTGCTCGCGCTGATCGCCCTGGTCACCATCCCGCTGTCGATGGTCGTCACCGCGCAGATCGCGAAGCGCTCGCAGAAGCACTTCGTCGCGCAGTGGGCCCACACCGGCAGCCTGAACGCCCACATCGAGGAGGCGTTCACCGGTCACGAGCTGGTGAAGGTCTTCGGACGCCGTCCCGAGGTCGAGGAGGTGTTCAGGCAGCGGAACGAGGAGCTGTTCAAGGCCAGCTTCGGCGCCCAGTTCGTCTCCGGGATCATCATGCCGACGATGATGTTCATCGGGAACCTCAACTACGTCGCCATCGCCGTCGTCGGCGGCCTGCGGGTCGCCACCGGGTCGATGAGCCTGGGCGACGTGCAGGCGTTCATCCAGTACTCACGGCAGTTCACCCAGCCGCTCACCCAGGTCGCCTCGATGGCCAACCTGCTGCAGTCGGGAGTGGCCTCGGCCGAGCGGGTCTTCGAGCTGCTCGACGCCGAGGAGCAGGCCCCGGACCCCGCAGCTCCGGTGCCTCCCACCGTCAGGCGGGGTCGTGTCGAGTTCGAGCACGTGTCCTTCAGCTACGACCCGGAACAGCCTCTCATCGAGGACCTGTCCCTGGTCGCCGAGCCCGGGCACACGGTCGCGATCGTCGGCCCGACCGGCGCGGGCAAGACCACCCTGGTCAACCTCGTCATGCGCTTCTACGAGCTGAACTCGGGCCGGATCACCCTCGACGGCGTCGACATCACCGCGATGCGCCGCGACGACCTGCGCTCGCACATCGGCATGGTGCTCCAGGACACCTGGCTGTTCGGCGGCACCATCCGCGAGAACATCGCCTACGGCGACCCCCAGGCCAGCGAGGAGCAGATCCAGGCCGCCGCCCGCGCCACGTTCGTCGACCGGTTCGTCCGCACCCTGCCCGACGGCTACGACACCGTGATCGACGAGGAGGGGAGCAACGTCAGCGCCGGTGAGAAGCAGCTGCTCACCATCGCCCGCGCCTTCCTCGCCAACCCGTCCCTGCTCATCCTGGACGAGGCGACCAGCTCGGTCGACACCCGCACCGAGGTCCTGGTGCAGCACGCCATGGCCGCGCTCCGCTCGGACCGCACCAGCTTCGTCATCGCCCACCGGCTGTCCACCATCCGCGACGCCGACCTCATCCTGGTGATGGACGCGGGGCGCATCGTCGAGCACGGCACCCACGACGAGCTGCTCACCGCCAGGGGCGCCTACCACCGCCTGTACTCGGCACAGTTCAGCGGCGCCGTGGTCACGGACGAGGAGGAGCCCACCGCCATACGCTGAACACCGCCGCCCGCCCGGCGTACGCGGGTCCACCCGCCCGTCGTACGCCGGGCGGGCGGGCCCCGGGGACGCCACGCCGGGCGTCGCGGACGTACCGGAACCCAGCACGGACGTACCGGCACCCGGTGCGGACGTACCGGAAGCCAACGCGAACGTGCCGGAACCCAGCACGGAGGTACCGGAACCTGGTGCAGACCTGCCGGAAACGGACCACGCGGCCCGGGGCCCTCCGATCCCGAACCGCGCGGCCGTCCACCCCGTCGGCCCCGCCGCCGGTCGGGTACCGCTCGGGCGACGGCGGAGACCTCCGGGAGCCTGACGCCCCTGCCTGGAAATCCGTAGCCGCCGCGCCACCGGATTGGTCGATCCCGGAAACCGTCGACCGCCCCCGCGCCCGGCCCCCGCGTCCACCTCCGCGCCGCGCCCGGTCCGGCTCACGGCCGCGAGCCGGTCCGGCCCGGAACCCGCCCGGAACCCGCCCGGACCGGCTCGCGGTCGTTGTCGTGGCCCGCCGCCCAGCCTCTCCGATGGCCGGGAAGAGGGCACTCCACACCGTTCCGGCCCCGACACCGGTGTCCATCGGACGGTGCGCGGCGATCTCCTTGACCTCGACCAAAGATGAGGTTGCAGGCTGGTGAGGACATCCCACCGACGGAGGAGATCCACATGATTCTGGTCACCGGCGCGACCGGCAAGGTCGGCGGGCAGGCCGTGTCCCAGTTCCTCGACGCGGGCGTCGCCGTGCGCGCGCTGACACGCGACCCCGCGTCCGCCGCCCTTCCCGAGGGTGCCGAGGTCGTACGGGGTGACCTGGCCGACCCCGCCACGCTGGACACCGCCCTGGACGGGGTCGAGTCGGTGTTCCTCGTCTGGCCCACCCTCTCGGCCGACCACGCGGCACCCGCGACCATCAAGGCGATCGCCGGACACGCCCGCCGGATCGTCTACGTCTCCGCGCGCGGCGTCCCCGACCCGGCACCGGACGCGCCCGAGGGGGACCCGAACTCGATCCTCGGCTCCCACGCCCTCCTGGAACGGCTGATCGAGGGGTCAGGGCTGGAGTGGACGTTCCTGCGGCCCGGCGGGTTCGCCGCCAACACCCTGATGTGGGCCCCACAGATCCGGGACACCGGGATCGTCCGCTGGGTCCACGGAGGGGCCTCCAGGGCACTGATCCACGAGCGGGACATCGCCGCCGCCGGGGTGAGCGTGCTCACCGGCACCGGCCCTGGCACCGGCCACGCCGGGGCGAGATACGTGCTGAGCGGCCCCGAGCCCCTCACCCAGATCGAGCAGGTGACCGCCATCGGCGAGGCCATCGGGCGGCCGGTCCGCTGGGAGGAGCTCTCGCCGGAGATCGCGCTGCGCGGGCTGCTCGACCAGGGCTGGCCGCCCGCCGTGGCGGAGGGAGTGATCGACGCGCACGCGCGGATGGCGACCTCCCCCGAGTCGGCCACCTCCGCGGTGGAGGAGATCACCGGAAGTCCGGCCACCCCGTTCCGGCAGTGGGCGGCCGACCACGCCGACGACTTCCGCTGACGCCCCGAGCGAATCGGGCCGTACCTCTTCGATGCGGGCCGAGCCCGTACCGGCCGCACCGGTCCGAAAAGATCGTCCACGACGACCACCCCTGCCGGTCCGAACCCCGATCCGAGCCCCGATCCGAACGGCCTTCCGCCGCTCGACGGGGGCCTGGGATCGCCCGGCACACGGGGTGGGGCAGCATGGGGGGGTGAGCGACGGTACGAGCACGCTGGCGGGACTACTGGCCGAGGGCGGTGTCCTGGTGCTGAGCGGCGCCGGGATGTCGACGGAGTCGGGGATCCCCGACTATCGGGGGCCGGGCGGGACCCTGGCCCGGCACACCCCCATGACCTACCAGACGTTCACCGGCGACCCGGTGGCCAGGCGGCGCTACTGGGCCCGCAGCTACATCGGGTGGCGGGCGATGACCCGGGCCACCCCGAACAGCGGCCACCACGCGGTCGCGTCCCTCCAGCGGCGGGGCCTGGTGTCCGGCATCGTGACGCAGAACGTCGACGGCCTGCACCAGGCGGGCGGCGCCCGGTCCGTCGTCGAGCTGCACGGCAACCTGCGGGAGGTGATCTGCCTGGACTGCGGCCACTCCAGCCCGCGCGAGGAGCTGGACCGCCGCCTGACCCGGGCGAACCCGCGTTTCGGCGCCCTGCCCACCGCGATCAACCCCGACGGCGACGTCGAACTGCCGGACGAGGAGATCGACGCGTTCCAGGTGGTCGGATGCCGGGCGTGCGCCGGAGGGATGCTGAAGCCCGACGTCGTCTTCTTCGGGGAGACCGTCCCGGCGGAGCGGGTACGCGAGTGTTACGCGCTCGTGGAGGGAGCACGCCTGCTCCTGGTCCTCGGGTCGTCGCTGACGGTCATGTCGGGTCGCCGGTTCGTGCTGCACGCCACGAAGCTCGGCATTCCCGTGGCGATCGTGAACCAGGGCCCGACCCGAGGCGACGGCTACGCGACCCTCACCGTCGACGCCCCCTTGGGCACGGTCCTTCCGGAACTGGTCCGTCTCATCGACACCGGAACGGTCTCGACCGGCTCACCTCACTGATCCGCCGCGGGGGCGACGAAGCCGGGAACGCGTTCGGTGGCCGGAGCACGGTTGGAGCATGGTTGTGCCAATATGGCCGCCATGGCGATCTTTGTCCAAGAGGCAGGCCCCGCGGACGCACCTGTGGTGGTGCTCTTGCACGGCGTGGGCACCAGCGGCTGGATGTGGACCAAGCAGGTCCTCGAACTGGCCACGGACACTCGCGTCCTGGTTCCCGACCTGCCGGGACACGGTAAGAGCAACACTCACCCGTGGGTCTCGATCGCCGACACCGCCCGCCTGGTGGCCGAGGTGATCGCCTCACGGGCGCCGGAGGGCAGAGCGCACGTCGTGGGACTCTCCCTGGGCGGTTACGTCGGCGCGTATCTGACCGCCACCGCCCCCGAGGTGGTGACCGGTGCGATCGTGAGCGGGGTGAACGTCCTGCCGTTCCCCAACCCGGGCGTGATGCGGCTCATGGGCACCCTGATGGCGCCGGTCATGAAGTGGGGGCCGGTGCTACGGGCCAACGCCCGCGCGCTCAACGTCCCCGCGGAGGACGTCGACGGCTACCGGAGTGCCGCGCGGGCCACCACCCGGCAGGCGTTTCGCAAGGTCAACGACGAAGCCCTCCGCTTTCGGCTCCCGGACCGGGCGAAGGAGTCCCCGTGTCCGGTCCTGGCGGTGGCCGGCGAGAACGAACACGATCTCACCAGGCGTTCCCTGGCCGAGATCGCCGCCGCGTTTCCGGCGGGCGAGGCATGCCTGGCCCCCGGGGTGGGCCACGCCTGGAACGGCGAGAAGCCCGGCCTGTTCACAGCCATGATCCGTTCCAGGATCACGGGCGGTCCGCTGCCCGGAGAACTCATCTCCGTGGGACCACTCGCCGGAGCGCCCTGACGACATGAGCGAACCTCGCCGGCGGGGCGGCCGCCGGGCGCGGACATGCCCCTCGAATAACGCCTCCCGGAGACGAGTGCGGAAAATCCTGTGGAGGCGAACGCGGAGAGACCACTACCGTGCTCCGCATGCACCCACTTGACTCCGAACAAATCCAGAGCTTCGTCTCCGACGGGTTCGTCAAACTTGAGGCGGCGGTTCCGCGCGAGGTGGGTGATCAGGCCCGGGAGCTGCTCTGGCGGCAGATAGGCCTCTCCCCCGAAGACCCGGCAGGATGGACCCAGCCGGTGGTCTGGGCCACGGACCACACCGGCGAGGGCGCCTTGGGGCAGACGATCCGCTCCCCCCGGCTCGCCGCCGCGCTCGACCAGATCTGCGGCGCGGGCGGCTGGGCACCGCGTCACACGGTCGGCATGGTCCCGATCCGCTTCCCCAACGTGGCGCCCGCCGACGATCGCGGCTGGCACATCGACGCCAACTTCGGCCGCCCCGACGGCACCTGGGCGGTGAGCGGCAGGCCCGAGACGATGCTGCTGCTGATCCTGTTCTCCGACGTCGGCCCGGACGACGCGCCGACCAGGATCAGGGCCGGCTCCCAGCGTGACTCGGCCGGAGCACTCGCCGACGGGGTGTTCGACTTCATGGAGGCGGCCGGCATGGTCGAGCGAGCCAGCTCGGAGCGGCCGGTCGTCCACGCCACCGGGCAGCCGGGAGACATATACCTGGTCCACCCGTTCACCGTGCACGCCGCGCAGGAGCACCTGGGCACCGAGCCGAGGTTCATGTCCCAGCTCCCCGTCATCCTCACCAGCCCGCTCACCCCCGAGGGCTCGACACCACTGGCGCGAGCCGCGCACTCCCGCTGACGCCCCGGCCGCGAATCCGGACCGGACGGTTTCATGGAAGCCGTCCGGTGATGCGGGCCGTTACGGCCGTCTCGGTCTACCGGCCGTCTCGGTCTACCGGTCGCCACCCGGCCGGTCCGGCACGCCGAGCACGGCCCGTACGACGGCGTCGGTGTCGGCGAGGTCTCCCAGCACCAGCTCAGGACCGGCCTCGCCCAGCACGCTCGCGTCGTTGAAGCCGGTGGCGACCGCGATCGCCCTCGCTCCGCCCTCCTGACCGGCGCGGACGTCGTTCGGCGTGTCACCGATCAGCACGGTGTTGCGTACGGTGAAAGGCTCCCCGTACTTGCCGGCGGCGCGGCGCTGCGCCAGGGCCACCAGCGCGGCGCGGTCCTCGTGGTCGGTGCCGTACGCGCCCACCTCGAAGTCCACGAAGCCGTCCAGCCCGAACACCGTGAGCTTGCCGATCGAGACCGGCTCGGTGTTGCCGGTGAGCACCGACTGCACCACGTCCTCGCGTTCCGCCAGCACCGCGAGCACCTCACGCGCTCCCGACAGTGCCCGGCCGCGCTCCCGCATGACGGCCTCGCGCACGACGAACGCCTCGGCGAGGGCGACGTAGAAGGAGTCGAGGAGCAGGTCCGACACCTCGACCTCGTGCGTCTGGAGGATCTCGGTGATGATCGCCCGCTCGGTCCGCCCTGCCACCCGCACCGGGTGTTCCATCCGGCGGCCGGTGGTGGCGTGCAACGCGTGGTCATAGGTGTCGGCGGTGACACCTCCGGCGTCGATCAGCGTGTGGTCGATGTCCCACAGCACGAGCGTTCTCGGGGAGCTCACCGCCCGAGCATAGCCAACCCCGGATCGCCTGGCCCTGACGGCTCGACCCTCTGGAAGGGCGCCGACCGGCACCGGACAGCATGGCTGCCCGCGGACGTCAGAGGTCGACGCGGGCGATGAGCGGCAGGTGGTCGCTGCCGGTGGCGGGCAGGGTCCAGGCGGCGACGGGGATCGCCGTACGGGTCATGACGTGGTCGATCCGGGCCAGGGGAAAGACGGCGGGCCAGCTGAAACCGAACCTCTCCCGCGCCGAGGCCATCCGGGAGGTGAGCGGGGCGAGGCCGCGGTCGTCGAGGGTGCCGTTGAGGTCACCCAGCAGGACGACCCTGTCCAGGGTCTCCGAGGCGACGGCCGCCCCCAGCTTGGCGGCGCTCTCGTCCCTGCGCCCGGACCCAAAACCGTCCGTCGGCCGGATGCGGATCGAGGGCAGGTGGGCGACGTACACTGCCACGTCACCGTGTGGCATCCGCGCGGTGACCCGCAGCCCGCGGTTCCAGCCGGGCCCGACGTCCGCGGGCCTGATGTCCACCGGCCGCGAGTCCGCCAGGGGGTACCTGGACCAGAGGCCGACGGTTCCCGTGACCGCGCGGTGAGGGTGACCGGACGCGAGGGCTTTCTCGTAGACGGGCAGGACGTCAGGCGTCAGCTCCTCCAGGGCGACGAGATCGGCCCCGGCCCGTACCAGGGACGAGGCGGTCCCCTCGTGGTCGGGGTTCTCCTCGCCGACGTTGTGCTGGAGCACGGTCAGGTCACCCGCCGACGGGGCGGCGGGCAGCAGCCGTCCGCCGAAGACGGCGATCCAGACGGCCACCGGCAGCACCAGGGACACCGCCGCGAGGACCGAACGGCGCAGCAGCGCCAGACCCAGCAGCACGGGAGCGGCCAGGCCGGTCCAGGGCAGGAAGGTCTCCAGCAGGCTGCCGAGATTGCCCACGGCGTTGGGCACGACGGCGGGAAACGCCGACAGCACCGCCACCAGAACGCCGGCCGACGCGAGAACCCACCCGCGCGGCCGTGGCTTCGCAGGCTTCCCGGAGGTTCCGTCCGGCATGTCCCGTCCCCGTCCCCACGTCCGTCGCCCGGCACGAGGGGCGTTCCTCCCCTCTCCGCCGGCCTTCCGATCTTCAACGCTCATACGTCCGACCGTACGATCACCACGGCCCTGCCGGGTTCCCTGCCGCGGAACGGATATCCAGCCGAATGAGTCCCGAGTCCGGTCGGTCGCGGGCGATCGGTGTTCGGGAGATGGGCCGGGCAGTGGCGTGGTTGTGCCGGACGGCGGCCCTCAGTGTCAGAAGACGCTGAGCGGTACGTGGTCTCGCGCACCGAGTCCGGAGGACGGGCATCGTGCGGTTCGGGGTCGAGCCGACCTTGCAGGGCGTCCTGCCGATCACAGGGCCCCTCGATAATCTTCGGATGCCGCGATTACTCCTGACGCTCCTGATGGTGACCCTGCTCCTCAGCGGCGGCCACTTCCTCATCGGACAGTTCACCTTCGATGACCACGCCGCCCGTGCCGTCTGGACCTGGCGGACCAGTGGTGCGGCGGAGATCTGGCGCGACGGTTTCGTCCCGACGGAGGACCTGAGCCAGATGCCACGCGACGTGATGAAGCAGATCTCCAGTGACGAGGAGTACGGCTTCGCCGTGGCAGGACCGCTCCCCTCAACCCCGGACGAGGCGCGGATCCGCTGGGATGACGGCTCCACCATGCGGGTCCCCGTGATCAGCGCACGCCAGGCGCTGATCGCCCTGTCCCCCTACCAGATGGAGGCTTCCGCCCAGGACGATCGGGCGTACAAGATGACCACCGCGGTCTTCACGACCGTGCGCCTGCGGACCCTGCGCGGCATGGCCACCGTCCCGGCGTGGCGGTTGTCCTTCTCGAACCTGCCCGGCCCGATCGATCACGTCGCGGTCGACCAAGCCACGCTCGGCACCGTCGAGGACGCCGTCGGTGATCACCTGCCACACGACGTCAGAGGCTTCGAGGTGCTCGACGAGCGCACGCTGCGAGTGAGCTACGAATACGGCATCTGCCTCGGCGACGAGAGCCCGACCGTCCATCTGCGGACCGACGAGCGGCCCGACGTCGTGGTCCTCGGAATCGAGATCCACGAGCGCGCCGGCAACAGGCTGTGCGCGGGCGTCGGCGCATCCGGCGAGGGTGTCGTCCGGCTCCAGAAGCCACTGGGCGACCGGGTGGTGCTGGACGCGAAAAGCCGACTTCCCGTCTGCCTCCATGGGTCGGGCCCTTGCCGCGCCGGCTGACCTGGGGCGCGTCCTGCATCGACCACCGTCATCCGGCGCAACAGGGCCACCGCTCAGCCTGCCATCCGATCACCGATCGGACTCAGGACCTACCCGCCTGGCCTGCCGACAGGCGTTCGGCGAGCCGCTCCAGGCCCTGTCTGATCATCTGCCCGTACCCGTCGTCACCGAGCACGCCGACGGTGGCACGTCCGCGTTCGAGGTGGTCACGCGCCCGATCGAGGTCGCCGAGCCTGCGGTAGGCGTCGCCCAGATTGAGGTGCAGGGAGGGGTAGAAACCGCTCACGGGACCGACGACACCCGCCTGCCGGGCCCGCTCGTCGGTCACCAGGTCGGCCGCCTCCAGGGCGCGAAGGTCCCAGAGCAGTTCCTCCTTCACCTCGTCCTGGACATCGGCCATCGAGTGGGCGAGAGCGCACCGGTGCAGGGGATCTCCCGTCACACCGATCTCCTCCCACAACTCGGAGAACAACTCCCGGGCGGCCTCTCGCTCACCGCGCTGCCCCAGCTCGACACCTCGGCCGATCCTGGCCATCGTCACATCGGGCTCGGTCATCCGGTCTCCTCGGCAGTCCTCAGCGAAAGATCAACAATGTTCGGCGACTGTAACGGTCACCACCGACACAAACCCGGCCCAACCACGCCGACATCATGTCGGCCGGCGGGCTTCAGCCGCCCCCGGTCAAGCCACCCGGCGCTCCCTGAGCTCCCTGCCTCTCCCCTTCTTCTCCGCCGCGTTCGTTCACCTCACCAGACGCCGTGCGAGATCGGCCGGCTCCGGCAGGCGCAGTACACGGCGGAGGTGGTGAGGCCGAACTCGAAAGGGGCGCCCGGCGCGTCGCCCACCGCGGATCCCACGACGACGCCGACGGCCCGCCGGGTGCGGTTCACCCCGGCGGCCCGCTTTCGACGCAGCAGCGGACGAAGTCCTGGACGACGGGGTCGGTGTCGTCGGCGGGCGCCCAGGCGACGCCGACGCGGGTGGGGCTGACACCGCTCACGGGCCGGTAGGTGACGCCGGGACGCGCGTAGAACCGGGCGGCGGACTCGGGAGCCAGGGCGACGCCGTAGCCGTTGGCGATCGCGTTCAGCCAGTCGTCGGGCTGGTCGGTCACGGCACCGACGCGGACCGGGTGGCCGTCACGCTCGTCGGCGGCCAGCCAGTAATCCCGCCACCGGCCCGTCCGGGGCGGCGCCGCCACGAACGGCTCGTCCCACAGGTCCCGGAAGGGGATCAGGTCACGCGCGGCGAACGGGTGTGCCGTGGGGAGCGCGACCCAGCGGGGCTCGGCGAACAGCACCTCCACCCGCAGGGCCTCCTGCCCGGGGAAGGGCACGCGCAGCAGGGCGACGTCGACGTCCCCGCCGGCGAGCCCGGCCGTCGGGTCCGACCACGCGGCCTGCCGCATCTCGGCCCTCCAGTCCGGCCGGCGGCCGGCGAACGCCGTGACGATGCGCTGGGTGGCCTCGTTGGCGGCACTGGCCATGAAGCCGACCCGCAGCACGCGGGCCGCCTGGCCGGCCACCTGTCTGGTCTCCCGCAGCGTACGGTCCCAACCGGCCAGCAGGGCGGGCACCCGCTCCGCCAGGGCCCGGCCCGGTTCGGTGAGGGTCATGCCGGCCCGGGATCGCGTGAACAGCCGCACGTCGAGCAGGCTTTCGAGCTGCTTGATCTGTTTGGTCAGCGCCGGTTGCGACACGAACAGCCGTTCCGCGGCGTGGGTGAGGCTCCCCTCCTCCGCCACGGCGACGAAGTACCGCAGCAACCGCGTGTCGACATCCATGCCACCAGGTTATAGACGCAGGTATTGGACGCCACGTCAGCCCCCGGCAAGGCTTGATACGGCAGGCGGGCAGCGGCTCGCCAACGCTCCCACGACTCACGGAGGGACACCATGCCCGTCTTGATGATCAGTTACCAGGTGGCCGACGAGGGTGTCGATGAGGTTGTCGAGGCGATCCGGACGGCCTTCGCGGAGGTGGAGAAGGAGCGGCCGGAGGGCGTCCGGTACGCGTACCTGCGCCGTGCCGGCGGCACCGAGTTCGTCGCCCTGCTGGAACTCGACGAGGGTGTCGAGAATCCACTGCCCGGCATCGCGGCGGCGCGACGGCTGCAGGAGACCGTGGCCAAGTGGGCCGTGGGCCCCGCCCCGGCGCCCCAGCCACTCGACGTCCTCGGCGCCTACCGCTTCTCCGGCTTCTCCGGTATCTCCGGTATCTCCGGCTTCGTCGGCTGAAGGCGGGCCGTACGGATGGTCACCGCCTACGTCGTCGTCACCGTCGTCACGATCGCGGCCAACGCCTGGGCCGCCCTCGCCGACTTCTCACGGGCCGGGTTCGTCCTGGCCAATTCGGCCGAGCTGGGTATCCCGCGATCCTGGCTCCCGCCGCTGGCCGCCCTGAAAGCCGCCGGAGCCGCCGGGCTTCTCCTGGGGCTGCTCGGTGTCCGGTTCATCGGTGTCGCCGCCGCAGTCGGGCTCGTCCTGTTCTTCACCGGCGCCGTCGCCGTCCACGTCCGCACCCGCGTGTTCCGCAACATCGCCTTTCCCGGAGGCTTCCTGGTGCTGGCGGTCGCGTCCCTCGTCCTCGTCATCGCCACCGCGCGATGACCGTCAGGCCGCCGCCGTACGACCCGGAGGAGCGGTGAGGCCGTAACGGAGAGGGGCCGTCGCTGTCTCCGGCGACGTGCGCACGAGCCCCTGGACAGCGCGCGGCCGTACGAAGGGACGGCCCGGAAGCGAACGGCCTGGAAGCGACGGCGTGAGGAATCTGCAGCTTCCTCACACCTCAAGCGGCGAGACGCGGCGAGGGTCAGCTCAGCCGGGCGTGCGCGTACGTGGCCATCGCGTCACGCATGTACGCGGCCAGGCCCTCGGCGATCCGCTCGTAGTTCGCCCTGAAGTTCTCGTCGTCGACCTGCATCCGGCCCAGGTGCGCGTACTCCGCCGCGGTCGGCGTCCAGAACCGGGTCATGTGCCGGTAGTGGGCGTCGAGCTCGGCGAGAACCGCGGGGTCGTCGGCGGGGGTGCCGGCGGCCATGAGCTCGGCCATCCGGATCATTCCCGCCGTCGCCTCCCGCCCCATGCGGTCGATCTCCTGGGGAGTCACGGTGTCCAGGAGCTCCTGCTGCCCGGCCTGCTCCCAGTGCTCCGGCCACCGCTCGCGGGCCTCCGCGCCGTACCGTGCACCGTCGAACCCCTCGAACAGATTCTCCGGCTTGCTGATTTTGGACATGTCACCTTTCCCTTCGCTCTCCTGGAGTTCGGTGATGGTGCGGGCCACCACGCGGGCCACCGCGTCCAGCCGGTCGCGTTCCCCCAGCAGCCGTCGGTGGTGCTCGCGCAGTGCCTCCACCGGGTCGGTGTGCCGGTCGACGATCTCCTTGATCTCGGAGAGGCCCAGGTCGAGCTCCCGCAGCACGAGGATCTGCTGCAGCCGCAGCAGTTGCTCCTCCTCGTAGTGGCGGTAGCCGTTCCCGCCGACCCAGGCGGGTGTCAGCAGCCCGATCTCGTCATAGTGGCGCAGGGTCCTCGACGTCACTCCCGACATCCGCGCCACCTGTGCGATCGACCACGCCATGACCCACCCACCTGTTTCTCGCCGTCACCGTGTCTCTCACCGTCACCGAGCCGGATCTTCCGGCTCGTCAGTGACGCTAGATGTTGACGCAACGGCAAAGTCAAGCCGGAAGGCGGCGGCGATCGGCAGGCCGGTGGCGGCTTCGATCGACGTGGCCGGTCAAGGTGGAGCGGTGGTGCATCCATGCGCGCCCTGCCTTGCCTTGACGCCAGTGACAAGGTTCTAACGTGGCCGCGACAGACGGGTGGGGGCGTCGTCGACGCACGGCGAGGCCACGACTCCGCCGCGGTACCGGCCATGCCGACCTGCGACCGCCCCTCCGTCGCACTGGCCGGCCGACCGAAGGAACGACGATGAAGTTCGCAGTCAGCTACAGCACGCCCTACCACGGCGTCGACCCCGACAAGATCATGGCCTACGCCCGGCACGCCGAGGACTGCGGCTTCGAGGCGCTGTATCTGCCCGAGCACATCGCGCTGTACCCCGGTGCGGCGGTCGGGCGCTTCGAGCTCCCGCCGTCGCTACCGTACTTCGATCCGCTCGATTGCCTGAGCTTCGTCGCCGCGGCCACGCGACGGATCCTGCTCGGGACGGGTGTGCTGCTGCTGCCGTACCACCATCCGGTGATCCTCGCCAAGCGCCTGGCGACCATCGACGTGCTGTCCAAGGGGCGGATGCGGCTGCTGACCGTGGGGCTCGGCGCCCTGCCCGGTGAGGCCAGGGCGGTGGGCGTCGACTTCGGCACCCGTGGGCGTCGCGCCGACGAGGCGATCGACGTGATGCGGCTGCTCTGGGCCGGTGGCGAAGAGGGGGTCAGCTTCGACGGGGAGTTCTTCGCCTTCGACGAGCTGTGCCAGTTCCCGAAGCCATACGGGGTCACCCACCTGCCGATCCACGTCGGCGGATCGAGCCGGGCGGCCGCACGCCGCGCCGGACGACGCGGCGACGGCTACTTCCCGGGTGGCGCGCTCGCCCCGGACGAGCGCGCCCTCCAGATGGACCTCGCCCGGGCCGCGGCCGCCGAGGCGGGCCGCAGTCCGGAAACACTGGAGTACACGCGATCGGGGTCGATCGACATGACCGTCGAACAGGTCGAGGCGTTCGCCGCGCAAGGCGTGACCCGCGTCGTCGTGGGTGCCACCGCCACCGAACCTGAACGGCAACGCGAGGAGATGTCCGCGTTCGCCCAGCGGTTCGCCCTTCTCGACACCACCGAGGCGGGGACGCGCACCTGACGCCTGCCGCACTGTTCCGCAGGGGCGACCGACTACCACGGCGGTCCCCAGCGAAAGATCAACAATGCTCGGCGACCGTAACGGCCACCACCGACACAAACTCGGGCCGACCATGCCGAAGACGTCCGACCGAAGTCTGGCGATTCACGTACCTCATGGTCGTTGCCCCGTACCCCAGTCCCACAGGGCCTGGAGGACAGGGCCGAGATCACGCCCGCGTGAGGTGAGGCCGTAGCTCACCCGGGGCGGCCAGCCGGGCCGGCGGTGGCGATCGAGCACACCGGCCCCGGTCAGGTGTGCCAGCCGATCGGACAGCACCTTGTCCGACAGCGCGGGCAGCGCCTGGCGGAGCTCGCTGAACGTCCGGTCGCCCCGCAGCAGCTCACGGATGAGCAGGGTCGTCCAGCGTCCGTGCAGGGCCGCCAGGGTGATCTCCACCGGGCATGACGGGGTCGGTTCGGTGACGTTCGCGTGAGGGTCGTCGGGCAGGCCCGGAGAACCAACCGTTTGGTGAGTCACGAAGGCGCCTCCTAGCGTTGCCGCGTCTGACTGATTTCTACCCGACCGAATGGAGAAGGCTGATGACGCGACAGCTGGCCGAACGTCCCGAGGACGTGCCCGCGGTCTTCGCCGAACGGTTCAATCACGGTGACGCGGAGGCCGTGGCGGAGGTCTACGAGAGCGGGGCCGTGTTCGTCCCGGAGCCGGGCACACCGCTGACCGGGCAGCGGCTCGACGCCGCCAACGGCCGGTTCCTGGACCTGAGGTTGCCGATCACCGTCCGGCCACGGCACGTCTACACCACAGGGGACCTCGCCCTGCTGATCGTCGACTGGGTCATCGACGGCACGGACCCGGACGGCCGGCCCGTACACATCCAGGGCACCGCCACCGACGTCGCCCGGCGCGGGCGGGACGGGTACTGGAGATACGCCATCGACAACCCTTTCGGAGTACGAACGGAACCCGACGGCCAGGAAAGTCCCTGACGGCCGCGTCCGTTCACCTCGCCAAACGGCGCGCGAGATCGACCGGCTCCGGCAGGCGCGGCACCCGCTCAAGGGTGGTGTTCTTCAGGCAAGCCACTCCCGCACCCTGGGGAGATGCCCGAGCTCCGACTCAATGCGCTGCCGCTCGTCGGTGGTGAGCTCCAGAGCGCGTAAATCGGCGGCCCACGGATCGGTGGGCTCGCCGAGGGTCATGGCCAGGTCGACGAGGTGGCACAGGGCGATGCCCCGCTCGACCACCGGGGCGTCCGCGCCGTGCCTGCGCACCGCGGACTTGAGCGCGCGGAAAGCCTGCAGATCGTCGTTCTTGAACTCGCGCAGAATCCGGGCGTTGTCGAGCGCCTTGGCCAGGCCCGTCAGCTTCTTCGAGCCGCCGTACTCCAGTTCGGCCGGCTCGTCGCGCTGGATGAAAATGATCGAGTTCCCGGAGGGATCGATCAGCGTGAACCGGGACGCACCCGGCCGGTATCGGGTGATCCGCGGAAGGCCGGAACTCAGCACCTTCCCATGGACCCGGCGCATCGCCGCGACGAACGCCGCGTGGTACGGCGCCACGGCGTCGACCATGACCAGGCAGCCTCCGGACTCCTCCCGGGCGGGATCCAAATCCTTGGGCGCCGGGCCGAAGTGGAGTTCGAATCCGCTCCACCGCAGCGCCAGATAGACATAGGGCTTGCTCTGTTTGTAGGTGGCCTCGAACCCCAGCGCCTCATAGAACGCCAAGGTGTTCTCCACCGACGCGCACGGCATCAACGGCACCGTCTTCTCGTTTGGACGAACCGCGGTCTCGCTCATGGCATTCCGCCTTTCAGGTCGTCCGACGAGGCTCGCACCCTTCAGCGAAGCTCGCATATGGATCGTTCCACACCCCTTCGGACATCACTGAGGGCTGCTTCGATACCCGTTGCACAGCCCAGACCAGTGGGGGCGCCGGGCCCGTCCATCGGCGCGGCCCGCGTAGTACGGGCCGCGTTCGCCGACGACGATCACAGCTCGGGGACGACCGGCAGGCCGGGAAACTCAGACGGGCAGGTCCCAGCTCGGTCCGGCGCATGCATCCGGTCCGGGTGAGCCGGTCGGCGAGGTCACGGCGGAACCGTACGGCCAGGCCGGGCGTGCCATGGACGGTCACGGTCGTTCTTTCAGGAGCAGGGCGTCGATCGTCAAGCCTGTGGCGTCTGCAATTGACGTGGTCAGCCGGTCAGGCAGAGCGGTGGTGCACCCATGCGCGCCCCGCCTCGGCGGCCCGCGCCCGGAAGGCTCGCCCTTCCGCAGAACCGAACCAGGCCTTGTAAAGACGAAACAGCGTCCACAGCGCGGCCAGGGCGGTGACAGCGTCCGCGGGTGCGGACCGCCAGGCGGGCACCCGGTCAAGAAGCGCCTCGGCCTGCTCGGGGCTGTGGCCCGCCTCGATGAAGCGAGGGGCGAGCAGGGCGGCGTCCACCCAGGTGGCACCGCGCACCGCGAACGCCCAGTCGATGACGTACGGCCGATTGTCATCGATCCGGAAGTTGCCGGAGTGCAGGTCGTAGTGAAGGAGGGTGTCGCCGTTCAGCGCGTCGGGGCTGAGCTTGTCGAGCGCCGTCTGGTACATGGCCCGGTGCGGCAGGTCTTCGGTGGGAAAGGCGAGCAGTCGCGCGGCTTTGGCCTGGAGTCCCGCGATGTTCGCGGCGACATCCGGAACATCGCCTGGGCACGGGGTGAGTGCTTCGTTCAGGACGGCCAGGGTATCCAGCACGAGCGGCACATCCGGCGAGCCGGGCGACAGATCGGCGTCGCGACCGTCGACGTACTCGTGCAGCAGCACGATCCACCCGTCCACTTCGCCACTCCAGCGCAGGCGGGGCGCGGGCAGGCCGGGCGGCAGTACGGCACCGGCTCGTCGTTCCCGCTCGTACAGGGACGCGGCCGGGCTGGCGGTGGAGACGGCCTTCAGAAAGACGGTTCCACCATCCTCGGTGTACAGCCGGGTAGCGAGGCCAGGCATGAGCCCTTTGGTCACCGGGTCGGCCTTGAGGACCTGGCCGACCTGCTCCTCG
Organism: Streptosporangium vulgare; assembly: GCF_042428775.1. Classification (NCBI taxonomy): domain Bacteria; kingdom Bacillati; phylum Actinomycetota; class Actinomycetes; order Streptosporangiales; family Streptosporangiaceae; genus Streptosporangium; species Streptosporangium vulgare. The sequence goes on along the minus strand of NZ_JBHMBS010000008.1, from coordinate 158,430 downwards.
ACGGTGGCCCGCACGTTGCCGGGGAGGTCGTCCCACTGGGGTTTCACGGTCAGCTCTCCCTCGGGTCGTCAGCGCAGCCCGCGTAACACTGGCTGCATTGACTGGCAGGTATCCACAGCTTGGGGGCAACCGGCAGGTCAGCGGCTCGCATGGCCTCGACGGTAGCCCCGATCGCGGCCATGGGGTTGCGAATCGCGTCCTCAGGAGTGTCGATGGGCGCGTGACGAATGAACCGGCCGGCGACCTTGACGCAGAACTCCTGGTACTGACGGGTGTACGCCAGAAAAGCGTGCCAGCCGATGTCCACCTGTTCGGAAAGGGGCAAACGCGCATCCGGATTGAACGCGCACGCCACCAAGAACGCCAGGGCCTGTTCCATGATGCGCGCGGCTTCCTCCGCAGGGATGTCCTCCTCGCGGGCGATGCGGTCGATCAGGAATCCGAACAACTCCTCGGGGATGAGGGTACGAGGGTTGGCCAGATCATCGTCTGTGAGCCGAGCCGTTGTAGCAGCAGCCATTGCAGCCTCCGTTACACGGGCGATCCTTGAGGGAATCTCGCGCGGTGATGCGGCTCCACGGGAAATGGGCAGCAGTCGAGAGCCCGACACGTCCGAAGTGAGAGGGAAGGAGCGCATGTATTGGCGCTAAAGAGAACGCATACCTACTGCTCAAGGGATTTGAGTCCCTTTGCGGAACAGCTCACGCAGTGGGCAACCTCCCTGGCCCACCATGCAAACTCGCGCAAAGTCCTTGAGGTGTTACCGCACTACGCCCACGCTCGGTGACGTGGTCACCCGTTTTCCGATTAGAGGAGAAGCCCTGTGACGCTGCGCTTCCTCGGTAAGGACACCATCGACGGTGGCTCGCCGACGCTGTTCGACGACGGCCACAGATACGTGCTCCAAGGCTGGATTGTCACCGACCCGACTGTGCTCAGCTGGTTTGACCTTGCTGGCCACGAGACCATCGCCGAAGTGCCGAAAGAGCTCATGACGTTCCTGCCAGAAGGCGTGATCGTTCCCCGCGGATCGCCCCTGGTGCTCGATCGCGGCGAAACGTACGTGTTCCAGGGCCCGCTCATCACCGACCCGGTAGTGCTAGCCCAGTTGGACCTGCCCGGCCATGAGACAGTGATCGAGATCCCAAAGACCGTGCTGGAGGTTACCGGTGACCTGGAGCCCCGAGGCGCTGACGTTTGACCAATGGGCCGCGATGTTCCGCTCGTGCGAGCGTTCGGCGGTCCATCTGGAGATGCGTGACCTGCAACGACTACTGGCTGCTGGAGGGGGAGCGGGTGCAGTTCAACCACTTCACCGGAGACGGCGACTGGGCCGGGGTGGAATGGGGTGAAGAACCCGACGTGGTGAAATTGTGTGCGGCGGCGTTCGATGCAGTGTGGGCAGTGGGAACCGACCACGGCGACTACACGCCTACCTGATCACTCGCTTCTGATGGCCTCAGCCTTCGCCTGCACTGAGGACTAGGCCGAGCCGCTTGCTTAGGGCTTCCCGGTGGACAGCAGGCAGTTGCCGGTAGTTGGCCCAGGCCTGCTCGGTGTCCGACATGGGCCGCCGATCGGCGGCCATCCAGGACAACAACTTCGCCTTCTCTTTCTTAGGAAGTTCCTGGATCCGATCCCACACCTGTTCGGCAGAGAACTGAACACCGGTCAAGTGCTTGGCAGTCTCATTACAACGAGCGCATTCAGTCACGAGATCTTCGAGCTGCGCAGCGGATCCATGCCTGTGCGGAGTGACATGCCCGAGGGTAAGCCGGGCGCTGCTGTCAAGATCGTCGGAGTATGCTTCCCCAGCACTGATGCCGCAGCGCACGCAGCGGTGTTTATCTCTCTCCATGACCTCGCGCCGGACTTTTCCACTGATCGCGCGCAGGCCGATGGACCGCTGTCCAGGCTCCCAGATATGGGTTCCGATCTTTTCCAGAAACAATTCATCGGGACTGAGACTAGCCATGTCTCGATAGGTCTTGATGACCCATCCGGCTGGCCGAAGATCCCGCATCCGTCTGTCGACCTGCTCCACGTCAGGAATCGCCTTGCGGAGCTGTTGCTTGCTGAATCGCTTCCCTTCTCCGATCTCACCGTGAAGCCACAGAGCGACGCGGATGCGCGTGCCCAGTTCCTTGCTCCGCCAGTCCATCCACACGACGTCCTCTGCCAACTGCCCCTCACTCTCGGTTGTGGACCTATGGCAACACTCATCGCCGCACCAAGATCCTTCCAAGCAAGAGTAGGCGATCCGGCAGGATCCGGCAACTTACGGCAAGCATCGGCACATGACGGGAATTAGTAGCCAAGTCGCGTCTATGGGGTCAAAATGTCGGAGGCGCTACGTATCTTCGAGGCACAGCAGCGCAACCTTCCTGCAGGCCCACCCTCGGACGGCTATGACGATCTTTCGTACCACCGCTCAGGATGTCCTCGACCTGTTCAACGTCACCAGCCCAGCCGAAGCTGTGCTGAACCGCTGGCTCCATGACCCTTCCAAGAAGGACAACGTCGTCCCGCATGTGCTGGCGCACCAGACATCCACCGTCTACCAGATCAGTCCCGAAGACGTGGAGCGGGTGTGCGCATCAACCCACCACGCACTGGGCGAGGTGAAGCGTGCGGTAGCCGAAAGCGTCAAACAGATCGTTGACTGGCATCCAGACTTCGCCTTCACCCACACCTTCCACTACGCATTGGAGTCCATACAGACCCTGCCCACCTGGCAGCAATTTTATGAGTTCGTGCACGACGACCCGCAAGGTAACGCAATGCTGTGGCGCCCTGCCCAACGGGTAGTAGCCCACGTCTCGGGAATGCCCAGCGGCCCTAGCCGAGCCACAGCCAAGGATTCGATGCGCTGGCGCGTGGGAAACGCCTACTACTCCTTCCTTCGTGAGATCTATGTCGTCGCTCACCTTCGCGCTGCCGACCTTGACGTGCGGATACATCCGCTTGCGGATGCATTATTTCGCGTGGACTTCTGGTGTGGTCGTACAGCGTGCAGCTTGCTCGTGAAAAACGCCAAATTCCACAAGGACGGCCAAGGACGCAAGATGCCCACAAGTGAGCTACTAGCAGGCGCAACTCCAACTTTCCGGTTCCACAAAATTCAACTGGAAAGGGCATCTAAATTCGGAGTGGTTCATCTTCCCAGCCCAGAGCGTATCCGTGCGGCAGCCAGAGAACTCCGCATCACTCTCTCCTGACAAGGGATACTTTTCGTGACTGTGACGGCGTAAGCGTCATAGCATCCCAACCACCCAGCAGGAAATGGCCGACCTCTCACACTGGGCCGGGAAAAACATTGACCCCGGCCCAGCGCACCTTCGTCAAGCACCGTTCTCCATAGCGGGCCTCCTTGACTTTGAGGCACACCTCGCAAGGGGGAGCAGAAGTGTACGACTAAGAGGACGCACTTTGGTCAGGAGTCAGCACTGACCGCAGATGCCCAATCCAGCATTCTCTAACGGTATTGACATCAGTCACCTATCTTCTTCAAGAGAGCCTTCCTGTCAGCTTCAGACAACCTTTTATCCTTTTTGATGATATTTCTTACAATCGTGGGAATGAAGGTTGTGTCAATATTCAAGCTTCCAAGCATGTACACATCGTGTCCGTTTTCATTCGAGCTGTGGATATCCAGCCCGAGCTCGCGGAACTCGCGGATGCGGCGTTCGGTGTGGACGCTGTCGCCAGTCACCACGCGGAGCAGATCGGCCTGCACTGGCGTGCCTCGGCGCTGCAGAAGGAGCGTGAACAGCTCTTCGTGAACACGGCTGCCGTAGGGGACCTTGAGGTACTGTGCGGGAACTTGGCCGTCGTAACGGCGGCAGATCTCTTCGTGCAGTCGTTGGCGCAGCTCATGGAAGGTTTCGTTGCGCTCCTCGATGCCGGTGCGGATGAATGCCTGCATGGATTCGGCAAGGAGTTTCTTCGCGTACAGGTAGGAGTCGAGCAGGTCCTGGGTTGAAGTGCTGGACTGGAGCTGGTCGAGCAGTTTGACAACAGCCAGTTCGGTGTCTGGCTTGAGCCGGTTCCAATCATCGAGGGGATTCATGGTTTACCTCGTACTCTCCTGCGGCGTAGGTCAGCCTGGAAACACTTCAGGAGGATAGCGGAGGATATGGGCATCTTCCCCCGCGTCTTGGACAGCTGCTACATCGCCCAGCCACTCCCGCAGGAAATCGGCGGTGGGCTGGTCAGGCGAGTGAGCGCGCATGAAGGTGACCTTGCTACCGAGGCGGACGCGGGGTTTGAGAGCGTCACTGCGATCAAGCTGGTTCTGGAGGTCGATGCCGACCGCAAAACGGCGGATGTCAGAGACGAAGTCGAGTACGATGACGCGACTCTTTCCTGGCGCGAGTCGTAAACCCCGACCGAGTTGTTGGATGAAGATGCGCCGACTGTGAGTGACGCGCTGAAAGACAACGATGTTGACGTCAGGAACATCGATCCCTTCGTTCAAGATGTCCACAGCACAGAGGATCCCGACACGACCGTCCGCGAAGTCCCACAGGATGCGACTGCGTGTAGGGATGTCGAGAACCTTGCCATCGCTGGTCTTTGAGGCGATGACTTCCGCGCGAGTGAAGCCGATTGCGTTGATCCGAGCGGCCATCTGCTCGGCGTGGTCGATGGTGCCGCAGAACACGATCCCTCGTGGCACGGCCTGTTCGCGCCACGCCTCAGAAAGGCGGAGTACCACGGCGTCGTCCCACTCTTCAATGAAGAGGGTCCGGTTGATGCCTCTGGGGGAGAAATCGTGCGCATGTTCGGGCAAGCCGTGGGTGAGTGCTTGCCAATTGATGTTGTCGGTATACATCCGGTAGTCGACATTGGATAGGTACCCTTCACGCAGACCACGTACCAGATCGATGTCGACGATAGGGAAGTCGAACCACTGATTCAGTGCTTTGCCGTCCGGCCGCCATGGTGTCGCCGTCATCCCCATGAGAAACGATCCGCCATCGCCGGCTGATAGTTCAGTGAGCACGGTGTTGTATGCCGTGGTGCCAAGGTGATGGCATTCGTCGACGATGACGAAGTTGAAGTCGGGCAGTGAGCGGCCGGAGTTGATGGCGCTCGCAACGCTGTCGACGCATGCGAAGACAATGTCCAGGTCTGCCAAGGTGTCGGCGCTCGGACGCTCATAACCGTTCCATACACCAGTTGCAGCTGAAGCCGGGAGCATGGGCCAGAATGCTCGTTCGAGCTGATAGACGAGTTCGTTGCGGTGGGCAAGGACGAGCGTTTTCGAACTTGTACGGAGTTTGGCATACCGCCTGTAGAACTCAGCGGCGACGAAGGTCTTACCGAGCCCGGTGGCCAGGACAACCAGGGCGCTCCGAGCACCAGCGATGTGTTCTCCCATGATCCGGTCGACAGCTTGCTCCTGATACGCCCTCAGCTCATATCTATCGGGGAGCCTCTCAGAAAGAGGAGCGAGCGGCACCAGCTCAGCCTGCTTCAGGAGGGTGCGCCGGTCCCAGAGCTGTAAGGGGATTCCGTTGGCGGCAAGCTGGCCACGCTGAACATGCACCGAAGCTTCAAAGCCATTCAGACCGACCAGAACAGGGACGTCCGCGTCGTACTTGCCGCACGCGGCCAACGTCTCAGCGACCGCACTCGGGCCAACAGGCGTACGCCAGCGCTTCAGCTGAAAGAGCCAGCGGCGACCGTTCAACGTCGCAATGACGTCAGCGCCACCGTCACCAGAGGCGCCGACCCGCTGAACAGCTTCGTAGCCCCGGGCCAGTAGAAGCCGTTCGACAAGCCGCTCGAAACCTTGCCATCCGATGTCGGCGAGAAGTAGATCGGTAATGATGCCCTGGGTCATGACAGCTTGCTGGACAGGAACTGTACGGCGGCGCGTGCGCGTACGACCAGAAGCTGCTCTGGTTGCTCATATCGGAGATAGGAGGCACAGTCCTGAAGGCAACGCAGATACTTGAGCTGAAGATCATCCTGCAGCTTGCCAGCGACCACCATGCCCAGCTCCGCTTCGCTCGGCCACGGGTCACTCCAGACTCGGCCACCGAACCAGGACACAGGATACTTGCCAAAGAAGTCAGTGATCGCATCGCGGGAGCAGTACTTCAGATAGCCGCCCTTCTTAAGGGTGCCGAGCTCGGCTAGGTCGACACCCGCACTGATCATCTCTTTCGCCATTGCAAGCTGCTCCGCCTCCGGCAGCTCGTCGTAGAAGTCGCTGGCGTTGGGTGCATCGAGAATGCGCCCAATGATGTCGTTGAACAGCTGCCGGATCTCCTCCCGGACTGTGTCTGGATTATCGGTCACTGCGTCGCCCCATCCCTGCATGAGCAGGTCGGTGGTGAGAACAGCGACATTGTGGCCAGGCTTGCCATGCATCTCGGGATGCAACTGATAGATGTACTGTGCGGCTTCCCCCGCGATGAGATATTCGGGCCGCAAGCCACTACTAGCGAAGACGGGATGCGTCAGATCCACGAACACGATGAGCATGCCTGGTCTGATCTGCGTGACGAGGGGAACCGGTGGCCTACCGTATGACGCAATGATCGGCTGATAGACGGCATGTACCGTGACATCGAGCGGGCTGCTCTGTTTGCCGTTGCCCAGGGTGACAACGAGGGTTCTCGCACCGAGATTAGGAGCTATCTCAGATCTTTCCCTAAGGACATCGGTGCTAGCCGGATGGGGAGAACCTTCCGGGCTGCCACAGGTCTCACAGCGGTCCTCACCTGGCTTATTATCAGCTTGGCAAACCGCGCAGTGCCAGGGGAAGCGGACCTCAGGGTTCTGGTCAGCGTCGCAGTGTGGGCAAGTTGCCGCTGATCTGAGGATCATTCGGCGGCAGTCGGCGTTCAGACACGACCTGCCAATGAGAACGTCGCCGCAACCGATGCAAGTTTCAGCGTCTTTGACATTCTGGAACATACATGTGGGGCACTCAGGGAGTTCTTCGATAGGCGGCTCGTTCGCTTGCTCTACGAACTCCCACCACCGCGCATCATCGTAGTAACCCGGCTGCCGTTGCAGGAATCGCCGGTAGAAATCCTTTTCGGTGTCTCGCGGAATTCGCTCAGCCTTCTGCTTTGCTGAGTTGTACACACCCATGTACATGTCGGCACGCCCGAAGTTGCGAACTCTACGATAGCCCTGGTAAAGCAGTGAAACAGGCGAGTCGTTCGTATGGCCCTCGGGCCACTTGCTGGGCAACAATGATCCTTGGCGCAACAGCGCAATCGCGCTCGCCCACTCCTCGGTAGCAGTCTGAAAATTCTGCTTCTGGAAGTCGACAGGCACATGGTCAAGGTGAATCTCACCGACAATGCGGCCGTACTGTCCGTCGATCGGATACTCTCGCTCGCTCTTACCCGAGACAGGGTCTACGTGAACGAAGAAGGCTTCCTTCTCATCGGTGCGTATGGCGCGTCCGTTACGGACCAGATCGATGCCGTAGTCGTCCTTGTCGTCGAATCGCTGTATGCCAACCCATCCGTGTACGCGCTGCGGGATCTCCCGGCTCTCCGTACGTCCACAGCGGGGGCACGAACTCGCGCCGCGGAAGTCAACGCCATCGTAGAGGCATCGCCGGGATCGGCCGAGTTCCTTGTCGATGCGGATCAGAGCAGGGATTTTTCCGTACTTGGATCTTTCTACAAAACGCTTATCAGACCACACGCAGTGCTCGAAAGCCCGGCAGAGCTCACCATTCACAGTGATCCGTATGCCCCGCTCTGAATCGCCGCGCAACATCGTTGCGTACCGGCGCCCGATTCGGTCTCGCAATGTGGCCTTGGGCATGCGCGCGACTTCGCGTATAAAGCCATGGTTGGCATCCCCATTTGGCCACCAGCCACGGATCTCCACAATGGTACCGTGTTCGAGCCCTGGAGGTTTTTCGATCTCCTCAGCTGTGACCTCGAACGTTCCACTCCGGACCAGTTCCGGCAAGTCCAGAGTCACACGGACGGCATGAGCGTCTCCGGCCCTTGCAGAGATGACCTGAGTGACTTTTCCTAGCTTGCCCGTGGCGATGTTGAACCCCATACCGAATAGGCCGAGGTTGTCGAAATGGTTCTTGGAGGTGTATCCAGCCCGCATCGCGTTCGCGATGTGCTGTTCCGTTAGGCCTGGCCCAGTATCGCGCACCCGGATAACGCCTTCACTTCGCTCCACCTTGCTAAGGCCGGGGACCTCGATCACGACGTGGCGAACAGGAGACGACTCCCCAGCGATCTCGGCCGCGTGGAACGAATCAATCGCATTGTCGATCAGCTCGCTTAGCGCGTCGAGTGGGGTGATCGGTGTCCGCGTCAACGCGACCAGAACATCCGGCGTGGGTGTGATGTCAAGCAGCTTGTGGGCCATCAGAGGCGGTCCTCAGTCTGGACGGGGGTGTGGGCCAAGGGGCAGGCGGCTATTCTCTGCAACCTTTTGCTGTAGCGCAGCTCAGAAGATGACAACAGAGCCCGCCTTCTCTCGTTGGGCGAGCTGTCGTTGCGCGAGCCGTAGGAGGGAAGAACGATCCGCTCTCGGAGAGCTCTTGATGATCTGCATCAGCCATGGAGCGATCCATGTCGAACTCGGCGCTGGGAACTCTCCTCTGGGCAAGCTAGTACCCGGCACCCAGTCTGGAGCGGGGGGAAAGTCGCCCGTGGCGAAGGCAACAAGGTCCACGGCCAACTCGCCAAGATCGGCCTCACGCAGGCCCAGTTCTAGCGTTACGCCGATCAGCCACCATTGGAACAGGCGATGGCGGCTTTCCGCTATAGCGGCCCTGATCACTGAGCTTGAGAGATGAGCTGCCCGATAGGCTAGTAAGGGCAGATCTGCCGGTGGAGAGAGAGTCGCTGCCTCGGTTACTGTAACCATCTGGTTGAAATCCTCGTCGGTGTCCTCGCGCGACTCCGCAGTCCTGCTGATCTCTTCAACCGTTTCGGCGGTGAGCTCGGCATTCAGGAACTCGCTGACTCCTTCGAAGAACGCTTTGGTCTCCATGATGAGTAGGTCGCTATTCGTGCGACTGCGGAACTCGTTGATGAGAGAGGGCCATGGTCGACGCAAGTCCGAACCGGATCCAGCAGGCTCGTACCAGTCATCTTTCACGTCAGCAGAAACGAATAGAACACGTTCTATATTGACTGCACTCGCGGCATACTTGATCATCTCTTCCCAGAGGAGATAGTCGCCCGCTGCTTGAAGCGCAGTTGGCTTTTCATGGTCCGAGTATCCGGGCGGGATCTTATTCGGGAAGCGATAAGCGACAGCCCGCTCGACATGTGCCCGCAGTTCGTCAGGATCTGGTGGGGGACCGATCCTGTCACTATAGAGGGCCGCGACCTTGGGAAGAACAGGGTCCGAGCCGCCGCTGACATCGCCAATTTTGATGTCCTGAGATGCCTTCAGCTTGTCGATGCGCTCACAAAGCGCTTGCCGCCACGGATCGAGGAGCTGCTTGAAGCTCGTCTCATTAATAAGTTCGTCTAATTCTGCCTTACCTGCTTCGTCGGCAGCAAAGGTGCCGAGCAAAGCCTTCACCCCGTTCAACGCTTCCCGAACGTCTTTCCATGCTTCTCGCAAGGGCTGGTCGAGACGATTCTTGGCCTTTTGAAGCCTGTCCGTGCGATCCGCGATGACACCTCGCCTGCCTCTGACGAACTCCAGCCCCACCTGGTATGGAAGCCAGAGCCGCGATGCAACCAGGTTCAGAGCATCAAGGACCTGCTTTCGGGCATCAGGGGTGTATCGATAGAGATCGAGCAGTACGTTCGTGTCAAGGACAATCAGCGCGTCGTTGAAGAAGCCCTGCCGACTGTCTCCGGTCACACCACTGTCTGAGTCGACCCAAGCCCGATACTGCTGCAGGATTGAGAGCCCTTGGCTGCTCACCTCGTTAGCCACGCGAAGCCACCTCGTTCACATCGGAACAGAAGGGTCTCGCTACGGCCGAGGGCTGGTCAAGGCGTTTCAAGAACCAGCTGATCTTTGCAGGCAAGCCGACCATGGTTTCCATGGCTAGCTCGTCCATTGGAGCGAGGCCGCCGGGTGGACGGTTGGTGCTGGCCCTGCAGCCCAGGCTGCTTCCCGCTAGCTGATCGTCGGGAGTTGCATCTGAAACGCTTCGTGGCGCGGGTGAGCATCCTGACCAGTGAAGGCTTTGAACTCACCAAGGCGATAGACGGTGATGCTGCCACGCGCCTTCTCTTCGATCTCGAAGTCTCGCTTCAGATGATTGATATGCCGCTCCAGAGTGTGCTGGTCGAGCGGGTGAGGCAGAGCCCGGGAGATGTCTTCGACACCCATGTAGCGGGTCGACTTCCGGAGGACGTGATAGACGGGGTCGTGAACAGGCTTGACCTCTTCGATCAGTGTCCTAGGCTCGGTCTCGTGCCCCAGTGCTCTGCGGATGGCAGAGCCGATCGCCTCGGCAACCGGAGGGGGGAAGGCGTTCCCGATCTGCCGGTAGACCGAAGTCTTACGGCCGAAAAACTCCCACTTATAGCGATCGTCGTCCCAGCCTTGAATACGAGCCACCATCGGCCAGGTCAACTTGGGATTGAAGTCAACGGGGACCTCCGGGCCCGGGGCACTGTCTGCGATCCCCCAGCCATCAACACCCATTTCCGCCCAGGCAGCCTTGGCGCGTGTGGGGCCCAGATCGGCACCGCCGTGCTTCTTGGAGCCACCGACGATGGTGGGAGCTATCTTGTTGGCCTTCTCACGCCAGGCATCGGCACCCGGCCATCCATTGGCGGCCATCAGGTCATGGACAAGCTCGCCAACGGTAGGGGGTTTGGTGCGTGAAGGTTCTGGCCAGTCGAAGTACGCAAACTCCTCAGGACGCATCGCTACGAGGACGAACCGTGGCCGAAGCTGCGACACTCCGTAGTCCGACGCTTGAAAGAGCTTCCAATCCGCGACATAGCCCATATCGTGGAGCTCATCCAAAATTGCCTGCCGGTAGGCCGTGAAGCGGTTCATGCTGAGCCCGCGGACGTTCTCAAGCAACAGCGCGCGCGGTTTCACTATGCGGCACTGCTCGACCGTCCAAGCAAACAGGTCACGCGTGTCAGTAGCCCCAAGCTGTTTGCCGGCGATAGTGAAGGGTGGGCATGGCACCCCCCCGGCGAGCAGATCAATCCCCTGGTAGTCAGCCGGGGTCCAGATCTCGGGATCGGCGACGTCACCCGAGGCAACCTTCCATCCAGGACGGTTCAACCGCAATGTGCTGCAGGCGTTGGCATCGAGCTCCACAGCGAGCTCGTGCTCGAAGCCCGCACGCTCCAAGCCGAGAGACTGTCCTCCTGCTCCAGCGCAGATCTCCACGACCCTGAGTTGCTCCGCCACGGAGTCCTCCTGTGATACCTGAGTGCCGAGCGGGGAAGCAGTCATGAGCAGTATCTTCTCTCACGACTTCCCCTGATAGTGAATCGAGTGCAGGATCCGGCGAGATGGTGTCCAACAGTCCTAAAAGTGATCCTCGTGAGCAGGCTTGGGCGAAGGGCTTGTACCCGCGTCCGATGAACGAGGGACGATCGCGCAACATGCGTGCGAATCGACGTTCCAACACCAAGCCAGAAGTAGCTCTGCGTAGCGCATTGCATGCTCTGGGCTATCGCTACAGGAAGGATCTCCGGCTCGACCTTCCTGATGGCGTCCGCGTACGGCCGGACATCGTCTTCACTGCACGCAAGGTAGCCGTCTTCGTCGATGGCTGCTTCTGGCACGTCTGCCCTGAGCACGGCAGGCAACCAACGACAAATGAGTGGTACTGGACTCCTAAGCTTCGTCGCAACATGGAGCGAGACCGAACAGCAAACGCCGCCCTTGAAGTAGCAGGTTGGCGCGTAGTACGCCTGTGGGAACACGAGCCCCTCCCCGCTGCTGTCGATGCAGTCACAGAAGCAGTAGGGCCAGCCTCTGTCAAACACGAGTTCGAAGGTACAGCTAAAGACTGACAGTCCTGCTGTGAACCTCGCTACAGAGTGAGGGGGTAAGATCAGCGGACCATGAAGCACTGAAGCCAGTGAACTACCCTGCGACGTTTATAAGATGTGCATACGCACACCAAGCCGACGGATTCGTTCCCGGTAGCTGTATCGCTCAAGATCTAACAAAGTCCGCACGGCCTGCTGTGCCATCGGATGGTTGCGGACGAGCAGAGGAGCCACCTTCTCGGCACGCTCCAGCTCTGCCAGCGCGGCCTCCCGCTTGCCGCACCACAGCAGCCCGCGCGCATGGTCGAGATGGTGATGCCCCGCACGGCTGGATTTCAGGCTTTTCGGGAGCTGGATGGTCTCTCCGCGCTGTACGGCTTGGGGGCCGTCTCCCAGTTCGACGGCAACGGCGACTCCGTGAATGTCGACGTTCGTCTGATTGGTGGAGAGGTCGTAGTAGTCGGTGCGCTGGCGCGATCCGAGTCGGGTGACCGCCTCGGCCGCGAGCCGGTGACGTGACCACGCCTCATCGGCGTCGTTCTTGCGGGCGGCGGTGATCGCTGCTCGTAGTTGAAGGCCGCCCCAGACGGCCAGCGCTTCAGGATGTCCTGCGGTGTACTCGCCCTCGATGTCGGCACATGCAGCGTCGAGCAGGGTGAGCGCGTCGTTCCATGAGGTACTGGCCCAAAGGCTCCGGATTCGCAGATAGGCGAACACGGCTCCGTTGTACGGATCCCCCGCCTGTTCCCACGCCCAGCGGACCCGGCTGGCGGTGATCAGCGAAAGGTCGGCGTAACCAAGGTTGTAGACCACCGAGTCGGCTGCCAGATAGGTCAGTGCGAGCAACCTGAATGCCGTACTCCGGTCGGGCTCGGGGTACAGGTGGGTCGCCGCCTGGAGTTCGGAGAGCAGGGCCGGCAGTGCGTCGGCCAGTTCCGCGTAGCGTGCCTCCCCCCGTAGCCAGCGGGCGTGATCGATCGCGGCGCGGAGGTCGGGCAGCGCTCGCACCTCACCGACCCACTCGGGGTCGAGGTCGTAGCGCTCCAGGTGACGACGTATCTCAGGAATCGCCGAGTGGCCGCGGTCCTCGGCCGGAGTGTCGCCGCGGTAGGGACGCGCGGTGAGCTCGTTGGGATGGACGCGCAACACCCGGGAGAGGGTGTTGACCAGCGCGATGGAGTCCAGGGGGATGCTGTCGTTCTCCACTCCGGACACCCAGGACTGCGCGCGGCCGATGCGCCGCGCCAGCTCGTTCTGGGTGATGCCAACGCGCTTACGAGCACGTCGCACGCGCGTTCCCACACTTTCCGCTGCCGGATCCGAGTAGGCCATGGCCTCACGGTAACCCGCCCTGACGCGCTTGGCTCCACTCCTCGTCAAAGTATCAACGGCACTGATGTCGCTGCCTCTGCGCATCAATAGCTTCACTCTCCGTGAGGATCGATGGGCGTGGGCGTGACAGCCGACGGCGAGGAGTACGGGGTGCCTCGCCTGACGCGTACGCAACCCCTCACACGGAAATCACGGCTTTCCGAAGCGGGAGCCGGTCCACCGGCCAAAGCACAGACGTAGCCGATGACACCACCATGAAAACGGCTCTGCCAGGGCGAATGACGTCGCCCGGCAGAGCCTCGACCGCACACTGGAGGTGCGACCTGTGTCCGACCCTAATAGAACACCAAAGATCATCCGGGTCCGCTGGCATGCCGAGCAGCCGCCCTCGCCCCTCGGTTGCCGTTGGTGCGGCCATCCTCCGTACGCGCACGACGCCGCCAGCCTGCCGCATCGGCCCGGTCACCTGTGGGAGCAGCCCACCCCGGCCCAGGTCCGTACCCGCATGACGGCCCGGCGTCGCCTCGGGCTCTGCGGTCGGCTGCCCTCGGCCGTGCCCCCGGTACCGGCCGCGCCCACCCCATCCACCGCGCCGAACCCGTTCACCACCGTTACCGCGCGCCCCGCAGGTCGTCCCCTCGCGGGTTCTTCCGCGGGAAGAGGACGGCACGCGCGACCGTCCGCGACGACCGCGCCGTACGGGCAGCCGTCGTACGGACGGGAGGCGTCGGGTGTGCGGCCCTGGCCGGGCAGGCGCGAGGCGTACCGGAAAGGGGTGACGGCATGAGCCCGCCACCGGTTGGAGCGGTCACCGGAGCATCGGTCGGGATAGACACGATGCCCGAAGCCGGGGAGGACGCGGTGTCGTGGCACGAAGACCATGGCGGCGGAAGTGACAAGGGCACCACGAGTACCGAGCTCACGCACGAGGGAGGTGACCGAGATGGCGACGCGCCTGCTGTCCGCACTCGTCGGCGTACTCGCTGACCGCTTCCGTACGACAGCCGACGACACGACAGCCGGGGACGTCACGAGGGCGCCCGCCATCTGGTCGCCGCACCTGGGACGGATACCCGGCTGGTCGACCCCGCTGAGCCCCACGCCCGTGATCTCCCAGCGGTTCGCGGCCAGCCCTGACCAGGTGAGACCCGCACGCGCCTTCGTCGCCGACCTCCTCGGCGACGGCCACCCGTTCCGCGACGACGCCATGCTCCTGACCAGCGAACTCGCCACCAACGCTGTCGAGCACTCCGACGCCGGTGAGCACTTCGACGGTAGTGAACAGTCCAATACCGTCGAACGCTCCGGGGGCGGGCCGGGCGAGCGGCCCGGGGAGTTCGTCGTCACCGTGGCCTTCCTCCCCCACGGTGTGATGATCACCGTCCAGGACCCCGGCTCCACCCGGATCCCCCACCTCAGGAACCCCGGCCTGGACGCCACCGGTGGCCGGGGACTCCTGCTCGTCAACGACCTCGCCACCCGCTGGGGCTTTCACCGCGACCCCACCGGAACCGTCATCTGGTTCGAACTCACCTGAACAGACCGGCGCGGCGGCGCGAGCCTGAAGGGACAGCGCCGCCACGCCTCCGGCCAACGGAGCCACTTCCGGTCTCTGCTCAGCGGTTGAGCACGGTGGCCGACCGTCCGCACACGGCCCGGCTGGGCGGTCCGGCGGGCAGCGGAGGCTGTCCGGGGTCGGGCAGCAGGGTCCGCCCCATGATTCTTCCTGCTCCGTGGTACCACCAGTGACACCACGTCATGACCTCACCTGCGGGAATGTCATGGCGAGGTCATGACATGGTCGCACTGCCGGATGAGCGTGGCGACGGCTGAGATTGACGGCATGTCCTCGACGTTGGACGGGCTCAACCGACGACCTGTACGGCCCCGCCCAGCCTGACGTCCTGAAACGCTTCGGCCACGCACTGACAGCGGGTCCGGAGGCCGACCGGCGACCCCTGCCTGCCGGGCACACGCCGGACACCACGCACCGGGCCCGGCGACACCCACCGCGCCCACGAGAACAAGGAGTTCACCACCATGTCGCCTGACAATGCCGACCACCCGCAGCGGCCGGCCCCGGCCGACACCACTTCCCCGGCGCGCCCGGGCTGGCCCGAGATCGTGGTCGGCCTGCTCGCGTTGGTGGCCGCGATGGCCGTGCTCGCGTTCCTCGGCCCGCTGGGGCTGGAGGCGGACGCGGTGGCGTACGGGCTGATCCTGGCCGCCTGGTCGGGCATCGTCGGCTTCGTCGGCTTCGCCGCGGCGGCGCTGATCCGCATCCGCTCCTGGGGTGCCTTCAGCGTGCGCCGTACCACCTGGCGCTGGATGGGCATCGGCGCGGCCGCGGGCGTGGTCGCGTTCGTGCTCAAGGGCGTGGTGAACTATGCCGTCATCGCCCTGACCGGGTTCGACGCCGATCCCCAAGGCTCGTACCACGACGCGGCCGGCGGCGGCGTGCTGCCCCTGATCCTGACCTTCGCCTTCCTGTCCGTCCTCACCCCCATCGGCGAAGAGTTCCTCTTCCGCGGTGTCGTCACCAACGCACTGCTGCGCTACGGGCCCGTCGTCGGAGTCCTGTCCAGCTCGGTGGTCTTCGCGCTCTTCCACGGCATCAACCTCGCCATGACCACGGCGCTCGTGGTGGGCGTCATCGCCGCCGAGGTGATGCGCCGCAGCGGGTCGATCTGGCCCGCGGTGGCCGTCCACGTCGTCAACAACATGGGCCTGCCGCTGTTCGTGCTGATCACCGGAAACGCCGGGCCCGGCTGATCGAGATGGACACGACGGAACCGCTCGACCGCGCCGCGCCCATCGAGATGGGTGCGGTGCGTTTGTGCGGTACGTGTTCGTGCCGGAAGTACGCCGCTGGAGGCCACGTACAACGTGGGCGACTCGGGGGCGGTCCAGAAGCGGATTCAGAAACAGCAGCGGCTCACCGGCGTGGAGCGCTGCCCGGCTCGGACCGTCAACCATGGGGTTAACGACCGTTGCGATGGTCGCCGTTGATCCGCGGTACCGCCTGGCGTGATGCTTGCTTCATCCAAAGAACACGCATGTCAGGAGGTGGATGGGGATGTCCTTTTCTGGTGCCGCGGGGTGAACATCGTCTCTTCCGCGGTGTCCCTGACCGTCGCCGACCCGGTCGCTTCCAGCCGGTTCTTCAGCGATCATCTCGGCTTCCGGGAAAGCCTGGTCGGCGAGAGGTTCATCGGGCTGGGCCGTGACGACGGGGCTGTCGACCTGGTCCTGGTCGAGCGCGACCTCGAACGGTGGCGACCGGGACAGGGACTGGCAGAGGTGATCGTGGTGTTCGCGGTCACCGGCCTGGCCGCCGAGTACGAACGGCTGCGCGCTGAAGGCGCCGCCATCACCATCCCGCTCCGGCGGGAGCCGTGGGGTGAGCTGCTGATGCAGCTCACCGACCCCAACGGTGTGAAGATCCAGCTCGTCGAGTGGATCTCCCCCGTCACTGGCTGACTCCGGACCGGCCGACCTGGTGGCTTCGTTCACCGCGACCGTCAGCGCGACCGTCAGCGTCACCATCACCGTCAGCGTCACCGGTGTCGCCATCATCGCCGTCGCCGCCGTCATCACCGTCACCGCTGTCACCCTCACCGTCACGGTGCCGACCGGGCGCCGCCGTGTCAGTGGCGGTGTCAGGACGGTGACACCGCGATATCAGAGCGGTTGGCGATGGTGGACGCATGAACGATCCGGCCATCGCGGCCTCGGGGGCCGCGAACCGGACCACGCCGAACTCACCCCCGCCCCCGTACGCCGCTCGTGGAAGCCATGAGCACCGGCCCGGGGCGGGACTCGCAAGATCGAATACTGTCTGCAAGGAGATTCATGATGGAAACCGGCAAGAGCGGCTTCTCCGAAGCGGGGTTGCGCAGATTGCACGACGTGCTGGCACGGCACGTCGATTCCGGGAGGATTCCCGGGCTGGTCGCCCTGGTTAGCAGGGGCGGCGAGACGCATGTCGAGACGATCGGGACGATGTCCCATGACGGTGGCGCGTCGATGCGCCGGGACACGATCTTCCGGATGGCGTCCACGTCCAAGCCGGTCGCGATGGCGGCGGCGATGGTCCTGCTCGACGAGTGCAGGCTGCGGCTGGACGACCTGGTGGAACCGTGGCTGCCGGAGCTCGCCGACCGGCGGGTGCTGAAGCGGATCGACGGCCCGCTGGACGACACCGTGCCCGCGCGGCGGCCGATCACCGTACGGGATCTGCTCACCTCCACCTTCGGGCTCGGCATGGACATGACGACGCTGGGCACTCCGATCATGGGCGCGATCTTCGAGCAGGGGCTCACGCCCGACCTGCCGGAGCCGATGCCCGAGCCCGACGAGTGGATGCGCCGCCTCGGCACGCTTCCGCTGATGCACCAGCCCGGAGAGCGCTGGCAGTACCAGATCAGCCACGATGTGCTCAGCGTGCTGGTGGCCAGGGTCACGGGCCAGTCGTTCGAGGAGTTCCTGCGCGAGCGCATCTTCGGCCCCCTGGGCATGAAGGACACCGGTTTCCACGTGCCCGACGAGAAGATCGACCGGCTGCCGACCCTCTACGCCCCCGACCCGCGGACCGGAGAGTTCCACGTCTGGGACGAGGCCAAGGGGGGACGGTGGAGCCGGCCTCCGGCGTTCCAGGGGGGTGGCGGAGGGCTGGTCTCCACCGCCGACGACTACCACGCCTACTTCCGGATGCTGCTGAACGGCGGGACGCACGGGACCGAACGAATCCTGTCCCGGCCCGCCGTCGAGCTGATGACCACCAACCGCCTCACGCCCGAGCAGCAGGCCGCCCGGCACGCCATGGCCGTCAACAACGTCCATGTGTCGTACGGCCAGGGCCAGCACGGCGGCTGGGGCATGGGGATGGCGGTGCGTACCTACCGTGGCGACTACGCGCCCATCGGCCAGTTCGGCTGGGACGGCGGAAGCGGCACCACGACGTACGCCGACCCGGAGAACCGGCTCACCGGGATCCTGCTCACCCAGGTCGGGATGTCGGTCCCGGATCCGGCGCGGCTCATCCACGACTTCTGGACCACGCTCTACCAGGCGATCGACGACTGACACCGAGCCCGCGCCCGGTAAGTCCAGGCCGACACGTCCAGGCCCGGTACGTCTACGCCCGGTACGCCCAGGCTCGGCACGTCCAGGCCCTGCATGCCCGGCATGCCCACGCCCGGCATGCCCGCGGCGCCCGACCTGCGGCTCCTGGCGGCCGAACCGCCACCGTTCCCGTGCGGGTCGGACCCGGCCCTGTCCGTCTGAGGCTGGGGACGCCTGAGGCCGGAGGCGCCCGAGAGCGCGATCCGACCGGGCGGCCCGGCCTGAGCGACCGAGACACCCCGGGCACCGCTGGGACCGCATTTCACCATCCGTCCGTTCTCCCTTTTCCCCAAAGGTTCGAAGGAGCACATCACCATGTCCGTCACCCTTACCGACCAGGACAGGCTCACCCTGCGCACCGCCGCCTACGGCGCCGTCACGCTGCTGGCCGCCGCCGGCGCGGGCGGCAGGCCCGGAGCCCACCGGATCGCCACCGACGGCTCCATCGCCCTGGCCTCCGCCACCGGACTGGTCGGGCACGTACTCGCCGACAAGTCCACCGGCGTCAAACTGAACGGCAAGTCCGTGGCCGCGATCGCCGACCACGTACTGCCCGCCCTGACCGCGGCGATGAGCCTGCTCAACGAGCAGGACCCGGCGGAGGCCGACAACTTCCGCGGCACCGTCGTCCTCGCCATCGAGACAGCCACCCACCGCGGCGACCCCAGCCCCACCCTCGCGGACATGACCCGCAAGATCACCGCAGCCCTCGACGCCGTTTGAGGGGACGTCACGGAGGTTCGTCGGCCATCTGTGCCACCCACCGGGCTGAGGGACCGGCCGGGCTCGGGGGGCGGCCGGGCTGGCGGGCCGGGGTCAGGGGGGTGCGTCGCCGCGTGCGGCCTCCTGGGCGCATACCTCGTCGAGGTCGTCGAGCCGTCGCATGCCGTGCACGCCGCGGGCCGTGCGCGGGTTGGCGGCCAGCCACTCCTGGTTGCGGGCGAAGAACCACCAGTAGCCCGCGGTGAACGGGCAGGCGTCCTCACCGGTCCGCCGGGAGGGCCGGTAGCGGCAGGGCGCGCAGAAGTCGCTCATCCGGTTGATGTACGCGCCCCCGGCCGCGTACGGCTTGGTCGCCAGCATGCCGCCGTCGGCGTGCTGTGACATGCCGATCACGTTGGGCACCATCACCCAGTCGTACCCGTCGACGAAGCAGCGGTGGAACCAGTCGGTCAGCCGCGCGGGGTCGTACCCCCGCTGGAGCGCGAAGTTCCCGAGCACCATCAGCCGGACGATGTGGTGGGTGAACCCGGTGTCGCGTACCTGGGCGAGCGCCCACGACAGGCAGCGCGCCTCGACGGCGTCGGCGTCCAGTTCCTCGAACCAGGCGGGCGGCGCCGCGCGGGCCGACAGCCGGTTGAGGTCGCGGTAGTCCTCGCCCAAGTACCGGTACAGGTGCCAGATGTAGTCGCGCCAGCCGATGAGCTGCCGCACGTAGCCCTCGACGCTCGCGAGCGGGGCGTGCGCCCGGTAGGCGGCCTCGGCGGCCCGTACGCACGTCATGGGGTCGAGCAGCCCGAGGTTGATGGCGGGCGAGAGCATGCTGTGCGCCATGAACGGGTCGCCGGCGAGCATCGCGTCCTGGTGCGGGCCGAAGGCGGGCAGCCGATGGCCGACGAAGTGCCGCAGCGCGCCACGGGCCTCCGCGACGGTGGCGGGGAAGGTGCGCGGGCCGTCGCGCCCGACGAAGGACACCTCGCCGTCGCGTTCCCACCGGTCGAGGTCGTGGCGCACCCGCTCGTCGATCTCGTCCTCCTCGGCCGTCCACGGGCCGGGCACGTCCAGCCCTCCGGCGGGTGGCGGCTCGCGGTTCTCCGCGTCGAGGTTCCACCGGCCGCCGGCGGGCTCGTCGCCCGCGGCCGAGCGCCTCGGCGAAGGTGCCGGTCCGCAGGAACAGCGCGCGGTCGCCCAGCTCGGCCGCCCGGTGCCGCAGCGCCGAGAGCACCAGGTGCGCCTTCTGCCGGTGGTGGCGCCGCCGCCGCAGCGCGGACCTGGCCTCGACCAGCAGCACCGGCTGCTCCTCGGAGTCGAGGAAGTGGTCCCCGAGCTGATCGGCGAAGAGCCATCGCCTGCCGTGTTCCCCCATGCCGCCATCTTGACGGCTCGGCGCACCGCTTCCTCCGCGCCTCGCTGGCCGGACCGCGTGCGGTACGGCTCCTCGTGACGACCGCGCCTCGCCCGGCCCCTCCCCCGGGGCCTCCCGCACCGCCGCCTCTGAGGTGGGGTCCAGGTGCGCGGTGGCCTCATCGAGGATCACCATCCGGGGTGGAGGCACCGTGAACTCCGTGTCCTTGCCGGCCTGGCCTCATCCGGGTTCGGCACCACCGGCGCGGGTGAGTTCGTGGCCCGCGAAGGAGGACGGGGTCACAGGCCCGTCGCGGAGTTCCCGGATGGTCCGGGTGCCGGAAAAGAAGACAGCGGCCGGTCCCCATGGGGACCGGCCGCTGTCTCAGTGAGAGGAAACCTCACCCTGGCTCAGGACGAGCGAGGCGTGACGAGCGAGACACGACGCGACGCGCGTGACGTGACGTGGCGGGATGCGACGAGCGCGACGTGACGTGGCGTGGCGGGATGCGACGTGACGGGCGTGGCGCACGAGGTGTGACGGGCGGGACGTCAGGCGCCGTAGAACCACTTCGACGTCCAGATCCTGATCCACTCGCCCGGCGGGTAGACGCGGCCGTTGGTGACGATCCAGCGGCTGTTGGATCGCACGCAGTCGACGTCGGGCCAGTGGGGGGAACCGTAGGCGTTGGAGTTCTTCCCGCTGGGCAGATCGCGGTACGGGCCCTTCGCACCGCAGTAGAAGTGGCTGCTGGCGTCCCGGCTCAGCTGCAGCGTGGCGCCCGTGCGGTTGTAGACGATCCCGCAGGGGTTGGTGACGCCGCCGCATGAGGTTCCCAGCGTGCCGACCTCTCCGTCGCGCGGCTCGTCGGTCATCACCAGGGCGTCCGGCGGCACCACCGGGTCGGCGTGGGCGCTCGGCGCTCCCGCCAACGTCAGAAGCAACGCCGTGGCCCCCACCGCGGCGGCCCCCGCCCGCGTACGTACTGCGAACATGCTTTTCTCCCGTAGGTTGTTTCGTGCGCCGTACCGGACCTCGCCGAACGGCGGCTGCCAGCACGCTGGGCCCCTGAAATCCAGCGCTGACGTGAACATCGTTCGGCATAGGGTGGGGTACTGGGAACCTGGAAGATTCCAGGGTGCGGTGAGGGCGTGATGGATGCGGACGATCCTCTTGCAGGCCGAGGGCTCTGGCGCCGAACCTGCCGTCATCGAGCTTTCTCCCGGCCGCGAGATCACTTTTGGTCGCGGAGCGGCGAGCGCCCCCGTCGACTTCCTGCTGGATCATCCAGGGGTCTCCAGGCGGGCCGGGATCATCTGCGCCATGGAGGACTACTGGCTGCTCACCAATCTCAGCCATGACTCCACGCTGGTCGTGGAGAATCCCGAGGGCGGCGGGGAGTTCCTCAAGGTGGCTCCGCGGCGGGTGGCGGCGCCCGTGCCGTTCGAGTTCGCCCGCGTGGTGCTCCCCGTGGCGGGCGGCACCTGTTCCTTCCTGGTGTTCGCCTCGCAGCACAGTTTCATCGACCCTGACGCGCCCGAGACCCCGGCGGTCGGCGAGCCGACGATCTCCGGCTTCTCCCTGGACGAGACGGCGAAATACTTTCTCGTGCTGGTCGCGCTCTGCGAGCCGCGCCTCCGCGACGGCGCGTCCTCGATGATCCCGACGGTGCCGGAGGTGCTGGAACGGTTGCGCGAGGTTCCCGGCTGCGCGGGGCTGACCCGGGCCGCGGTCAACTTCCACATCGACTATCTGGCGCGCACGAAACTGCGCGTCAAACCGTCCTCTGGTTCACGCAAGGCCGACTGGCAGCGCGCCGCGCTGGTCTCCGTCGCGCTGCGCTTCGACCTGGTGCGGGAGGAGCACCTGAAACGGCTGAGCACGTGATCATCACGGCTGACACCCGGCCCGGCTTCCCGCGTGAACCTCCGGCCCGGCCCCCTGCGTGAACCTCCGGCCCGATCCCCTGCACGGCCATCCGGCCCGGCCTCCGGTGTGAGCACGGCAGCCACCCTGCCCGGCCTTCCGTACGGGCACGACCGGCGCCCGACCTCCCGTGCGATCACGGCTCGTATTGGGCCCGGTACTTCCGCACCCGTTCGACGAACGGCCGGAAACGTTCGGGAATCCCGTTCTCCTTGCGGATCACGTCGTCGGAGGAGCGGAACGCCGCGGCTCCCAGCAGGCCGGGATCTCCGGGCACCCCGGCCAGCAGGGGGAGCCGTACGCACATGTAGCGGCCGACGGCGGGGATGGTGTCCTCGGGTGACAGGGGCGGGGTGAGGATGACGCCGCGGCGCTCGGTGGGCAGGTAGTACTGCAGCACCGACGGTGTCCAGCGCGCGAGGCCGTACTCGTTCTTGGCCACGTCGGAGAGCCCCGCGTCGAAGTTGCTCTCCGCCTTCAGGATTCCGGCGATCAGTGCCGGGCTCAGACCCGGATCGTCGCACATCGTCCCGGCTTCGACGATCAGGGCGCGGTACTCCGGGGGAATGTCGGAGTCGGAACGCAACCAACGCCCGTAAGGATCGGCCACGGAGGAGTCGACCATCCCGGCCCCCGAGACACCGGCCAGCACCAGAAGGGCCCCGGCGATCGCCCCCGCCGTCCGCGTGCCCGTTCGCCGGGGCGAGACCTCGACGGTGCCGGCCAGCACCCGCGCCCGGTAGAGCTGGCGGGCCGCGCTGGGCCGGAGCCTCGCGTCAGGGGTCAGGCACTCACTCACCCAGGAACGCCAGGCCTCGGGCAGCGAGACCGGAAGCGTCAGGGGGCGATCGCCTGCCGCGTACTCGGCGGCGGCGACGTAGCGCGCGCGGGCGGTCGGGGCGCTGAAGGGAAGATGGCCGGTGAGCAGCTGGCATGCCGTCACGCCCAGTGCCCAGACATCGGCCGAGACGCGCACGGCGTGCCCCCGCTCGCTCACGGGCTCGTTCCAGCGCTCAGGAGGCACGTGGTCCACGGAGCCCATCGGGGGGAGATAACCGTGGGTCCCGTCTATCTCGGTGGTCAGGCCGAAGTCGGCGAGACGCACCGAACCGTCGGCCATCACGAGCACGTTGTTGGGCTTGAGATCCCCGTGCACCCATCCCTCGGCGTGCATGTACGCCAATCCCTCGCAGATCTCGGTGATCAGCCTTGGCGCGTCGGGAACGGCGCCCCCCGCTCGAATCAGATCGGCCAGCGACCGTTCCGCCAGGTCCATGACCAGAACGCACGCACCGTCGAGTTCAGGATTTTCGGTGTCGTCGACGACGAGCGTTTCGCGTAGCCGAATCAGCCGGGAATGCTGGAGCCTGCTGTGCAGGCGTATTTCCCGCTGCGTCATGTCCACGAAGTATTTCAACTGCCGCCGGGTGACCGTGCCCGTGGGCAGGAATTTCAACGCCGCGCGCGTCGCGCCCTCACCGTCTCGAACTCCCAGGTAGACGCTCGCCCAGCTCCCCGTGGCGATGGGTTTGCCGACCCGCCAGTCACCGACGCGATACCCTCGGGGAACGTTGACCGCCCATCCCTCGGTGTCCACCGGCCTCCCGCCTTCCCGGCATTTCCCGGCCGGAATCGTCAGAGCATGATCCGTGCAGTCAATTATCGCGACTCGCACGAGTGGACGGCGCCGGAAAATATGCTTCCACGCTTCCGGCACACGGCGGTGAACGGTGTGACCGGCCGCGCCCCGCGGCCACTGCCTCCCCGGCTGGAACGACCTCCGCCGGGCCGTCCGGCGGTCACCGCCTTCCTGGACGGGGACGACCGCCGCCGGGCTGCCCGGAGGACGTGCCGGGATCGCGTCGGCGGCGGATGTCCCGGCCCGCCGTACGCCCCGGGAGTACGGCGGGCCGGGAATGCGGGGGTCGGAGGTCGGGGGGCCGGAGGTCCGGGAGTCGTGGGGGCCGGGAGGTCCGGGATTCAGGACGCGGGCTTCTCGTCGGTCCATCCGGCTTCGAGGACGGTCCGGGAGTTCCACACGGTGCCCGGTTCGAATCCGGCCTGCAGGCCGCCCGGCCGTACGACGACGCTGTCCGTGGCCAGTGCCCTGCCGGTCGCCTCGTCGAAGATCAGACGGTTCCGCAGAACTCCTTCGGCGCCCTTGGCGTCCGCCTTCGCCCTGACCCGTTCCTCGATGGAGACCGCGCTGCCGGTGCGGCCCTCCGCGTCGGTGACGCCGCGGGCGACCTCGATGGTCTTGAGGTCGGCGAGCATCCGGAAGGCGGCGCCGCGCACCTTCGGGGTGATCGGCATCTCGGTGACCAGCCCGACCGCGACGGTGAACAGCCAGGCGTCCGACGCCATCGGGGTGTCCGCCTCGGTGCCGGTCCCCTTGTACGAGCGCAGCAGCCACGCCTTGAGGCGGCCGGGGTCGGCGGGCAGGCCGCGCAGGTCCTTCATGGTGACGTTGCGGCCCAGCCAGAACACCTTGTCCCCGTCGACGAGCGGAGTGCGGCTGTCCTTCGCCTCTCCCGGCTCGGTCGACAGGACGTACCCCTCCATTTCGCCCCCCTGCTTGCCGCCGGGGACCTCGACCTTGATCTTGGACGGGGAACCGGCCCGCTTCCAGGCCGCCTCGTCATCCGGGCTCGCGGGCCGCGCCCCGAGTGACCACGTCCGGTCCCACCGGTCCCTGCCGGTCGCCGACGGGGTCCAGGCCTCGCTCCGGGTCCGCTCGACGACGCTGTAGTCCTCGTCCGCCACCTCGGACAGCATCCGGCTCACCGACACGGTGTACCAGTAGTCGCCGGTCGTGTCCGGCTGGCGGGCCGCTCCGTGGGCGGCGGCGAGCAGGATGGATCGGCTGGAGAGCTCGGTCTGCTCGGTCTGCTCGGCTTGCGGGGTGGAGGCCGACGGGCTGGAGGTCGACGGGCCGAAGACCGTCCGGCCCGGGTCCGCTTGAACGGAGGGCGCGTCCGGGACCGTGCCGCCGGTCGCGGAGATCGTGACGGCGACCGCGGTCACGGCCGCGGCGGCTCCGGCGAGGCCGAGACCGAGACCCCACCCCGGGCGGACGGTCCTGCGCCCGGCCGGTGCCGGACGGGGCCGTGCCATGGCGCGGGAGAGCTCGGCGGCCCTGGTACGCGGATCGACCGGGGTGTCCCCCAGGTGCTCGGGGCGTGCGGCCCGCAGCTGATCGATGGGGTTCATGACCACTCCTCGCTGAGGTTCCTCATCCGGGGTCCGGGGTACGCGGCGGTGTCCATCCCCTGCTTGAGCCGCTTGCGCGCGCGGTGGAGCCGTACCCGGAAGGCGGTCGGAGAGCAGCCGACGACCCGTGCCGCGTCGCGGGGAGAGAGCCCCTGCCAGGCGGTGAGGATCAGGAGCTCCCGGTCGTCCTCCGACAGGCTCGTCAGCGCCTTGAGCACGCTGAGCCGTTCCGCGACCTGCTCGGCGACGTCGTCCTCGGTCCAGGCCCGCAACTCGGCGCTGAGCGCGTCGCGCCGGACCTCGGCCCGGATGTTGTCGCGCAGCACGTTGCGGGCCACCCCGAGGAGCCACGGCAGGGCCGGCTCCGGCACCTCCTCCAGCCTTCGCCAGGCGATCGCGAACGTCTCGCTCACCACCTCGTCCGCCACCTGCCGTCCCGCGCGGCTGACCACGTAGGCCCAGACGCGTTGTCGGCACTCGTCGTACATGCTGGTGAACCGCTGCGAGTCGTCCGTCACCGCCCCGCCCCCTTCGTACCGGATGTGTTGTTCTGACACCGGGAAATGGCCGGGACCCCTCGTTTGTTACCTGCCTCCTTCAGAAAAATGGTACGAACCACTACAAATCAGGAATCGTCCCTGCCTGGAGGCGGTCCCAGGCACCCCTGGCACCCGGCCCGCGGTCCCCGCGTCCCGCCCGCTCGCGCGTCAGCACCTCGTCCCCGCCGGAGGCAGTACGCGGTCGGTGAGGTAGCGGTCGATGTGGGCGCGGGCGCAGGGGTTGGAGACGTAGAGCGTGTGGCCGGGTCCCTCGTGGCGGACGGTGACGCTGCCCGGCACCGGCCCGAGCACCCGCTGGACGGCGTCGGACTCGCCCCAGGCACCCGCGCCGAGCATGGGCGGCAGGCCCTTCGGCAACGGGGCGGGCGGGTTGGTCACCGGCACCGGCCAGCCGACGCAGCCGAGGGTCCCGGTCGCCAGGGTGTTGGCGGTGCCCGCGTTGGGCGCGACCTCGCGCAGCCGGGCGATCGTCGCCCCCAGCTCGGCACGGTTCGCGGGACGCGGCCAGTCGACGCACTCGGTGACGCCGGTCGACTGGTCGGGATAGCGGGAACCGCGCTCGGGCACGAAGCCGGAGGCGTCGCCGCCGGCCGCCGCGCGGATGTCCCGCGCCAGCTCCGGCCACGCCTCGGCCCCGCCCCTGGCGGAGCTCACCACGAAGGCCCGCAGGTCGCGTCCGTCGTACGCGATGCCGGCCTGCTTGGCGTGGATCGGCGTGCGGTCGGCCCTGGCGACCAGCTCGCGCCACTTCGCGGGTACGTCTCGGCACTTTCCGGCGGCGGCGCACCAGTCGAAGAAGCGGCCGATGGCCTCCTCGTTGCTCCTGGCCATCGCCTCCAGCTCGCCGGTCCAGTCGGAGGTGCTGTGGTTCCACGTGCCGTCGAGCACCATCGTGCGCACCTGGCCGGGGAAGAGGCGGGCGTAGTCCTGTCCGTAGAACCCGGCGTAGGAGGCGCCGTAGAAGTTGAGCTTGCCACCGCCGAGCGCCTTTCTGATCGCCTCCATGTCCCTGGCGTGGTCGGCCGAGCTCATGTTGGCGAAGAACTCGGGATCCTTGTTGCGGCAGGCCTCGGCGTAGCCGCGGTTGGTGTCGGAGAGCCGCCCGAAGTCGGCGTCGTCCTCGGGGAACGCGGGCAGCGGGACGCGCGTCCAGGTGCACGGCAGGCCGGTGCTCAGGCCGCGGAACTGCTCGCCGTAGCCCCGGGTGTCCCAGGTGACGATGTCCATGCGCTCGCGGAGCCCGGCCCACTGGGTCATGGACTGGGTGATGGCGATCCCCGGCGCGCCCGGCCCGCCGTAGGCGATCAGGACGGAGCCCTCGGAGGTGCCGGTGGCCTTCAGGCGGCCCAGCTTCAGGGTGATCTCGCGACCGCCGGCCCGCTGCCAGTCGACCGGGACCCGCAGGTCGGCGCACTCCATCCCGATCTTGTCACCCGGGCAGGCGCTCCAGTCGAGGGGGTCGGTCCGTGGTGCCTGTACGCCCGAGCCGAGGAGGGTCAGGGCGATGGCGATTGACGTCAGCATGACGGCCACGATCGCCGAACGGTCACCCCGGCCACATCGGAGCCCGGTCTGATTCCGGGGACGGCGGATCAGACCGGGGGATGTCATCCCGCGACGAGCGGGCTCTGTCCGAGGTCTCCGCGTCGACAATCCAGGGAAGCAGGTACTAAAGTGCTACTTCATTATGAAGGACGTACATAAATCATCGACCGAGTTCGCCCGCGATCCCGACGGCTCCTTCTTCGATCCCGGGGCGAGGGCGGCCATGGCCCGGTTCACCGCCGGAGACGACACTCTCGCCCTTGAGGCCGCGACCGCCGTCCGCACCGCGTTCCACGCGGTCGAGCGCATACGGGCCCACGGCGCTCAGGGCCGCGGGCTGAGTTCGGGGGCGCTCGACATCCTGATGCGCCTGAGCGCCTCGACCGGCGACGGGGTCAGCATCGGCGACCTGGCCCAGTCGGCCGGAGTGAGCTCCCGCAACGTCACCGGGCTGGTCGACACCCTCGAACGCGACGGGCTGGCGCGGCGGGTCCCCGGTCGTCACGACCGTCGCTCCGTCCTGGCCCAGATCACTCCCGCGGGACAGGCGTGGATCGAGTCCTTCCGCGGGCCGACCCAGGCCGCGATGGCGGCGATCTTCCGCGACTTCACGCCCGCCGAGCTGACCCAGCTGCGACACCTGTGCCTGCGCCTCGCCGAGAACCAGCACCGGGTCTCCCTGCACCTGGACCAGATCGGCGCCACGAACAGCGCCACGGACGGCGGCACAGACAGCGGCACGGCGTGAGCCGGGCGTCCCGTACGGCAGGCCACCGAACGCCGGGTTCGCCGGGTTCGCCGGGCTTGGCGAGCCCGGCGAACCCGGAAGGGTGCCCGCTTCTCGGCGGACATGTCAGCACATCAACACGCGTCGCGGGCCCGGCATCCTCCGGGGCCGGGGTCCGGGCGTCCGCGCGGAGGAAATCCGCCGTCCGGGAACCACTCAGACAGGAGACAGCGAAATGGCTTCCATCCGCACAGAAGTCGTGATCGATTCCAGCCCGGAGCAGGTGTGGGCGGCGATACGCGACGTGGGCGCGGTGCATCGGCGCCTTCTGCCGGATCGCGTCGCCGACACCCGCATCGAGGGCGACGTGAGGATTCTCGTCTTTCCCAACGGCAACGTCGTCCGCGAGCTGATCGTCGATGTCGACGACGCGACTCGCCGGCTCGCGTACACGGTGGTCGAAGGCGCGCGACCGGCCCTCGCGCACCACCACGCCTCGTTCCAGGTCTTCTCCGAGGAGCCCGATCGCAGTCGGCTCGTCTGGATAACCGACGTGCTGCCGGACGCGCTCGCGGGGGAGATCCGCGCGCGCGTCGAGCGGGGGGCGGCGGACATGAAGCGGACGCTGGAGGAAGGGGGGCGCCGGACATGAGGCGGACGTTGGAGGAAACGGCCGCGCCAGATCACGCCGAGCGCACGTCGCCGTCGAAGACCTTGTCCAGGAAGCCCTCCAGGTTGGAGACGGCCCGGCCGATCCGCTCCTCCAAGGTGAGCGTCTCCTCGAACCGCACGCCGGAATCCGTCCGCTTCACGCCCCGCATGTAGAGGGAACAGGCCAGGTCGGCGCAGATGTAGGTGCCGACCGTGTTGCCCTGGCGGCCCGCGGCGCCCACCCGGGGCGCGACGAACAGGGCGACGCCCGTGCCGGAGTGGGGGGTCACGCAGATCGAGCAGACGGTGCTCTTGGTGAAGCTCCTGCGTACCTCCTGCGCGACGCGCAAGGTGACTCCGGCGAGCTCGCCGTTCCGCTCGACGACCAGGTAGCCCCGGTCGAGAGCGCCGGGATCGCGCCAGCCCAGGAAGTCGAGGTCGGCCCAGGGGAGCTCGGGCAGGTTCCTGGGCAGGTTGATCCTGCGCGCCTCCCCCTTGGAGCAGTTGACGAAGGATCCGCGGATCTCTGGCTCGCCGACCGGTTTCATGGTTCACCCACTGTCATAAAGATCATTCAAAGGTCCTCGGCCCCTCGGCCTCTTGGCCTCTTGGCCTCTTGGCCCCTTGGTCCGGCCACCGCGTCCGGCGCCTCCTCCGACCGGCGAGCGATCGGGCCAGGCCCGCTCACGGCCTGGTCAGACCAGGTCACAGCCAGGCCGAGGTGTTCCCGGACGTCCGGCAGCGGCCAGTGTCCCAGTACGACATCGAGGACGTCGAGGGATTTTTCCCCGACGCCTGGAGAGGGGGGCGGGAACGATCAGGATCATCCCTCGCGTCACCGGCATCGAAAGCCGATGATGAACGAGTGTCCGAATCCTCCCCCTCCGCGCCGCGCACCCCTGACGTGTCTTCCTCCTCCGCGCCGCACACTCGTGACACGGCCGCCCCCGCCACCCCCTTCGCCGGGCGGCCCGTCGGCGTGGTCGCGCTGGCCACGCTCGCCGTGCTGCTGGTCGCGAGCCCGCGTTACGGCTACCACCGGGACGAGCTGTACTTCCGGATGCTGGGCGAACAGCCCGCCCTCGGATACTTCGACACTCCGCCGCTCACCCCGCTGATCGCGCGTGCCTCGGTCGCCGTGTTCGGCGACACCGTGGTCGCCCTGCGCGTCGTTCCCGCCCTGATCGCGTCGCTCGTCGTCGTCCTGGCCGCCCTCCTGGCCCGGGAGCTCGGCGGCGACCGGAGGGCGCAGCTCGTCGCCGCGGCGGGAATCGCCACCACGAGCCTGCTCCTGATCGGCGGGCACTCCCTGCTCACCCTGGGCGTCGACCTGCCGCTCTGGGTCGCGGCGGCGCTGTTCGCCGTACGGGCGCTGCGGGGCGACGGCCGCTGGTGGCCCGCGCTGGGCGCCGTCGCGGGGGTGGCGACGTACAACCGGCAGCTGATCGTGCTGTTCCTGGTCAGCGTGGGCGCGGGCGTGCTGCTGGCGGGGCCGCGCGAGGTGCTGCGGGACCGCAGGCTCTGGCTCGGCGCGCTGCTGGCCCTCGTGATCGCCGCGCCCAACCTGGTCTACCAGGCGACCCACGGCTGGCCGCAACTGGTGATGGCCGGGGCGTTGGAGGCGGACGAGGGGGCCGACAACCGTCTCGTCTTCGTACCGTTGCAGCTCCTGCTGCTCGGTCCGCCCCAGGCGGTCGTCCAGGTGGTCGGCGCCGTACGGCTGTGGCGGGAACCCCGCCTGCGCTGCCTCGCCCTGGCCTACCCGCTGGCCTGTGCGCTGACGCTCTACTCCGGCGGGCGCCCCGACTACGTGGGGGGCCTGCTCGTGCTGCTCTTCGCCGCGGGCTGCGGCCCGGTCAGCCGGTGGATGTCGGGTACGGGACGGCGTGCGCTGGTCGTCGGCGCCCTGACGGTCAACGCGGTCGTCTCCGTCGTCATCGCGCTGCCGGTGATCCCTCCCCCGGCCCTGGAGGGCACCCCGGTCGCCAGGATCAACGAGGTGGCGCGCGAGTCGATCGGATGGCCGGAGTTCGCCGCCCGGGTCGCGGCGGTGGTCGGCGAGCTGACGCCTCAGGAGCGCGCGCGGGCCGTACTCCTCACCGACAACTACGGCGAGGCCGGGGCGCTGGACCGCTACGCCGGGGAATACGGCCTGCCCGAGGTCCACAGCGGGCACAACGAGCTCTACCGGCGTGGCCCGCCGGCGCCGTCAGCCCGGATCGCGGTGGTCGTGACGGACTCTCCTGGCGGCTACGCCCGCGTGTTCGCCACCTGCGAGGAACGCGGCAGGATCGACAACGGCGTCGGACTGTCCAACGAGGAGCAGCACCTGCCCATCCTCGTCTGCCGCGATCCGTCGCGCCCGTGGCAGGCGCTCTGGCCCGAGATGCGGCACAACGGCTGACATCCCGCCACCCTCGTTCGCCAGCTCACCGGCTCACCGGCTCACCGGCTCACCGGACGAGTCACCGTCTCGCGGTGGCTGTCGGCGCACCATCTCGGTGATCCAGACGGGCGCGAACGGAGACGTGCAGCCCGGAGAGGTCGGGTAGTCCTTGAGCACCTCCAGACGCTCGCCGATGTCGATCGCGCGGGCGCGGTGCTCGGCGTGCTCGATCCCGATCTGCGCCAGGCAGTGGTTCATCGCCCACTGCAGGCGATCCGGGGCGTCCTTCATCTCCGCCTCGATGACGTCGAGCAGTCTCGCGAGGTCGAGGCCCTCGGGCCTCTTCGCCACGCGTTCGGTGGTCAGCGCCCATCCGGCACTCGCGACCACCGGATCCGGATCGGCCGACCAGGCCAGGCGCAGCTCCTCGGAGTGCGGGCTCTTCTTCACCACGTGGTTCACGAGCCAGTCGTGCACCTTGGGGGTGCGCGCCTCGCGCACCATGACGTCCAGCTCGTCACGCCCGAACGCCTTCGGGCGGCAGATCAGGATCGCCAGCAGTCTCGCCGCGCTGTCGTCCGTCTCCCAGAGCCGGCACGCGAGCTCCTGCTGCGTCTTCAGCCGCTTCGCGAGCGCGCGCAGCCTGCCGAGGTTCACACCGTGATCGTCACCGTGTTTCTCGTTCACCTCGCGTGCCCTCGGGTCCTCCAGCCCGGCCAGCTCGGCCATCACCTCGGCCACCGTCATCTCGGCCATCTCAGCCCCCTATCCGTTCACGTACGAGATTCGGTTCGCGGTGGAAGCCGGCCTCCTGGCGCACACTCCGGCTCACCGGACAGGACGACTTCTCAATGCTCGGCTCGATGCTCGGCGAAGGCGAGGCCGCGTTCGGCGAGCGCCTCGCGCAGGCGGCCGACGGCCTTGGGGCCCATGCCGTGCAGCCGCAGGAGCTCTCGCTCGCTCATGGCGGCGACCTGGGCGAGCGTCGTGCGACCGGCCGCGGCGAGGGCTCTGCGCGCGGGACGTCCGATGTCGGTGGGGATGTCGACGAGGACATCGCCCTCGTCGCCCTGGCCGTGGGTCGTCATCACGCCTCCTCGCGGAACGGGCAACCGGTTGCCACCGCGCCACGGGGAACCCCTCGGCGCGAGAACACCGCGCCACGGGAACGCGCGGCGCGGTGGCGCAAGTCTCGCATTCCCCTACGACAGAATCGGCGAGACCGTCCCGCGGCTGCCGGACCACATCGAGGGTGTCAGGTGACCTCGGAGAAGCCGGCCTCCGGTGGGAACGGAGCCGGGTGGGTCAGATCTCCTTGAGGAAACCGGCGTCGACGGCGAAGTCGGCGCCGGTGGTGCTCGCCGAGCGCGGCGAGGCGAGCAGGGCGATCACGTCGGCGACCTCCCGCGGCTCGACGAGGCGGCCGGTGGTGAGCCTCATCATCTCCACCGCGACGCTGTCCAGCACGGTGTCGCGATCGGTCCCCGCCTGCGCGGCGATGATGTCGGCCGCGCCGCCCTCCTCGGTCCACCACGCCGTCCGGACGGGCCCCGGCGACACGGTGTTCACCCGGATGCCCTGCGGCGCGAACTCCTCCGACAGCGCCTTGGTGAGATTGTTCAGACCCGCCTTGGCCGCGTTGTAGTCGACGTTCATGGGAGCCGGAAGCCGGGCGCTGCCCGAGGACACGTTGACGATCGAGCCGCCGCCCCGCTGGAGCATCACCGGGACGGCGGCGCGGACGGCCCGTACGACCGAGAACAGGTTGAACTCGAACATCGCCCGCCAGTCGTCGTCCGTGGGGGCGAGGAACGAGAAGCGCGGCAGGGCAACGCCGGGCGGCGGGCCACCGGCGTTGTTCACCAGGATGTCCAGCCCGCCGAACGCCTCCACGGCCCGCGCCACGATCCGGCCCGGCGCCTCGGGGTCGGTCAGGTCGGCCGGTACGTGGAGAAGGCCGGCGCCGTCGAGCGCGTCCAGCTCGGGGGTGCTCTTGCGCGAGGCCGCGACGACGCGGGCCCCCTCGTCGAGCAGGGTACGGGTGACGGCCAGGCCGATGCCCTTGGAGGCGCCGGTGACGACCGCGACACGACCGGAAAGCTGCAGGTCCATGGGGTAAGCCCTCTCGTCGTCGGGCCCCGTACGGAGGGAGGGGCCCTGCACGCGAGCAAAGCTATGGCGGGCACGCGACCCCGGGCTGGCAGGATTCAGACCGGCAATTACCGCCGGATTCGGACCGGCGACTCCTGCCGGATTCCGACCCGCGACTCCCGCCGGATTCCGACCCGCGACTCCCGGCGCGGCGCGCGGCGGTTCGGCCGGACGCCCCGGGGCGGCCGAGCGGGACATCGGCCCGGCGGGACGCCGGCCGAACACCACGTTCACCACGTTGATCGAAGCGGACGCCGGCCGGAGGGGAGCCGGCCGGACAGGACCTCGTCAGCTGGAATAGGCCTCCAGTTCGAAGACGCGGGCCGCGGTGTCGCTGTCGCTGGTCGGGGTGATGACGTTGAGCCGCACGTACCGGGCGCTGACGGGGGTGAAGGTGTGGGTGGTGACGTTGGCGGTGTTGCCCCGGGCGCTCACGACGTTCGTCCAGGTGGTGCCGTTGGTACTGACCTGGAGGTCGAAGTCGCGGGTGTTCCAGGCCGCCTTCTCACCGCCCGCGCCGGAGTGGCGCACCACGAACCGCCCCACCTGCGTGTTCGACTGCAGGTCGACCTGGAGCCACTTGTTGGCGCCCAGCGCGCACCACTTGTCGGAGTTGCCGGCCGTCCAACTGCCGTTGACGGCCTTGGCGGGACCCTCACTGGCCGCGCACTGGTTGCTAGCGGTGGCCGGCTTGTTCAGCGCGAGGTTGGTGACCGGCTGCGTCGTCTCGGGGACGTAGAGACGGATGTCCGTCAGGCTCGCGCTGCCCTCGTAGACGTTGGTGTAGAGGTCACCGATCACGAAGTAGTCGGGATACTGGGAGTCGGCCGGCCACTGGTTCGGCCAGGACGCGCTGCCGTTCACGTCGTTCTGGACGAGGGTGGCGTTGTAACGGCCGTCGTACTCGCCGGGCTTGACGTTGTAGTGCCAGATCGGCGCGTTGTTGACGATGAAGGGGCGGTGGAAGCGGATCGTCTTCTGCCCGACCCTGGCGAAGTTTCCGCTGGCCTCGAGCACGTAGCCGGTGGCGTCGCGCTCGATGGCGAAGGTGTAGGACTGGTCGGGCATCAGCTCGGGCTGGAGCTCGGCCGCCGACGACAGCTGCTGCTCGGCCACGCCGCCGGAGCAGCTCGTCATGAACCACTGGGAGTTGCCCGCGAGGCCGCCGGGTCCCGGCGTCCAGTTGGGCAGGCCGCTGATCCACATGTTGACCGTGTTGAAGTTGCCGTCGCGGTAGTTGTAGTACTGGTTGGTGTTGGAGTTGCAGACCCGCCCGCCGGTGCCGCTGCCGACCCGGTCGGGGTGCTGGGAGAAGGAGTCCATCAGCACCTTGCGGCGATAGTGCCAGAAGTGGTTGTTCCTCGGCGCGGGGTTGGCGAAGTCCACGATCGACATGAAGTGGAAGCCGTTGTAGCCGTACGGGCCCGACCGCACGTCCTGCCACTCGCAGTAGGGCGCGGCGGCGTTGCCGCTCCAGCCGGGGCTCCTGGACCCCTCACCCCAGGGGTGCTGCGTCTTGCATCCCTGGGTGCTGTAGCCGTTGACCTTGCCGTTGTACTCGATCGAGCCGTTCCGCTTGCCGCCGAAGTCGATGGTCTTGAGCTTGTACTCGACGCGATACTGGTCGGGCAGCTTGTTGGTGGGCCGGAAGATCGCTCCGCCGGTGTGGTCGGGCACGTTCAGCACCGCCGCGGGCGCGCCGCCCACCGTCGCGGTGGTGATCGACGGCGGCGACTCGATGACGCCGTCCTTGTTCCAGTCGCGGGCGGAGAGCGAAGCCGTCAGCCAGCCGCCCTGGCCGACCGGAAACTCCTTCCGGTAGGTGGCGAAGGAGTTGAACGCGGTGGTCCAGGCCGGTCCGTAGTCGTTGCGGTACCACTGGCCGGAGTCGTCCATGATCGTGTCGAACGGGGTGGTGTAGTTCTCCCTCACCCACGGGGCGTTGCCCGTGTTGATGGGAGACGAGAAGTTCTCCGAGTGCAGCAGGGTCCAGGCCGCGGCGCTCTTCGCCGCGCCCGCCTTGCTCT
Source organism: Streptosporangium vulgare (assembly GCF_042428775.1). NCBI lineage: Bacteria > Bacillati > Actinomycetota > Actinomycetes > Streptosporangiales > Streptosporangiaceae > Streptosporangium > Streptosporangium vulgare. The sequence goes on along the minus strand of NZ_JBHMBS010000008.1, from coordinate 122,790 downwards.
CCGCGCCCGTCTTGGCCTGCTCGGCCTTCCTGTCCTGCTTGTTCTGCTTGTCCTGCTCGGCCTGGGCGCTCGGCGTGACCGACGTACCGGACGTGGGGCTCGGGCCGGGAGTGCCGGGAGTGCCGGGAGTACGGCTCCCGGCCGGTGCGGCGGTGTCGCCCGTCGCGGGGGTGCTGACCCCGAACGAGGTGAGTGCCACGACGGTCGTGGTGACCGCGGCGAGGGCCGCCTTGCGCGCGGCCCCTCTGACGTTTCTTCGCATGGGTTACGTGCCCTTCACTCGACGAGTAAGGCGTTGCTCGTGCCTGGACGCGACCCGCGTCCTCGCGGGTGTGCGCACCTCCGTCCCGATACCGGCGACCACGGGTGGCGTCGCCGACCGCCACCCGGCCGCCGTTCACAACCGGCCGTACTCCACGCGCCGCTCCCCCGGACGGCCGCGGGCCCGAGCCGTTCCCCCGAACGTCCGCGGATCAGAACCGTTCCCCCGAACGGCCGCGGATCGGGAAGGGCTAGAAGCCGCCCTTCGGGTCGAGGTACTCGGCCGCGTTGTCCTTGGTGACCCGCGGGGAGGGCACCACGGTGTCCTTCTCGACCTTGGCTCCGCTCAGGATCTCGACCGCCCGGTCCAGGCCCATCGCGCCGATGATGTCCGCGTCGTTCAGGCCGGTCACCAGGTAGTTGGTGCCGTCGAGGATCGCCTTGAGCGCCTCGGCCTGGCCGTCGACGCCCGCGATGACGATCTGCTCGGACTTGCCCGCGTCCGCGATGGCGCGCTGCGCGCCCAGGCACATCGCGTCGTTCTCGCAGAACACCGCGACGAGGTCGGGGTTGGTCGCCAGCAGGCTCTCCATCACGGTCAGGCCGCCGTCGGATCCCCAGTTGCCGAAGTCGGGGGCCTCGACGAGCGTGATGCCCGCGGTGCTCCCGAGCACCGACTTCACGCCCTCGGTACGGGCCAGGCCGATGCTGTTGTCGGCGGGGCCGCCCTTGATGATCGCGACCTTGCCACCCTTGGGCAGCTTCTCGGCGAGGAACTGGCCGTTCTGTACGCCGATCGCCTTGTTGTCCGGGCCGATCCAGCTGGTGTACTCGCCGGTCTGGAACTTGCGGTCCACCAGGACCACGGGCTTGTTCGCCGTCTTGGCCGCGTTGAGCGCCGCGGGCGCCGACTCCAGCGGGCCGCCGGAGATGATGATGGCGTCGACGTTCTTGCTCAGCAGGTCCTCGACGTTGGAGGCGAGCTTGGCCGCGTCGCCGTTGGCGTCGGTGCTGATGATCTCGATCTTGCCCTTCTTCTTGGCCTGGGCGGCGATCGCCTTGTCCATGCCGCTGAAGTAGGGGCCGCTCAGCATGAAGTTGGCGACACCGATCGTGTAGGAGCCGTCGCCGGAGGCGGAGGCGGCGGTGGTGGGCTCGTCCCCGCTGGAGGAGCAGGAGGCGAGGCTGAGGGCGAGAAGGCCGGCGGCCAGCAGGCCGCTGAGTTTCCTGGCGTTCATTTCGGTATACCTCGGGGGGTGTTGTGGAGCGGGTACGTCAGGTGCGCGCCTGGTTGGCGCGCTGGACGAGGATGACGGCGATGATGATCAGTCCCTTGAGCACCTGTTGCCAGAAGCTCTGCACGCCGTACAGGTTGAGGAGGTTGTTGATCAGCACGAGGACCAGGACGCCGCCGAAGGTGGCCTTGGCGGATCCTCGCCCGCCCGCCAGGCTCGCCCCGCCGATCACGCACGCGGCGATCGCGTCGAGCTCGAAGGCGACCCCGACGCTCGGCTGGGCGATGCCCACCCGGCTCGCCAGGATGACGCCCGCCAGTCCGGCGCACGCGCCGCTGATCGTGTAGGCGAGGATCACGTGCCTGCGCACGTTGATGCCCGCGAGCCGTACGGCCTCGGCGTTGCCGCCGATCGCGACGATGGAGCGGCCGGCCGGGAAGCGGGTCAGGAACAGGCCGCCCGCGAGGAACACGGCCAGCATGATCACGGTGCTCAGCGGGACGGGGCCGAGCATCGCCGAGCCGAGCGTGAGGAACGCCGGGTCCTCCGGGGTGATCGGCACCTCGGAGTAGACGAAGGCCAGGCCCCTGATGGTGGTCAGCGCCGCGAGGGTCACCACGAAGGGCGCCAGCCCGAACCGGGCGACCAGCACGCCGTTGACCAGCCCGAACCCGATCCCGCAGGCGACGCCCACGAGCGTCGCCATCGGGATGGGAAGGCCGGAGACGAGACCGGCGGTGATGATGCCGGAGAAGGCCACCACCGACCCGACCGACAGGTCGATGCCGCCGGTGAGGATCACCACGAGCATCCCGTACGCCAGCAGGCCGGTGGTGACCATCTGCTTGAGCAGGTTGGTGAGGTTGGTCGGGGTGAGGAACGTGTCGGAGGTGAGCGCCGCCACCGCGACGAGCGCCACGATGAGCGTGACGAACGCGACCTGCGCGGTGAGGTCCCGGCTCGCCACGACCAGCCGGGGAAACCCGCCGGAGATCGGGGCCGCCGGACCGGCGGCCACCGGCGCGGAGGGGGCCGGACCCCTGGGATCCGGAGCGGTGGAGGCCCGCGCGGGCCCCGCCGGTCGCCCGTTCACGCGACCCTCGCGAACGTGGCGGGCCGCCGGGTCGTCCGGCCCCCGCGGGCCGGCCAGGTCGTCCGGCCCGCGTGAGCCGGCCGGGTCGTGTCGTCGCTCCGGGCTGGCCGGGTCTTGCTGTCCCTCCGGGCTGGCCGGGTCATGCTGTCCCTCCGTGGTGGGCGGGTCATGCCGTCCGCCCGATCGAGTGGGCGAGGATCTCGTCCTCCGTGGTCTGGTCGGAACGCAGGTCGCCGGTGATGCGCCCCTGGTTCATCACGAGCACCCGGTCGGTGGCGCCGAGCACCTCCGTCAGGTCCGAGGAGATGAGCAGGACGGCGAGGCCCTGCCGGGCGAGGTCGTCGATCATGCGGTAGATGTCGACCCTCGCCGCCATGTCCACGCCTCGGGTCGGCTCGTCGAGGATGAGCACGCGCGGCTCGGCCAGCAGCCACTTGGCGAGCACGGCCTTCTGCTGGTTGCCGCCGCTGAGGTTGACCACCGGCATCGAGGCGCACCCCGAGGGCTGGATGCCCAGCCGGTCGATCATGTCGTTGACGTTCCCGCGCCTGAGGCCCGTGTCGATCAGCGGACCCCGGGTGGCCGAGTACAGGGTCGTGAGCGTGATGTTGTCGAGCACGCTCATGCCGAGTACCAGGCCGGTGCGTTTGCGGTCCTCGGTGACGAGCGCGAGCCCGGCCGCGATCGCCTCGGCCGGCGTACGGAAGCCGACGACCCCGGACCGGCCGCGTGCCCTGCCGGGAGACAGGGACCCGGCCCAGGACCGGGCGCGGGCGCGGGCCGGGTCGGCGGGCGGGGACTCCGCGCCCGTCCGGACGGCGGGCCCGGCCCCGGACCGGGCCCGGTCGGGCTCGGCACCGGACCGGACGTGCTCCGGAGCGGCGGACGCGGGCTCGGCACCGGATCGGGCGCGGCCTTGGTCGACGGACGCGGGCTCGGCACCGGACCGGACGTGCACCTGGCCCGCGGACGCGGGCTCGGCGCCGAAGACGCACCGGGCCAGCTCGCTGCGGCCGGAGCCGACCAGCCCGAACAGCCCGACGATCTCCCCCGAGCGCACGGAGAAGGAGACGTCCTCGAACTCGCCCCCGCGCGTGAGCCCGGAGACGCTGAGCCGTACCTCGCCGTGCCCCGCTCGCCGGTCGGGGTAGATCTGTTCGAGGCGGCGGCCCGCCATGAGGCGGATCAGCTCGTTCTCGCCCGTGCGGGCGGGTTCGGTCGTCTCGACGATCCTGCCGTCCTTGATCACCACGATGGAGGTGGCGAGCTCCAGGACCTCCGCGAGCCGGTGGGAGACGTAGACGACCAGCACCCCGCGCTCCTGCAACCGTCTGATCAGCGCGAACAGCGAATCGAGGTCGCTTCCGGCCAGCACCGCGGAGGGCTCGTCGAGCACCAGCACGCGCGGCTCGTCCACCAGCGCCTTGGCGATCTCCACCATCTGCTGCCTGGCCACCGTCAGGCGGCCCGCGACGGTACACGGGTCGATCGCGCCGAAGCCGATGCTCTCCAGCAGCTCCCCGGCGCGGGCGTGCGCCGCCGACCAGTCGATGAGCCCGCCGCGCCTCCTGGGGAAGTGCCCCATCAGCAGGTTCTCGGTGACCGACAACTGGGGTACCAGGGTCAGCTCCTGGTAGACGGTGCGGATGCCCCGGGCGTGCGCGTCGTGCGGCGAGCGCAGCTCGACCCGCTCGCCGTCCATCCACATCTCGCCCGCGCTCATGGGCTGGGCACCGGCGAGGATCCTGATCAGGGTCGACTTGCCGGCTCCGTTCGCGCCGACCACGGCGAGGACCTCGCCGGGGTGGCCGACGAGGTCCACCCCGTGCAGCACCTCGACGCCGCCGTAGTCCTTGCGGACGCCCCGGAGCTCCAGGCTCATCCGAACGCCTCCATGACGACGACCGTCTTCTGCCGGGTGAAGTCGAGGACGGTCTCGTGCAGGCCCTCGCGGTAACCGCCGGTGTCCTTGGTACCGCCGAACGGCAGGTTCTCGGCGCGCAGCGCGGTCGAGCCGTTGATGACGACCCCGCCGACGTCGAGGCGCCGCGCGATGGCGAACGCCCGCGAGACGTCCCGGGTGAAGACGGCGGCGTGCAGGCCGTACGGCGACTCGTTGGCCATCCGCACCGCGTCGAGGGGGTCGGTGAAGCGGGCGACGGGCGCGACCGGGCCGAAGATCTCCTCGGCGAAGGTGGGGCTGGCGGCGGGCACGTCGACCAGCACGACCGGGTCGACGAACGCGCCGCGCCTGCCGCCCCCGGCGGCGAGCCTGGCGCCCTCCCCGACGAGCCTGCCGACGGCGGCCTCGACCCGCTCGGCGGCCTCCTCGGCGATGAGGGGGCCGACGTCGGTCTCCTCGAGCAGCTGGTCGCCGACGGAGAGCTTCGCCGTCTGGCCGAGCAGTGACTCGACGAAGGCGTCGTGGATGCCGTCCTGGACGTAGACGCGCTTGACCGCGCAGCAGATCTGCCCGTTCCCCCTGGCCAGGCGGCCGAGCACGACCGCGCGGGCGGCCTCCTCCGCGTCGGCGTCGTCGCAGACGATGAGCGCGTCGTTCCCGCCGAGCTCCAGGAAGACCTTCTTCAGGGTCGCGGACCCGAGACGGGCGATCTCGCGGCCCGCCGCGGTGCTGCCGGTGAGACTCACCGCGGCGATCCCGGGGAGCTGCGCCAGCGCCTGGGACACCTGGACGCCTCCGGCGACCAGCTGGTGGGCGTGGGCGGGCGCACCGGCCCGCTCGACGAGCTCGGCCACCCTGACCAGGGCGAGCGGGCAGCGGGCGGGCGGCTGGACGATGACGGCGTTGCCCGCGGCGAGGGCCGCGGCGGCCTTGTGCGCGTACAGCTCGACCGGGTAGTTGAACGGGACCAGCGCCGCGACGACGCCGAGGGGCTCGCGCATCGTCACCGCGAGGTGCCGCTCCAGGCCGGGTACGGCGTCGAGCGGGATCTGGCGGCCGAAGAGCCTGGTGGCCTCCCCCGCGTACCCGCGGAAGATCCGGATCGCGGCGTCGACCTCGCCCCGGGTCTGCTGCACGGGCTTGCCGTTCTCGGCGGCGAGCAGCGCGGCGAGATCGTCCCGCTCGGCCTCGACCAGGTCGGCCACCCGGCGCAGGAGGTCCGCGCGCTCGTGGGCGGGCATCGCCGCCATCGCCCTCTGACCCTCCTGGGCGGCCTCGACGACCGCGGCCACCCGTTCCGCGCCCGCCGCCTCCACCTCCCCGAGCTGCTCGCCTGTGCCGGGGTTACGGACGGTGATGACGGAGGCGTCCGGCGAGGTGAGAGCGGACATTCGTAGCACTTCCTTCCATGCAAGCCTTGCGGTACGAGCTGCGGATCCTGGGAAAGGACGGGATCAGGCGATATCAGGGGAGAGCAGGTGAGATCGGTCGAGATCGGGAGGATTCAGGCGGAGTCAGGCGGGCTTGCGGGCTCTTGGGGCTCTGGGGGCGGCGTAGCCGATGCGGCGGCCGATGTCCGCGGCCATCCCGAGCGCGACCGGCGCCAGGCGGTGGCAGTCGCCGACGCTGAACCGTCCGGCCGGCGCCGACACGCTGAACGCCCCCACCGGGCGGCCGGAGGCGTTCATGATCGGCAGGCCGATGCAGCGCACCCCCTCCTCGTTCTCCTCGTCGTCGATCGCGAAGCCCTGGTCGCGTACGGTGTCGAGCTCGGCGAGCAGCGCGTCGCCGGTGAGGCTTCTGGGGGTACGGGGCTCCGTCCGCACGGCCAGGATCTCGGCGCGGCGCGGCTCGTCCAGGAAGGCGAGGACCGCCTTGCCCATCGCGGTGCAGTGCAGCGGTACGCGGCTGCCGATCCGGGAGACCAGGCGCACCGACTTGGCGCTCTCCACCTTGTCGACGTAGACGATGTGCTGGCCGACCGGGACCCCGAGGTGGACGGTCTCCCCGCTGATCTCGACCAGCTCGGCCAGGTACGGCTGGGCCGCGGCGCGGAGCCCGTCCTCCTCCAGGTAGCGCCCGGCGAGGGTGATGAGGGTGACGCCGAGCCGGAAGGCGCCGGTGGCGTCCCGCTCCAGGACGCCCAGTTCCAGGAGCGAGATGGCGTAGCGGTGGGCGGTGCTGACGGCGACGCCGGTGTGCGCCGCGAGTTCGCCCAGGGTCATTCCGGACTGGCCGCTTCCGGACACGGCACTGATCAGCTCAAATGCCTTATCGACGCTTGATGATTTCCTACCGCTCTTCATTTCGAGTTACTCGAATCTATTTTCAGATATTTGTAAGATTTTTGCGATAGTTACATCAGCGATAACCACTGTCAACCCTCACGCACAAATACCTCCCGCACCGAGTGAGGCCGGAGCGAGGCAGGTGCGGTCGGACTTGTAGGCACGAACAACCACAAAGCACTACGATCAGGCACATGTTCCACCAGAGCGCGTGCCACTGCCTGCTGTGCGTCGAGCAGGAGGTGGAGCTCGACGAGTCCGGCCTCAGGACGGTGCGGAGTGTCCGGGATCGCGGGTGGGCGGTCGTGATGGTCCCGGAGGACGAGGACGGGCCGGGCTGGGCGTTCACCGTCGGGCTGTGGCACACGCTCCGTTCCCCGGAGGCGGCCATGTTCGGGCTCCGCGCGGACGTGATGGGCAACTGCCTCGACACCCTCGCCGACGAGATCGCCGCCGGGCGTCACCTGGTCGAGGGCCGGGAGCGGGACGACGTGATCAGGAACTATCCGGTCGTCGCGAGAACGGTGGACACGAGCTGGTACCGGTCGCTGTTCGGCACCGCGCTGCACTTCTACCAGCGGCCCCCGCTGTCCTTCATGGAGATCGTCTGGCCGGACGCCGTGGGCCGGTTCCCCTGGAACGACGGCTGCGCCCCGCGACTCCGCGAGCTCCAGCCCGCGCTGTGGATCCCGAAGGGCGACCACGCCCCGGGCCCCTGGACCAAACTTCCCTGAGACGAACGCGAGCTCCGGGTTCGGGGCCGGGGAACCCGAGCGGGACGACACGCCACCGGCAACCGGATGAACAACTCAACTCAACTGTTCCATCAGGTTTATTGGCGATTCACCGCATTAATTCATAAAGCCCCACATAAACCCCATTGCCATTTTCGCCTCGCGCTCCGGGCCCACGAAGCCCCCAGCCCGTGAAGCTCCAGCCTGTGAAGTTCCCAGCCTGTGAAGCGTCGGCCCGTGAAGCCCCGGCCCGTGAAACGTCGGGCGCCCCCTGGCAGCCACCCGGCCCGTTCGCCCGACCGTCCTCTCGGCGACCCGTGGTTTTTGTACAATTGTTGACTCCGCTTTACTGACCGGGGGGAATTTCATGCTGAGGGCGACGTTTCGAGAACGCCTGCGTTACTGGTTCGACAACACCATGTCGCGGGGCACGACAGCGCTGATCGGCTGGCTCGCGGTCATCTCTCTCGGCCTCATCCTGCTGGTCACGGCGCTGGGCCTGTGGCTGACCCCGCAGGAGGCCGCCGAGCACCACGGTGCCCCGGGCCTGCTGTGGATGACGCTGATGCGCGCGCTGAGCCCGGGGAAGGTGGCCAGCGACACCGGCAGCGCGCCGTTCATCGCCCTGATGTTCGCCGCGTCGCTGGGTGGGATCTTCATCGTCAGCGCCCTGGTCGGCGTCCTCTCCAACGATCTCAAGAGCAGGTTCGAGGAGCTGCGCAAGGGCAGGTCCCGGATCATCGAGACCGGCCACATCGTGGTCCTGGGCTGGTCGGAGCAGGTCTTCACGATCGTCAGCGAGCTGGCCCAGGCGCACGCGAGCGACCGCAGGTCGGTCATCGCGATCCTCGCCGACAAGGACAAGATCGCGATGGAGGACGAGATCCGGCAGTTCGCGAGCGAGACCGGCAGGACCAGGCTGGTCTGCCGGACCGGGCGGCCCACCGAACCGACCGACCTCGACCTGATGAACCTGGCCGCGGCCCGCTCGGTGGTCGTCCTCTCCCCGCAGGGCGAGGACCCCGACGCGCACGTCATCAAGACGCTGCTCGCCCTGGCCAAACGGCCCGGCGGCCACCCGCCGGTGGTGGCCGCCATCGCCGAGAGCTCCAACATGGCCGCCGCGCGTCTCGCGGGCGGCCCCGACGTCCACCTCGTCGACTCCGACGACACCGCCTCCCGGCTCATCGTGCAGTCGTCGCGGCAGTCGGGCATGTCCGTGGTCTGCATGGACCTGCTCAACTTCAGCGACGGGGAGATCTACCTGCGCTCCGACCCCGACTTCACCGGCATGACGTACGGCGAGGTGCTCCCGGCGTACCAGACCGCCACGGTGATCGGGCTGCGCCGGGCCGGGGCGGCCATGCTGAACCCGCCCATGGACACCGTGATCTCCGAGTCCGACGAGATCATCGTGATCGCCCACGACGACTCGATGATCCACCTGGCCGCCGGCATGCCCTCGGCCCGCGAGGAGTCGATCGTCCTGGTCGAGCACACCGAGCAGAGCGCCGAGCGCACCCTGATCCTCAACTGGAACGGCCGGGGCCGCCAGGTCGTCCGCTATCTCGACGGTTACGTCGCGCCGGGCTCCGTCCTGGACATCGCCTCCGACCACCCCGACGCGGCGACCGGCTTCGAGGGGCTGGGCAACCTCACGGTCAACGTCAAGGAGTGCGACACCTCCGACCGCTACGCGCTGGACTCGCTCGGCCTGGGCCTCTACCAGCACGTGATCGTGCTCTCCGACGACCGCTACAGCCCCGGCCACGCGGACACGCGCACCCTGATGACCCTGCTCCAGCTGCGCGACATGCAGTCCTCGCTCGGCGAGCGCTACTCCATCGTCAGCGAGATGCACGACGAGAACAACCGGAGCCTGGCCGAGGTCACCAGGGCCGACGACATCGTGATCAGCGACACGGTGATCGGCCTGCTGCTCGCCCAGCTCGCCGAGAACCGGCACCTGGCCGAGGTGTTCGGCCAGCTCTTCGACTCGGGGGGTTCGGAGATCTACCCGCGCCCGGCGGAGCGGTACGTCCGCCCCGGGGCGCCGGTCGACTTCGCCTCGGTGATCGAGTCGGCCCGGCGCCGCGGCGAGACCGCGATCGGCTACCGCCTGGCGGAGCGGGCGAACGAGGCCCCGCACTTCGGCGTCGTCCTCAATCCGGACAAGTCGCGGCCGCTGCGCCTCGGCCCCGGCGACTCGGTGATCGTCCTGGCCGAGCGCTGACCCGCCGGGGCGGGGCCCCGCGGGTCAGGCAGTGATCATGAAAGCGAGCCCGAGCAGCACTACGACGGGGATGGCCCAGACCACGGCCTCGATCGCGAACTCCTTGTACACGGTGAGCTTCTCCCTCTGGACACTGCCTGACATGAAAACGACGATGCGCAGCATATGCGTAGCGGCGGGTGTCCCCGTACCCGGGTCGGAGCCCGCGGGCGTGCCCTCCGGCTCTATCGGGTCAGATAGTGGAAGCTCGGTTTCTGGTGCATCAGGAAGTCGTGGTGGGAGATGTTCCAGGCGTAGGCGCCCGCCATCGTGAACTCCACCAGGTCACCGGGCTTGAGCGCGATGGGGACCCGGCGGGCCAGGATGTCCTTGGGCGTACAGAGCTGGCCGACGATCGTGATCGGCTCCCCGGCCTTCGTCATGACCAGGGGCTGGTCGTGGCCCTTGGTGGCGGGGGTGCGGATGTGGTGGGTCCCGCCCGCCACGACCGCGAACAGCTCGCCGTGGACGCGCTTGACGTCGATGACGCGCGTCACGTATCTCCCGCAGTAGACGGTCAGCGAGCGTCCCGGTTCGATCCGGAGCGTCTCACCGGGACGACGGAGCGCGGCCAGGCCCTTGCCGTAGGCCGCCCAGTCGAACCGGTCGTCGGGGTCGGCGTAGGAGACGGCCATGCCCCCGCCGAGGTTGATCTCGGTCGCCCCCAGCGTGCGCGCGTAGTCCAGGACGGCCGCCGCCAGCTCCAGCATCCGGGGCGCGTCGAGCCCGCTGGCCAGGTGGGCGTGGACTCCGTGCAGCCGTACGGCGCTCTGGGTCTCCAGCAGGGCGACGCATTCGGCGATCCCGGCGGGGTCCATCCCGAACGGCGTGGCGCCGCCGCCCATCGCCAGCGAGGCCCCCTCGATCGGGATGTCCAGGTTGACCCGTAGCAGCACGTCCGCCGAGTGGCCGGACGCGAGCAGGCGGCGCAGCTCGCCGGGGCTCTCGACGTGCAGGCGGGTCACGTCGCCGAACAGCTCGGCGTCCGTCTTGCCCGGTCCGCCCAGCGCGATCGGCGCGTGCGGGAAGTGTTCGCGCACGTGCGCGAGCTCGCCGCCCGAGGCGACCTCGAAGCCGTCGACGTGCGGGGCGAGTGTCCGCATCAGCTCCGGGTCGGGGTTGGCCTTCACCGCGTAGTACAGCTCGACGTCTCCCAGCGCGGCGCGTATGTCCCTGACGTGGGCGCCGAGCTCGACCAGGTCGTAGACGTATGCGGGCAGCGGCCCGGCCAGGAACGACTCCGAGGTCTGCGGCTGCGCCGCGACGGTGGCTGTCACTGCGTTCTCTCCGATCATGGCGGTACGGGACGTCAGACGAGCGAGAACCGGGTCTCGACGATCAGGTGGCGCGTGGGCGTGACGGCGGCCGTGACCTCGGTCACCTCCTCGTCCACGATCCGATCTGTGTGATGGACATCCAACACGCTTCGCCGAAGCGGTTCATCGATACGGGGCCGTGTCGGGTGAAAGTCGGGGGTGCGGGGGCCACGGCGCCGCCCGTCGCCGTCCACCGGTGCCGGGCCATCCAGGGCGAAGGCCGTGAACGCGGCGGGGGCGGGTGGAGCGGCCGGGGGCGAGCGAAGCGCGGCCCGGGGGGCGGGTGAACCGGCCCGGGGCGGGTGAAGCGCGGCCCGAGGGCGGATGAACCGGCCCGGGGGCGACCTGCCCTGGCGAGTGGTCTGGAAGCCCGGACGAGCGGCCGGCTGCGTCCCGGACGGATCCGGACCCCGTTCGGATCCGTCCGGGAATGCCGGACGCGGCCGGCCGTGCTGTCGTGGTCGGGACATCCGCGATCACCATGGGAGCCGTCATGACCGTTCGAGAGCTGCGCCTGGTCGTCACCGCCGCCGACTACGACGAGGCGCTGCGTTTCTACCGCGACGTGCTCGGCCTGCCCGAGCGGGCCGCGTACTCCTCACCCGACGGCCGGGTGACGATCCTGGAGGCGGGCCGGGCCACCCTGGAGATCGCGGACCCGTCGCAGGCGGAGTTCATCGACCGGGTCGAGGTGGGGCGGAGAGTGGCCGGGCAGATCCGGGTGGCGTTCGAGGTGGACGACTCGGTCGCCGTCACCGCCGAGCTGGCCGGGGCCGGGGCCACGGTGATCGCCGAACCCGTCCGGACCCCGTGGAACTCGCTCAACTCCCGCCTTGAGGGTCCGGCCGGGCTCCAGCTCACGCTCTTCACCGAGCTGGGGGAGGCCACCGAACCGCAGGACGACACCCCCTGACCTCTGGTCTCACTGGAGTCCGGAGCCGCCGGTGGCGTCGAGGGTGGTTCCGGTGACCCAGCGGGCGTCGTCGGAGACCACGAAGGCGACGACGTCGGCGATGTCCTCCGGGGTGCCGACCCTGGCGAGGACGGCCTGCCCGGTCGCGTACGCCAGGGCCCTCGGGTCGCCGCGCAGCCAGCCCGCGTTCATGTCGGTGTCGGTGATGCCCGGCGAGACCGAGTTCACGGTGATCCCGCGCAGGCCGAGCTCCTTGGCCAGCGTCCGGTTCAGCACCTCCATCGCCCCCTTGGTCGCGACGTAGGCGGGACTCTCGGGGAAGGCGATCCTGGTCACGCCTGAGCTGATGGTGACGACGCGCCCGCCGTCGCGCAGGAGCGGCAGCGCCCGCTGGATGATGAAGAACGGCGCCCTGACGTTGACGGCGAACATCCTGTCGTACGCCTCGGGCGTGGTCTCCGAGATGCCGCCGGGGACGACGATCCCCGCGTTGTTGACCAGGATGTCGAGCGCGTCCGCCTCCTTCTCCAGGGCGGCGAAGAGCGTCTCCACGTCCCCCTCCACGCCGAACTCCGCCCGGACGGGGAACGCCTCTCCCCCGGCCTCGGTGATCGCCGTCACGACCTCCTCGGCCGCCGCCTCGTCCCGGGCGTAGTGGACGGCCACCCGGACCTCCTCACGCCCGAGCCGCAGGGCGATCGCCCTGCCGATCCCCCTGCTCGCACCCGTCACCAACGCGGTTCTCACATCGTCTCCCAGATTTTATAGCGATCGCTACAGAAAGGGACCGTAGCAGGGTTTTTTAGCGATCGCTATACAATGCTCCGGTGAGCAGGAAACGCGCCTTCGACCGTGACGCCGTGCTGGAGATAGCGCTGCTGGAGTTCTGGCGGCACGGCTACGAGGCCACCTCCATCGCCTCGCTCACCGCCGCGATGGGCATCCGGCCGCCCAGCCTGTACGCCGCCTTCGGCGACAAGCGGCACCTGTTCGAGGAGGTCGTCCAGCGCTACCGGAGACACGACTTCTCCGCGCGGGCGCTGGCCGAGGAGCCGACCGCGCGGGCGGCGATCGCCAGGATGCTGCGCGAGGCCGCGATCAACTACACCGACTCCAGGCATCCGCCGGGCTGCCTGGTCTTCAGCGCGGCGGTCAACGTCGGCCCGGAGTCGGCCGACGTGCGGGAGGCGATGCGCGGGATCAGGGAGGGCGCCAAGGCCGCGATCGCGGCGTTCATCGCCTCGGACGTGGCGGCGGGCCGCCTCCCCGAGGGCACCGACCCCGGAGCCCTCGCCCTGTTCTACGCGGCCACGATCCAGGGCATGTCCGACCAGGCCCGCGACGGCGCGACCCGGCGGGACCTGGAGCGGGTCGCCGAGCTCGCGATGCTCGCCTGGCCCGGGGAGCGGGAGGGCACACCGGACGGGCCCCTCGGACGCGACCCGGGATGATCTCCGGACCGGATCACCCGCTTCCGGCCGACGCCTCCTGCGGGGGCCCACCCGCTCACGGCTGAGGAGTCCCCGAAAGCTCACCCGTTCTCGGCCGAGGAGTCCCCGGAAACTCATCCGTGCTCAGCCGAGGTGTCCCGCGGGGACTCACCTGTCCTCGGCCGAGGAGTCCCCGGGGGACTCATCCGCTCTTGGCCGGGTCTCCTTCAGGGACTCACTCGCTCTTGGCCGAGGTGTCCTCCGGTGCCGCGTCGGGGACGGAGGCGCGGAGCCAGCGGGTGCCGTACGGCTCCAGCGTGAACTTCACCCGGCCGTCGGCGGGCAGGTCGAGGGTGCCGTCCACCAGCAGGTCGACCAGCGTCTCACAGCCGTCGAGCTTTTCGAGGACGAGATCCACCTTCGCCTCGCGGTCGGCGAAGTTGTGGACGGCGACCACGGTGGCGCCCTCGGCGTCGGCCCGGTGTGCCAGCACGGCCACGTCACCGGCGTCCAGGATCTCGTACGCGCCCCAGGCCAGCTCGGGCGACTCCCGGTAGCGCTCGACCAGGAGCCTGATCCAGCTGAGCAGCGAGTCGGGGTCGCGGCGCTGGTCCGCGACGTTGACGTTGCGCGGGCCGAACTTTCCGGTGGGTGAGGCGACGCTGGTCTTCGGGTTGGGCGAGAAGCCGCCCTTGGCCGACCACTGCATCGGGACCCGGACCGCCATCCGGCCCTCGGCCTTCAGGTTCTCGCCGAGGCCGATCTCCTCGCCATAGAAGAGCACCGGCGTGCCCGGCAGGGAGAACAGCACGCTGTAGGCCAGCTTGAGCCGCCGCATGTCGCCGCCGAGCATCGGGGGGAGGCGACGGCGCAGGCCCCGGTCGTACACCTGCATGTTCTTCTCCGGGCCGAAGGCGTCGAAGACCTCCTGCTTCTGCGCCTCGGTGAGCTTGTCCAGGGTCAGCTCGTCGTGGTTGCGGACGAACATCGCCCACTGGGAGTCGTCGGGCGGCTCGGGCCGGTCGCGCAGGGCCTCGGCGAGGGCCTCCGGGTTCTGGCGGGCCATCGACAGGTGGAAGCGCTGCATGGCGATGAAGTCGAAGCACATGGTGACCTCGTCGCCGTTCCCGGCGTCGCCGAAGAACTTCATCAGGTCCGGGTAGGGCAGGTTGACCTCGCCCAGCAGGATCGAGGTGCCGTCACGGCGGTTCATGAAGGCGCGCAGGTCGGCGAGGAACTCGTGCGGGTCACCGCCGATGCCCTCGATCAGGAACGGCACCGCGTCCACCCGGAAGCCCGACAGGCCGAGTTCCATCCAGAAGCCGAGGATGCGCGCGATCTCGTCGCGGACCTGCGGGTTCGCCGTGTTCAGGTCGGGCTGGAACTTGTAGAAGCTGTGGTAGTAGTACTGGCCGGTCTTCTTGTCCAGCTCCCAGAGGCTGTCCTCCTTGTCGGGGAAGACGATCGCCTTCGGGTCGACGGGCCCCGGCTCGTCCTGCCAGACGTACCAGTCGCGCTTGGGGGAGTCACGGCTGGAGCGGGCCTCCTTGAACCAGGGGTGCTCGTCGGAGGTGTGGTTGACCACCAGGTCGGCGATCACCCGCATGCCCCGGTCCCTGGCGGTGCGCATGAACTCCACGAAGTCGCCGAGGGTGCCCAGCCGGGGGTCGACCGAGTAGAAGTCGCTGATGTCGTAGCCGTCGTCGCGGCTGGGGCTGGGAAAGAACGGCATCAACCAGATGCAGGTCACCCCGAGCCGGTCCAGGTGGTCGATCTGCTGGGTGAGGCCCCGGAAGTCACCGATGCCGTCACCGTTCCCGTCCTTGTAGGTCTCGACGTCCAGGCAGTAGACGACGGCGTTCTTCCACCAGAGATCGGCCGTGTAGGTGAGTCGCATGCGTCCGCACTACCCTCCCTTGACGTGTTTATGAGACAACGCTGACATTGGGTCGGCGCCCATGAGATCACGAGGCCCCCCGGCGCGTTACGGTGGACGGAACACGGCCAGGAGGAGACCATGCGACAGCTGAGGCGCGGCGCGCCCTTCGGCTGGCTGCTCGCCCTGCTGCTGCCGCTGCTCGTCTCCGGCGGGCTGGGCGGGAGCGGCGCCGCCGTCCTCCTGCGGCACAGCACCGTCGCCCAGGCCTCCGGGGAGCACCAGCGGCTCTCCCGCCCGGTCTCCGACAGCGGGCACAGGAACGCCCACGTCACCGGCCTCTCCGCCGCCGGGATCGGTCTGGGAGGCGGGGGCGGCCACCCGCTCGCGACCCCACCGGCGGACCTGCGGCACCTCGCCCTCGCCACCGGCCAGGACTCGCGTCCGGCCCGCGACGACGACACCCACTCGCTCGCGGCCCTGCTGGTCAGGCCGGGACGAGCGCCGCCCGCCTCCACAGACGGCTGAACCGGCCCGGAGCCGCTCCGGGCCTTTCGCCGTACCGGAAAACACCTCTTTCCGTACCGGAAAACGCCTTTCCCGTACCTGAAGGCCGTCGTGCCCGAAACACGCCGGCGCCCGGGAAAGGCCGGTCCCTCCGGCGTCCCCGAGGACAATTCCCCAGCCTGTGGAGGCTCCCATGTCGCGTGCCCCGGTGGTACGCGCGGTGGCGGCGTTCGCCGTCATCGCCACCTCGCTGTTCATCGCCTTGACCATGTCGCCGCGCCTCGGACTCGACCTGCGCGGCGGCACCCAGCTCGTACTGGAGACCAGGGACTCACCGACCGTCAAGGCCGACGCCGCGGCCACCGACCGCACCCTTGAGGTGCTCCGCCGCCGGGCCGACGGCCTGGGCGTGGCGGACGCGCCGCTGGCCCGCTCCGGCGAGCGGCGCATCATCGTGGAACTGCCCGGCGTGCAGGACCCGACCAAGGCCGCCGAGGTCATCGGCAAGACCGCGCAGCTCACCTTCCACCCCGTCCTCGGCGTCCCCGACCCGGCGTCCGAGACCAAGCCTGGGAAGGGGGAGCAGCTCCTCCCCGACGAGAGCGGCGGCCGGCTGCACATCGGACCGGCCGCCCTCACCGGTGAGGGCGTCAGCGGCGCCGAGGCGGGGATCGACGCCCAGCAGGGCAGCGGCTGGTTCGTCACCGTCGACTTCCGCGACAGCGGGCGGGCCGAGTGGGCCGAACTGACCGGCCAGGCCGCCTGCAACCAGGCGGGCGACCCCAAGCGCAGGGTCGCCATCGTGCTCGACTCCAAGGTGATCGTCTCACCCCAGGTGAACGAGGACGTGGCCTGTAACGTCGGCCTGCCCGGCGGGTCCACCCAGATCACCGGCAGCTTCACCTCGGAGGAGGCCGCCGACCTGGCCCTGCTGATCAAGGGCGGCTCGCTGCCCGTCCCCGTCGAGATCGTCGAGCAGCGGACCGTCGGCCCGACGCTCGGCGCCGCCGCGATCACGGCCAGCGCCCAGGCCGCGGTCATCGGCATCGCGCTCACCGCGCTGTTCATCGTCGTGACCTACCGGCTGGTGGGCCTCATCGCCGCCTTCGCCCTCGCCTGCTACGCGCTGATCTCGTACGCGGCGCTGGTGGCGCTCGGCGCCACGCTCACCCTGCCGGGACTGGCGGGCTTCGTCCTCGCGATCGGCATGGCGGTCGACGCCAACGTGCTGGTCTTCGAACGGGCCCGGGAGGAGTACGCGGCGGAGCCGGGACTGCGGGGCGCGCTGGAGAAGGGCTTCCGCAACGCGTGGAGCGCGGTGGCCGACTCCAACATCACCACGCTGCTCGCCGCGGGACTGCTGTTCTTCCTCGCGTCCGGGCCGGTACGCGGCTTCGGCGTCACGCTGAGCATCGGTGTGATCGCCTCGCTGATCACCGCGATGGTCATCACGCGCGTCCTGGCCCAGTGGGCGGTGAGCCTCCAGGCCGTGTCCTCGCGCCCCAGGCTGACCGGCCTGTCCGACATCGGGCGCGTCCGCACCTGGCTGAACGCGCGCAAGCCGGACCTGATGGGTCGCCGCACGGTGTATTTCCTGGTCACCGGCGTGCTGGTGGCCGCGTCCGTGGCGGGAGTCGCGGTGCGGGGGCTCGACTTCGGCGTGGAGTTCACCGGGGGCAGGCTCGTGGAGTACTCCACGAGCACCCCGATGACCGCCGACGCCGCCCGCGAGCTCGTCAGCGAGGCCGGGTTCCCCAACGCGGTGGTGCAGTCCTCCGGTGCGGACATCTCCGTACGGGCCGGTCAGATCGGTCCCGCCGACGTGGTGCGGATCGAGAGCGCGCTGGAGAGCGGGGGCGCTCAGGTCACCAAGGAGCGCGACGAGCTCGTCGGGCCGAGCCTCGGGGACGAACTGCGCCGCAACGCGCTGATCGCGCTGGGGGTCGCGCTCGCCGCGCAGCTCGCCTATCTCGCCTTCCGGTTCCGCTGGACGTTCGGGCTGGCGGCGGTGCTGGCGCTGGTGGCCGACGCGACGATCGTGGTCGGCGCGTTCGCGTGGCTCGGCAAGCCGGTGGACGGGGTGTTCCTGGCCGCGATGCTCACGGTGATCGGCTACTCGGTCAACGACAAGGTCGTGGTCTTCGACCGGGTCCGCGAGCTGTGGGGCGCGCGGCCGAAGGCCCCGTTCGCCGAGGTGACGAACACCGCGATCCTGCAGACCGTGCCCCGTACGGTCAACACCGGTCTGGGCGCGCTGTTCATCCTGGCCGCGCTGGCGGTGCTCGGCGGTGACTCGCTGACCGACTTCGCGGTGGCGCTGCTGATCGGGATCGTCGTCGGCACGCTCTCCTCCGCACTGGTCGCGGGACCGCTCGCGGTCGAGCTGGAGCGGCGCAGGCCCACCGCGCCGCCACGGCCCAAGCGGAGGGGACCGGCCCCGGCCCGCCAGGGATCAGGCGCGGTGGTCTGACCGCGGGCACCTGAAGGCGGAGACCTGGCGGTGCGGACCTGATGGTGCGGGGCTGATGGCGAGGAGCTGACGGCGATGCTCTGGTGGTGGCGGTCTGACCACGATGGTCCGGCCAAAGGCGGTCCGGCCGCCTCCACTTTTCCCACTAACCCTACAAATGATGAGTGAATTTATGCACAAAACTATTGCCATCTGCGACTAAAGGCAGAACTCCCCGGCCGGCAAGGGCACTCGACAGGGGCACAACACTGTTGCGAGATCTTCGGCCGTTGAAGCAGAACGGTCACGAAAACGGGGAGAAAGCATGAGCCACGCGGTCAAGATGAGCCCTCAGATGCAGAAGTGCATCGATGCGTGCATGGAGAGCCACAGCCGTTGCGAGCAGACCATGACCTACTGCCTCATGCAGGGGGGCCAGCATGCCGACATGGCGATGATAGGTCCGCTCATGGACTGCGCCGACATGACCCGCATGTGCGCGGACATGATGATGCGCCAGTCGCCGATGGCGATGGAGATGGCCGCGATGTGCGCGAAGGTGGCGAACAAGTGCGCCGAGGCGTGCATGTCCATGGGCAGCGACTCCATGATGAAGGAGTGCGCCAACGCGTGCCGGATGTGCGCCGACGCCTGCCAGGCCATGGCCGGCGCTCGCGCCTGACCGTCCGGCCGGCCTTCGCCGGGCCGTCCACGCAGGCAGAGGGATGACGTGGGCGGTACGCGAGGCGGCGTGACGGAACAGAGGGACAGAGAGGCGTCGCCGACCGGATCGGCGGCGCCTCCGTCATGGCCGGAACGACTGGAAACCTCCGCTTTCAGCCGGAAGACGCGCCTCGAATCCCGCTAGTGTGCTTGGCGTCTGATTTCCCTGCTGCCGAAGGCGGATGCAATCGTGGCGGACGACTACGCGACGACTTTCAAGATCGTTGATGTTGACGGTGACGGCCTCATCTCGGTTCCCGAGCTGACGAGGCTCATGGAGGTGCTCGGCCAGCCGATCACCCCGGAGGCGGCCGCGGCGGCCGTCGCCAAGATCGACCAGGACGGCGACGGCCTCATCTCCCTGGAGGAGTTCGCCGGATACCTCGCCCAGACCCGGGCGGGCTGACCTTCCACCCCGGATCCGGGTACTCCACGCCCGGACCGGCCGACGAACCGAACCAGCCAACGAACCGAATCGGCCAACCGGCCGAACCGGCCGGACTGGCCGAACCGGTGAACTGGCCGGACACGATCGGGGCACCCCGCCCACACCCGAGCGGGGTGCCCCGATCGTGTCCGGCCCCGCCGGACGACCCTCCTGAAGAATCACGCCGGAAAAGCCGGAAAAGCCGGGAAATCCTCGCCGGGAAAACGGATGCGCGCCGCCGATCTCCCGCCCGCGCCCGGAGCCCTTCCCCGCCCCGCCCCGTCACCGATCTGGTGGCATGTTGACTCGCTCATCGACCGGGCAATAACTTTGAGTAGTCATACCAGCGCTCAGCGTAGCGAGGGCTCGGGATGACGCGTGAACGCCGGTGTTCCCGAACGGGTGTCGCACGCCGATCCCCTTCCAGCAGGTGACCTCGCGTCCCACTCGTGAGGTCGTCCGGTCGCCACGATCCGCGCTTCCGCTCGCTTCCCGTCACATCCCGGCCGGAAGGCGATCCGGCGGCTTTCGCCTGACCGCCTCGGGAGCCGCCCGCACAGGGAGAACGCGGGAAGCACCCCACAGCCCCACAGAGGAAGAAGGCAGAAGCAGTCGATGAGGAGCGCATCCAGCGGCCGCGCCGGGAGCGCGCCGTACGACTCGCGGGGTGCCCGGCATCCGGTGACCATCATGGCCGAGCAGATGACCGACGTCTTCCTCGATCTCGGCTACCGCGTCGCCGAGGGGCCCGAGATCGAGGCCGAGTGGTTCGCCTTCGACGCCCTCAACATGGACGACCGCCACCCCTCCCGCGCTCCCGAACGCACCTTCCACGTCGAGCACCCCTCGGCCCCCGGCCGCAGGTCGGGTCTCGTGCTGCGCGCGCGCACCTCACCGGTGCAGGTGCGGGCGATGCTCGACACGCCCCCTCCCCTCCGCGTGGTCTGTACGGGCCGCGCCTTCCGTCCCGACACGGCAGACACCACCCACAGCCCGGTGTTCCACCAGGCCGAGGTTCTCGCCGTCGACCTGGGGCTCACCATGGTCGATCTGAAGAAGACCCTCGACCACTTCGCCGCCTCCATGTTCGGCAGGGGCACGGTGACCCGGCTTCGCACCCACCGCTTCGCCTGCACCGACCCGTCGGCCGAGGTGGACGTGGAGTGCGCGGTCTGCCGTGGCACCGTCGCGGAAAATCCCGCCGTGGCCCCCCGGGAGAGCGTCGTCGGAGAGGCTCCCGCCGGCCCGTGCGGGACGTGCCGCGGCGCGGGATGGATCAAGTGGGGCGGGTGCGGCATGGTCCATCCCCGGGTGCTGGCCGCCTGTGGCGTCGATCCGCACCGGTACGGCGCCTTCACCTTCGGCATGGGCGTCGAGCGGACGTTGATGCTCCGGTACGGGCTGAGGGACATGCGCGAGGTCGTCGACGGCGACGTCCGCTTCCCCCTTGGAATGAACGAGTTCGCCCCCGGCGGACCGCCACCCAGACCCCTTCCCCGGACCACGACCACGACCACGACCTCAGCCGCGGCCGTGACGCGAGCCGTGCCGGCCGCGCGGGCCGTACCCGACATGGAGACCATCCCGCTGGCGCGCGGCCACGGCGCCAGGGCCGTACGGAGACGGGAGGCCGGTGGGGGGCTCACCCGGGCACAGAACCTGCGGCGGCGGATCGGGCACGCGCTGGCGGGGGCGGGATACGTCGAGACGCCGTGCTTCCCCTTCGTCTGCGACGCCGCGTGGGACGCCTTCGGCCTGGCGCCCGACGACCCGCGCCGCGCCACGCTGACGCTCACGAACCCGATCAGCCCGCGCGAGCCGTCGCTGCGCACCACGCTTCTTCCCGGGCTGCTGGCCGCGCTGAAGCTCAACCTCGCCCGGGGAAACCCCGCCCCGGCGCTCTTCGAACAGGGGACGGTCTTCGTGCGGCCCCCGAGCGGCGACCTCCCGCCCGTCCCCCTGGCGGACCGCCGTCCCACCGACGACCAGCTCGCCGCGCTGGACGCCGCCGTCCCGGCCCAGCCCCGCCACCTCGCCGCGGCCCTGACCGGCGAGTCGTCGTGGGCCCGCGCGGTCGACGCCGCGCGCACGGCGGCGCACATCATGGGGGCCGGGCTGGTCACCCGGCCCACCGAGCACGCCCCCTGGCTGCCCGGACGCTGCCTGGAGCTGCTCGTCGGCGAGGCCGTGCTGGGTCATGCGGGCGAGCTGCGCGCCGGTACGGTTCAGGCGCTCGGCCTGCCCCCGAGGACGAGCGCGATGGAGATCGACCTCACCGCGATGGAGCACCTCACCGACCTCGGGAGCAGGTGACTCCCGAGGCGGCCTCCGGCTGCAGGTCAGGCGGTCGTGAGATAGATCTGGCCGAAGACCTCGGAGAGCTTCTTGAGGTCGGTGGTCACGTCCGTCTCGGGACTGGCCGGGTTGTAGACGCCGGCCAGGCGGCGCTGGATCGGCAGAAGCTTCTTCAGCTGGTCCCAGGCGGTCAGCCGGCTCACCGCGCCCTGGGCGTTCTGGACGCTGGTCCACACGTTCACCTGCTGGGCGCCACCGTCCTTGACGGGCGCCGACAGCCGGGTGGCGATCTTGGTGGCGGTCACCTGGCCGACGAGCCCGGTCTCCTCGGCGGCGACCTGGGCCAGGACGTCCCACGAACGGGCGCGGACCTGGATCCACTGGTTGAGGTGGGCCTGCTCAGCGTTGATCTTCCAGGCGTCGTAGCCGCCGTACAGCAGGCCGCTGTCCAGGGAGAGCTGGTCGACGCGGCCCGCGATCAGGGGAGACTCGATCTTCTCGGGAGTGAGCAGCGGGTAGCGCTTGCGCATCTCGGCCTTGCAGGGGTCGTTCGCGCCGCAGGCGAGCTCGGGGGCCACCGTGTGGATGCCCAGCCGCTTGCCGGGCGCGGCCTGGCGGAGGGCGTCGGAGGCCGCGGTGACGAACGCGGTGATCTCCTCACCGGTCTTGAACGTGGTGTTGTAGCCCAGCTGGGAGGTGAAGCGGATGCCCGCCACCTCCGGGCGCGAGGCCAGCGCGCCGATGCGCTTGACGGCCGCGGTGAAGGTCTCGGTGCCGGCCTTCCAGTCGTCGGCCAGCTCGGTGTCGATCCAGACCCTCAGCTGTACGGCCTTCGCCGCGGTGATCGCCTGACCGGCGGGAGTCTGCGCCGCGGCCGCGATCGCGGGGTCCTGGGCACCGGTGGGGGTGGGGGTCGGCGTCGGGGTGGAGGTGCCGGTCCGCTCGGACCCGGCGGCCGTGCCGTCGCCGCCCTCGCCGTGCCCGTCGACCGAGCACGGCTGGTTCGCCTCGCACTCGGGCGCGCCGCCCTCTCCGGCCCCTTCGGGGAAGGGCGAGTTCTCGTCGCCCTCGGAACCGCCGCCGGGCGCCTCCGGGCAGACCGACCCGGGAGCCGAGCAGTCGAGGAACTTGCCGTCGCTCGGGGTCGCCTCCTTGAGGTTGGCGTTGTCGTCGGCACCCCAGAACAACGCGACCCCGAGGGCCTCCTCCGGCTTGGCCAGCCAGGTGCACACGACGAAGGCCGGGGTGTCGGCTCCCATCAGGTCGTTACAGCTGCGGGGATCGTCCTGCGAGTATGCGGCCCCGGGTGTCAAGACACCGACGAGCGCGAGCGCGGCGCTCACGGCGAGAGCCCGGCGCAGAGTAAGTCGCATGTCCTGAACTCCCCGGAAATCGGTCAAAACGATCGAACCGCACTTTACCCAGATCACGGGGGGCTCGACAGTCCCAGTCAGGGAATCATCAGCATTCTGATATCTCCCGCCATCTCCTGCTGTCTCCCACCGAACCCGTACCGGCCATCACACTTCACACCGCCACCGTGCCGGAGTGAGCCGCCCGGCTCGGGCGGCGGATCGTACCCGGGCGAGGGCGACGGGGCATTGCGGCTAGCGGGAATGCCGGAGGTCCCGCTGGCATGAAGGTGCAAACGGAGGCTGCCAGCGCAGACGACGAGCCGCGGGGACGACATCATGATGCGGTGAACAACTGCCCACAGGCGGGAGGTCTCCCCCCGGCCACCGATCCGCCGGTGAGAAACACCGTCGCCGCCGACGAAGGCCCACTGATCGACACTCACCGGAACGGACCCTCATGTCGCCGCGCGCCAAGGATCTGAGCATCGGGTTACACGGTCTTCCGAAGGCGGACGAGATCACGCATCTCGCCCTGGCCGCCGGCAACCTGCTGAACCGGCTGGAGAGCGCCAGAAGCCGGGTCGACCAGTCGCTCACCCGGCAGCGGCGATTCGTGTCCGACGCCTCCCACGAGCTGTTCACCCCGATCGCCGGGCTCAGGACGCTCCTGGAGGAGGCACGGCTCCACCCCGGCGAGACGGATCTGGACGAACTCCTGGCGGACGCGCTGGAGAGCGTCGACCGGCTCCAGACGATCGTCACCGACCTGCTGGTGCTGGCGAAGGTGGGGGCGAACACGTCTGACGCGTTCGTCAACGTGGACCTGGGAGAAATGGTCCTCGCCGCGATCGCGCGGCGCGAGAACGGCGTCCCCGTACGGCTCAGGCTCGCTCCCGGGGTGCGGGCGAACATCGTCGACGCGGAGATCACCCGCCTCCTCTCCAACCTCCTGGACAACGCCCAGCGCCACGCCAGGCACACGGTGCTGGTCGAGGTGTGCCGGAACGGCCGGTACGGCGAGCTCGCCGTCGCCGACGACGGTGACGGCATCGCCACCGCCGACCGGGAGAGGGTCTTCGAGTGGTTCACCCGGCTGGACACCGCCCGCTGCCGCAACCGGGGCGGCACCGGGCTCGGCCTCACGATCGCCCGTGACATCGCCGAGGCCCACCGAGGGACCATCGACGTGGAGGACTCCTGTACCGGTGGCGCGCGGTTCGTCCTCCGGCTTCCCCTCGCCGACCGTCAGACGCTCGATCACCCCTGACGCCGGCGGCATCAGGGGTGATCGACAGGAACCGTCATGATCGGCGTCATCACGATCGGTATCACCACGGAGAGCGACGTCCCCTCCTCCACGGAGCTCTCGACCCGCAGCCTGCCGCCGAGCGTCTCGACGCGGTCCCTCAGCCCGATGAGCCCCGATCCCTTGCCGTAGTCGGCTCCTCCGCCCCCGTCGTCGCGGATCGAGAGCCGGACGGCCGCACCGGCCATGCCCAGGGTGACGTACACCACGGAGGCGTTCGCGTGCTTCGCCACGTTGGTCAGCGCTTCCGCCGCCGTGTAGTAGAGGGCCACCTCGACGCGCTCCGGCAGGCGCGGGACGGGGGCCAGTTCGAGTTCGACGGGAAGGGAGGAGCGGCGTGCGAGCGCCTTCAGCGCGGGCACGAGCCCGCCCTTCGAGAGGATCGCCGGGTGGATGCCCCGTGAGAGCTCCCGCAGGTCGTCCACGACCCCGGTCAGCCCCTGGACCGCCCGGGAGAGCTGTTCCCTGAGCTCGGTCATCGGCGGCGGCACGCCGTCCTCCACGGCGCGCAGTTCCAGCCCGAGCGAGACCAGGCGCTGCTGGGCTCCGTCGTGCAGGTCGCGCTCGATGCGCCGCCGGGTCTCGTCGGCCGCGGCGACGACGCGGGCGCGGGAGGCGGCGAGATCGGCGCGGGCCTGGGCGTTGGAGATCGCGGTCGCGACCAGCTCGGTGAAGTCCATTATGCGTTCCTCCACCCCCTCGAACCTCGGCTCCCGGGCGCTGGAGAAGACGAGCATCACACCCCACAGGTATCCGTCGACGACGATGGGAGAGCCGACGGTGGAGGTGACCCCCATCTTCCGGACCCATGTCGCGATCTTGCCGCCGTTCTGTTGGTAGTCCCCCTTTCGTGTCAGACGCCCGGTCTTCAGCACGGTGGCCGAGACGCTCACCTCGCTGAGCGGCCATCGTGAGCCGAGGGGCAGCACCTTCTCCTCCGTGCCGTCCTGCCAGCTCCACGAGCCCAGCACCGTCACGTGGCCGGGGTCGTAGCGGTTGATCGCCACGTGATCGGCCTTCATGAGAGAGCCCATCTCGAAGGCGACCGCGTTGAACAGCTCCGCCGAGGAGATGCCCCGCGCCACGAGGGTCGCGACCCGCCGCAACGCCGCCTGCTCCCGCGCGATCCGGCGGATCTCGTCACGGCTCGACGACAGGACGACCTCGGTGTCCTCACGGTCACGGGCCGCCATCAGCAGCGCCTCCAGGGGAGGCATCACCCTCTCGCGCAGACGCCTGCGTACGGGCTCGGGCACACCGGCGGGCAGGACCAGCGCGCCGACCCTGACGCCGTTCTCCGTGAGCGGGAGCGCCTCCCCGTGTTCTTCCCCCGGGCTCTCCTCAAGCCGGATCTCCAGGTTCGGTGCCTTCAGAGCCCGTGCCAGGAGACGCGAGGCCGGTGGCAGCGCGGCCTTCAGGTCATTCGTACGCAACAGGATGTGGGCCAGTTGCGCGGCGAGATCGGCCTCGCGACGGCGGTTGTCCGCCTGGATGTTCAGTGAGCGCACCAGCGCCGCGATCGCGCTGATCGCGAACCCCACGAGAAGGAAGATCGGGATCGGGGTCCACAGCCCGCGCGTCCCGTACGAGAAGCTCCACGCGGGCGGGAGGTTGAAGTAGTTGAAGGCGACGGCGCTGCCCACCAGGGTCCCCAGCCCCAGGCCCAGGCCCCACACGACCGAGACCAGCAGAACACCGAGCAGATAGATCCCGCCGAGGAAGTCGCCCGACGTCAAGCGCTCCAGGAAAAGGGACAGCAGGACTTCCGCCGCGATGCACAGAGCGCCACAGATGATCCCCACCGCGAGAGGAGGCCGCTTTGTGCGCAGCAATAACGACAAAAGTCGTTCGCGCATAGAGACTAAGATACTCGCATGTCAAGAAGGGGGTCGGCGATTTTTTCCCGACCGCGACCCGTCGTACGACCACCCGGGAATGCGATATGTAATTTCTTTAACCCGGCATGACCGTTTCCATAACCAGACCCCAGGGAGAAATGCATGGCGAGAGGGCGGGAGCCGTGAGCGAGAAGCGAATACGAATAGCGCTGGCGGACGACGACGTGCTTTTCCGCGAAGGGGTGGCGAGCCTCATGTCGCGGTCGGGCTTCGAGGTCGTCGGCCAGGCCGGGGACGCGGCGGAGATCCTCGCCCTCGTCCGGCTGCACCGTCCCGATCTCGTCATCCTCGACATCCGGATGCCACCGGCCCACGCCAACGAGGGCCTCGACGCGGCACGGGTGATCCGCGAGGAGTTCCCGGAGACGGGGATCCTCCTGCTGTCCGCGCACATCGAGGTGGAGGAGGCGATGGAACTGCTCGCCACGGGGCATCGGGTCGGCTACCTGCTCAAGAGCCGGGTGACCGGTGTGGACGACTTCGTGGAGACGCTCGAGCGCATCGCCCAGGGCGGCTCGGTCGTCGATCCGAGTCTCGTACGGGAACTCATCAGGACCCACCGCAGGGACGACCCGCTGGACCTCCTCACGGCGCGTGAGCAGGAGGTTCTGGCCCTGATGGCCGAGGGACGCTCCAACTCCGGCATAGCGCACAAGCTGTGGATCACCGAGGGCACGGTCGAGAAGCACGTGCACAGCATCCTGTCCCGGATGCGGATACCGGGGACGGAGGACGACCATCGCCGCGTCCTCGCCGTGCTGACCTTTCTCGGCGCCCGCTGAGAGAGCCGCCAGGTCCTGCCGGAGAACGCGAGGACGGTGGCGAGGCCGGTCACGAGGACGGTGGCGATGATCGGGATGTGTCTCCAGCCCGGCGGGCGTTACGGGTGACGCGCGATAATCGGGGCATGCTTCCAGCCCAGCGGGCCTCCTAGATGCCGGCCGAATCCTCGCAGACCCTGGAGCGCGGCCTGCGGCTGCTGCGCCTGCTCGCCGACGGGCGGCGGGGCCGTACCCCCACGGAGCTGGCGGCGGAGCTGGAGCTGAGCCGCCCGGCGGTGTACCGGCTGCTCACCACCCTCCAGAGCGAGGGCTTCGTCCGCAGGGACGGCGACGGACGGGTCCACCTGGGCTTCGGGGTCCTCGTCCTGGCCCGTGCCGTGCAGCCCCTGCTGCGCGAGGGCGCCCTGCCCACCCTGCGCAGGCTGGCGGAGGAGGTCGGGGCGACAGCGCACCTGACGGTGGCCGAGGGCGACGACGGTCTCGCCGTGGCGGTGGTCGAGCCCTCCTGGACGAACATGCACGTCGCCTACCGCGAGGGTTCTCGCCACCCGCTGGAACGGGGTGCCGCCGGACTGGCCATCCTCGCCCTGCGCGAGGGCCGTACCGGCTATCTGGTCTCCGAGGGCCAGCTCCAGGAAGGGGCCAGAGGTGTCGCCGCCCCCGTGCCCGGCCTCCCCTGGCTGGAGGCGTCGGTGGGCGTGGTCACCTTCACCCCGCTCGACCCGGACGTCGTGGGCCCCCGGGTCGCCGCCGCCGCCGCGGAGCTGTCCTGCTCGCTGACCTGACGTCTCCCGCGTCGCGAATCGGCCGGACGTCCCGGCGACCAGGTGAGTCCCCCAGAACGATGTGAAACCGGCGAGACGGCACGACAAGGATCTTCACTCTCCGGTGCCGGGGAATCTCCGGGGCCGGGAAAAAGAGTGCTCCGTGCCCGAGATGTCCGAGGAGTCCGAGATACCCGAGGAGCCCAAGAAGTCTGAGGAGTCCGCTCCGCGCGGCCTCCGTGGTCCCGAGGAGATCACGAGGGCCGCCTGGGCGGCCAGCAGCCGGAAGCGCACCGCCGCCTCGAACGCGTCCATCGCGCCGGCCCCCCTGCGACCTCAGCGGTCCCAGCGTTCAACATCTCCGGCCAGCCCGCGATCAGCCTGCCGCTGGGCTGGAGCGAGGAGGGGCTGCCGATCGGGGGCAGCTCGTCGCCGCCTACGGCCGCGAGGACCTGCTGCTCCGGGTCGCCGCCCGCCTGGAGGAGGCCATGCCGTGGAAGGACCGGGTTCCCGCCCGGCACCCCCGCGCCGTGCTCCGGTGAGCCCGCCGGTAAGGTGGACGCCGGTGCGCCGGGAAGTCTGGTCGGCAGTGTCTGACGCGACCCCGAAGTGGAGCACTCATGAGCGGCACCTCCCCCGGCACGCCTCGCCTGTTCAGCCGAGGTTCGTGGGACGAGGCCCGCCGCGTCGCGGACATCCTGCGCGAGGAGACCGTCGGCGGGGCATTGCTGCTGGCCGGCGCGGTGGCGGCGATGATCTGGGCCAACTCCCCCTGGTCGGGAGCCTACGAGGCGCTGCGCGCCGTCAGGGTCGGACCCTCCGCCCTGCACCTGGATCTGAACCTGGCGGCCTGGGCCTCCGACGGGCTGCTGGCGATCTTCTTCTTCGTGGCCGGGCTGGAGCTCAAACGCGAGTTCGTCGCCGGTGACCTGCGCCAGGTGCGGCGGGCCGCGGTGCCGGTCGCGGCCGCGTTCGGCGGCGTGCTCGTCCCGGCCGTGCTGTACCTGATCGTCACCCTCTCCAGCGGCGCCGGGGGCGGCGCGGCGAGGGGCTGGGCGATCCCGACGGCCACCGACATCGCGTTCGCGCTCGCCGTGCTCGCGGTCATCGGCCGGTTCCTGCCCACGGCGCTGCGCACCTTCCTGCTCACCCTGGCCGTGGTCGACGACCTGCTCGCCATCGTCATCATCGCGCTCTTCTACACCGCGAACCTGTCGGTGCTGCCCCTGCTGGGCGCGCTGGTCCCGCTGGCGCTCTTCGCCGCGCTGGTCCAGCGCCGGGTGCGCGCCTGGTGGCTGCTGCTCCCGCTGGCCGCCGCGACCTGGGCGCTGGTGCACGCCTCGGGGGTGCACGCCACCGTCGCCGGGGTGCTGCTGGCCTTCATGGTGCCGGTCGTCCGCAGCGAGCGGGCCGGTGGCCCGGACGCCGGACCCGGCCTGGCCGAGCACTTCGAGCACCGCCTGCGGCCGCTCTCGGCCGGGGTGGCCGTGCCGGTGTTCGCGTTCCTGGCGGCGGGGGTGAGCCTCGGCGGCCCGAGCGGCCTCGCCACCGCCCTGACCGACCCGATCGCGGTGGGCGTCGTCATCGGGCTCGTGGTCGGCAAGCCCATCGGGATCATGGCCGCGACCTGGCTGGTGGCCCGCTTCACCCGCGCGGACCTCGACGACAGCCTGGCCTGGGTGGACGTGGGCGGGCTTTCGATACTGGCCGGCATCGGGTTCACCGTCTCCCTGCTCATCGGGGAGCTGGCCTTCGGGGCCGGCAGCGAGCGCGACGCCCACGTCAAGGTGGCGGTCCTGGCGGGCTCCCTGATCGCGGCGCTCGCCGCGGCGCTCATCCTCCGCCTGCGTAATCGCGTCTACCGGCGCATCCACGAGGCCGACACCGCCGACCGTGACGGCGACGGCATCCCCGACGTCTACCAGGAGCTTCCCTGAGCGCTCAGGGGAGCGGTTCCAGGAACTCAAGACGGTTGCCGTGGGGGTCCTCGCTGTGGAAGCGGCGCATCCCCGGGAAGTCGTCGTCGAAGTCGACCGGATAACCGGCCTCGCCCAGACGCCGGGCCCACTCGTCGAGGTCGCGGACCAGGAGCCCCGGGTGGGCCTTGCGAGCGGGGCGGAAGTCGTCCTCGACGCCGAGGTGCAGCTCGATGCCGTGGCCACGGAACCAGCACCCGCCCCGGGTGGCGAGGGCGGGAGGCTTGGGGATCTCGGCCAGGCCGAGCACGCCCTCGTAGAAGTCGCGCAGGACCGGCTCGCTCCCCGGAGGGCAGGCCAGCAGAACGTGATGCAGCATCGCGACCCCTCACATATATCTTGATGTGAAGATACTTTTCCCTCTCCGTCCGGCGCAACCCCCGGCGCGGCCTGTCGGTTCCCATATGAAGTGATCCGGAGCAGGGCTCCGGCCTGAGGCGGATCGGCTTGCGTAAAACACAGGAATGCTCGTTTGTCTCAACCCATCTGAGATTTCCCGATGGCGGAACGACCGGCAGCGTTGGGATCTATCCCTGTGGCGCCATCGGGGCGAAGCCGAGATCGGCCAGCGCGGCCGCGCCGCGGGCGGCGTGGTCACCGCCGGCGAGCACCAGGGTCCGCGCCGACTGATAGCGGCAGCCGGCGGCGTCGAACGCATCTGCCGTGGCGAGCAACCGCTCCTGGTCATTGTCCAGCAGCGCTTGAGCCCGCTCCACGATGGCAGTGGCGACCGGGTTGCCGGCCACAACGGTCCGAGCCTCGGCCAGACGGTCGCCGGCCTCGGAGCTCCTGGCGAGCACGGCAGTCTCGGCGCGCAGCGCCACGTACCAGTGAAGCCAGATCCAGGTGACCCATTGCCACACCTCGCCGGGCTCAGGCGCCAGCCGCTCCAGCGCCTGCGGTGCCTGCCCACGGTGGAGCAGGAGCATCGCGTCGAAGATCGCCCCGTAGCCGTAGGTATTCCCCGGTGAGGGGTCGAGCTGATTCAGGACCGCGCTCCATTCGCGCCAGGCATCCTGGTCCTCGCGTAGGCCGTGGATCATCGCCACTGCGGCCGCCGGCGGGCCGAGGACGGATCTGGCGGGGCTGCCGGCCTGCTGCCACGCGTCGAGGAACCGGACGCTGCCGGTGAGTATCTCCTTGACGTTGCCCGCCATCGCGTCGGCCACAAGGAGCCAGCCCGTGGCACGATGGCCGACTTCCGCCAGCAGCGGATGATCCGCGAGTTGCCGTGCCCACCGGCGGGCACCCGGCAGGTCGCCGGTGCCGAGGCTGGCCTCGGTGACCTCACCAAGCGCCTCGATCAGCTCGTGGGTACCGGCCGGGGTACCCGGTGTGGACGAGAGCAGCGTGATCCGGCGCCGGGCCGTGCCGGCGGCGGCGAACGTGTCACCGGCCCAGCTCTGGGCGCAGGTGAGCGTATCGAGCGCGGCGGACTCGGCGAGCGGGTCACCCGTGCGGTGAGCGAGTTCGACCGCTCGTTCGGCGCGTGCGATCGTCATGGGAACCGCGTCGTCGTTCAGGCCCGGTGCGGCACCGATCTCGGTGAGCGCCCGCCCGGCCTCGGCCAGTGCCACCGCGCCCTGGGCGGCCGGGTCGTCGCCGGCCAGCTCCCGCGCCTGGGTGATGAGTGCGACCGCCTCTTCCTGTGGCAGCTTCCGGACGAACTTGCCGGAGAACCGGTAGGCGTTGGCGGCGGCGGTCGCCAGGTCACAGGCGGCGCCGGCGGTGTCGCCGGACCGGCGGGCGGCGTCCGCGGCCGCGCGGTGCAGGCGGTACATGTCATCACCATGCATCCGGCAGCCGGCCACGGCCGCGGCATGCCGGAGCATCGACGCGCCGGCGGCGGGGTCGTCGGCGAGCGCGGCGGCCTGCTCATAGCGTCCCTGGGACTCGCCGATCAGATGACGGGCGAAGGTCAGCTCCGCCAGGTGCCGGGCGAGGCGGTACGCGTCCGTGCGCTGTTCCGGCCGGTCGGCCGCCCACGCCAGGGCCGCGCGCAGATCGTCCGCCACCGCGTCGAACCGGGCCCGCCAGTCCGCTCGTACCACCGCCAGCTCGGCGGCCTCGGCCAGGCACCAGCGAACGTGGCGGGATCGAGCGTCGACCAGCTCACCGGCCTCGGCCAGCCGCTCCACCCCGTACTGGCGGATGGTCTCCAACGCCCGGTACATGGTCCCGCCCGGGGACGCCGTCACCACCAGCAGGCTCTGTTCGGCCAGCCGGGCCAATCCCTCGGCGACAATGCCTTCCTCGGACCCGGTCACCCCCACCGTCGCCGCAGCAGCAGCCGTGAACGGTGCCACGAACACCGACACCTGGCGCAGCAGCGCCCGGTCGGCCGGTTCCAGCAAAGCATGGCTCCAGTCCAGAGCCCCCCGCACCGAACGGTGCCGCTCATCGGCACGGGAGCCGCCGGTCAGCATCCGCAGCGGATGGGACAGGGCGGCGTTGATGCCGTCCAGCCCGAGCGTGGAACACCGGGCGGCGGCCAGCTCGATCGCCAACGCCATCCCGTCCAGCCGCTCACAGATCGAGGCGATCTGATCGCGCAGTGCGGGATCCAGCGACCGGCCCACCGCCGCCGCCCGCTCCCTGAACAACGCGACCGCGTCGGACTCGCCGTCGACGGACAGTGACAGCGGCGGGACCGGATACACCCGTTCGAACGGCACCATCAGCCGTGCCTGGCTGGTCGCCAGCACCGTCACCCGAGGGCACGTCGCCAGCAGCCGCTCGAGAAACAGCGCCACCCCGTCCACCACGTGCTCGCAGTTGTCCAGCACCAGCAGCGCATGGCGGTCGGCCAGCGCGGCGATCACGGATTCGGTCATGCCGCGGCCGGGCTGCTCACCGAGGCCGAGCGCCCCGGCGACCGCCGTGGCGATCAGGTCCGGATCGGTGACCGGAACCAGGTCGACGAACCACACCCCGTCGGCGTACTCGCCGGCTGCCTCCGCGGCCACCGCCAACGCCAGCCGGGTCTTGCCCACTCCGCCGGAACCAACCGCGGTCACCTGACGGTGTGCCTTGATCAGCTCGGCCAGCTCGGCCCGCTCGCTCACCCGGCCGACGAACGAGGTCAACGGGGCCGGCAGAACCGGTGCCGGGTGAGACGGGCCGACGCCGACCGGCTCGGACGCGCGGCGGGCGAGCGCCCGCCGATCCGGCACCTCCAGCTTGCGCAGCAGCGAGGAGACGTGACTCTCCACGGTACGCACCGAGATGCACAGCCGTGCCCCGATCTCGGCGTTGCTGAGATGGGCCCCGACCAGTTCCAGCACTTCGGCTTCCCGAGGGGAGATGTCCGCTGCTGCAATCACTGTCACATATTGCCGCATTCCCTCCGTGCTCTCATCCGTGGTGGCCACTGTGCGCGATCCGTGCCGTCGATCCGTGGTCGGGTTCCGTGGTCGCCACGGATGCCGGCCGGGCAGGCCGGAAGCAAAGCTGTGAACACGCAAACAGCGGGTCGATGAGGCCCACGACCACAGGAGTGACCATGGCCGGCTCTTTCACCCAGGGAATCAAGACCGTGCTGCACCCCGTGTCCGACCTGGCGAAGGCCAAGGCGGTGTATGCGGCCCTGCTCGGTATCCCGCCGCAGACCGACTCGTCCTACTACGTCGGCTTCGAGGTTGAGGGCCAGCACATCGGGCTGGTGCCGGGCGGTGGACCGCAGGGCATGACCTCGCCGGTGGCCTACTGGCACGTGCCGGACATCGAGGCGAAGCTGGCCGAGGTGATCGCCGCGGGGGCCACCGTACAGGAGGCCGCGCACGAGGTCGGCGGCGGCCGCCTGGTGGCCACCGTCATCGACCCCGACGGCAACGTCCTCGGGCTGATCCAGGACCGGTGAGTGCCGGCCTGCCCCGCCATACCCGCCGCGTAGCGGCCGCCGACAAGACAACGAACCCACCTCGCTCAAAGGACCTGCCATGACCTCCTTCGAATCCGTCACCCTGGAAGTTCCCGACCCCACGGCCGCGGACGCCTTCTACAATGCCTTCGGTCTGGGCTCTTACGTGAACGTCCGCGCCTCGGACGCGCCGACGACCGGCTTCCGCGGGTTCGCGCTGTCACTCGTGGTGTCCCAGCCGGGCAACGTCGACGCCCTCATCGGCGCCGCCCTCGACGCCGGCGCCACGACGCTGAAGCCGGCCACGAAGGGGTTCTGGGGCTACGGCGGCGTCGTCCGCGCTCCGGACGGGACGATCTGCAAGGTCGCGACCTCGAAGAAGAAGGACACCGGCCCTGCCGCCCGGCACATCGACCAGGTCGCGCTCCTGCTGGGAGTGGTGGACGTCAAGGCGAGCAAGCGGTTCTACGTCGACCGCGGCCTGGCCGTGGCCAAGAGCTTCGGCGGCAAGTACGTCGAGTTCGACACCCCGTCGTCGGCCGTCACGCTGGCGCTCTACCCGCGCCGCGCCCTCGCCAAGGACACCGGCCTCTCCCAGGAGGGCACCGGATCACACCGGATCGTGATCGGCAGCGATGGCGGGACCTTCACCGACCCCGACGGGTTCGTATGGGAGGCCCCATCCGTCTGAGGCAGGCGGCGGGGCGACCGCGACGGCAGCCGAGCCGGTCGGTCTGACTCCTCGACCGGACACGCCGCCTGCCCGAGGCTTCACGCTCCGGTGGCACCGCTCCCGAACAGAGGACCATGAGGTCCCTTCCCAAGATCCCGAAAATCAAGATCCTCAAGGAGAAAATCCGCCATGAGCAACACCGAAAGCAGCACCTACCAGGGATTCACGGCCGAGGAGCGGGCCGCGATGAAGGACCACGCCCAAGAGCAGAAGAAGGCAGCGCGCCGCAGCTCACGTGCGGACAAGGCGGCGCAGGACCAGCGGGACGTACTCGCGAAGATCGCCGAAATGCAGGAATCGGACCGGATCATGGCTGAGCGCGTCCATGCCGTCATCACCGCCAGCGCCCCGGCCCTCGCGCCCAAGCTCTGGTATGGGATGCCCGCCTACGCGCTGGACGGCAAAATCGTCTGCCACTTCCAGAGCGCGGCCAAGTTCAAGACACGCTACGCGACGCTCGGGTTCAGCGACCAGGCGAACCTGGACGACGGCACGATGTGGGCTGCCGGTTTCGCCCTGACCGAGGTGACGGCCGAGGTGGAGGCGCGGATCGGTGCGCTGGTGAAGCAGGCGGTGAGCTGAGGCGCGCCCAGGAATGTGCGCACTAAATTGAGCCGGCTCGGGTCATACATCACTTTCATCGAATGACGTCGGCTCCCGCATGTCACCGGGGCGGCGCCGGCGGATGCTCGCCGAGACGTTTGACATCTCCCCGCCCCTGACAGATGGTTGTTCGTATAAAGGACGTATGCGTCCGATAAACGGACAGAGTTGGGAGAAGCGGATGCCGTACTACCGGGTCGTGGGAGAGATCCCCCGCAAGCGGCACGTACAGTTCCGGCGGCCCGACGGCGGGCTGTACGCCGAGGAGCTGATGGGCGAGGAGGGGTTCTCCAGCGACTCGTCGCTGCTCTACCACCGCCACCTCCCCACGGCGATCATCAAGGCCGAGGCCGTCGAGCCCGACGCGTCGAGGGGGCTCCTCACCCCCAACGTGCCCCTCTCCCCCCGCCACCTGCGCACCCAGGACCTGCCCGCCGGGGGCGACCTGGTCACCGGGCGCGGGCTGCTCGCCGGGAACGCCGACGTCCGCATGTCGTACGTCGCGAGCGAGACGCCCAGCGGGCTCTACCGCAACTCCATGGGCGACGAGTGCGTCTACATCGCGAGCGGGCGGGTCAGGTTCGAGTCGACGTACGGGGCGATCGAGGCCGGGGAGGGCGACTACGTCGTCGTCCCCACCGGGACGATCCACCGCTGGGTGCCGCGGGGTCCCGTCACGGCGTTCACCATCGAGGCGGCGGGCCACATCCGGCCGCCCAAGCGCTACCTGTCCAAGTACGGCCAGTTCCTGGAGCACGCCCCCTACTCCGAGCGCGACCTGCGCACCCCGCAGGAGCCCCTGATCGCCGAGGGCGAGGAGGTTCCGGTGCTGGTCCGCACGCGCGGCGGGCTCACCCGGCTGGTCTACCGCGACCACCCGTTCGACGTGGTCGGCTGGGACGGCTGCCTCTACCCGTACGCGTTCAACATCAACGACTTCGAGCCGGTCGTGAAGCGCACCCACGCCCCGCCGCCGGTGCACCAGACCTTCGAGGGTCCCAACTTCGTGATCTGCTCGTTCTGCCCCCGGCCGCTCGACTTCCACCCGGACGCGATCCCGATCCCGTACAACCACCACAACGTCGACTCCGACGAGCTGATGTTCTACGCGGGGGGCGACTACACCGCGCGCCGGGGCTCGGGCATCGACGTCGGCTCGGTCTCGCTGCACCCGGCGGGGTTCACCCACGGCCCGCAGCCGGGCGCCGTCGAGGCCGTCATCGAGGCGGTACGGCAGGGTCACACGCAGACGAGCGAGCTGGCCGTGATGGTCGACACCTTCCGCCCCCTCGACCTGGGCCCGGCCGGGCTGTCGGTGGAGGACCCCGCGTACGCGTGGACGTGGGCCCGTTGACGGACGCGGCCCAGAACGCGAGCCCGCTGACGAGCGCACCCCAGGACGCGCTCCGGGACACGGACCCGGCGCCGGCGACGCGGGGCACGATCACGGGTCCGCCACGGGGTAGGGACAGGACCATGAGCGCACACACGAGCACGGGAACGGGCGTGGCTGTGGACGGCGTGGGGATGGGAACGGCGGTGCTCTTCCGGGAACTCGTCGACGACGCCGGGCTGTTCCCGCCGACCGGGCTGCCGATGGCCGAGGCCCTGGAGCGGCACAGGAACGACCTGGCGGGCAACGACCCGGTGCTCACCCACCGGTTCCTCTGCCCGGCCGGACGCCTGGCCGAGCTCCGCGACCACCTGACCCTCCCGATCCGGCTCGGCCTGATCCTGGACACCCCGGACGTCCCGCCCCTTGAGGACGTCGCCGTCGAGCTCGTCGAGGTGCGGCAGGTCCCGGGCGAGACCCCGGGGACCGTGTCGGAGCGGCTGGCCGGACGGCTGCCCGGCGGTGCCCGGCTGTTCGTGGAGGTGCCCCCGGGCGACCTCGCCTCCCTGCCGCGCGACGGCGCGGGCCCCGGCCTGAAGTTCCGCTGCGGCGGACCGGCCGCCGGAGCCTTCCCGAGCGCGGCGGACCTGGGCGCCCTCGTCGCGCACTGCGCGAGGCACGGCGTGCCGTTCAAGGCGACCGCCGGGCTGCACAACGCGGTCCGCCACTTCGATCCCGTGCTGGGCGTGGACCGGCACGGCTTCCTCAACCTGGTCCTCGCGGTCTGCGCGGCCGTGGAGGACCGCGATCCGGTGCCGGTGCTGAAGCTGACCGACGTCGGTGAGCTGGTGCGCCTGGCTCAGGCCGTGCCCGACGACACGGCGGCGCGCGCCAGGGATCTGCTGGTGTCGTACGGCTCGTGCGACACGCACACCCCGATCGAGGACCTGGTGGCCCTGGGCCTGATCGCACGGCGCCCGCCTGCCCCCGATACGGCGACCCCCGGCACAGAAGAGGAGAGCGTGTGATGTCTTGGGGCCTGGAGAACCTGCCCTACGGAGTCTTCTCCCGCCACGAGGGGGAGACCCCCCGCGTCGGCGTCCGGTACGGCGACCACGTGGTCGACCTGGCCGCGGCCCTGCACGACGAGGTGTTCGCCACCGGCTCGCTCAACGCCTTCATGTCCAGGGGCCCGGCCGCGTGGCGCGACACCCGCGCGCTGATCCAGAACAAGCTGAGCACCGACCGGGTGGCGGTGGGGCCGCACCTCGTCCCGCTCGACCAGGTCACGCTGCACCTGCCGATCGAGGTGGCCGACTATGTCGACTTCTACTGCTCGCTGGAGCACGCCTCCAACCTGGGCCGGATGTTCCGTCCCGACGAGGAGCCGCTCAAGCCGAACTGGCGGCACCTGCCGGTCGGCTACCACGGCAGGGCCGGGACGGTCGTCGCGTCCGGCACCCCGGTCACCCGCCCCTCCGGGCAGCGCGGCGCGGGGGTCTTCGGCCCGTCCGCCAAACTGGACATCGAGGCGGAGCTGGGATTCGTCGTCGGCACGCCCACGGCCCTCGGCGACCGGGCCGGGCGGTTCGAGGACCACGTGTTCGGCGTGACCCTGGTCAACGACTGGAGCGCCCGCGACCTCCAGGCGTGGGAGTACGTCCCGCTGGGCCCGTTCCTCGGCAAGTCCTTCGCCACCTCCATATCGCCGTGGATCACCCCGCTCGCGGCCCTGTCGGAGGCACGGATCGAGGGCAGGCCGCAGGACCCGGAGCCGCTCGACTATCTGCGCCGCGAGGAGCCTTGGGGGCTCGACCTGCGGCTGGAGGTCTCCGTGAACGGCGAGGTCGTCTCCCGGCCCCCGTACCGGGACATGTACTGGACGCCCGACCAGATGCTCGCCCACATGACCGTCAACGGCGCCGCCCTGCGTACCGGCGACCTCTACGCCAGCGGCACGGTCTCCGGCTCCGGCCCCGGCGAGCGCGGCTCGCTGATCGAGCTGACCTGGAACGGGACCGAGCCACTGAAACTGCCCGACGGCTCGGCCAGGACCTTCCTGGAGGACGGGGATACCGTCACGATCACCGCGACCGCCCCCGGGCCGGGCGGAACCACGATCACCCTGGGCGCGGTCTCGGGAACGATCGAGCCCGCCCGGTAGCCCCGGAACCCGACCTCGGAGCCAGGTCTGTCGGCGATCCGGCGAAGGACATACGGTGGGGAAAGGAACCTCCCAGACGTCCGGCGCGTTGTACAGACAGGAGGGCCGGAGCATGGATTACTGGGTCATCTGGTTGATCTTGGCGGTAGCGCTGGGGGTCGCCGAGATACTTACCCTGACCACCGCTCTCGGCCTGCTCGGGGGCGCCGCTCTCATCGCCTCCATCGCCGCCGGGCTCGGCCTGCCGGTCCCGCTCCAGCTGGTGGTGTTCATCGCCGCCCTGGGCGCCGGAGTGACCGTGGTCCGGCCCATCGCCAAGCGCCAGCTCACCATGCGGCAGCCCCGGAGCCAGCGGTTCGGGATCCAGGCGCTCGTGGGCAAGCCCGCATACGTCCTGCGCGAGGTGACCGGCAGGGACGGCCGGGTGCGGATCGGCGGCGAGGAATGGTCCGCCAGGGCCTACGACGAGACCCTGGTGATCCCCGCCGGGGCGACCGTCGACGTCATCGAGATCGAGGGCGCGACCGCGCTCGTGTATCCACGGGAGTGACACCATGGACGCTTTGCTCATAGCCGGACTGCTCATCGTCCTGTTGGCGGTTTTCACCGTGATCCGCTCGGTGCGCATCGTCCCCCAGGCGCGGGCCCGCAACGTGGAACGGCTGGGCCGCTACCACAGCACGCTGAAGCCCGGCCTGAACTTCGTGATCCCGTACATCGACCGGGTCTATCCGATGATCGACCTGCGCGAGCAGGTCGTCTCCTTCAAGCCCCAGCCGGTGATCACCGAGGACAACCTGGTCGTCGAGATCGACACGGTCCTGTACTTCCAGGTCACCGACCCCCGGGCGGCGGCGTACGAGATCGCCAACTACATCCAGGCCGTGGAGCAGCTCACGGTCACCACGCTGCGCAACGTCGTCGGCTCGCTCGACCTGGAGATGACGCTGACCTCCCGCGACACGATCAACAGCCAGCTGCGCGGGGTGCTCGACGAGGCGACCGGCAAGTGGGGCATCCGGGTCAACCGGGTGGAGATCAAGGCCATCGACCCGCCGAAGAGCATCAAGGAGGCGATGGAGAAGCAGATGCGCGCCGAGCGGGACAAGCGCGCCGCGATCCTCAACGCCGAGGGCCAGCGGCAGTCGCAGATCCTCACCGCCGAAGGCGACAAGCAGAGCGCGATCCTGCGGGCCGAGGGTGACCGGAGCGCCGCGATCCTCAAGGCCGAGGGCCAGTCGCAGGCCATCGACGAGGTCTTCCAGGCCGTGCACCGCAACGACCCCGACCCCAAGCTGCTGGCGTACCAGTACCTGCAGGTGCTGCCCGAGCTGGCCAAGGGCCCGAACAACACGTTCTGGGTGATCCCCAGCGAGGTCACCTCCGCGATCCAGGGCGTCTCCAGGGCGTTCACCGAGGCGCTGCCGCAGTCGTCGGCCGTCCGCGAGACCCCCAGGGTCAACGAGGCGGCGGCCGAGGAGAGGAAGCAGGCCGAGCAGGCCGCCGCCGACGCGGTCGCCGAGGCGGCCGAGGCCGATCTGGGCCCCCGCCAGCTCAACGCGCCCCCCGCGCACCTGCCCGGCGACGACCTCCTGGGAACGGGCACGGGAGCGGGCGCGGGGACGGCGGCGGGAGTGGGAACGCGGGAGGAGCACCACCGCACCACCTCCTGAGCCCTGCCCCCACCCGGTCTGAGCTCTGCCCCCCGGTCACTCCCGCCCACCCTGCCCCACCCGGTCACCCCCGCCCATCCTGTCGCCCTCGCCGCGACGGCCACCGTCGCGGCGGGGGGTGCCCCTCAGATGCGGCAGGCTCCGATCTTCTTCAGCCACACGTCACAGTTCTTGCAGGCGCTGCGAGCCTGCCATTTCCCGTCCCTGCTGTTCCAGGTCTCGGCGTGGAAGTAGAGAGTCCCTGCCTGAATCTCGGACTTTTTCGTGATTTTCCTGGCGATGAGGAGCTTGTTCATGGCCTCGACCTCCGCGCATGCGTTCACCGGCCAGCTCTCCACCTCGGGCACACCGGCCAGCAGTTCCTCCATGACCGCGTGCTGCTTGTCCGCGTAGGCGTAGGCGCCGCTGGTGCCGGTGTAGGTCTTGCCCGTGACCGTGTCGGCGAGGCCCACGATCACCGTGCCGACCGCGGTCCCCTTCCCCCCGGGATACTTCCTGCGCAGGTTGACGGCCTCCTCCCGGGCACTGGCGATGATCATCTCGTGCCGTCGCTTCGCCTGCTCCTCGGCCTGCTCGCGCTCCACCTCGGCCTTCTTCGCCAGGTAGTAGGCCCAGCCGCCCGCGTCGTTCTCCTCCACCCACTCGACGAACGCCCCCCGCGCGCTCCCCTCGCTCGTGCCGCTGACGATCGAGAACTCCAGACGCGACAGCCTCTTCATCAGGAGATCGACGCCCTCCTTCTCCCTGTCCAGGATCGTCATCTTCCTGTGGAACCCGTCCAGCAGCGTCCGGGCGCCGAAAGCCCATTCCTTGACGCCCGTGGCGGGAACCTGGTCGTTCACCGTGGGCAGGGCGATGTGCGGCTGTTCGGTCATGGCGTACCTTTCCCTGTGGTTTGCCCAAGCATCCGCGCGAGCGATGTACGACCGATTACCGAGCGATATATTCCGCCTGCAATCAGTGAAAGTCATCGCCCGGAAAGGGGCGCCTGAGTTCCCGGCCTCGATCCGGCCCCGGGCGACCCTGGTCGTCACCGGTCGTCACCGGTCGTCACCGGTCGCCGCCGGGCCTGTCGGCCGACAAGGACCACGCCTGTCCGATTTGACGATAAAGGTCCGGGTACATCGTTAGTTCTCGGGGACCGGGCGTGAAGCAACGCTGTGGGTGGGATTAAGAAAACCGCGATGGACACCCCCGAAGGCGACCGGGCACAGTGCGTAGGGTCGGAGCTGAGGGGGAATCCGCTATGAAGGCGCTGGTCAAGGAGAGGGCCGAACCCGGCCTGTGGCTGGCCGACGTGCCCGAACCGTCCGTCGGCCCCGGTGAGGTGCTGATCAGGGTGCTGCGCACCGGGATCTGCGGCACCGACCTGCACATCCGGAGTTTCGACGCGTGGGCCCGGCAGACGCTGCGGACGCCGCTCGTCGTCGGCCACGAGTTCTGCGGCGAGGTCGTCGAGGTCGCGCCCGGCGTGGAGGACATCGCCCCCGGCGACCTGGTCAGCGGGGAGGGGCACCTGGTCTGCGGCAAGTGCCGCAACTGCATGGCCGGACGGCGGCACCTGTGCCGCAGCACGATCGGGCTGGGGGTGAACCGCGACGGCGCCTTCGCCGAGTACGTGACGCTCCCGGCCTCCAACGTCTGGGTGCACCGGGTCCCGGTCGACCTCGACGTGGCCGCGATCTTCGACCCGTTCGGCAACGCGGTGCACACCGCCCTGACGTTCCCGATGGTCGGCGAGGACGTGCTGATCTCCGGCGCCGGGCCTATCGGGCTGATGGCCGCCGCGGTCGCCACCCACGTGGGCGCCCGCAACGTGGTCGTCACCGACGTCAGCCCGGAACGGCTGGAGCTGGCCCGCAAGCTCGGGGTCACCCTGGCGCTGAACGTCGCCGAGACGTCCGTCCAGGAGGGCATGGACGGGCTGGGCATGCGCGAGGGCTTCGACGTGGGCCTGGAGATGTCCGGCAACCCGAAGGCGCTCCGCGACATGATCGCCTCCATGTCGCACGGCGGGAAGATCGCCATGCTCGGCCTGCCCGCCGAGGAGTTCGCCGTCGACTTCGCGACGATCGTGACCTCGATGATCACCCTCAAGGGGATCTACGGCCGGGAGATGTACGAGACGTGGTACGCCATGTCCGTGCTCCTGGAGAAGGGCCTCGACCTCTCCCCCGTGATCACCGACCGCTTCTCCTACCGCGACTTCGACGCGGCCTTCGACACCG
Source organism: Streptosporangium vulgare (assembly GCF_042428775.1). Classification (NCBI taxonomy): domain Bacteria; kingdom Bacillati; phylum Actinomycetota; class Actinomycetes; order Streptosporangiales; family Streptosporangiaceae; genus Streptosporangium; species Streptosporangium vulgare. Next base: position 80,394 of record NZ_JBHMBS010000008.1, on the reverse strand, counting down.
CCGCCGGAGGCAGGACCGGCAAGGTCATCCTGGACTGGACGACCTGATGCCCGGCTCCCGCGGCGTCCCCGGCATGATCACCTCGGATTGGACCGCCTGATGTTCGACAATCTCCGCGACGACTTCCGTACGACCCTGAACGAGATCGCCGAGGCCGGGCTGCTCAAGCCCGAGCGGGTCATCACCACCCCGCAGAGTGCCGGGATCGCGGTCGCGGGCGGTGGCGAGGTCCTCAACTTCTGCGCCAACAACTACCTCGGTCTCGCCGACCACCCCGAGGTGATCGCCGCCGCCAAGGAGGCGCTCGACCGCTGGGGCTTCGGCATGGCCTCGGTCCGCTTCATCTGCGGCACCCAGGAGGTGCACAAGGAGCTGGAGGCGCGGCTGTCGGACTTCCTCGGCCAGGAGGACACCGTCCTGTACAGCTCGTGCTTCGACGCCAACGGCGGTGTGTTCGAGACGCTGCTCGACGAGCGCGACGTGGTGATCTCCGACGCCCTCAACCACGCGAGCGTCATCGACGGCATCCGCCTGTCCAAGGCGCGGCGCCTGCGCTACGCCAACCGCGACCTGGCCGAGCTGGAGTCACGCCTCAAGGAGTCCGCCGACGCCCGGCGCAGGCTGATCGTCACCGACGGCGTCTTCTCCATGGACGGCTACGTCGCGCCGCTGCGGGAGATCTGCGACCTGGCCGAGCGGTACGAGGCCATGGTGATGGTCGACGACTCGCACGCCGTCGGCTTCGTCGGCGAGCACGGCGGGGGCACCCCCGAGCTGCACGGCGTACGGGACCGGGTCGACATCCTCACCGGCACGCTCGGCAAGGCGCTCGGCGGGGCCAGCGGCGGCTACGTGGCGGCGCGCGGGGAGATCTGCGAGCTGCTCCGCCAGCGCTCGCGCCCCTACCTGTTCTCCAACTCGCTCGCCCCGGTGATCGCCGCCGCGTCACTGCGCGTCCTCGACCTGATCAGCGGCTCCGACGAGGCCCGGACGAGGCTGCGCGCCAACACCGAGCGCTTCCGCACCGGCATGACCGAGGCCGGGTTCGAGATCCTGCCCGGCGACCACCCCATCGTCCCGGTGATGATCGGCGACGCCGCCGAGGCCGCCGCGATGGCCGAACGCCTGCTGGAGCTGGGCGTCTACGTGATCGGCTTCTCCTACCCCGTGGTCCCGCACGGCCAGGCCCGCATCCGGGTCCAGCTGTCCGCGGCCCACTCGGCCGAGGACGTCGACCGCGCCCTGGAGGCCTTCGCCGCCGCCCGCGGCTGAACACCCACGACGGAACTCACCGGAAGTCGTCCGCGTGGCGTCCGGCTTCCGTGGCCGTGACCGGCGTGGGCTGAATTAAAATCTCGACTTGCCCACGTAACGCGATCAACCGGTGATGTGCGGCGTTCTCCCCCTCTTTCTTGAGAACGGTCGAGGTCGAGGAGAGACCGATGCCCCGCAAACACGCCGCCATCACGGGATGCGTCCTGGCGATCACCGCCCTTACCGCGACGGCCGTCCCGGCCGCCGCCCACCCCCTGACGACCGGCGTCGCGACCACCGCGGTCACACTGAAACCGCCGCCCGGAATGATCGCGGCCCTTCAGCGCGATCTCCATCTCACCCAGGAACAGGCCCAGGCCCGGCTGCTCAACGAGACCCGCCTGGCGCCGGTCGCGGCGCAACTCCGTACGAAGCTCGGTGCCCGTTTCGGCGGTGCCTGGTTCGCCGGAACCGTCGCGCAGACCCTCGTGGTGACCACCACCGACTCCGCCGATCTTCCTCAGATCATCGCCGCGGGCGCCCGAGGCGAGGTGGTCGACTTGTCGCTCCAGGACCTCCACGCGGCCTTGGCGGTCACCAACGCGTCTCTGTCCCGTAACGATGGAAGTGTGCGCTTCATCGATGTGAAGAGCAACCAGGTCGTCGTCCTCACCAAGGAACCCCTGGCCGCGGAGGACAAGATAGAGGCCAGCGGGGTGAGCGCGGGCGCCGTGCGGGCGGTGCAGTCCCACGAGACCCCACAACTCCTCGGCGACGTGGTGAACGGCGAGGACCTGGCGGGCGGCGACGCCTACTACATCGGCGTCAGGTCCCGCTGCTCGGTCGGGTTCTCCGTGACCAAGGGGGTCAAGGAGGGGTTCGTCAGCGCCGGTCACTGCGGTACGGCGGGCGACACCACCAGCGGCTTCAACCGGGCGCCGCAGGGAGTCTTTCAGGCGTCGACCTTCCCCAACAATGACTTCTCCTGGGTCGAGGTGAACAGCAACTGGACACCCCAGCCGTGGGTGGGCAACGGCGCGGGTGAGGTGGTGAAGGTCTCCGGTTCGAGGGCGGCCATCGTGGGGGCGTCCGTCTGCCGGTCCGGCTCGACCACCGGCTGGCACTGCGGCACCGTCCAGCAGCTCCACACCAGCGTCGCCTACAACCAGGGCAACGTCTTCGAGCTGACCCGCACCAACGTCTGCGCCGAACCCGGAGACTCCGGCGGCTCCTTCATCTCCATCGACCAGGCCCAGGGCGTCACCTCCGGCGGCTCCGGAGACTGCAACTCCGGCGGTGTCACCTACTTCCAGCCGATCGACCCGATCCTCACCACCTACGGCCTGACCCTGAAAACCACCGCCACCCCCCCTGGCAGGGGCGCGCAAACCTGCACCGACTACCCGCTCACCGTCGAGGGCGCGCTGGCCGAGGACGGTTCCGGCTACCAGCCGCGCAATCGCGGCTACCACTCGACCGTCGGCGGCGTCCACTCCGGCTGCCTGAACGCCAACGACAGCGCCGACTTCGACCTCTACCTGCAGAAGTGGAACAACCGGAACTGGGTCACCGTCGCCACCTCCGAGGGACCGACCCCCAACGAAAGAATCACCTACACCGGCACGCCCGGCTACTACCGCTACCGCGTGGTCGCCTCGGCCGGTTCCGGCGCCTACACCCTGGGATACAGGGTGCCGTAACCCGCCCGAGCCTCATGTCCTGCCGTTTCGACCTCTTCCCGGTTCGCCGTGCCGCCGAGATCCGCGGCCTGTGGCATCGACGGAGCGGCAGGAGGTCCGGGCGGGCCAAGGACCCGATCGACGATGTCCCCGGCCGGGTCCCGGGATGCTCCGGTGGACATCGCCGAAGTCACCCCCGCGTGGCGCGCGGCTTATGTAACCCGTGACCGGCACGACTGAATTAAGGTTGTGCTGCCCGCATCGCATGATCAGCAGGTGGTGTGAGCCGCTCTCCCCCCTCTTTCTGGAACGGTCGAGGTCGAGGAGAGACCGATGCCCCGCAAACACGCCGCCATCACGGGATGCGTCCTGGCGATCACCGCCCTTACCGCGACGGCCGTCCCGGCCGCCGCCCACCCCCTGACGACCGGCGTCGCGACCACCGCGGTCACACTGAAACCGCCGCCCGGAATGATCGCGGCCCTTCAGCGCGATCTCCATCTCACCCAGGAACAGGCCCAGGCCCGGCTGCTCAACGAGACCCGCCTGGCGCCGGTCGCGGCGCAACTCCGCGCGGAGCTCGGCGACACCTTCGGCGGCTCCTGGCTCGCCGGCGATCTCGCGCAGACCCTCGTGGTGGCTACCACCGACAGGAAAAAAACTTCCCGGATCATCGCCGAAGGCGCCCGTGCCGAGATCGTCAGCCGGTCGTTGAAGCAACTCGACGCGGCCCTCGACACGGTCGACGCGGCTCTGTCCGACCACCGGGACGGGCCGGTGCGCTATGTCGACGTGAGGGCCAACAAGGTCGTCGTCCTGTCCAACGTGCCGACGACGACCCAGGACGTCCTCGAAGCCAGCGACGTGAACCCGGCCACCGTGCGCGTGGTGCCCTCCATCGAGCAGCCCCAGCTCCTGTCCGACCTGGTGGGCGGGAACGCCTACTACATCGGTACCTCGTCCCGCTGTTCGATCGGCTTCTCCGTGACCAAGGGGACCCAGAACGGTTTCGCCAGCGCCGGTCACTGCGGTACGGCGGGCGACACCACCAGCGGCTTCAACCATGTCGACCAAGGCGTCTTCCAGGCGTCGACCTTCCCGAACAGTGACCTCTCCTGGGTCGCGGTGAACAGCGACTGGACCCCCAAGCCGTGGGTGAGCAACGGCGCGGGCGGGACGGTGAACGTCTCCGGTTCCAGGGTGGCCATCGTGGGGGCGTCGATCTGCCGGTCCGGCTCGACCACCGGCTGGCACTGCGGCACCGTCCAGCAGCTCAACACCAGCATCACCTATCCTCAGGGCAACGTCTTCGAGCTGACCCGCACCAACGTCTGCGCCGAACCCGGAGACTCCGGCGGCTCCTTCATCTCCATCGACCAGGCCCAGGGCGTCACCTCCGGCGGCTCCGGAGACTGCACCTCCGGCGGTGTCACCTACTTCCAGCCGATCGGCGAGATCCTCACCACCTACGGCCTGACCCTGACGACCACCGACGGATCGACCCCACCACCTCCGCCGGCGACCTCCGGCACGTGCACCGGCTATTCGAGGACCATCACCGGCACGCTGGCCAACGACCAGTCCGTCTACCAGCCGAACAACCGCTACTACCAGTCGACCGCCGGCGGCCTCCACTCCGGCTGCCTGGACGGCGTCGGCAGCGTCGACTTCGACCTCTACCTGCAGAAGTGGAACAACCGGAACTGGGTCACCGTCGCCACCTCCGAGGGACCGACCCCCGACGAGAAGATCACCTACACCGGCACCGCCGGCTACTACCGGTACCGCGTGGTCTCCTTCAGCGGTGCCGGTGCCTACACCCTGGGCTACAACGCGCCATGACCCCGCCCCGGGAAGGCGACCCCGGGACGCGGAAGACATGCGCCGGAACCGGGGGAGTTCCGCAGGCTGGCGATCGGATGATCGCCGGCCCGCGGAACTCCCCTCTTTCGCCCGGACGAGCAGGGACGGGACACCGTCGCGGAGCCGGTTGGCCGGCGGCCTCAACAGGGCTCCGGTGGTGAGAGGCGTGTTTCCCGTTAGTGAGTTCGTGCGTGAGTTCGGTCGGCCACGGCCGCTCCCGTCGAGCGGTGAGTCGACCAAGCGAGTGACCGTAGGTGTTCAAGGCGGTGTGTCGTTTTCCATACACGGTGTCATACGGGCGTAGAACGGAACCCGTAGTGTCATTGGAGGTTCTGGTGCTTCGGTTCTGGATGAGAAAAGCAGTCGAGAAGCACTGTCGGAAGCCGTCCCGCCCCCTTCGGGGGCGCGGGCGATCCGGGGTCCGGCAGCCCATGGCCGCGATGTCCATCGTGGTGGGGTTGACGGTACCGGCGTCCATGGACACCCCGGTCACGGCGCCCCCGCAGTCTGTGAGGTTCGTCTACGTGGCCAACACGCAGGCGGACACCGTGTCGGTGATCGACGCCGCGACCAACCAGGTCACCGCCACCATCCCCGTCGGACGCGCCCCTCTGGAAATAGCGATCTCTCCACGCGGCACCCGCGCCTACGTGACCAACCAGGGATCGGACACCGTGTCGGTGATCAACACCGCGACCGGCAAGGTCACCGCCACCATCCCCGTCGACGACAACCCACTGGGGATCGTGGTCTCCCCCCATGGCACCCGCGTCTACGTGACCAACACGCAGACGGACACCGTGTCGATGATCAGCACCGCGACCAACAAGGTCACCGCCACCATCCCCGTCGGGCACAACCCCTTCAGGGTCGCGATCTCCCCCAACGGCACCCGCGCCTACGTGACCAACCAGGGATCGGACACCGTGTCGGTGATCAACACCGCGACCAACAAGGTCACCGCCACCATCCCCGTCGGACGCGCCCCCTTCGGAATCACGGTCTCCGCCAACGGCACCCGCGCCTACGTCACCGACACGGAGTCGAACAGCGTGTCGGTGATCAACACCGCGACCAACAAGGTCACCGCCACCATCCCCGTCGGACGCGCCCCTTTCAGGGTCGCGATCTCCCCCGACGGCACCCGCGCCTACGTGACCGACACGGAGTTGGACATCATGTCGGTCATCGACACCGTGACCAACCAGGTCACCACCACGATCCCCGTCGGACGCGCCCCCTTCGGAATCGCGATCTCCCCCAACGGCACCCGCGCCTACGTGACCAACCTGAGCGACAACTCCGTGTCGGTGATCGACACCACGACCGACAAGGTCACCGCCACCGTCCCCGTCGGCGACGGGCCTTTCGGGGTCGCGGCCGGACAAGCCGTCCGCCGGAGGGGTGCCCCGGCCATGGTTCGGCAGGCCGGAGGGAGCTCCGCACCGCTCGGGTCCGCACCGGGGTGAGGGCTGGACTCCGCACCGAGGTGAAGGCTGGACCAGTTCGCCGATCACCTGTCCGTGAACCCGTGACGGACCTGCGTCGCAGCTCACGGACGACCTCCGCGAGAATGAACGCGTGATAGACACGCGGCGGCTCAGGACCCTGCGTGCGGTGGCCGACCACCGCACGGTCACCGCGGCCGCCGCCGCGCTGCACCTGACCCCCTCGGCGGTCTCCCAGCAGCTCGTCGCCCTGGAACACGAGGTGGGCCACCGGCTGCTCGACCGCGACGGCCGGGGCGTGCGGCTCACCGCCGTCGGGCGCATCCTCCTCGACCACGCCAACGAGATCCTCGCCCAGCTGGAGCGGGCAGAAGCCGACATCGCCGCCTACACGGCCGGCACGGCGGGCGAGGTGAAGGTGGCCTCCTTCGCCACCGCGATCGGGCTGGTCGTGGCTCCCGCGGTCGGCGTCCTGCGGGACAAGGAGCCCGGCATCCGGGTGCGTGTCCTGGACGCCGAGGGCGACCAGAGCCTGACCATGGTCCTGGACGGCGCGGTGGACGCGGCCGTGGCCGTGGAGTACCGCGGGGCCCCGGCCGAGGACGACCGGCGGCTGTCGCGCATCCCGCTCTACTCGGAGCCGTTCGACCTGGTGCTCCCCCGGGGTCATCGGCTCTCCGGGGGCGGGGTGACGGTCGCGGACCTGTCGGGCGAGACCTGGATCGGCCCCTACCCCGGCAACCCCTGCCACGACGTGATCGCCCTGGCCTGCGAGCACGCGGGCTTCACCCCCGAATTCGCCCACTCCTCCGACGACTTCAGCGCGGTCGTCGCCCTCGCCGCCGCCGGCGCCGGAGTGGCCATGGTCCCACGCCTGGCCCTGCGCGGCACCGACCCGTCCGGCGTGGTGATCCGCCCGGTCCCCGGCCCCGAACGCCGCGTCTTCACCGCCGTACGCCGAGGCACCGAACGACACCCCCTGCTCACCCCCCTGCTGAACGCCCTCCAGGACACCGCGACGACACTGGACCGAACCTCGTCACCTAAAGGTCCGTGACGACCACCATCACTTCCTCACCAGCATGCTCGGCGACGCAGGCCCGCCGGCTGTCGTCACGATGATTGATGTTCGGTATAACCGAAGATATCTTCGGCTTATGCGAAGCGTCGCGGCGCCCATCGTTCCCATCTTCAAGACTCGGACCCAGGCGGAGATCCTGGCGGCCGTCTATCTACGGCCTCGGCATGACTGGACTCTCGCCTCTCTCGCCCGGGATCTGGGCGTAGCCCCCTCGACCTTGCACGCCGAAGTTCATCGCCTCATCGACGCCCAGTTGATCACTTCTACCGAGATCGGGCGTTCTCACGTCCTGCGCGCCAATTCCGGCCATCCGCTGTTCCGGCCCGTGACCGAGATCCTGAGCTACATGTACGGACCTCGCACGATCATCAGCGAGGAGTTCGCCGGCATTCCCGGCACCGAGCGCCTGCTCATCTTCGGCTCGTGGGCCGCCCGCCATGCCGGAAACCCAGGACCTGTCCCCCACGACATTGACATACTCGTCGTCGGTGAGGTCGACCGTGCCGCCCTCTATGCCGCCGCCGACCGTGCTCAGGAACGCATCGGCATGCCGGTCAATCCCGTCCTCGCCTCCACCCGCCGCTGGAACGCGGAGGCCGACGCCCTCATCAGGCAGATCAGGTCAGCCCCCGTGATCGACCTGACTGCCGAAATCCACACCTGATCGGAGAAACCCGGCCCATGACACGGTGGACACGCGGCGAGGCGGACGTCGAGCGGATGCTGACCTCCGGCGAACTCCAGCGCGTCCGTGGCGAGGCCACTGACGGCAGTGGATGGCTGGAGAAGGCGACCACCACCCTCGCCAGCGCCGAAGGGCTCAGAACAACCGATCCGAACTCCGCCTACACACTCGCCTACGACGCGGCGCGCTTCGCCTGCGCCGGCCTACTGGCACAACAGGGGTTACGGGCCACAACCTCCGGCGGCCACTATGCCGTCCAGCAAGCCGTGATCCGGCAGTTCGGTCCCACGTTCGAGCCGTACGGCACCATGCGCCGCAGGCGCAACGAACTCGAATATCCGGAGTTCCCCGACGAGGTGGTGGAAACAGCGGAAGCGGAACACGCGATAGCGGCCGCACGCGCACTGATCGACGCCACCGGCAAACTCCTCGATCACCTCGGGCTGTTCTGATCTCCGGGGGCGGGGTGACGGTCGCGGACCTGTCGGGCGAGACCTGGATCGGCCCCTACCCCGGCAACCCCTGCCACGACGTGATCGCCCTGGCCTGCGAGCACGCGGGCTTCACCCCCGAGTTCGCCCACTCCTCCGACGACTTCAGCGCGGTCGTCGCCCTCGCCGCCGCCGGCGCCGGAGTGGCCATGGTCCCACGCCTGGCCCTGCGCGGCACCGACCCGTCCGGCGTGGTGATCCGCCCGGTCCCCGGCCCCGAACGCCGCGTCTTCACCGCCGTACGCCGAGGCACCGAACGACACCCCCTGCTCACCCCCCTGCTGAACGCCCTCCAGGACACCGCGACGACACTGCGCCGGGCCCCATCCCTGTGATCCCTGTGATCCCTGTGATTCCTGTGACCAGTGCGTTCGGTGAGGCCAACGGCGCTATCGGCGTGTACGGAACGCCGTGGCCCTCGTCCTCCCTGCCTCCGCGTTCCGGAAGTACGGGGGACTCCTCGCTGTTGTCCGCCCACGACTTCCCCAAAGCAGGCCACTGGCGCCGATAACGGCACCAGCGGAAGCCCATCGTCACCACCAAGGCAACCGCAGTGATCACCCCGGCAACCACTGCCTGAAGTACCAGCTCCACGATCACCCACCCCGTCCCCATAAGTTCCTTATGCGGCTTTTCGTGGAACGATGAGCTTCCGGATGCGCAACGACTTACATATTTTGGAAAGCGCTTTACCCTGCCCGCGCTCACTGTCCAGGGCGGATCTCTTGGACCCGCACAATTCTGGCGAAGGCCACGGATTCGCGGCGCAGGCCCGCCCGCTGACTCCCATCGCGAAGTGACAGGCGTCACTCCTCAAGGGCAGGCCGACGAGGCCCTCGTCTCCGATGTCACCTTCCGGGGCCCGCTGGGCCGGGGCGGAGCACGTGGCACCCGTCATTCTCATACGGTTCATACGGCGAGGCTCGCGAGCGGGGTCCGGCGCTGGGACGAGAAACCCCCGGCGAGGTGCTCCAACGGGGGAAGTGGAGCTGGAGCGGCACCTGCCGCGGGTTCCTTCGTGGGGGACGAACCCGCGTGCCGCCACCCGCCGGGGGTGGTTCATCGGCTCCCAGCAGGTGCTGGGAGCGGTGCGTCATCCCCGCCGAGCGGAGGTCGGCGCTCCGGGGAGGAGATCATCCGGAGACGGCGGCGCTGACTCCTCGGGGAGACCCCCGTCGGAGCGCGGCGGATTCGCGGGAAGCTCGCACCAGACGGTCCGTCCGGGTTCGCGGCCGTGGGACCGGTAGCCCCAGTTTCCGCCCGAGAGCACGCCGACGATGGCGAGCCCTCGGCCGTTCTCCGTCAGGAGGCATGCCGGATCCACCCGGAGGCGGGGTTCCTCGACGCTCAGGCCCGCGTCCACGACCTCGACGCGCAGCAGGCCGCCGTACGCCAGCAACCGCAGGATCAGCGGGTCGTCACCGGAGGCCCCGGCCTGCCCGGTGACCTTGAGGCGGGCGTGCTGGACGGCGTTGGTCACCAGCTCGGACACGACCAGCCGTGCGTCCTCATAGGCCGGATGACCCTCTCCCAGCCATTTACGAACCTCCTCCCGCGCCCTCGAAGCGGCTTCGGTATCACCGAGCAGAAGTATTTCGCTGAATGTCTCCGGCTCCATGGGGTTGCCCCTTCCGACCGAATTGAACCGACCCGTTATCGCGTGAGCCATCAACTGACATACCGCGACAGCGCCGGCTCGACAGGCACACGGTCCCAAACACCGAGACACGGAGAAAGCCGAACCGCGATTACCAGGGGTTCACAGTTCGCGAAGCAAGTTCACAACACTGTGAACCCATGAAAACCTCGTCCCCATTCCCTCGGCAATGGAAATGAAGGAGAATTCCAAAGAGACAGCGAGAGGAGACCGAAATGCGCATCATCCCGGATCCCGAGCCGGAGCCAGAGTCGGAGGCAGTTGCAGAGCCGGAGACAGAGTCGGAGCCGGAGTTCGATACGGATTCACATGAATCCACGCGCGTTCAATTCGGCAGAGAGCTACGGAAATACCGGATTTTATCCGGATTTACCCAAAGGCGGCTCTGCATCGCGGTCCCTCTCGCCGTGAGTCATCTGAGCATGCTGGAGAACGGACACAGGGCACCCACCAGGAAGCTCGCCCATCAGATGGACGAGGCACTCGACCTGGGCACAACACTCGTCGACCTGCTGGACCGCCTGGATCGCATGGCCACGCAGGTCCCCCGCTGGTTCCGCTCCTGGCTGGAGTTCGAGCCCAGAGCAGAGGCACTTCACATGTGGGAACTATCGATGATTCCCGGACTTATGCAGGTGGAGGGATACGCGCGAGCCCTGATCGGCAACGAACCAGACATCACGCCAGGACAGACGGACAAGCGTGTAGCGGCCCGTCTGGAGCGACAGGAAATCCTCAGGCGGCCCAAGCCTCCCAAGATCTGGGCAGTGCTGGACGAAAGCATCCTGCACAGACCCGTAGGCAGTCCGGAAGTGATGAAGTGCCAGCTTCAGCATCTCCTGGAACTCGGGGAAAGCTCCCACACCTCACTTCACCTGCTTCCGTACACGGCTTACAGCACCGTGGGCCTACTTGGAAGCTTTGTCATCGCGGACATGCCCGAAGGGCAGCCTTCCGTTGCCTACATTGATTCCCAGAGCACGGGAGATCGAGTAACCGAGCGGGCCGCGGAGGTGAAAGAGCTAGCATTCAGGCACAACGAGATCCGAGCCGACGCCCTGTCCCGGCGCGAATCACTCAAAATGATCAAGGAGGCGATCCCGAGATGGACGACCTGATCCAGGAACTCCACAGCGCCCACTGGCGCAAATCCACCCTCTCCGGTGGAGACGGAAGCAACTGCGTCGAGATCGCCGACCTCTCCAACGGCCACCGAGGCGTCCGCGACAGCAAAAACCCCACCGCCCCCGCCCTCATCCTCACCCCCCACCAATGGACCACCTTCATCACCACCATCAAGAACGGCGATCTCGGCTGACAGTGAGGACGGGGGTGCCGGGCGGGCCGGGGGAACCAGGTCCGTCCCGCTGCGGATCAGGGCCGGGGTGCCGCGGTGAGCTTCGCGACGTCGGAGGTGTAGACGGTCATCCAGTGCGGATGCAGCCGGTAGTAGACCACCTCGCCGTCCCAGTCGAAGGCGTCGTCGCCGTAGAAGCCCTTGAAATACGCGAGCAGGTCCGGCCAGTCCGCGGCGGGCTCGCCGTCCCGGGAGTTGAGGATCTCCACCGTGCCGTGCGTGAACACGCCCAGTTCCTCACCGCGCAGGTGCGCGGCACTGACGGCGGGCCGGGCGGCGAGATGGCGGGCCTTGGCGGCGTTGCGTGCCGTACCGAAGTGCCACTTTCCGTGCAGGAAGTGCCCGTCCACACCGCTGATCCGCGGCTCGCCCTTCGCCGTCACGGTGGACAGCGCGAGGGTGCGCATGCCGGTGAGGACCTGGGTGAGTTGCTCCGCGGTCAGGGTGCGCTCGCCGTTGATGATCGAGCGGAGGTACGAGGTGGAGCGGGAGAGAGAAGCGTCGAGGAGGGCCTGGAGCTCTTTGAGCTCTTCTGGCGTTTCGCGCATTGAAGTCTTTGTCCATCCGTAGAAGCCGGTACACGGCCGCCGTCGACGCCGGCCGGTGAGACCATGCTCGCCCAAAAACCCGACACCTTGTGTCATGTTTCCTCACCCGTCTCGCGGACCGCGGCGGGCTGCCGGGAGCCCGGGGAAGGGGAAGGGGTGCCGACCGCTCCCACTCGCCGCTGTCGGAGCCTGCCGTGACCTGGGACCGGCCCGTGATCGACGGCCCGCGCAAAAAGGCCCTCCTGACCGGCGGCACGCCGAGGTTCGAGCGGCTCGCCGGTCAGGAGGGCGGGGCCGTGACCGTCACGGTGAGGGTGTGGGATGACGGTCACGAGGCAGATCAGTCCTTCGGGCGCTCGCCGAGCCTGTCGGTGAAGCCCATGTCGGCCAGCGCCACTTTCAGTAGCGGCACGTCCTTCTCCACCACGTCGTACTCGAGCAGTTCGGCCGTCCGCGGGTCGATGATCAGACGGAAGGTGAAGGCGTCGGCCGTCGACGAGGAAAGGGCGACCCCTGTGCGCCCCAACACGTCCTTCGCCTCACCCTGCGAGGTGATGCCCGGCTGGTCGGCGAGCACCTTGAACAGGGCGGACCGGGTGCCCGGCGTGATCGGCGCGGTCATCAGGTCCACGCCCGTCTGCCACAGGTAAACGGCCTTGCCGGAGCCCGCGGAGTTGGGGCTGCGCTTCCAGAGGTCGTCCAGGTGGCGCTGGAGCCCGTCCTTGCCGGTGGGCAGCTCGGTGACGTTCCGCAGGGTCAGGCTCGGGTTGTCGATCGACAGGATCGGCTCGAAGTCGTCGTCGGCGGTCCGGGGCCTGTCGTCCGCCAGTTCGGGCGACCCCGCCGCCTTCCAGTCGGCCTCGTCCTGCGGGGAGCCGAACGTGACCGCCACGTCCTGGTTGCTCACCCTCCGGCCGGTCTCGCCCGCCTTCATGGCACGCCAGGTCTCGCGGGTGTCGGCCCGGTAGGCCGCGTACGGCAACTCGGCGGCCTTCGTCTTGATCTCGGCCGTGTGCTCGCCGGGGACGTTGTACACCTTCTGCATGGTGCGCTCGTTGACGTACCAGTAGCGGCCGGAGTCCGCCGGTTCCCGCCGCGCGGTCGAGGCCGCGGCCAGCAGGAACGTGCGCGCGTCCGCCACGCGCTCGGGTGCCCCCTGCGTCGTGGAGGCCACCACGGCGCCACCCGGCTCCTGACCGGGGCCACCGCCGGTCGTGACGACGACGACGGTCGCGGCCGCGAGCCCGGCGGCCAGCGTGCCGGCCATGAGGAAGTACGGCCGCCGCGAGCGCGGCCGGGCCAGGCGGGCGGGCCGGGCCGGTTCGGTGTGTGGGGTGGCGAAGGCGCGGGCCAGGTCGTCCGCCCGGCGGCGCCGGTAGCCGTCCTCGGTCAGCTCGTCCAGCTCACTGGGCCTGAGCCGGGCGAACGTACGATCGTCCATGAAAAAAGCCTCCAAAGGGGTGCGGGTCAGGATTCGAGACTGCGGACGCGGCGTGGGCCGCCGACGTGCATCGCCTGGGCCAGGCGCTTGCGCGCCCGGTGCAGCCGGACGTTGTACGTGCGGACCGAACAGCCCATGACGGTCGCGGCCTGCTCCGGCGGCAGGCCGTACCAGGTGGCGAACACCATCGCCTCCACGTCCTGCTCGGGCAGGGCCGACAGCGCGGCCAGGGCGCTCTCCCTGTCGATGACGTGCTCGGCCACGTCCCACGCCACGTGGTCGCGTGAGGTGGTGAGGGCGGCTATCCGGTCGGCCAGGGCCTGGCGGCGGGTGCGCGAGTCGCGCTGCTTGGCCAGCAGGTTGCGGGCGACACCGAGCAGCCAGGGCAGCGGTGGCTCGGGCAGCTCCGCGAGCCGTCTCCACGCCACGAGGAACGTCTCGCTGCAGACGTCCTCGGCCGCGTCGCGCTCGGCTCGCAGCAGGGCGTAGCCGAGCACGCTGCGGTAGTGCCGGTCATACAGGTCGGTGAATCGTTCTTCGGGATCGTCCACACCGAGTAGTCCCTCTGAACGCGCCCGGATTACCGCGTCCCGTCGATTCGTTCCTCATGCTCGCCCACACTCCAGGTAGGAGGCTGCCCCCATTATGTCCACCATCGGGTACGGGGACGGCACGGACATGCAGGTACGGGGACTGCGCGGGCGTGCAGGTACGGAGACGGCGCGGGCGCGCACCCCCGGCGCGCGCCCGCGAAGCCGTGGAGGTCGGCGCCGGCCACCGTCCCGCCTGGGACGGCGCCCCCTCACCTCGCCCCCACCGACCAGAAGAGGACCGCAGGCCGTGTGGACGTACGACTCGCCGGGCCGGCCCGTCTCCACGAGGGTTCCCGAACGACCGGCGCCCTGTCCCGCGCCGCGGTACCGGAGGACAGGGCGCCGGGTTTCGTCCGTCAGACGGTGAAGTCGCGGAGCAGGCCCGTGTATCTCTTGGGACCGGGAGGGGCGAACTCGCCCCGGGTGCTCGTGCGCAGGCCGAGGCAGACCAGCGACTCGACGAGCTTGGTCGCCACGGCCACGCCGTCGATCACCGGGACGCCGACGGCGCGGGAGACGTCCGCGCAGAACGAGGCCATGCCCGCGCAACCGAGCACGATCGAGTCGCATCCGTCCCGCTCCACGGTCTCGGCACAGAGGGCGGTCACCACCTTCCGCGCGTCCGAGGAGGGGGCGTCCAGCTCCAGTACGGGGATGTCGCAGGCGTGCACCCCCCGGCACGCGCCCGCGAAGCCGTACCGGGTGGCGAGGTCCCACGCCCGGCCCGTGGTCCTGGCGAGGGTCGTCACGACACTGAAGCTCCGGCCGACCAGGGTGGCGGCGTGCATCGCCGCCTCGGCGATCCCGACCACCGGCCCCGAGGCGAGCTCGCGGGCGGCGTCGAGACCGGGATCGCCGAAGCAGGCGATGACATACCCGTCCGCCCCCGCCGCCTCGCCCGCCGCGATCTCCGCCAGCAGGCCCGGCACGGCGAGGGCCTCGTCGTAGTGGCTCTCGATCGACTCCGGGCCCATGGCCGGGTTGACGGCCGTGACGACGGTGGACGGCGCCGCGACCGCCCGGGCGCACCGGCCGATGTTCTCGGTCATCGCCCGGGCGGTGTTGGGATTGATCACCCGAATGTCGACGCGGGTCATCAACCGGCCAGGGCCGTGCCGTCCGACACCCGCTCGGTGTCGCGGTCGAGGCCGCCGATCCTCGGCGACATCCGCTCCAGCGCGGTGAACGCCACGAACCCGAGCCCGCAGCCGACGAACCAGCTGTAGTCGGCGATCCAGGTCGCGTCGGCCGTGGTAAGCCCCAGGTCGAGCAGCATCTTCGGCACCAGCACCGACGCGATCGCGGGGACCCCGCTGAGCACGGTCGCCCAGACCGCGTTGGGGTTGTAGCCGCCCCTGAAGAAGTAGCGGCCGGTCGGTTCGAGGGTAAACATGTCGTCCACCCACACCCGCTGGCGGCTCACGATGTAGTAGCCGGAGATCAGGATGCCGAACAGCGGCCCGATCAGGGCGCCGAGGATGCCGAGGGTGTAGTGGATTGCGTCCGGGTTGCTGTACCAGTTCCACGGCGTGAGCAGCACGGAGCCGACCGCCGCGATCATGCCGCCGGTCCGCCAGCTGATCTTCTGCGGGTTCACGTTGGAGAAGTCGAACGCCGGGGAGATGAAGTTCGCCACGATGTTGATGCCGATGGTCGCGATGACGAAGGTGAGCCCGCCCAGCAGGATCGCGAACGGCGTGTCGATGCGCTCGACCGTGTGGATGGGGTCGGTGATGAGCTCGCCGAACACGGGCACGGTCGCCGACGCGGTGACCACCGTGAGCAGCGAGAAGAACAGGAAGTTGATCGGCAGCCCGAGGAGGTTGCCCTTCTTCACCGCCGCGAACGACCTCCCGTACCGGGAGAAGTCACCGAAGTTCAGCATCGGTCCGGAGAAGTACGAGACGACGAGGGCGATCGCGCTGAGCATGACCGGGATCGACGCGCCGAAGTCGAGGTTCTCGCCCTCGGAGAGGTCCAGGCTGATGTTCTCCCAGCCCGCCTGGCTCACCAGGTAGACGGCGAGCACGACCATGACGACGTACACGGCGGGCCCGGCCCAGTCGATGAACCGCCTGATCGCCTCCATGCCCTTCCAGAACACGGCCGCCTGGGCGACCCAGAGGATGGCGTAGCAGATGTAGCCGAGCGCGGACAGGCCGAGGAAGCCGCCCTCGTTCAGCGACGCCGACCCGGGCCAGAACTTGAGGAAGATGATGATGAGCGACTGGGAGGCGAGGTAGGTCTGCACCCCGTACCAGGCGATCGCGATGAGACCGCGGATGACGGCGGGGATGTTCGCGCCGCGCACCCCGAAGATCGCCCGGTTGATGACCGGGTACGGCACGCCGGTGACCTGGCTCGGCTTGGCGACCAGGTTGCAGAACACGTTCACGATGATGATGCCCGCGATCAGCGCGAACAGGACCTGCCAGCTCGCCAGCCCGAGGGCGAACAGGCTGCCCGCGGTGACGTAGCCGCCGACGCTGTGCACGTCGGACATCCAGAAGGCGAAGATGTTGTACGAGGACCACGTCTGCTCGCGGAGCGGGGCCAGGTCCTCGTTCGCGAGCCGGGGGTCGTAGCCGGGCTTGACGAGACC
Source organism: Streptosporangium vulgare (assembly GCF_042428775.1). NCBI lineage: Bacteria > Bacillati > Actinomycetota > Actinomycetes > Streptosporangiales > Streptosporangiaceae > Streptosporangium > Streptosporangium vulgare. The sequence goes on along the minus strand of NZ_JBHMBS010000008.1, from coordinate 63,695 downwards.
GGCGCCGACGGGCATGCCTGCCGCCTCGACGACGTCGTGTAGTTTCGGCTGGGACGGTGCGCTGTGTTCGGTCATTGTCAGCTTCCGTGGGGGGTACGGTGCGGGAACCGGTGCGTCCCGCGCGGGTGTGCCGAAGCGGAAGGTGCCGGGAGATCGGCCCGGGATCGGCTCAGGGATCGGCTTGAAGGATCAGCTCGAAGGATCGGCTTCGGAGGATCGGCGAGGATGGCGTGTCGGCGAGACCGCGGCGACCGTGCGGAGCTGCGTGACGGGCCGCGGCGTGGGCTGTGGCTGTGGCGTGGGCCGTGGTCGAAGCCACCGCGTGGGCTGTCGCCGAGTCCGTCGCGAGGGCTGTGGCGTGGGCTGTTAAGTGGTCACTTAACAGCTGCCGTCAATGTATGCCTTGACACCCGAGCCCTAATTTCGCCCGCGTAACGGCCTTGTGACAATTGGTGTGGAGGCCGTGACAGCCATGACCCCGGAACCCGGCACGGAGATCGAGGCGATCACGAACGAGCACCTCGGCCGCAGGCTCCGCGAGCTGCGGCTCCGGTCGGGGATGTCGCTGCGGGCCCTCGCCCGCGAGCTCGGCATCTCGCCCAGCGCGGTGTCCCAGATCGAGCTCGGCACGATGCGGCCGTCCGTCAGCAGGCTCATCGCCTTCGTGTCCGCGATCGGCGTGCCGCTCGCCGCCGTGTTCGACACCGCGGAGGTGACCGACGCCGACCCGGCGAGACCGGACGCCCCCGCCGGCCGGTTCGCCATTCGGCGCTCGTGGGAGGTCGCGCCCATCCGGCTCAGCGGCGGCATCACCTTCCGCAGGCTCTCGCCCACCCCGTCACCCGACGTCGAGTTCTTCGAGTCGACCTATCCGCCGAGTTCGATCTCCAACGCCCACGGCCACTTCCTCAAGCACGAGGGCTACGAGGTCGGGACCGTGACCCAGGGCGAGCTGACCATCGACTTCGAGTCGGAGGTCGTCACCCTCGCCGAGGGCGACTCCATCACCTTCCCGTGCAGCCGCCCCCACATCATCGGCAACCGCTCGGAGACCGTCACCGCCGTCGCGACCTGGCTCATCGTCCACCACTGAGTTCGCCGCTGAGTTCGCCACCGGGTTCACCGGTGAGTTCGCCACCGGGTTCACCGTCGACCGTCGGGGACTCCTTGCGACGGTAGGAGAGGGTCACGCCCGTCGTGTAAAGGGCGATGCCCAGCAGGACCATGAACACGATCGTGGGCCACTGCAGCCACGGCGGCAGGTAGAGGGCGAGGAACCACGCCCGTGTCGGGCTCTCCGACACCTTGAGATAACCGGCCAGCAGCCCCTGCGGGAACAGCGGGATCGCGCCGACCGTGAAGCAGAACCCGATGATGATCTGCTTGTGGCGCGGCAGCTCCTCGAAGGGGAGCCGTCCGCCCGCGCCCGGCTTCGGGGCCGGACGGCGGCCGGTGCGCATCGTGTCGAGCAGTTCGGGCCCCTTCGCGAGCAGCCGCCGCTCGGCGAGCAGCCCGAACCACCAGTAGCAGAGTCCTCCCGTCAGGGCTCCGACGGCCACGCCCGCCCAGCCGAACAGCCCGGTCACGATCGCCGCGGGGGCCGCGGTGAGGGCCGCCAGCGCCAGCACCGCATACACCATGCCGGTGACCGCGCCGTCCTCCTCCGTGGAGCGCAGCGGGTTGCCGCCGCGCCGGTGCGGGTCGGTGCCGGGAATGAGCCCGTACACCGAGACCAGGGGGACCAGCCCGGCGCCGCCGCCCAGCAGGGCGAGGAGGACGGCGAGCAGCATGGGCCACGGCCCGCCGGTGACCGCGGCGAGGGAGACCGTCACCACGAGGGCGACGGGCGCGACGGTCAGCAGCCACGCGTGCTGCCTGCCGCGGACGTCGCTCGCGCCGGGCGTCATGAGCGTGAGCCACAGCGCGGTGCCGTCGGTGCCGTAGAGGTTGGCCGACATCGCCGCGGCCATCACGACGAAGATCGGCCCCGCCCAGGGCAGCATCCCCGTCCAGCCCAGCAGCAGCGGGGCCACGGCGAAGGACACGCCGTAGGCGAGGGCGAAGGTCAGCTGGTGCGTGCGCACCAGGTCACGCGACCAGGTGCGCAGTTCCTTGGCGAGTACGGCGCCGGAGGCGGTGGTGGCCCGGATCGGCCGGCGTCCCCTCGTGGCCGCCCTGGACGCCCCGGCCCGCCGGGTGAGCAGCGCCGCCCACGCGGCCAGCAGCAGGACGACCAGCAGCGCCATCCCGCCCAGGGCCGCCACGACCCGCGGCCAGTCGGCGGACGCGGCGGCCTCGACCGCGACCGTCCCCCAGCCGGAGGGCAGGTAGCGGGCCGCCGTCGCCACCACCGGCGGGACACCGGCCGTCTGCCCGAGTGCCATGAAGACGACCCAGATCTGGCCGAGGAAGGCCAGGATCAGGCCGTTGGTCAGCCCGGCGCCGACCGCGCCCACGCGGGAGCGCAGGGCCAGGCCGAGCAGGGCGACCGCGACCCGGGAGAGCAGGACGAACATCGCGAGCTGGAGCAGCAGCGCCGGGACCGAGACGAGCGCGGCCACGACCCCCTGCCGTACGCCGAGGACCGCGAGCCCGCTCAGGGCGAGCAGGCTGATCACGGGCGCCACCCCGACGAAGGCCGCCATGAGCAGTCCCGTGGCCAGGCGGCGCGGTCGCAGGCCGAGCAGCGTGAAGTACTCGGGGCGGAGCGTCTCGTCGCCGCCACCGGCGAAGACGGGGCCGAAGATCCAGCCCAGCATCCAGACGGCGTAGACGGCCGGGAGCAGGTCCGGCCAGGAGAGGGCCGTGAAGATCGTGCCGGCCGCGAGGACCAGGCCGACCAGCGCGCCCATGACGACGAAGCCGGCCCGCTGCCCGCTCATCGAGTGACGGAGCACGGCCACCTTCATACTGACCATGGTCAGTTCGACAGCCACGTCAGCTCCTTCACGCCGCCGTCGGCGGTGCCGACCAGGCCGACGAAGGTGTCTTCGAGGGAGCCGGTGCCGCGGACCTCGTCCAGGGGCCCGGCGGCGGCCACCCTGCCCTTGTCGATCACCGCGACGTGGTCGCAGAGCTGCTCCACGAGGGCCATGACGTGGCTGGAGAGCACGATGGACCCGCCCCCGGCCACGAAACCGCGCAGGATCGTCTTGATCGTCGCGGCGGACACCGGGTCCACGGCCTCGAAGGGCTCGTCGAGCACGAGCAGCCTCGGCGCGTGCAGCAGGGCGGTGGCCAGGCCGATCTTCTTGCGCATCCCGGTGGAGTACTCGATGACGAGCGTCTTCTCCGCCTCGTCGAGCTCCAGCACCGCCAGCAGCTCCTCCGCGCGCTGGTCGACGACCTCGCGCGGCAGCCCGCGGAGCAGCCCGAGGTAGGTCAGCACCTCCCGGCCGGTGAGCCGTTCCGGCATGGCCATCCCGTCGGGCAGCACGCCGACCAGCGTCTTGGCCGTGGCAGGGTCGGACCAGACGTCGGCGCCGAAGATGCGCGCGTGCCCCTCGTCGGGCCGCAGCAGGCCGACGGCCATGGACAGGGTGGTCGTCTTGCCGGCGCCGTTCTGGCCGACGAGCCCGTAGAAGGAGCCCCGGGGGATGTTCAGATCCACGTGGTCGACGGCGACCTTCTCGCCGAAGGTCTTGCACAGACCGTGGATCTCAAGTGCTGCGGGCATGGGATTACTCCGGAGTGCGGGGGGAGGTGCCGGTTCGCTCGCGGTGACCGAGACAAGGATCAAGAAATATGAGCATTTGAGAACCTACAGCGGCGACAGCGGGACATACCAGAGACCCGTCGCGGGAAGGACGGCCTCCCACGTCGAGGGCGGATCGAGCACACCAAGGGGGATCGAGGCGGGACGGCGGGCCTCCACACCGGAGTCCGCCGAGGACCCGGGTCATACGGCGGCCCGCTTCGCGCCCACCCGGAGGTGGCGGACGCGAGGCGGGCCGGGACACGTCCCCGGCCGGTCGGGAACGGCCGGGGATCAGGGGGCAACGGGTCAGGGCGCGCAGGTCTGCGGCTGCCTGCCCCCCGGCTGGGCGCACCGGAAGAGGGACGGGTTGACCACCGACGGCGGGCGCCGCTCCCGCGAGGCCTGCTCGTAGGCGTACACGTAGGCCAGGAGCCTGGCCTCGGTGAAGGCGGTGCCGAGGAACGTCATGCCGACCGGGCGCCCGTTCGCCGGGTCGTACCCGATGGGCACGGCGACCGAGGGATACCGCGCCCGCGCGCCGATGCCCGCCGAGCCGTTGCCCGCGAACACGAGCGCGTCGAAACCACCGGCCCGCAACGCCGAGTCGAGGCGCTGACGGGCCATGGCGATGCCGTTGTCGCGGTCGGCCTCGTAGTGGCCTTGGTGGCGGGGTCGTCCAGGTTGATGACGTTCGAGGTCTTCAGCAGGGTCTGGCCGAACTTGATCGCCCTCTCTCCGGCGTGTGCGAGGTTGAAGCGGACGACGTCGTCCGGCGTCTTCATGGGGGCGCGTCGGCCCAGCCGGGCGAGGTAGGCGTTCAGGTCACGCTTGAACTCGTAGTTCAGGATGCTCGCCGGAAGCCCGCTCGTGTCCACCGTCACGGCGCTGACCGTGGCGCCCTGCGCGCGCAGCACGTCGACGGCCCGGGTGAAGGCGACGCCCTGGTTCCCGGTCGGGGCGCCGACGACACCGATCCTCACGTTCCTGAGCGCGTCCTTCGACAACGCCGCCGTGTAGTCGGTACCGACGACGTCCTTGCCGGCCGCGGTCGCCGGGTCCTGAGGGTCGATGCCGGTGAGCGCGGTCAGCAGCGTCGCGGCGTCGTACACGGAGCGCGTCATCGGCCCGGCGGGCAGCACGTCCTTCGGTGAAGGTCTCGCCTCGGCTGGGTCATCCGAGGAAGCGGCGATCACCCGCAAAGCATGCGTTATCGCGATATTTCGGACGGGTTACTGTCCGCCACCGGCTCGGAGTGAAGGGTCCCCCGCTTCACCGACCGCTGCCGGTCCACATCGACCGACACCGACAGACACCAGGCGACACGGACGACACGGACGACACCGGGCGCCTCGTGTTGCCCGGACGCGCCGACCCGCCCCGTACGAGCCGTGTGAGCTGTGTGAGCCGTATGAGCGGACACGATCCGGTCGACCCATCCGGGGAGAGCCGACCTATCCTGGGAGAGGTGGAAGAGAACCGGGCACGACGGATCGTTGACGCGCTGCGCGATCGTGGAATAGACGGCCACCTGGCGAGGGTCGGCGTGTATCAGTTCGGGATACGCGTGTCACTGCCCGACGGGCGCGAGGCCGAATGGGACACCGACGGCACCGCGGGCCTCGAAGCCCAGGTGATGCGCAACGGGATGCTGGTCGGTTTCGTCCCCGTGATCGAGGGGTCCGAGGACTTCGACGAGCAGCAGGTCCTCGACGCCATCGCGCGGACCGACTACGACCAGCCCATCGCCAGGCAGCGCGCGCAGGCGCCGCCCCCGGCCGAGCCCCTGCCCCGCATCGGCGGTGTCTTCCGCCGTTTCTTCGACGGCTTCCGCTACCGGTGACGGCAGCCTGAGCGGCTTCCCGCCCGCCGCCCCTCGATGGAAGGGCGACGGCGGCGGATCGTGGCAACCCGGGCTGGTGTCCACGCGGCCTTCGTGATTTTCATGGCCGGGCGGCTCAGGCGTAGACGGACGCGAGCCACGCGCCCCAGATCCGCTCGGCGTCGGCCTGGTCGACGTCGGCGAAGATGTGGTGGCCGGTCATGATGACGCCGTCGCCCCCGACGAACCGCAGTAGCGCGTCGTCGGTCCGCACGCCCAGGAAGCCGGGGGCGAGCACCGTGTCGACCACGCCGTCGACGGTCTGTCCCGCGATCGTGAAGTGCACCTTGTCACCCTCCCTGACCTGCTCGGACAGGCCGACGGCACGGGTGAGACCGGCCCAGACCAGGTCCTGGTCGGGCTGCTGCGGGCCGAACGCGGCGACCGGCACGGCGGTGCGGCCCGGGAAGTGCTCCAGATACCGTGCGAGGGTCCGCAGGTAGAGCGGGTTGCCCTTGCGGAGCGCGTCGTACTCCGCCTCCCAGTCGCCGGTCAGGACGCCGCTGTGCACGAACCGCAGCGCGGTGCCGCCACCGTCACGGCCCTCCACGAGGTATTCGAACGCCATGAACGCGCCGTCCTCACCAGGCTCCGAGCGGTAGCCGAACCGGTGCGGCGGCTCCCAGGCGGTGACCGTGGCCTCTCCGGTGAAGCCGGGCATCGTCATGGACGTCCTGCCGCCCTCGCGGGGCTCGATCTCGTTCTTGCCCATGAACCACGAGTCGACGCCCGGACCGGTCGCGATCGCCTCCCAGACCTCCTCGGGGGTGGCCTGGAGGTCCACGTCGTGGGTGAGACGGAATTCGTGCGACATGTCAGGACTCCTTGGTGTCGTTGCCGCCCGCGGCGATCCGCAGTGCGGTGTTCGAAATCCCCACTTCGAACACGCCTCGACGATAGCGACCGACGAGTTGCATCGTCAATACAAGAAAAATTGTCGGTGGTGGACGAGCCGGCGCACCCGCTCTCTCCCCCCGCCGTGTTCGGCGGACCGGCCGAGCGTGTCGGCGCGGGTGAACCGATCCGAACGGCCGAGGTCCGAGCCACCGACACGGCTGGGGATACCGCACGCCCGGGTCCCCGGGGTCCGAATCCCCGGGCCGCCGCGGTCCGAAGATCCCCTCCCGGGAGCCGGGAGCCGGGAGCCGGGAGCGGATCTTTTCGTCCCTGGGCTACCGGAGCGTGCCCGATGTCCTCGACCAGGAATTCTCTTCGGACACCCCGCGGGACGTTCGAGCTTCAGGCGAGATAGCCGCCGTCGATGTCCAGGACGGCGCCGGTGATGAAGGAGGCGCCTGGACCGGCGAGGAAGGCGATGCCCGCGGCGACCTCTTCTGGGCGGCCGTAGCGCCCCATGGCGTTCAACGCGCGCTGGGCGTCGGAGTACGGGCCGTCGGCGGGGTTCATATCGGTTTCGATGGAACCGGGTTGCACGACGTTGACCGTGATCCCCCGGGGTGCCAGGTCGCGGGCGGCGGCCTTGCTGTAGGCGGTGACCGCGGCTTTGGCCGCGGCGTAGTCGGCGACGCCCGGGTAACCGGCGCGGGCGGCCAGGACCGAGCCGACGGTGATGATGCGGCCCCCGTCGCGCAGGACCGTGGCGGCGGCACGTATCGTGGCCAGCACCCCACCGGCGTTGACGACGAACTGCCGGTCAAGGGCCTGGTGGTCGGTGGAGGGGTCGTCGATCAGACCGCCCGCGGGGGTGCCTGCGTTGTTCACCAGGATGTCGAGGTGCCCGAAGTCCGTGACGACGTCGTTGATCAGAGTGGCGACCTGGACGTTGTCTCCCTGATCGGCACGATAGGCGGAGGCGCGGACCCCGGCGGTCCGGAGATCTTTGGCGGCCTGCTCGGCCCTCTCGGCCGAACTGGCGTAGCTGATGGCGACGTCGGCGCCGGCCTCGGCGAGGGCCTGGGCGGTGGCGGCGCCGATGCCACGCGATCCGCCGGTGACTAGCGCGACTTTGCCGGTGAGGGGTCCGGACACGGTTGCTCCGCTCTGATGGAAAACGCGAGGTTCAGGGACGCAGATCAGTAAAAGACGCGCCCCCGACGACACGAACCCCTATCGAGCCCTTGAAGTCCCGCGCACTTTTGGACGACCACCCGGTCACAGACCCGCGTGAGAACGCGCCCAGGAGGTGGTGGCCGACCGCCCAGGACGCCCAGGCCGCCCAGGCCGCCCAGGCCGGCCAGGTCGGCCGGTCGGACCGGCAAGGCGTCGGGACGGCGGGTCGTCACCACGTCGGCACGGTTCCCCCGCGCCGGAGACGATGACGACCCGGATCACTTCGAGGACACGCCTAGATCGGATGGGTCGCACAGCCCAGGCGCTGTCCTGCCTGGACGAGACTCTCGGCGAACCCCTGCCGCGTCCTGTCGGCGAAGCCGATGAACAGGCGGTTGGCCAGTGGCACGCCCCACCTCATCCGCTGCGCGACGTTGAAGACCCGGTGCACGAGCAGCGCGCCCCGGGGGTGCGGTTCGACGCTCCACTCGCCCCGATACCACCAGCCGCCCTGGAAGGAGATGGTGTGGCCGGTGACCTCCACTGTGGAGGTGTGACCGGGGAAGTCCTCGACGGTGAAGCGGCCGGTGCGCCTGCCGTCGGGCAGCAGCGCGCCGGCCAGGTCCTCGAAGACCACCGCGACCGGCGCCTCGACGATCCCGGCGGCCTCGGCGATCGGTTTCCTCCCCGTCACCGCGCCACCCTGGTGTTCTGGAAGGAGGCGAACCGCCATCCCTCGGGCGTGCTCACGGCGGTGAAGGAGACGATCGACGCGCGGAGCTCACCCGCGAGGTCGGTGCCGCCCTCCGAGATCACCAGGACCGCCGTGTCGGCCAGCGGTTTGACCTTGATCCGGTCGTCCGGCATGGACATGGTGGAGCCCTTGAGCGGGCCGTCGAAGAGCCGGCGGTGCGAGGACTCGATGGCCGCCCGTCCCTCGCTGTGCGTACCGTTGAAGACGATGTAGTCGGCGTCCTCGGTGAAGAGGGCGGCGTAGGCGGTGGCGTCGCCCGCGTTCCACGCCTCGGCGAGGCGGGTGAGCAGGCCGGTGATCTCCGTGTTCACGGACATGGCGCGATTCCTCACGGTCGCGGCGCCTATCCTGGAGGTTGCGAGTCCAGACAGGGCAGGCGCCTTGTTCGGATGCACGGCTGCCAGGGTGTTGACGCACCCTGGCAGCCGCTTTCTCATGGTTCGTCGAGTGTTCGCGACAGCAGTTCTTGCTTGACGATGCCCGACCAGTCGAGCTCCCCGGTTTCCAGGCGGGCGACGACGCGCCGCACCCAGGCCAGCTCGGCCTCGTTCAGCGCGCGTTCGTAGTCGACCTCGATCATCAGGATGTCGGGCAGGCCGCCGTCCTTCATGACGCGCAGGTGGGCGTCCATCCCGGCCAGCAGCCCTTCGATCGTCGCGGCCCTGGTACGCAGGGCGCGCATCGCGTCGGGCACCGGCAGGGCCCCCATGAGGGAGACGGCCGCGGTGAACGTACGGCGGTCGGGACCGGGGTTCTCAAGGAGCACGCGGAGCCTGGTCGACAGCTCCTGGCGGCCCTCGTCGGTGATCTCGTAGACCGTGCGCTCCGGCCGGCGACCGTCCCTGCTGGTCTCGACCGGGACGATCAGATCCTCACCGGCGAGCTTCTCGACCGCGTGGTAGAGGCTCCTGGGCAGCCCCGTCACGTAGTCCTTGTGCGTGTCGACGATGAAGCGGTGGAGCTCGTAGGGATGGCCGGCGCGCACCGAGAGCATGGCCAGCACGGTCAGGCCGACCAGATCGGGGCGTCGTGCCATGATGATGCCTTTCTCTATATTGCATTATGCACTATAGCAGAAGCGACGACGATCTCACCCGAGAGATCAACCCCTGGGCGCGACGGCCCGCGCCGGATGACACGGAGTGGCGCGCGTCGCCCATCGGCCCCCTCGGGGCAGGAACCACTCTCCCCGGCCCCAGACCCCCGCCTCTCACCCGGACCGCCGCGCCACCCGTGGAAATGAAAACGATTCTTTACACGGCCTTGATGGTGACTGTATGTTGTCAAACAATCACCCTACGAACTCAACGAATGTAGGTGAGCCACATGCCGGACAACGGCACTGAACGCTCTCCCGATCCCCGGGTGGCGTTCGCGGGCGCGGCGGCGGCCAACACGGGCGAGACGGACGAGCGGCCGGGAGCGGCCGACCGCGCCGCCGTGGTCGCGAAGACCGACGACCATCTCCCTCCCCTGGCCGACGACCCGATCGACGACAGGCCCCTCGCCCTGCGATTCACAGAGCCGGAGGAGTAGAGATGCAACTGCACTTCCGTAACCGCTACACCTCCAAGGTGTGGGTCGCGATCATGTTCTACAGCCCCGACGGCTGCCGCGACTACGGCCAGTGGGGCACCCGGGGCTGGTGGCCCATCAACCCGGGCGGCGAGGCGTTCGTCCTCAACACCAACAACCGCTACGCCGCCTACTACGCCGAAGCCGCCAACGGAGCCGTCTGGACCGGCGCCTACGGCCCGATGTACGTCTACCAGAACGCCTTCGACTCCTGCATCAACATCGGCAGCACCGCCGCCAGGCTCGTCGGCACCCGCCTGATCGACATGAACGGCTATTCGACCTACTACGTGAATCTCGTTTCCTGACGCGCTCCCCCCACGTGACGTGCCGACCGGCCCCCGACCGGTTCCGCGCGGCAGTGGGAGCGGACGCGGATGAGCGCCTCCTGAGAGACGGATGCCGACATCCCTTCTCAGGGTCCGTCTCCCTTCGCCCAGGAGGCGCTCGATCTCAGCCGACGGACCCCTCTGGGTGCCGTCACCAAGGATCGTCTAGCCACGCGGTGTGAGCAGGAACCGGTCCTTCGCGTTGAGCTCCACGGCGGCGCGGCTGTAGAGCAGCGGGAAATACTCCCCCCGCTGCCAGGACCCCGCCAGATCGCGATAGTGCGGGCTCCGCGGGTCTCCCGACTGGCCGGGGGCGTTGATCGCCTGCGACCTGTCCCAGGCGCCGACGTCGAGCACCATCTTGAACGTGGGGCCCGACAGGGGGGCGTAGGTGACCGGCAGATAGTTCGACGCCTCCACGGTGTGCCAGGAGCCGCCGCGCGGGAAGGGGCCCACGTCCTTACCGGTCGGATGCCCGAACGTGAGCTTCTGGATGTCGCCCCACTTCCAGGTCGCGGGGTCGGGTCCGAGCCGGCCGGTCAGCTCGTCGTAGGCCGCGGCGAGCGAGGTCCGGAGAATGCGGTCCCGCACCGCCGTCCCGTCGTCACCGAACCACCGGGTCGGGTTGTCCATGGCGTCGAAGAGCAGAAGCGGATCGTGGATGAAGATCTGCCTCGCCACGTTCTCCGGCAGGACCTCACGGGCGAACGCCGGTTCCAGATGGCTGGTGAACCACGTCTCGAACAGGGCGGCCCGCGCCGAGTCCGCGCTCGTGACCCCGTCGTAGGTGCGGAGCAGTTCGAGCGCCCGCGCCGTCGACGGCTCGTCACTCTCGATCCCGGCGAGCAGCCGCACCAGCCTGCGGGCCGGGATGGAGACCTTGTCGCTCTGCAGCGCCGTCGAGTCCGCGACCGAGGTGCGCGGCTTGGCGGAGAGCGCCTCGACGATGCGGTCGTGCCGGTAGGGGGAGGCCCACGAGTCGAACCCGACCTTCAGCGGGTGGTTCTCGGGCATGTTGAACTCGTTGGCGGAGGCGACGATCCCCTTGGCCGGGTTGTAGGAACGGGGCAGGCGGGCGCCGTCGTGGAAGCCGTCCCACTCGTAGCGGCCGTCTCCCGGGACGGGCAACAGGCCGTCGTAGCCGATCCTCTTGGGCGCCAGACCACCGGGAACCCAGCCGACGTTGCCGGCGGCGTCGGCGTAGATCTGGTTCTCCGGCGGCCCGCCCCAGGTGCGCATCGCCGCGGTGAACTCGTTCCAGTTACGCGCGCGCATGTACTTCATGCTGCCGAAGTAGGGCGTCGTGCCCGGCTGCAGCCAGGTCGTACGCAGGGCGTAGGCGAGGTTCCGCTCCCGGTCGACCTTGATCACCGGACCATGGCGGGTGAACGACAGCTCGGTGGGCTGTGCCCCCTGACCGGCGACCGGCACGTTCTCCGTGACGGTCCTGAAGCGCTCCCATCCCCGGCCGTACCGGTAGCGTCCCTGGTCGCCGGGGTCGAGCTGGTAGACGTAGAGGTCCTCCTGGTCGACGCCGAAGATGGTCAGCCCGAACGCCACGGTCCCGTTGTGCCCGATGGAGATGCCGGGCAGCGCGGGCTCCCCCGCCCCGATCACGTCGAGGCCGGGTGCCGACAGGTGGGTGATGTAGCGCAGCGCGGGGGCCTTCATCACCCGGTGCGGGTCGCTGGCGAGGATCGGGCGGCCCGTCGTGCTGCGTGCCGGTGCGACGGCCCAGGCGTTGCTTCCCTCCGAGAGCGCGGGGCCCGGCGGTTCGGGCACCGTACGGACCTGGCCGTTCTGGAAGACGACGCTCTGGGTGGCGAGCTGGTAGGTGCCGAGCACGTCCGCGGGCAGCGCGCACGGGTCGAGGCCGTCGGGCACGACGGTCTTCCACTCGGGCTGGAGCTCGCGCATGAGCGGGTCGACGCCGATGCCGCCCGCGCAGACGGCGCGGGCGCGGTCGACCTCGGAGGTCAGGTTCACCGCCAGGCTGTGGCTGCGGATCCGGACGACGTCCTCGGGAGACCAGCGCGCGGGAGCGTACCCCAGCTCACGGAACTCCGGCGGCACCGCCTCCGGGTTCCGCTTCAGCCAGTCGACGTAGGCGTTGATCCCCTCGGTGAACCGGGTGGCCGCCTGCTTCGCGTCGGGGCCGTAGCTCTCCCACTCCTTCGCCATGTCCCCTCGGTAGAGGAACAGTCTGGCGGCCTGATCCTGCTTGAGATAGGCGGGACCGAGCACCTCGGACAGCAGCCCGAGGCCGCGCCGGCGCCACAGGTCGATCTGGAACAGGCGATCGCGGGCCGCGTTGAACCCCTGCGCGAGATACAGGTCGGAGGTGTTGTCCGCGTAGATGTGCGGCACGCCCCACCGGTCCACCACCATCCGCACCGGTCGCTCCAGTCCCGCGATCGGGATGACCGAGGCAGCCGTCCCCACGCCCGCCGCCCTGTCCGCGCCCGCCGCCTGCGGTAGCAGGCCGGTGCCCACGGCACCGCAGACGGCCAGCAGTAAGGCCGTCCTCCTCCATCGCCGCATGTCGCTCCTCCCGTCGGCCGGCAGCACGTGGCATGCCGGCGGTGTGGGGCTCACCGGGACCGCGCGGGGCGCGGACGCACGTCCTCGCGTCCGATCGACCTCCCGCGCAGAATCACGACGCCGTCGTCGGCGCCCCCCGGCCCCCGTCACCGCAACTGTGGCGCGCCCCTACAGCCCCGTCAGCCCTTGTTCGCCCCCTAGCACCCCCTTCAGAGCCACGTACGACGTACGAACGCGGCACGTGACGTACGGCGGCCGACGGGCGAGACGGGCGACCTACGGCGTCGGCGTCGGCGTCGGCGAGAGACGATGGCGAGGGACGATGGCGGGAGGCCGCGGCCTGGCACGCGCGCTCGGCGGGGGCGTCGCCGGGCCGTCTCGGGCAGGGGTGGAGCCGGTCGCCGCGGTCCTACCGGATTCCACCGGCTCCGGGCGCGCGTGAAGGCGTCCGCCTACGCGCGGGCTCCGTTCCCGGCCACCGCGACCGCCTCGGTGAAGTGCTGATAGCGGGTCAGCTCCTCCTCCATGGGGTCCAGCACCAGCTCGCGGCCGACCTTGTCGACGCTCGACCGCAGCGCCTTCGCCGCCTTGCGGGCCCGGCGCCGGCCGCCGAGCCAGGCGGCCACCCGGGAGAGCAGCGCGATCAGCAGACCGAGCAGGACGCCCCCGACCAGCAGCGTGGTCGGCCAGGGCAGCTCACCGACGGTCGGCATGTAGAGCTGCGGCAGCCGGAGGTAGTCGAGGGCGACCAGGGCGAGCAGCCAGATCCCCCCGGCGAGCATCGTCGCGAGCACCAGCCACTGCGCCAGCCCGGCCAGCCGCCACCACAGGGGCCGCCGGGAGACCCCGAGCGAGGTGGTCGCCACCGCCCGGTCCAGGCCGTCCTCCAGTTCGTCCCCGCGCGACCTCGCCGCCTGCCGCACGGCGGCGGCCCACGGCGCGGGAAGCCCCGCGGCGGCGGCCCCGGCGGCCTCGCGGATCGCGGTGTCCATCCGGGAACGCTGGACGACGGTCGCGACGGGGATGGACGTCCTTCCGACGACGCCGCCCGCCTCTTCCGGCTCCTCTGCCGCCGTCCTCGCCCCTCCGGCGGACCGGCTCGCGGCGTCCAGGCGGAGGCGGCGGAGCGGGTCGGGCCGCAGGCGGCGGATCCACCGGGTGGGCGGCCATCCGGTGGCGGCGACCGAGCGGTGCCGGTGGGACTTGGCCACGGCCTCGACGACGACCGGCACCCCGGCGGCCTGTGACAGCGCGTCCCTCAGCGGCCTCGCCAGGCCGTCCGGCCTGTTCGCGGCGTCGGGAGGGGTCTCGCCGGGGGCGACGCCGGACGCCTGGAGGAGCGCGTCGGCGGCCATGCCCGCGTCGGCGGCGAGCCGGGCGGACCAGGACCGCCGGTCGGCGACCCGGGAGGTGAGCAGCGAGCGCAGCTCGGGGACGCCCGCGCCGGTACGGGTGGACACCCCGACCACCGGAACCCCGGTGAGGCCGTCCTCGTCGAGGAGCCGCCGGAGGTCCTTCAGGCACCGCTCGGCGGCGGCCGGGGAGAGCCGGTCGATCTGGTTGAGGACGACGACCATGACCCCCCGGTGCCGGGCCAGCGGCCGGAGGTAGCGGTCGTGGACGGCCGCGTCGGCGTACTTCTGCGGGTCGAGCACCCACACCAGCAGGTCGACCAGCTCGACGAGCCTGTCGACCTCCAGCCGGTGCGACGGCTCGATCGAGTCGTGGTCGGGCAGGTCCAGCAGGATCAGCCCGGCGGCCTGGCCGGACGCGTCGGGAAGCTCGTGACGGCGGGGGATCTCCAGCCAGTCGAGCAGCGGCCCCGCCCCCGCGCCCTCCCACAGGGCGGCCTGGGCGGCCGAGGTGGTCGGCCTGGTGACGCCGACCGTGGCGAGCGAGGTGCCCGACAGCAGGTTGAACAGCGAGGACTTGCCGCTGCCGGTGGCCCCCGCCAGCGCGACCGCAGTGTGGTCGACCGACAGGCTCGCCCGTACCCCGGCTCGGGAGATCACCGAACGCGCCGCGGCGACCGCGTCGGCGTCCAGCCTCCCGTCGGCCAGGTCGGCGGCGCGTGCCAGCGCGGCCAGCCGGTCGTCCAGCGAGACCGTCTTCTCTCGTCGCAGCAGCTTCACGCCTGGCCCGCCTCTCCCGCACCGGTGGCGCGCGGGACGCCGTCAGGTGCGCCGGTCACGTGTGGGAGGCCGTCGGGCGGTCTCCGGGACTCCCCCACGGCCAGCGGGACGGGACCCGCGGGGAGGGCGGCCCGGCGGTCCGCGACGGGAAGCTCGCGCAGGTGCTCGCGTATGGCGTCGGCGGTGGCGCGGAGGGCGGGGGCGGTGCCCTCGGGGGGCTGGACGGCGTCCAGCAGGTCGGTGAAGCGGTCGGCGTCCTGGCCGAGGAGGATCGCCACGCGGGCGCGCAGATCGGAGCGGGCCTTGACGGTGAGGTCGCGGACGGCCTGGTCGCCGAAGACGGCCTCCAGGACCTTCTGGCTGAGCACGCTGGTGCCTCCGGCGATGCCGACCTCGATGCCGGTCAGGCCGCCGGTCGAGGCGAACACCGCGATCATCAGCAGCAGCCCGGCCCCGTTGAGGCCGAACGAGGTGACGCGGGCGGTGGTCCGCTTGTCCGCCCCCTCCTCGCGGACCAGGTCGAGCACGTACGACTGCCAGCCCCTGACGGCCTCCTCCGCCCTGGCGGGCAGGTCGGCGGCGGCCCGGCCGAGACGTCCGGCCACGGCGACCCCCTCGCGCTCCAGGAGGGCCCGTCCCGATGGGTGCGACGACCAGGACTCCAGGAGGCGTTCGGCGGCGCCGTCGGCCGAGGCCCTGATCAGCGCCTCCACCCCGCTCTCCAGGGCGGTCCGCAGCTCGCTCTCGGGGGCGGGCCGCCCGGTGACGAAGGCCACGACCCGGTCCCTGAACCTGCCGACCCGGCTCTCCAGGGAGCGCATCAGGTCACCGGTCCCGATGAAGTCCTGCCAGCGGGCCAGGACCTCTCCGCGCAGCAGCGACCCGTCCCGCATGCCCTCGTCGAAGGAGGCGAGGCCCACGGCGTAGGCGGCGTCCGCCATCGAGCGGAGCTCCTCGGCGCCGGTGTGCTGGCGATCGACCGCCGCGGCGAGCGCGGGCACGCGGGTGGAGAGGCTCTCCAGCGCGCCGGACAGGGTCTGGCGGACCACCTCGGCCCGGGAACGGGAGTCGGCGGCGATGGAGACGAGCCAGTCGGCGATCGGCTGGACCGCCTGGCGCGGCAGGCGGGCGTTCTCGTCGGGCAGTATCAGCTCGGGGACCTCGAAGAGGTGCGTCCCGCCCAGGCCGTTCGCCTCCAGCAGCCGGTTCAGGTCCTTGCGCACCACGCCCATCGCCTCGGGAGGGACCCTGGACAGGACGACGGCGAGGGCCGTGCTCCGCTCCCTGGCCGACCGCAGGAAACTCCAGGGGACCTCGTCGGCGTACCGGGCGGCGGTGGTGGTGAACAGCCACAGGTCGGCGGCCGCGAGCAGCTGGGCGGCCAGCTCGCGGTTGGCGGTGACGATCGAGTCGATGTCGGGGGCGTCGAGCAGGGCCAGGCCCGGCGGGACGGTCGCGGCGGTGACGACCCGGAGCGTGCCGGGCTCGCCCCTGCCGCTCCCGGTGACGCGTGGCAGGCCGGGCAGGACGTTCTGGGCGGTGAACCACTCGCGGTCGACCGGGCTGGTGACCAGGGTGGGGGCCATCGTCGTGGGCCGCAGCACGCCCGGCTCGGAGACGTCCTCGGCGACCAGGGAGTTGACCAGCGTGGACTTCCCCGCCCCGGTGGAGCCGCCGACGACGGCGAGCAGCGGGGCGTCGATCGCGCTCAGCCGGGGGATCAGGTAGTCGTCGAGCTGGCCGGTCAGCTCGCGCAGTGCCCGGCGGTCGGCCGCCACGTCGCCGATCGCGAGGGGGAACAGCTCGCGGTCGAGATGCCGCCGCAACTCCCGCAGCGTCTCCAGAAGACCGTCGTTGTCACCCATACGGTCGATCCTGCCCTGCGATGGACCCTCTAGACGCGTTTGGCCCCACCGCTCGACCGGGTTACGGGGGCGAACTCGGTAAAGCGGTGGGGCCCTGCCCTCGGACCTCATCCGCGGGCCGTGTCGAGCTCGTCTCCCCCGCAGCTGGAGGCGAGCCCGAGCCCATTCGGATGCTTCCGAGGTGATCGGGGGTCGTGCATTGTCTATTTGAACACACAAAGCTCAGAAACGGGTCAGCTGAAGCTGAATATCAGCTGAAAGTTCAATCACTGTGGGGCGGTCGCAGCACATAGCCCACCCCGCGGAGGGTGTGGATGAGCCGGGGCTCGGCCGTGTCGACCTTCCGGCGCAGGTAGGAGACGTAGGACTCGACCACCCCGGCGTCGCCGCCGAAGTCGTAGTTCCAGACGTGGTCGAGGATCTGCGCCTTGGACAGCACCCTGCCGGTGTTGACCATGAAGTAGTGCAGGAGCTTGAACTCCGTCGGCGACAGCCGCACCGGGATGCCGGAGCGCCAGACCTGGTGCGCCTCCTCGTCCAGCTCCAGGTCACCGACCTGCAGGCGCACCGGCAGGTCGAGGTCTCCCCTGGTGCGGCGGAGCACGGCCCGGATGCGGGCGAGGACCTCCTCCAGGCTGAACGGCTTGGTCACGTAGTCGTCGGCGAGCCGCAGGCCGGCGACCTTGTCGTCGGTGGCGTCCCTCGCGGTCAGGAAGAGCACGGGCATCTGCCCGCTCATCTCCCGTAGCCGCCCCGCCACGGCGAAGCCGTCCATGTCGGGCAGCATCACGTCCAGCACGACCAGGTCGGGACGGATGCGCTCGGCGAAGTGCACGGCCTCCCGGCCGTCCACCGCGGTCACCACCTCGAACCCGGACAGGCGCAGGCTGGCCGAGAGTAACTCCCTGATGTTCGGTTCGTCGTCCACGACCAGCAATCGGGCTTCCACTCTGTCCAGCACATCCCGAGGCTCGCCCACCTCGCTGGAACGCAGCTCAGCCGGGGCTGAACGTTTCCTGAGAACCGTCTCAGCGCGGCTCCCGGGAAAAGCGCCGTTCCCGGGAGGGCCGCTCCCGGGAGAACGGCCTGCCGCGCCGGCCGCCGCGTACCGGATCACCGGCGTCCGGCACCCTCGTTGATCGCCGTCGCGGTCACCGAGCCGTCGTCGGCCGCCGCCCCGCGCACGACCACCGCGCCTCCGGGCTTGAGGTCGGTGACCTTGCCCTCCTTCGTGACACGTACGGACGTCTCGTCCGTGGTGTTCACGGTCACGACCGAGCCGTCCGCCGTCTGGACGTAGACCTTGCCGCCCTCGACCCGCTGCACCGTGCCGACGGTCATGCCGCCCCGGCCGCCACCTCCCTGACCGCCCTGACCTCCCGGACCGGCCTGCCCTTCCTGTCCTCCCTGACGGCCCTGGCCGCCCTGCTGGCCGCCGCCGAAGCCGCCAAAGCCTCCTGAACCACCGGAACCACCGGGGCCGCCGAAGCCGCCGGGGCCCGCGCCGCCCTGCCGCGCCGCCGCGGGGGCGCCGGACGGGCCGCCCATCGCCTTCTGCGCCTGGATGCCCACGATCACCCCCGCCACGAGCATCACCCCGGCGCCCAGCACGAGGGTGAGCGTCGACAGGCGGCGCGGCGGCCGGGCCGCCAGCTCACTGTCCAGGTCCCCACGGAACGGGGAACTCTCCAGCGGTCTCCCCGCCGGAACCGTCTCGTCGGCGTTGCCGCCCATGTGTGTCTCCTTGCCTAAGCCGCGTTGGCCGTACGGGTCACTCGTGACGCAGGGCCTCGATGGGCCGGAGCCTGGCCGCCCGGTTGGCCGGGTAGCCGCCGAAGAACAGCCCGATGCCCACGGAGACGCCGAGGGCGAGCGCGATCGAGGACGGTACGAGCACCGGTGAGATCCCGGCGATCGTGAAGCGGGTCCCGGCGAACGCGATCGCGACGCCCGACAGGCCGCCCACCAGGCTCAGCACCGTCGCCTCCAGCAGGAACTGGCCGAGGATCGCGCTCCTGGGCGCGCCGATGGCCTTCCTGATGCCGATCTCCCGGGTCCGTTCGGTGACGGTCACGAGCATGATGTTGGTGATGCCGATGCCGCCGACCAGCAGGGAGATGGCGGCGACCGCGCCGAGCAGGGCGGTGAAGATCCCGACGGTCGAGCTGACGGTCTCCTGCAGGGTGGCCTGGTTCAGGATCCGGTAGTCCGCGACGCCCGCCGGGGTGATGCCGTGCCGCTGGTTCAGCACGGCGGTCACCTCGGCCTGCGCGGAGTCGGTCGCGTCGGCGCCGGTCGCCTGCACGATGATCGAGCCGAGCGCGCCGAACCCGGTCAGGCTCTGCTGCACGGCGGGCAGCGGCACGACGGCCACGTCGTCGGCGTCCTGCATGCCCGACGAGCCCGACTCCTTGAGCACCCCGATCACCGTGAACGGCACCCCCGAGACGCTGACCGGCCTGCCGACCGGATCGGCCGTGCCGAACAGCTCCTCGGCCACCGTCCGCCCGATGACCATGACCTTCCTCGCGGCGAGCACGTCGTCGTTGACGAAGTAGGTGCCGCTGTCCACGGGCTTGTTCGTGGCTTCGAAGTAACTGGGGTAGGTGCCCACGAGCTGCGCGATCGTGTGGCTGGCGCCCTCGTGGACGGCGGTGGCCGCGTTCGCGGTCACCACGGGCGACACGCTCCGCACCGAAGGGGCCTGCTCGCGGTCGGTCAGCGCCCTGGCGTCCTCCAGGGTGAGCTGCCTGGCCTGGGTACGCGGGCCCTCGTTCTGGCCCCCGGCCGCCCGGCCCCCGCCCCCGCCCGCACCACCTCCGCCGAAACCGCCACCTCCGCCACCGCCCCCGGCGAAGGACGCCGAGACGGTGAGGGTGTTGGCGCCGAGCCGCTGGATGGACTGCTGGATGCTCTGCGAGGCCCCCTCGCCGAAGGCGACGAGCAGGATCACGGCCGCCACCCCGATGAGGATGCCGAGGGTGGTCAGGAAGCTGCGCAGCTTGTTCGCGGCGAGCCCGCGGAGCGCGAACCTCAGGATTTCGAACCGGCTCACGCGGGGACCTCCGGTGTGCGGGGCGGGAGGCTGTCGGCGGGAGTCTCCGGTGTGCGGGGCGGGAGGCCGCCGGCGGGACGGGGCGGAGGGCCGTCGACGGGGGCCTCCGACATGCGGGGCGGGGGGCCGTCGACGGGGGCCTGGCGGCGGTCCTCGACGATCCGGCCGTCCACCAGGCGGATGACCCGCTTGGCGTGGGTGGCCACGTCGTCCTCGTGGGTGATGATCACGATCGTCCGGCCCGCGACGCTCAGCCCGTCGAGGATGCCCAGCACGTCCCCGGTGGAGGCGGTGTCGAGGTTGCCCGTCGGCTCGTCGGCGAGCAGCAGGGCGGGCGCGGTGACCAGCGCCCTGGCC
Source organism: Streptosporangium vulgare (assembly GCF_042428775.1). NCBI lineage: Bacteria > Bacillati > Actinomycetota > Actinomycetes > Streptosporangiales > Streptosporangiaceae > Streptosporangium > Streptosporangium vulgare. The sequence goes on along the minus strand of NZ_JBHMBS010000008.1, from coordinate 43,501 downwards.
ACGGCCACCCGCTGCTGCTGGCCGCCGGAGAGCTCGTTCGGCTCGTGGCGGACCCGGTCGGACAGGCCGACCTGCTCCAGGGCCGCCAGCGCGCGGGCCCGCCGGTCGGCGGCGCCGACCCCGCCGTACGCCATGGGCAGCTCGACGTTGGCGAGCGCGCTCATCCTGGGGATGAGGTTGAACGACTGGAAGACGAACCCGATCTTCCGGTTGCGGAGTACGGCGAGCCTGCGCTCGTCCAGCGAGCCGACGTCGGTGCCGTCGATGCGGTAGGCGCCGGAGGTGGGCACGTCCAGGCAGCCCAGGATGTTCATGAGCGTGGACTTGCCGGAGCCCGAGGCGCCCATGATGGCGACGTAGTCGCCCCGGTCGACGCTGAGCGACACCCCGCGCAGCGCCCGGACCTCGGCGTCTCCCCTGCCGTACACCTTGGTGATGTCCGTGAGGGACAGGACGGGGACGGTCATCGGCCGTTCCCTCCGCCGACGGGGCGCATGCCGCCGCCACCGCCCCCGCCGTTGCGACCGCCGCCCCCGCCGCCGAGGCCGGGGAAGCCGCCGCCCTGCTGGGTGGTGGTCTCCGTGGCCGCCGGGCGGACCACCTGGTCGCCCTCGGCGAGCCCGGACTTGATCTCGGTGAGCGTGTCGCCCTTGATCCCGGTCTCCACCTGGACGGGCACCTGGCGCCCGTCGCGCAGTACGGTCACCGTGCTCCGCCCGCCCGCCGTGGAGATCACCGCGGAGGAGACGGCGAGCACGTCCTCGGCACGCTCGACGACGACCCCGACCGTGGCCGTCTGGCCGAGCCTGACCTCCTTCGGCACCTCGGTGAAGGAGATCGTCACCGGGTACTGGACCACGTTGTTGCTGGTGGTGGCGGTCGGCTGGATCTGGGTGACCTTCCCGGAGGCGGTGACCCCGGTGAGCGCGTCGAACCCGATGGAGGCCGTCTGGCCGACCTTGAGCTTGGTGACGTCGGTCTCTGTGAAGGTGCCGACGAGTTCGAGCCTGCGGGTGTCGGCGAGGTCGATGAACCCGCCCGAGGCGTTCGCCGCGCCGCCCGAGTTCGCGGCCCCCCCGGAGCCCGCCGAGTTGTTCGCGTTGGTCGCGGCCTTGGAGGCGGTGCCCGAGGAGCCGCCGACCGTGCCGTTGACGGCGGTGATCGTACCGGCGAACGGCGCCTTGATGACGGTGCCGTCCACCGCGCGCTTCGCGGACCGGTAGGTGTTCCTCGCCGTGACGTACTGCGCGTAGGCCGCGGCGGTCGAGGTGTCGTCGTCCGCGGTGTCGAGGGCGGCGGAGGCGGCGTCCAGGCTCTCCTGCGCCGAGTCGTCGTCCAGCCGGGCGAGGATCTGCCCCGCGGTGACCTTGTCACCGGCCTTGACGTAGATCTTCTCGACGGTGCCGTTCGATCCGAAGGAGAGGGACCGGGCGCGGGCGCTGGCCACGGTCCCGGAGGCGGAGACGGAGGCGGAGACCGTGGTACGGGTCACCGACACGGTCCGCACCGCGGCGTTGGCGGATGAGGCCTCGCCGCCGAGGGAGGAGTAGGCGATCACCACTCCGCCCAGCAACAGGACCCCCAGGGTCCCGTTCACGATCAGCGCTCCGCGCTTGGTCGACAGCTTCACAGCGCCTGACCCTGGCGCACCAGGCTTGGACTCACCCCGGCGAAGGCTGAAGATTTCCTGTAGACGTCGTCTTACCGCCCACGATGCACAGCAAACCTTCAGGGACCTGTGAGCATGCTGTGAATCAGGCGGTCCAGGATGTCCGCCATGAGACCGACCCATCTCCCGAAGAATCTGCGCGCGGGAGGGCTCGCCCTGGCCGCCCTCGTCCTGGTGGGCGCGGGGGCGATCGTCGTGTTCGACGGCGGCTCCGGCCAGGCACCCCGGGTGGAACTGGCGTCCGCCAGGCGCGGGACGGTGACCGCCGCGGTGTCGGCCGCGGGCAGCACCGTGGACGACGGCACCCGCGAACTGGCCTTCGGCGGATCGGGGACGGTCACGAAGGTCTACGTCAAGGCCGGGGACAGGGTCGGCAAGGGGGACGTGCTCGCCAGGATCGGTTCCGCCCCCGCACGCGAGCGCTACGACGCGGCGAAGGCACAGCTCGCGGCGGCCGAGGAGGATCTGGACACGGCGGGAAGCACGCCGGAGAGCACGGGAGGTACGGGGGGTACGGGGGGTACGGGGACGACCGGGGCCAGGCAGCAGACCGGGAGCCAGGACGGGGGCCAGGACGGAAGCCGGACGGCGGACCGGACCGGCGACCAGGCGGGGGATCAGACGGGGTCCGACCGGACGGGTGACCGGACAGGGACCGACCAGACAGGGACCGACCGGACGGGGCCCGCCACGCAGGCCGGGTGCGAGCCCACGGCGACGCGGCCTCCGGGCGCGACGCCCACACCCACGACCGCCCCGACCAGGACGGACGCCCCCACGCAGCGGCCGGAGCCCGCGCGCACGATCTCTCCGCCCCCGGCGACCGCGCCGACCGGATCGACGAACCGGCTCCCACTGTCTCCGGCCTCCACATCGACCGGATCGGCGAGCCCGCTCTCACCGTCCCAGGCGCCCGCGTCGGCCGGATCGGCGCGGACGGCACAGGTCGTCCCCGCGGGCGGGATCGTCCCCGCCGGATACCGCTTCGCGGCGGCCCCGGCACCGGCGCTCACCCCCACCCCCACCCCCGTCCCGGCGCGGAAATCCGCGTCCGTACCGGCACCGGCCACGACGGCGGCGAACGCGCGGCCTGGTGACGGCCCTCACCAGCCCGCGCCGACGGTCACCGTCACCGTGACGGCCGCTCCGACGGTGACCGTGACGGCCACCGCGACGGTCACCGTGACCGCGAGGCCGCACGGAGGCGGGCCCACCACCACCGCCCCCGGTCCCACGGGCCCGCCCTCGGGCCCGTCGACCGGGCCCGGCGAGCACCCCGGGCCGACGGCGAGCCCCACCGGTCCCACCGGAACGGCCGTACCGACCGCTACCGCCAGGCCCACCACCACCGGATGCCCCACCCCGAAGCCGAGCGCGAGCACGGGAACGGGGACGGACAGGGGCACCTCCCCGAACAGGAACACCGGGCAGAACACCCAGCAGGCCCCTCAGCAGAACGGCGGGGCCGGGCGGGGGACGCTCACCGTGGAGCAGGCCGAGGCCCGCGTGAAGCAGGCCCAAGCGGAGCTGACCGACGCCACGGAGGAGCTCGCGGGCGTGCGGATCGTCGCCCCCGCCGACGGAACCGTCATGTCCGTGGCCGGGGCGGTCGGCGACAGCGCGGGCACCGGCACCTTCCTCACCCTCGGGGACCTGGACGAACTCCAGGTGGAGGCGCTGTTCACCGAGTCGGACGTCGGCAGCCTGAAGGCGGGCCAGCGGGCGGCGATCACCCTGGCCACCCGGCAGGGCGAGAAGTACACGGGCACCGTGACGGGGATCGCCCCCACCGCGACCACCAGTGACCGGCTGGTGAGGTACGGCGTCACGATCGCGTTCGACGAGCCCCCGGCGAACCTCCTGGTGGGCCAGACCGCCTCGGTCACCGTGACCGTCGCCGAGTCCGCCGAGACGCTCTACGTCCCGGCGCAGGCCGTACGGACCAGGGACGGGGTCTCCAGGGTCACCGTGCGGGGAGGCGCCGAGCGGGTCGTGGAAACGGGGGTCCGCGGCGACCGGTACGTCGAGATCACCTCCGGGCTGTCCGAGAACGACCGGGTGGTACTGCCCGGCGGCGCGGCCGGAGGGGAGTTCCCAGACAGCAGTTGGCCGGAACCCGGCACCGGCGCCCCCTGAACCGGGTGGTGACCGCTCGATGACCGGACGGTGACAGGGCGGCAGGGCTGCCGGGCGGTGTCCAGGCCGGGCCGGGCGCGGTGACCAAGCCGGATCGGGCGGTGACCAGGCCGGGCCGAGCGGGTTCGGCCCGAGCCGGGAGGGGGCCCGGTCGGGTGCGAAGGCGGGGCCCGAGTCGAGTTCGGGGACGGGACCCGGCCGGAGCCGGAGGCGACCGGTTCAGTCGGATTCGGGGGCGAGCGGGAGGATCACCCGGAACGTCGAGCCCTTGCCGGGCTCCGACTCCACGGCGACCCGGCCGCCGTGGGCCTCGACCATCGCGGCGACGATGGCCAGGCCGAGGCCGCTCCCGCCGTCCTCGGGGGCACGACGGCCCCGGGCGGAGTCGGCGCGGTAGAACCGCTCGAAGACGCGCTCGCGCTGCTCGGTGGTGAGGCCGGGCCCGTCGTCGGCGACCTCGATCACGGCCATGCCGTCGTCTCCGGAGAGGGCCACCCGTACGGGGGTGCCCTCGGGGGTGTGGGTGAGCGCGTTGGTCATGAGGTTGCCCACGACCTGGCGGAGCCGTACCTCGTCGCCGGAGACGATGAGCGCGGAACCGTCCACCGAGAGCGTGACCTCGCGTTCCGGGGCGAGGATGCGGGCGTCGCCGACGGCGTCGGCGGCGATGGCGAGCAGGTCGACCGGGCGCATGACCATCGGCCGCTGCTGGTCGAGCCGGGCCAGCATCAGCAGGTCGTCGACGAGCAGGCCCATCCTGACCGCCTCGGACTCGACCCGGCGCATCAGCGGCGCGGCGTCGATGCCGGGCGCCTGCCGGTAGAACTCGGCGAACCCCCGGATCGAGGTCAGCGGCGTGCGCAGCTCGTGCGAGGCGTCCGCGACGAACCTGCGCATGCGCTCCTCCGAGCTGCGGGCCGAGGACTCCGACTCCGAACGGGCGCGGAAGGCCGTCTCGATCTGGGCGAGCATGCCGTTCAGCGACCGGCCGAGGCGGCCCACCTCGGTGCGCGGGTCGGCGTCGGGGACGCGGCGGCCCAGGTCTCCGGCGGCGATGGCCTCCGCGGTGCGTTCGATCTCCTCCAGCGGGCGCAGGCTCCTGCGGATGATCACCACTCCGGCCCCGGCGAGCATCAGCACCAGGCCGCCTCCGCCGAGCAGCTCCACCAGCGCGAGCTGGCCGACGATCTGCCGCACCTCACCCATGTCCACGGCCACGATGAGGCTTCCACCGGTGTCCAGCGAGGTCACCCTGACCCGCCAGTCGCCGCTCTCGAACGAGTCGGCGCCCTGGCTCGGGGACACGTTCGGCCCCGGCTTGCCCTCCACGTCGATGCCGCTGAGCAGGATGATGGTCTTGTCGTTCCTGCCGCGGAGTTCGAGCCTCGCGTCGGACGGCATCGTCTTGCCCATCAGCGCGACGGAACCCCGGTTGTTCATGCGGCGCAGCGCGGAGTCGACGGTCAGGTCGATCTGGCTGTCGACGCGGTCGATCAGGTAACCGCGCATGATCGAGACGCTGCCGATGCCGATGAGGGCGAGCGCGATCGTGAGCAGGACCAGGATGACGCCGATCAGCTTCACCCGCAGGGGGGTCGCGGTGAGCATCACGGGGCCGGTGGTAAGCGCAACACGTATCCGACGCCGCGCAGGGTGTGGATCAGCCTCGGCTCGGCATTGTCGATCTTGCGGCGGAGCACGGAGACGTAGGACTCCACGATCCCGGCGTCGCCCCTGAAGTCGTAGTCCCACACGTGGTCGAGGATCTGGGCCTTGGACAGCACCCGCCCCGCGTTCGCCATGAAGTAACGCAGCAGCTTGAACTCCGTCGGCGACAGCGCCACCGCCTTGCCCCTGCGCCACACCTCGTGGCTCTCCTCGTCGAGCTCGACGTCGGCGAAGGTGAGCCGGGGCGGCCGGGGCGCGAGGTCGCCGGAGCCGGTACGGCGCAGCACGGCCCGGATGCGGGCCACGACCTCCTCCAGGCTGAACGGCTTGGTCACGTAGTCGTCCCCGCCCATGGTCAGCCCTCGGATCTTGTCCTCGGTGGCGTCACGAGCGGTGAGGAAGACCACCGGCGTGTCGCTGCCGCCGCCGCGCAGGCGCCGTACGACGTCGAAGCCGTCCATGTCGGGGAGCATCACGTCGAGCACGATGAGGTCGGGCCGGTGCCTCTGGACGGCGGCGACGGCGTCCGTGCCGTTGCCGGCCGTGTTGACACCGAACCCGGCGAACCTCAGGCTCGCGGCGAGAAGTTCGAGGATGTTGGGCTCGTCCTCGACGATCAGCAGGCGGGCCTCGGGTGAGTCGGTCACTGGTTTATTTTCACCGGCCCACATGAGAAAGCAGTTAACTGGTCAACATTGAGGCTAACCCCACAATATGCCTCGCAATCGCCAAACTCGACGTGGCCGCCGGCGAGGGGGCGTTGCGGACGAGGGCGACGCGGCCGTGCACGTCGATCGCGAAGTCGTCCAGCATGCCGCCCCTCCCGTCCACAGCCTGTGCGCGGACGCCTCCCTCGGTCCTGACCAGGTCGGCGCCGGTCAGGGCCGGGACGTACCGGCGCGCGGCCCGCAGGAAGGATTTTTTACCCAGCGAACCGGCCACCTCCCTGATCCCGGTCCGCCAGTGCCTGGCGGCGAGCCTCAGGGTGCCCGGCCAGGCCAGGATCCGGCCCAGGTCGGCGAGATCGACGTCCCGCCAGGAGTAGCCCTCCAGCGCCAGCGCCATGACCGCGTTGGGGCCGACCAGCACCTCGCCGTCGATCCTGCGGGTCAGGTGCACGCCGAGGAACGGGTACCGGGGGTCGGGGACCGGGTAGATGAGCCCCCGGACCAGGTCCTTCGCCTTCCCGGCCAGCGCGTAGTACTCGCCGCGGAAGGGGACGATCCGCACGTCCCCGGCGGCCCCCACCATCCGCGCGACGGCGTCGGTGCCGAGCCCGGCACAGACGATCACCCGGTCGAACTCCAGCGTCCGCTCCCCCGCCAGGACGCTCACCCCGCCCGCGGTCTCCCGTACGGCGCGTACCGGGTGGGAGAGCAGCACCGAGCCGCCGCTCTCCCGCACGTCCTGGGCGAGGCGCCGGGCGACGGCGGGGAAGTCGGCGATCGCGGTGTGCGGGGAGTGCACGGCGCCCACGCCGACGGCGTGCGGCTCGATCTCGCGCAGGGCCAGCGCGTCGAGCTCGGCGATGCCGGGGACCCCGTTCGCGCGGGCCCGCTCGGCGATCCTCCGCAGCTCGGGCCGCTCGGGCCCGGTGGAGGCGACGACGAGCTTGCCGACCTCGTCGTACGGGATGCGGTGCTCGGCGCAGTACTGCCTGAGCATCGCCACGCCCTCCCTGCAGAGGGTGGCCTTGAGCGAGCCCGGACGGTAGTAGATCCCGGCGTGGACGACACCGCTGTTGTGGCCGGTCTGGTGGGCCCCGACGCGGTCCTCCTTGTCGAGGACGGTCACGGTGGCCCCGTGGGTCAGCGCCGTCTCCCTGGCCACGGCGAGCCCGACGATCCCCGCACCGACGATCCCGACCTTCATCGCCGGCTCCTCCCTGCCCCTTATGAGGTCACTTCCCCGGATTCCATCAGGGTGGAAAGCGTGTCATCGTGTGACGTCATCCCGCCAGTCTCCCGGCCTTGCCGGTGGTGAGATGCCCCTCCTGCGCCAGCCAGCGCAGCGAGTCGGCGATGGTCTCCTGGACCGGCCGCAGGCTCACGCCGAGCGCCTCCAGGGTCGGGGTGTCGTACGTGCGGACCATCGTGACCATCATCTCGACGGCGTCCCTGGTCAGCGGGTAGTCGATCTCCTTGATCAGCTTCATCACGTCGCCCACGGCCGCCGCGCCGCGCAACACCGACCGGTGGATCCTGAACCTCCGGCAGCGGTTGCCCGTCACCTCGTCGCAGACGTCGGCGAGCTGCGCCCAGGTGAGGTAGTGCCCGCCCAGCATGAAGCGGCGCGGTCCGCGCCCCGGTTCGAGGCAGCGGGCGAGCACGACGGCCAGATCCCGTACGTCGACGATGTTGGCGCCGCCCGCGGTGATCGGCCAGCCCTGCTCCAGACCGGCGCGCAGCCCCTCCACCATCGCGTCCAGCGAGGGCTGGTGCGGTCCGGTGACCCCGGCCGGATAGACGATCGTGATCGGCATCCCCTGCTCCTGGAGCCGTCTGGCGTAGCGCTCGGCGGAGATCTTGCTTCTGCCGTATCCGTTTCTGGGCGTGGAGAGCGGGCTCTCGGTCGTGATCACCGGCCCGGCCGGGGGAACGAAGACACCGACGCTGGAGATGTGCACTATGGGATCGAGACCGAGTTCCACGGCCTGCCCGAGGACGTTCTTGACCCCGGCCACATTCGTACCGTTCAGGTCGTCGGCACGGCCGATCACCCCGATTTCCGCGGCGGCGTGAATGACCGCGTCGCACTGTTCGAGCGCCTCCCGCACGGCCGCCGCGTCGCGGATATCGGCCTTGTGCAGGGGAATCTCCCCCGTCACCCCGACGGAGGCGAGCACCTCGCGCGTTTTCTCCGGACTGCGGACGAGGAGAAGCGGCTCATGCCCGTCGGCGAGGAGCGCGGCGACCGCATGCGAGCCGACGAAACCTGATGCCCCGGTTACCAGAACGCGCATGCTCGAAAGTTAGCGGCAATCCTCACCGTAAGAGAAGGGATAACCGGCCTGGTTCTTAACCGTCATTGGCCATGCGGGAAACACGTCCAGGCCGGTCAAGGAATACGTGAATATGTCGGGGCAATAAATGGCGATGCGGTCATTCATTTTCGGTATGGGATCGCGCGGGTCCACGTATGGGATCGCGCTGAGCCACGTATGGGATCACGCGGGGATCATGTGAGAGATCACGCGCGGGACCGCGCGGGACCATGTGTGAGATCACGCATCGATCGTGTATTGGATCGCGTACGGGATCGCGCCCGCACCGGCTCCCGGGGCGGGCGGCGAACGGCGGGTGTCCAGAGCCGTTACGCACATGTCTCCGGTCCGTCGCCCACCCCGGTGTCATGGAGGGGTATACCTTGATCAGGCCGGATGGCGGCCGAAACCGACCGCGTCACCGGGTGGAGATACGAGGCGATGAGCAGAGAACTCTCCATCGGCGTCGACCACTACGGGCACGCGGACTGCACCGTGATCACTGTCGTGGGTGACATCGACCGTAATTCCAGCGAGCTGCTCAGAGAGACCATCGAACGGCTGGTCTCCGACTACCGCCCGCGGATCGTGCTCGACGCCGGGGGCATCACCTTCTGCGATTCCACGGGGCTGCGGATCCTTCTCAGCGGCGCGCGGGTGACCTCGGAGGCGGGCGGATGGCTGCGCCTCGCCGGGGTGTCGGACGTCCTCAAGCGCCTTCTGCAGGTGACCGACCTCCTCACCTGGTTCCCCGTCGACCCCGACGTGGCGGCCTCTCTCGACCACGCCGCCCGCCGCGACCTGCAGTCCCCGGGCTGAGCCCTGGGCTGCCCCGGGCGACCCGCGGTTCCCCACCTCCGCACGTCGTGAGTGGTCTCGGTGAGCCCGTTCACGGGCGCGCCGGGCCGCGCCCCGAAAGTCCGGGGCGCGGTCAGCGGTCAGCGCATCCGGCCGACCGCGCCCCGCAGGCGTCGTACGTCCCGCAGGCGTGCCTCGTAGGTCGCGCCGACGACCACGAGCAGCAGCCCGCCCAGCGCCATCGGCACCCATCGGGGAACCAGCACGACCACCTCCGCGATCCACGGCGCCAGCTCGTGCAGGGCGACGACGGCCAGGGTCAGCCCGCCGAGGACCGCCGGGGCCTGGAGCCGGAACCGGGCACCGGTCAGCAGCACGGCCAGCGAGACCAGGCCGAGCAGCAGCGGCCGGAGCCAGCCCGAGCCCGTGAGCAGCGCGAACACGCTGGGCACCAGGCTGGAGGCGAGGCCGGGACCATAGGCGACCCAGGACGACGTCTCCCCTCCGCGCGCCCGCCACCAGCCGAACCCCAGCAGCACCAGCGAGAACGGAACCGCGTACGCCTCGACCACGCTGATGTCGGAGGCGAGCAGCCGCAGCCAGGCGGCCGTCAGCATGAAGCCCGTTCCGGCGTATCCGGCCCACCGGCGATCGGGCCGCAGTGCCGTACCGGCCATCAGCACGCCCGCCACGGCGCAGGCCAGGCTCGCCAGGGGCAGGTCGGCCGAGGCGAGCGGCAGGCCCGCTCCCAGGAGGACGTACCCCGCCCCCTCCACGCCGACCGCGAACGGCGTCCTCCTGAACCGGCCCGCCACGGCCGCCGCCGCGCAGGCCACGGCGAGCGGGCCGAACGCCGCGTGCCGTACCGGCCAGTCCAGGGCCAGCCCGGCGGCCAGCGCCTCCCCGCCCGCCAGCAGCGTCGCGAGCCCCGCCGCGACCGGTGCCACCGCCCCCGCGCCGGCCCTCGCCCGGCCACCCGGTACGACCGCCACGGCGATCACCGCCACGGCGGGGAGGACGACCAGGGTGGCGGGCTCGCTCATGAGGGCCCAGGAGATCGCGACGAAGGCGGTCCACAGCGCCGCCACCCCGCCGAAGACCGCGTTCGCGCGGCTCCGCGCCGCCGTCCACGCCGTCGGGACGGTACCGGCGACGAACAACCCCAGCTCCACCCCGTACGGCAGGGCGACCGACACCGGCAGCGCGACCAGCACCGCGGGCCAGGCGAGCAGTGCCGCCCTGATCGCCCCTCGACGCCGCGCGGCCCGCCAGGAGACCAGCACCGCCGCCGCGGCGACGAGGCCGATCACCGCCACGAGCGTCGGATGGCCGCCCGCCGGGCCTGTCACGGCCGTCCACGGCCGTACGAGGGGGCGGTGGAAGTCGAGGACCGCGGCGACGGCGGCGTGCGCGGAGACGACCGCGAGCACCGCCAGCACGACACTCAGCGCCGACCCGGCGGGCCGCCGGAGATCGCCGTTCTTCCCCGGCGCGGCCTCGGGTGAGAACCTGGCCGGTGAGCCGCCGCGCAGGGCGAGGAGTGCCGCGAGCACCGCACCGGCGGCCAGCGACAGCGACAGGCCGTCACCCGCGGGAAGCCACCCGGTCCCGGCGCAGACCGCCCACACCAGGCCGGTCGCCGAGAGCACGCACGCGACCAGCGAGACCGCCGCCGCCCCGCGCGGCCGGGCCACGAACGCCGCCGCGCCCCACGCGGCGAGCAGGACGCCGAGCGTCGCGTACGTGCTGGAGCGTTCGGTGAGCGCGGTGGCCGTCGCCACCGCGGACACCGTACCGGCGGCGATCGCGAAGGCCCCCGCCCATCGCGATCGCCGTGCCAGGGTCACCCCGGCCACCAGGACGACGGCGAGCGCCGACAGGACCGTGAGGTCCACCCCGTGCCCCCAGCCGAAGGCGACGGGGGCGACCGCCGTCGCGAGCGTCCCGGCGGCGAGCGCGGCGAACCCCAGGGCGGCCCGCCCCCGCGCGGCCGCCAGTGCCGAGGCGACGGCCAGCAGCCCCGACACGACGGGGAACTGGGGGAACGGCGCGATCAGCCCGGCATCGGCGAAGCCGGGAGACCCCGACCACACCTCGCCCAGCCGGTTGAACGGGGCGAACAGAGTGAAGATCACTTCGTTCGCGAAGGGGAGCGCGGTGGCCGCCGCCAGTGCCCCGGCGAAGACGGCACCGGCCGAGCGGACCCGCGGCTCGTCCAGGCCGGGCGCGTACAGCATGACCGCCGCGGTGACCAGCGCCGCCACCGTGTACGGCACGGCCCACCAGGTGGGCGCCATCAGCGGCCAGGCGAGGGCCGCCAGTCCCGCCGTCAGCGTGAGCGCCGAGACGGCGGTGACGAGCGTAAGGCGGTTCGCGTCCCGCGCCCTCCGCGCGACCGCGAGCCCGATCACGGCCAGCGCGACCAGCAGCAGGGCCTCCCTGAGCGAGACGATCGCCGGAACCTCGCCGGGGAACGGGTTCATCTTCTTCAGGAGCGATTCCAGAAGCCCGTGGCACACCCCCAGGCCCCACACCACGCCGAAACAGACCCCGACCGTCGCCAGCGGCCCGCGCCCACCGGGCGCGTCCCCCGCGCCGGACACGTTCTCGGGCACCTTTCCGGGCATGTCCCCCGCGCCCGACACGTTCCCGGGCACCTCCCCGGGCGTGTCCCCCGCGCCGGGCACGTTTCTGGGCACCTCCCCGGGCGTGTCCCCCGCGCCGGGCACGTTTCTGGGCACCTCCCCGGGCGTGTCCCCCGCGCCGGGCACGTTTCTGGACACGTTCCCGGGCGCCTTTCCGGGCGCGCCGGGGGCGTCCTCGGCCTCGATCTCGGCGCGGGTCATGCCCTCGGCCCCGGCCCTTTCTCCGGCCGCGGGCGTCGCCGCTCCGGCGCCGGGCCCGGAACTCCGGCCCGCCGCGTGGAACACCAGGAAAGCCGCGTCGGCGGCGGCCGTCGCGGCGAGCGCGGCGGTGATCCACGGTGTCGTCTCGCCGAGAGCGAGCAGCGGGAGCGGGAACTGGGCGAGGACGATCGCGACGGGTAGCGGCAGCCGCAGCGGGAGGAGCCGCGAGTAGCCCGCCATGGCGAGCGCGACCAGGGTGAACAGCAGGGCGGCGTAATGGGGTCCGGCCAGGCCGTCGGCCCCGGCCAGCCCCGTCCTCCGGGCCGCGTAGCCGTCCAGGAAGAGCAGCGCCGCGCCGAGCATCGCGATGGTCTCGGCGGTGGTGACGAGCCCGCGCCTCACCAGGAATTTCGGCGCGGCGAAGGTCAGCGCGGTGACGGCGGCCAGGATCGCCGCCCGGCCGCCGAGGCTCATGCTCCCCCAGCTGACCACCGTGAACACCACGGCCGCGACGACCAGCAGCAGCCCGCCGAGGCCGAGCAGCAGGTTCTGCACCGCCCGGGGCGAGAAGTCCTTCCCCTGTCCTGCGGTCGGCCCCGCACCCGATCCTGCACCTGGCCCTGCGGCCGGTCCTAGCGCCCGTTCCCGCGCGTCCTGCCCGGCTCGCTCCCGTTCGGTCTGCTCCCGTTCGGATCGTTCCTGTCCGGGGCGCTCACGTTCGGCCCGTTCCCGAGCGAGGAGGCCGAGCAGGTGGCCGCGCCGGGTGAGAAGTTCCGCCTCACGGGCGCGCAGCCCCGCGAGGGCGCCGTCGAGCCGCCACAGCTCGGCCGCCACCGGTCCCCTCAGAGGCAGCGCGCAGCGCGGGCAGCGCTCGTACGTCCCCGCGAGGGGGGCCGAGCACTCAGGGCAGCCCACCCGAGAGGGGGAGCGGAGGCTCGGCGCGGGGCCATTGTCATGCATGGTCCGAAGGATGGCGTAAGCGGCTTGACGTCCGCTTGCGCTGGATCACTCAACCGGGTCTGAGTATCTCAGCGGGTTCCGCGGGCGATCAGGGTGATGACGCCGATGGCGCCCCCGGCGATGGCCAGCCAGAGGAGCACGGCCGAGATCGGCAGCCCCGTGTCGGTGCCCTCCTCACCGGCCTTCACCGCGGCGACCGGTGTGGGCTCCGGATCTCCGGTGGCGCCGGGGGCCCGGGCGGGAGCCGCCTCGCGGCGAGCGGACGTGGGTTCGGGAGCCGCCGCGCCGAGGACCGACTCGGGCAGCGGCACCCGGTAGACCGGGCTGCGGCTTCCCTCGCTGCCGGTCAGCAGGTACCTGCCGTCGCGCGTGTAGGTGATCGACTCGGCCTGCCGCAGCTCCGGCATCGTCACCCGGGCGATCTGCTCCCCCGGGGCGCGATAGACCGTGGCGGAGAAGTAGGTGCGGATCACGAAGCTCGACCCGTCGGGGGCGTAGGCGGCGTCGGTGGCCATGATGGGCGCGGAACCGACCTTGCGGAGCACGTTGACCCTGTCGGTGCGCAGCCGCTTCGGAGCCTGGTAGACGGCACCGGCGAACTGCTTGGTCACGATGGAGAGGCGGCCGGTGCGGGGGTGCACCATGATGCCCTCGGCGTTGTGCCCGCCGTCCTCGTAACGGAACCGGTAGCGCACGGCTGGGACGACGGCGTCGCTCAGCGTGGCGGGCTCCGCCACCTTGTAGACGGAGACGTCGGGCCAGGCGCCTTCGAGGTTGTCGCCGATGTCGGCGAACCAGAGCACCCCCCGCCCGGTCCGCGGGTCGGTGGAGGCCGCCATGCCCTCCCAGTCGCGGGAGGCCGCCCCGCGCAGGGTGAAGGTCGCGCGGGTCCGTCCGTCGGGGCCGACCGCGAAGAACACCGGTCCCGCGGAGCTGTCGTTGTGGGTGTAGTAGACGTCCTTGCCGGTCGGTGAGACCGCCAGCCCGCTCGACTCGGTGATCCGACTGTCCTTGAAGCGGAAGAGGATCCGCTCCCCGCCGTCCGCCCGTCCGGTACCCGCGGATACGCCGTGCTCCCCCGCCCGCGTACCGTCCCGCCCCGCGTCTCCCCGGCCGTCCCGCCCCTCGCCCGCCCACGCGCCCTGTCCCGAGAGGACCGCGGCCGCGGCCAGGCAGACCACCGCGAACACGCGAACCAGGACTTCCCCCGCCTTACTCAGCATTCAGCCATCATGCCCCGGCGGTGCGCGCGGGCGTCACAGACGTGGCGGGTCCGGCCGACACGGATTTCCTCGCGAATCCGCTCGCCTGGAGTGCGCTCCAGGTACCTAGGGTGAACGTATGGATTACACGCAGCTTGGCCGTACCGGCCTGAAGGTCAGCCGCCTCTGCCTGGGCACGATGAACTTCGGCCCCTTGACCACGGAGGAAGACTCCTTCGCGATCATGGACCACGCCCATGAGCTGGGGATCAACTTCTTCGACACCGCCAACGTCTACGGCTGGAAGAAGGGCGAGGGCGTCACCGAGCAGATCATCGGCCGCTGGTTCGCCAAGGGAGGCGGGCGCCGGGAGAAGACGGTGATCGCCACGAAGCTCTACGGCTCGATGGGAGACTGGCCCAACGAGGGCCAGCTGTCCGCGCTCAACATCCGCCGCGCCGCCGACGCGTCGCTGAAGCGGATGCAGACCGATCACATCGACCTCTACCAGGCGCACCACATCGACCGGAACACCCCGTTCGACGAGTTCTGGGAGGCCATGGACATCCTCAAGCAGCAGGGCAAGATCCTGTACGTGGGGTCGTCCAACTTCGCGGGCTGGCACATCGCCAAGGCCCAGGAGAGCGCGCGGCGCCGCAACAGCGTCGGCCTGGTCTCCGAGCAGTCCCACTACAACCTGATCGTCCGCGCGCCGGAACTCGAGGTGATCCCGGCGGCCGAGGACTACGGTGTCGGCCTGATCCCGTGGAGCCCGCTCGCGGGCGGCCTGCTCGGCGGCATCCTGCGGAAGATCGACAAGGGGCGTTCGGCCTCTGAGCAGATCACCAAGCAGCTGGACAGGCACCGCGACAAGATCGAGCGTTACGAGGAGTTCTGCGACGAGCTGGGTGAGGACCCGGCGAACGTCGGACTGGCCTGGCTGCTCCACCAGAAGATCGTCACCGCGCCGATCATCGGGCCGCGCACGCTCGACCAGCTCGACGGCGCCACCAGGGCGCTGGAGATCGTTCTGGACGAGAAGGCCCTGACCCGCCTGGACGAGATCTTCCCCGGTTTCAAGACGGCTCCCGAGCACTACGCCTGGTGACCGATGCCGCCGTACGGCACCTGAACGGGCCGGTGAACCGCCGTGGGATCCGGGAGCCCGAGAACCCGGGAACGCCTCCGGGCGGCTAGGACACGAGGGCGCCGATCACCACGAGGAGCACGAGCAGTGCGAGCACCGTGGGCAGCAGCCAGCGACGGGGACGATCCACGTCCTGGAGCCTAGCTCTGCCCGCGGGGTGCCCGTGCCGTCAGGTGCCATTCCTCGACCGTCTCGTAGCGAGCCCCGGCCCCGCCGAGGGTCCCGCCCCCGAAGTCGCTCCGTATCAGGTGCACCGTCCTCGCCTCCCACTCGGCGCCGGAGAACGTCCCGAACGCCTCGACCAGAGGGCTCACGTCCATGTCGGCACGGCACCGGGCCAGGCTCAGGTGCGGCCTGAACCGCCGGCGATCCGTCTGGCCGGCTCCGGCACCCAGCGCCTCGGTTCCCACGTGGTCGGCCAGGCGGGCGAGGCTGGTGCGGTCGCCCCCCAGCCCGGTCAGGAAGACCCGGGCCCGACCGGCCGAGGGGAACGCCCCGGCACCGGTGAGGGACAGCGTCATCGGCGGGTGGCGCGTGGCGGCGCCGGCGAGCCGCGCCCGCAGCTCGGGCAGCACCCCGTCGGGCACCTCCCCGAGGAACGACAGCGTCACATGCCAGTTCGCCGGTTCCAGCCAGCGAAGCCCAGGCCATCGCGACCGGTGGGCTTCGAGGGCGAGGGCGAGCTCATCGCGCACCGGCGGTGGCGGCAGCAACCCCACGAACAGCCGCATTCGACCTCCTGCTGATCATCTTTGTCAGCATTATGGCCACACCGGAACCGATCAGTGTGAGCGCACCGCCCACCAGGACCCCGGCGCGCGGGCCGCCCAGCTCGGAGATCCAGCCGAGCAGCAGCGCGCCGAAGGGGGCTCCCCCGGTGAACACGAGCACGTAGATCCCCATCACCCGGCCGCGCATCTCCGGCGAGGTGGCGAGCTGCACGCTGGCGTTGGCGGCGGTGTTCACCGAGATCAACGCGATGCCGGCCGGCACGAGGGAGACCAGGTAGAGGGGGTACCACGGGGCCAGGCCGCTGACGATCTGGAACAGGCCGAACGCGACCGCGCCGCCGACCAGCAGCCTCCGGCTGGGCCGTACCCGCCGCGCCGCCATGAGCGCGCCCGTCAGCGCGCCGACCGCGAACATGCTGGAAGCCAGCCCGAACGAGGCCGCGCCCGCCCCGAAGACCTGACGCGCCATGAGCGCGATCGACATCGAGAACGACTGCGTGAACAGCGAGACGAAGGCGATCAGCAGTATCGGCATGAGCAGCTCGGGCCGCACCATCACGTAGCGCAGGCCCTCGCGGAGCTGGCCCTTGGCCCTCGGCACGGGTTCGGGGGTCGTCAGCTCGGAGGTGCGCATGAGCATCAGACCGGCGAGCACGCCCGCGAAGGAGAGCGCGTTGATCAGGAAGATCGGGCCGGTGCCGCCGAGCGCGTAGATCAGGACACCCGCGATGGCCGGACCGACCACGCGGGCCAGATTGAAGCTCGACGCGTTCAGCGCGATCGCGTTGGACAGGTCCTTGCGGCCGACCATCTCCACGACGAACGACTGCCGGGTCGGCACCTCGACACAGGCGATGAGGCCGAGCAGGAAGGCCATCACGAACACCTGCCAGACCTGGGCCGAGCCGGTCACGACGAGCACGCCCATGGCGAGCGCCAGCAGGCCCATGAGCGACTGGGCGACGATCAGCAGCAGCCGCTTGGGATAGCGGTCGGCGAGCATGCCGCCCCAGAGGCCGAAGAGCAGCAACGGCAGGAACTGCAGCATGACGGTCACGCCCAGCGCGAAGGCGCTGCCGTTCGTCAGGTCGAGCACCAGCAGGTCCTGCGCGGTGCGCTGCATCCACGAGCCGACGTTGGAGACCACGCCTCCGGCCGCGAACAGGCGGTAGTTGTACACGCGCAGGGACCGGAACATCCCGCCCCGCGTCTCGGGCACGGGCTGGGCCGTCCCGCTCTCGGTGGCCTGGAGCTCGTTCGCGGTGGCGGCGGCCCTCGCGGCCCGCCGCCGCCGGACCCTCGCCCTCAGCCCGGTCCTCTCGACGGTCTTCCGGCCCGGTTCGCCGTCCGGCTTCGCACCGGACTCCCGGCCCGGTTCGCCGTCCGACTCCCCGTCCGGCTTCGCACCGGACTTCTGGCCCGGCTCCCCGTCCGGCTCCTCCTGCGGCTTCGTACCTGGTTCTCCGCCTGGCGCGGCGGATGCCCCGGCGCCGCTCGGGGCCGCCGGGGCCTCGGGTTCCTCGGGGTCGGCTAGATCCGGCTGAGCTTCTCCAGTATCGGAGCCGCCTGCCGGAGCGTCGCCCTCTCCTCGGGTGTCAGCTCCTTCAGCCGCTGCGTCAGCCACGCCTCCTTGAGGCGCCGCTCCTCCCTCAGCAGGGTTGAGCCCTGCTCGGTCACGCCCACGGTCACCTGGCGCCGGTCGGTCGGGTGCGGTGTACGTGACACCAGCTCCCGCTCGGCCAGCACGGCGATCACGCGGGTCATCGAGGGCGGCTGGACCTTCTCCAGCTCGGCCAATTCGCCGGGGGTTATCCCGGAATGCCGTTCTACGGCGGCGAGCGTCGCGAGCTGGGTGGGCGTCAGCGAGTGCACCGCGGCCTGCCTGCGAAGGCGTCTGTTCAGTCGTGCCAGCGACACGCGCAGAGCCGAAGCCAGACCGGCGTCGCTGCGCAGGTTCGCGACGCGGTCCTTCCTGGGGTGATTCATTAGCGTAAGTCATTACCTTTGCTAACTATATACGTATGCACGTGATTCCCTCCAACGGGTTTCCTTCTCGGCGCGGGCCGTACAGCGTGCCAGACGGACGGGGGATCGCCAACCTCGCCCGGAGCGCCCGGCGCCCGTCGGCCCTTCGGGGCCCTTTGACCTCATCTGTGCCCCGGGGACACGGGGTTCACCACGCGAGCTCGCCCAGCTCCCGGCATGTGCACGGGAGAGCCGTACGGAGAACGGGGCGGCCCATGATCCCGGCGACCAGGACGGACGGCCGACCGGAGGGGATTCCACCCGCTGGAGCAACCGGCCGACGGGCGGCCTCCGGACCTCACCGGACCTCGCCGGACCTCGCCGGACCTCGCCGGACCTCGCCGGATCTCACCGGATCTCACCGGATCTCACCGGATCTCACCGGATTCTCAGACAAGGATGAGGGGGGTCTCATGTGGTCGCCCGACCATCGGTTCGGTAGGCATTCCATATCTGACCAGGAGTCATATGAACCGCACCAAGCGCATGATCATTGTCGCCGGCGTCGGCACCGCTCTGGCCGGCGGACTGGCCGTCCCCGTGGCGGCCTGGGCGACCAGCCCCACACCCGCGCCGTCGTCGTCCTCCTCGGCGACTCCCGGTCCCGCCCCCGACGGCGCGGAGCACGGCCCGCGTGGTGGCCGCGGCCACGGCGGCCCCGGCGGCCACGGGGAGATGGCCGCCAAGCTCGCCGAGATCCTCGGTGTCGACGAGGCCAAGGTCACCGCGGCCCTGGAGGAGCTCCGGAAGGAAGGCGGACCGGGCCGCCCGCCCAAGGACGCCGACCAGACCGCCCCGGAGGAGGGAGCCAAGCCGGCCCCCGGGCAGGAACTGGCCGAAGCCCTGGCCGCCAAGCTCGGCCTCACGGCGGACAAGGTCGCCGACGCTCTGGAGACGCTCCACCAGCAGCGCGGCGCCGAGGCCGAGGCCGCCATGGCCGAACGGCTGAAGGCGGCCGTCACCGCGGGCAAGCTCACCCAGGCCGAATCCGACGCCGTCCTCAAGGCGTACCGCGCGGGCCTGATCCCCGGCGGTCCCGGAGGCCCCAGAGGGCATTGAGCCGGAGAGCGTCAGGAGAGCACGACGGCACACGGGCCGCGGACGGGATGCCTGGCGCGTCGGCGACCGCGATCCGTCCACCACGGCTCCGCTCTCCGGTACGGCGAACGGGAGAAGGCCGTCACGATGACCATTTCCTTGGATCACCGTGACGGCCTTCGGGTCGCCGATCAGCCGAGGCCGAGCAACGCCTTGATCGGGCCGAGCGCGAAGTAGATCACGAACAGCCCCGCGACCGTCCACATCAGCGGGTGGACCTCACGGGCCTTGCCCCTGACGGCCTTGATCAGCACGAAGGTGACGAAGCCCGCACCGATACCGGTCGCGATCGACGTGTCCGACGGCAAGCTCGGAACCATCATCGACCTTGATCCGTCTCACACCAGGTGAAGCCTCAGCGTGGCATGAGACGATTCATCCCGGCGTTGGCACTGCTTGTCAGCGCGGGAACCGCCTGCACGTCACATCAACCCCCCGAACCGCCCGCACAGCCTCCCAAGGTGTCAGCGCTCGCACCCATCAGCGACGTGTGGCCGGAAGCGCTCCTCACACTGCCCCACAAGCTCAAGGACGGCCGCAACGTACGGCCTGTCGCGATGTTGAGCGCCGATGAGATCCTCGTGATGGCCGGAGAACGTCGTACGGCGTTCCTGAGCCTTGACGTCCGCACGGGACGCCAGCGCGTCCTGGCCACAACACCGAAGTGGGCATCCTGCGACGGGTGTTTCGACATCCACCTCTCGTCCACGACCATCAACGCCACGCACGTGATCTTGCTGATCAATCGCTACGAACCAGGCTCGCGATACGAGGGAGAACCCCGCACGGAGCTTTGGACCATTCCCCGATCAGGCGGTCCGATGAAGATGATGGCCCGGCTGCCGACCACCGGGCAGGGCCTTGTCGACGACTTCGAGATCACCGATGATCTCGTGGTCTGGCGGGACTCCGAGGGCATCTGGAGTGCTTCTCTCACCGGAGACGAGATCGGGCAGATCTTTCCCGATCGCGATCTCGACATCACCTCCTGGCCCTGGGCCTACGACGGGCGGCGGCAAACCGTCGTCAACCTGGTCACTCGCCAGGAGAAGAAGGCGCGACACGGAGACGACGTCGAGTTCTTGGACTGCGGGCCCGTGTGGTGCGTGGGACAGGTCACGTCCTACCCACATGAGGTGAGAAAGACCGTCATACAGCGGGTGGACGGCTCCGGACGTACGACCGTTCCCGGTGAGCATCTGCCTCTTGTGCCACCGATCCGTGACAGGTTCGTCCTCCTTCGACCTCCCACCGCCCCCAGCGACGGTGTGTGGGGCGGCAGCCAACTCGGGACCTCGGCCCAGTTGTACGACCGGTGCAGTCAGCAGACCGCGTTGCTGGGGTTCTCCGACCAGGCCAAAGCTCCGGAGGACTGGAACGAGATCAGTTTGGGGGCGATGCTGACGGATGGGCCGATCGTGTTCTGGAAGAGCGGCGGCGGGCACTACACGGCTCTGGATTTCTCCCGCATCACCGATCCCCCCTGCACGAACTGAGGTCACCGGCAGGAACAGGCCGCACACGACTTGTGGACGTGATCTGGACCCAGCCGTCAAAGACCGTCATGGCGATCAGCTCCCACATCACCATGACGGCCTCGGACTCGCTGCTCAGAGATTCAACAAAGCCTTGATCGGGCCGAGCGCGAAGTAGATCACGAACAGCCCCACGACCGTCCACATCAGCGGGTGGACCTCACGGGCCTTGCCCCTGACGGCCTTGATCAGCACGAAGGTGACGAAGCCCGCACCGATACCGGTCGCGATCGAGGATGCCTACGGCACCGTGACCCTTTTAAAGTCCCGTCCTCGACGATCATGGCTCATCGCGTGTAAACGTTCAGGTCCCGCATCCGCACGGTGCCATCACCGTCTCCAGTGATGGTGACCGGTTGGCCGTTCACCCACCCGACCGCCAATGTGAAGACACTGTTGGTGTAACCCATGGGGTCCCCGATGGGTCGGCGCGTAGCCAGATCCCACACCCGCACACTGCCGTCATCGTTGTCATTACCGTCATTACTACCACCGGTGACGGCGACCGGACGACCGTTCACCTGCCCGACCGCCAACGCCGAGACACCGTGAGTGTGGCCGGTCGGCACCGGCTCTCCGATGAGCGTGTGCGTGGTCAGGTCCCATATCCGCATGTTCTGGTCTTCGCTGCCGGTAACGGCGACCGGTCGGTCGTTCACCTCTCCAACCGCCACCTCCCAGACACGGGTTCGGCTGGTCATCGGCTCGCCGACGGGTTTGCGTGTTGTCAGGTCCCACACGCGCACGGTGCCGTCAACGCTGCCGGTGACGGCGACCGGCCGACCGTTCACCTGCCCGACCGCCACCGCCAAGACGGGGCCGGTGTGCCCGGTCATCGGTTCGCCCAGGGGTTCGCGCGTGATCAGGTCCCATACGCGCACAGGGTTCTTATGGGTTTCAGTGCCCAAATCTCCGCCGGTGACGGCGATCGGCCGGCCATTCACCTCTCCAATTGCCACCGCCCCAACACTGCCGGTGTGGCTGCGGGTCAAGGGTTCGCCAATTGGTTTGCGTGTGGTCAGATCCCAAACCCGCACGGTGCCGACAACGCTGCCGGTGACGGCGACCGGACGACCGTTCACCTGCCCGACCGCCACCGTCTCAACACTGTAAGGCTGACCGGCTATCGGTTCGCCGATGAGTTCGCGCGCGGTCAGATCCCAAACCCGCATGGTGTCGTCATTCATGCCGCCACCCACGGTGACGGCAACGGGCTGACCGTTCACCTGCCCAAGCGCCACCGCCAAGACAACGTCATCGTGGCGCCCCACCAAATCCGCAGAAGGCCAAAAGCCGACGACGAGCGTCACACACGCTGTCAGCGCGGCGATCATCCACCTGAGGCGCGAGCGGGAAGGCACTGACCGCACCACCACGGCAGACGCCCCTCTCGAATAAGAACCGGGTTCCAAGACCACGAGTAGATTTTCAACTTTGTCGGGGCCCTGCAAGCGGGCGGAGGCCGTGGTGATCACGTATGTAGATCACCACGGCCTCCGCCCGCTTCTCAGCCGAGGTTGAGCAACGCCTTGATCGGCCCCAGAGCAAAGTAGACGACGAACAGCCCCGCCACGGTCCACATCAGCGGGTGGACCTCGCGGGCCTTGCCCTTCACCAGCTTGATCAGCACGTACGTCACGAACCCACTACCTATTCCGGTAGCTATTGAGTACGTGAACGGCATCAGGACGATCGTGAGGAACGCCGGGATGGAGATCTCGTAGTCGGTGAAGTCGATCTCACGGATGGCCGTCATCATCAGGAAGCCGACCACGACCAGGGCGGGCGCGGCGGCCTCGTAGGGGACGACGGCGACGAGCGGCGAGACGAAGATGGCCAGCAGGAACAGCACGCCGGTGACGACGCTGGCGAGGCCGGTGCGGGCCCCCTCGCCGACACCCGCCGCCGACTCGATGTAGGTCGTGTTGGAGGAGACGGAGCCCGCGCCTCCGGCCGCCGCGCCGATCGAGTCGACGAGGAGGATCTCGCGGGTCCTGGGCAGGGTACCGTCCTCCCTGATCAGCCCGGCCTGGCCGCCGACGCCCACGATCGTGCCCATGGTGTCGAAGAAGTCGGTGATCAGCAGGGTGAAGATGAGCAGCAGGGCCAGGATGACCGAGACGGAGCCGAAGGCGCCGAGCGGGTCGAACTCCCTGAACAGCACCAGCGGGTTGTTGAAGCCGAAGATCTGCTCGGGCAGCTGGGGGACGACGAGCTGCCAGCCCGCGGGGTTCGGCGGCTGACCCGGCGTCACCGAGGCGCCGACCTTGGCGATCGCCTCGACGATGACCGCGAGGACGGTGGTGGCGATGATGCCGATCAGGATGGCGCCCTTGGTCTGGCGCGCCACCAGCAGCACGATCAGCAGCAGACCGGCCACGAAGACGAGGATCGGCCAGCTGGTCAGCGAGCCCGCGATGCCGAGTTCCAGCGGCGGCCCGGCCGCCACCCGGCGGACGAAGCCGGCGTCCACGAAACCGATCAGGGCGATGAACAGGCCGATGCCGACGCTGATCGCCGTCTTGAGCTGGGGTGGGATGGCGTTGAACACGGCGGTACGGAACCCGGTGAGCACCAGGAGCGCGATGATCACGCCCTCCAGGAACACCAGGCCCATCGCCGACTCCCAGGACATCTGCGAGGCGATGCCGTAGGTGACGAAGGCGTTCAGGCCGAGGCCCGCGGCCATCGCGAAGGGAACCTTGCCGATGACCCCCATCAGGATGCTGAGCAGCCCGGCCACGAGGGCGGTACCGGCGGCGACGAGCGGGATGTTGGGGGTGCTCCCGTCCCCGATGAACTGGCCTTCGGCGTCCTTGACGGTGGCGATGATCAAGGGGTTGAGCACGACGATGTAGGCCATCGTGAAGAACGTGGCGAACCCGCCGCGCACCTCCCGGCCCACGGACGAGCCACGGTCAGAGATGAAGAAGAAACGGTCAATTCTACTTATTTGGTGGGTTTTAACATCATTCACTCACGCAGAGTGACAGCGGGATTCCCTCCCCGGAAGACCCGGCTGTTGATGGTGATGCTTTCGAGATGGATTCGCGTCTTGACGTAATCCGTTTTGCGAACAGTGAGACGTCGTCGCCTAGTCTGGAGCGCGTGAACCAGCCACGACGCCCGGATCTGCAGCCGTTGAAGACCAACGACACGCTCACGATCCTCACGGGCACGGGCCTGTGGGCCGTCGCCCTGGTCGTGCTCCTGGTCGCGCAGCCGGATCCCGAGTACCGCTGGTGGATCTGGACCTGCGTGTCGGGCATCTGCGGCGGCCTCTTCGGCCTCTGGTTCGTACGCCGCCGCAACCGCCGCCGCCCGCCGCCCGAGGAACCGATCGAGCCGACCACCGCGATCCTGTGAGATCCGTGACCGGCCAGGCGATCGTCTAGGTCGAGGCGGTCCAGCTGTCCAGGTCGGCCTCGGCGAGCAGCAGCGGCACCGCCGCCGGATCGCGCAGCAGCGCCGCCACCGCGAGCCGGTCGCCCCACTGGCCGGACGCCCAGGCGAGGCCGCGCGCCAGCCCCTCCACGCCCGAGGCGTGCACCGTGCCCTCGAAGAACCGCCACGCCGCGGGGACACCGTCCACCAGCAGCCTCTCGTGCTCCACATAGGTCGCGGGCGCGGTCGGCAGCAGCGACCGTACGGCGGGCGGGACGTCGCGCGTCTCGCCCGAGGACGTCACCTCGCCCGCGGCCTCCTCACCGGCCAGCGGCAGGTCGAGCAGCTCCGACAGCGCCTCGGCCAGGTCGAACGGGGCCAGGATCAGCGGCCGGCCCGCGACGAGCGGCAGCAGGTCCGGCGCCTCGACCACGACCGGCTCACCCGCGCCCCTCTCCTGGAGATCGGTGCCGGTGGACAGCACCCGGCCGTCCTCCGCGTCGACGGCGACGATCGCGTCACCGAGGATGGCGCGTACGGCGCGCGGGGGCCCGACGCGGGCCGGGTCGACACCGGCGAGGGCCACCCACAGCGAGCGGAGCTGGGCGCGGTCGACCTCCAGGGAGGGGTCGCCCAGCAGGTCGAGCAGCTCGTCGGGACCGCCGTGGGTGGCGAGCAGGTCGGCCAGCGTGCTCCGGACGCCGATCATCGCCAGCGCGGCCTCGTCGACGACGGCCGGGGCATCGCCGTACAGGCCGAACAGCAGCGGGTCGCCCGCGGGGAGCCGCAGCTCCGTGGGGCGCCTGCCGGCGAGCACCGGGTGCGTGGAGAGCCACCAGGCGGTGTAGGACGGCACCTCCACGACCTCCCCCGCCACCAGGATCCGCAGCGGGTGCAGCACCGAGCGGAGCGGCGGACGCGACAGCAGGGCGAGGGCGGCGGGCCAGTCGGCGACGTACTCCAGGTCGCGTACGGCGGAGAACTCCCGGGCGACCGGCGGTACGTCCATCTCGGGCAGCAGGTCGAGGACGGTCTCCAGCCACTCGTCCTCCCGATCCAGGTCGTGGTCGCACTCGTCCGGGTCGATCATGACGTCGGAGTCGTTGACCACGGCGAAGCCGTCGAGCACCCCCACCGCGGCGAGCACCCGGGGGCCGTACCGCTCCACCAGCTCGGGCGCGGCCGTGCCGAAGTGCGTCTCCGTGTCGAGCAGCCCGGCCAGCGCCCCGTCGGCGAGGAGCAGCTCGCCCGCCGGGTACAGCTCGCCGTCGGCGCCGCGCAGCGCCAGCTCGGACAGCCAGGGGGCGTCACCCGCGGTCAGCCCGGCGGCGTCGACCAGCGCGAGCACCGCCTGGGCCACCGGCTCGGAGTCGGGGCTGTCGAGCGACTCCGAGACCGCGGAGCGGGTCAGCGGGTCCTCCAGGACGGTGCGGGGGGTGGCCTCGCCCGCGCCGAGCCTGAGCAGGAGGGGATGGGCCGCGTCCGGGTGCACCACGCGCAGCCCGAGCGGGGCGAGGACGGCCGGGTCCAGCGCGGAGCCGTCGGTGAGCAGCAGCGTGCCGCGCGGCCCCCTGACCAGGCGGCCGTCGGCCAGTGGCACCGGCAGCGCGCCGAGTGCCTCGGGGTCGTCGGCGGGCAGCACCTCGTACAGCGACCGCCACCAGGCAGGGTCCCTGTCCTTGACGGCGTCGCCGGAGAGCATGTCCACGATCTCGGAGAGCTGCACCCGGCTGACGCCGAGCGCGGTGATCGCCGGATGCCGGGACGGCCACCCCGCGGGCAGCAGCCCGGGGATCATGGGGGCGACCCTCTCCAGCAGCTCGGCCGGGGCCGCGACCACGGAGGCCTGCCGCCCGGAGACGACCAGCTCCTCGCCCTCGGAGAGCGGGGCCGGGGAGGCGCCGCCGTCGGTACCGGCCCCGGCTCCGGCGGCCACCTCGGAGGGGTCGGGGAGCAGGAGCGAGGCACCGGAACCGCCCGGCCTGCCCGTCGAGGCCGGGTCGGCGGGCGGGGAGAGCGCGGGGAGCAGCGGGGCGTCGGGGAGCCTGCGCAGGATCGCCCGGCGGATACGGGCGTCGAGCTCGCCCTTGCCCATCATGCCGGGGACGAGATCGAGGAGCCGGGGCGTGCGGGGCAGCCCGGCGAGCAGCTCCAGATAGGTGTCGGCGGCCCGTTCGACCAGGAAGTCGGCGAGCGGGCCCGGCGCGACGTGCCGCCGGTCGGTGGCCATCGGGAACGAGGCGATCAGCAGCGCGGGCAGGTCCAGCGGCTCGTCGCTCGGCGTGGGCGCGTGCACCACGGGCGGTACCAGCGCGGGCAGCGGCCGGGGCTCCCCGACCGGCGCCGCCTCCCGCGAACCACCCCGGGCACCGCCCGAGGGGCCGTTCGAGGCGCCACCCGCCGGGCCGCCCAGGGAACCCCCCGCGAAACCGGCGGACCCGGGACCGGCGGCCTCAGGACCGCCGGACGCGGAACCGGCGGAACCGGCGACGGATCCGGGACCCGTGACGGGTACGGCCCAGCGGACCAGCCAGTGCGGCCGGGAGCGCTCCTCGGTCGGGCGGTCGGCGAAGAGCTCGGCCACCTGCTCGGGGGTGAAGCGCCCGGAGGCCGAGACGACCTTCCAGCCCTCGGCGGTGACGGTCCGCGTCTCGCCGTCCACGTCGACCTCGATCGCCTCCAGGGCGGGCAGGCCGAGCAGCAGGGCGGGGCTGGTCTCCCTCAGCATCCCCCGTACGGCCTCCTCGGCCGCCTCGTCGCGGAGCGGCAGCCGCACGAGCGTGTCGAACCCGGCCGGGATCTCCACCGGGCCCGCGGGGAAGGGCAGGCGCAGCAGCGGGACGTGCCCGCCGCGCTCGGCCAGCTCCTTGGCCAGCTCGGGCTCGGCGGCCACCAGGGCGGCCGTCTGGTCGCGGGACCAGCGGACGACCCCGGAACCGAGCGAGCCGATCACCGGCTCGTCGCAGACCGACACCACGGCCGCGAACCCGACACCGAACCGGCCGGCCGCGTGGGTGTCGTCGCGCTTGGCGGAGACGCGCAGCGTGGACAGACCCTCGATCCCGGCCGCGTCGACCGGGGCTCCGGTGTTGGCGGCCGACAGCACGCCCTCGCGCAGCGAGAGACGGAGCCGGCCGGGCACCCCGGCGCGGAGCGCGGCGTCGGCGGCGTTCTGGGCGAGCTCGACGATCAGCCGGTCACGGTAGCCGCCGAGCGCGAAGTCCTCCTCCGCGTTGGCGTCCTCGCGGAAACGGGCGGGCGAGGCCGTCCAGGCGGCCAGGACGGCGGAGCGCAGTCGTTCGGTGCCGAAGATGTCAGTCAAGGCGATGCTTCCAAAGGTCGATGCCCCGCACGACCGGGCGTCCCGGCCGGAACGACCGGGAGGGCCAGGACGGCCGGGACGCCACGGGAGCGGCGCCCGGCCGCGAAGGCCGGAGGTGCCGCCGGGACGGCGGCGGGGCGGGCTGGACCCGGTGCCCCGGGTTGGGAACGGCCCGGCGGCGCCGGGTCAGGAGTGACCGAGCGGCTCGGAGGCGGTGTCGTCCACCGATCCGGCCAGATCCGGCTCCGCACCGTTCTCCGCGGTGTCGTAGGAGAGATCGTCGAGGATCGGCGAGGTCGGCTCGACCTGGTGCGGCAGCACGGCCGCCTCGGAGTGCGCCCCGCAGCCGTGGTCGGCGGCGACCACCCGGCCGTCGTCGGGGGCGTACTCGTTCGCGCAGACCCCGAAGCCGGTGCGCAGCGCGCCCGCGAGCGGCCAGTAGAAGCCGCAGGTGGAGCACTGGGCGGGCGCGGCGTGCGCGAGCGGGGTGTGCGGCCCCGACTCACCGGAGTGCCAGCGCCGCACGGCGCGGTCGCGGCCGATCGGGGAGAGCACCCGGGCCCGGCCCAGGCCGTACTCGAAGATCATCTGGTGGTCGGAGTCGTCGTCGGTCTCGGTGAAACCGGGCGCGAGCCTGTCGTCGTCGTCGGAGGTGGGCAGCAGATCGCCCACGCCGAGGTCGCCGGGCAGGAGCCGCTCGCTCCACGGCACCCACTGCGGCGGCATCAGGGCCCCCGCGCCGGGCAGGAGCACGACCTCACTGACCGTCACGTTGCGCGCCCGTGAGGCCCGGGCGACCGTGACGGCCCAGCGCCAGCCCCGGTAGGCGCGGTCGAGACAGGCGAAGTAATGGGTGACGACGCGGTCTCCCTCGCCCTCGACCCCGAGGTGGTCGCCCACCTCCTCGGGCTTGACGTTCTCCTCGACCGCGGCTCTGGCCAGGTCGACGGCCGCGACGCACGCCTGGTCAAGGACCACGGCACGGGATCGAGTCCGGCTCACGAGTCGTCTCCCGTCAGCCTCGCAGCACGACGGCTGCTGTCCCTACTGGCTCGCTCGCTCACTGCGCTCACAGTTCATTCTCGCCCATGACAGGAGCGAACGGCACCGTGGACATCCCATCGGCCACCGAGTGACCTGGCGCACCGGACAACTCACCCGCCCTTCGGGTATGACTGGATACGTGGCAGCTGGGTGGGAACGAGCGCGGAAGACGGTGGGCGAGGCGTCTCGGCGGGTCGGCGGGGCCGCCGCCGCCGCGGGCCGGGCCGCCGCGCGAGCGGGCCGTGGCACGAGCCGGGTGACGGCACGGGCGGGCAGGGGCGCGGGCCGGGTGACGGCGCGGGCTGGCCGGGGAGCGGTCAGCGGCACCCAGCGGGCCGGACGGGCCGCGCGGCGGCTCACCCACGCGCAGGGCGCGGGCCGCACCGGGCTGGGCCAGCTGATCGAGCTGACCGCCGCGCACAGCGCGGGCGACGCCCTGGTCACCGCCGCCCTCGCGGGCACCCTCTTCAAGCTCCCGGTGAACGAGGCACGCGGCCAGGTCGCCCTCTACCTGCTGATCACGATGATCCCGTTCGTGGTGGTCGCGCCGTTCGTCGGCCCGGTCCTCGACCGGTTCCGCTCCGGGCGGCGTTTCGTGATGGCCGGGACCCTCTTCGGGCGCGGGCTGCTCTGCTTCGCGATGGCGGCGGCGATCGTCCCCGGCGACGTGTTCACGATCTTCCCGGCGGCGCTGGCCGTGCTGGTGCTGTCGAAGGCCTACAACGTCTCCCGCGCGGCGATCATGCCGAGCGTGCTGCCCGCCGACATCGCGCTGGTCACGGCGAACGCGAGGGTCGCCCTGTTCGCGCTGGTCACGGCGGGCGTCGCGGTGCCGATCGGCGCGGGCGCCAGTGCCTGGCTGGGCGCCGAGTGGGTGCTGCGCGGCGCGACGGTGCTCTTCCTGCTCCAGGGCGTGCTGGCCGTACGGCTCCCGCGCCACATCGACTCCCCCGACCTGGAGGAGCTGGACGACGAGGGAGAGAAGCGGCCGCCCCGCTGGCGCACGATGCTGAACGTCGGCCCGGTGGTGGCCGAGGCGATGCACGCCAACGTGGCCATCCGCCTCTACTCCGGGTTCCTGCTCTTCTACCTGCTCTTCCTCGTCCAGGACAAGAACCTGCCCGGCCTGCCGCCGGTGGTCGCCGTCGGCGTGCTGGCGGTGGCCGCCGGGGTCGGGGGGCTGGCGGGCACGGCCGTGGCCTCGTGGGTGCGCAACCACTCCCCGCAGGTCATCGTGCTGGGCACACTCGCCATGACGACCGCGATCACGATACTGGCGGCCGTCGTCTTCCAGCTGTGGAGCGCGGTGGCGGTCGCGCTGGTGGCCGCGTTCGCCCAGGGGCTGGGCAAGCTCGCGCTGGACGCGATCGTGCAGCGGGAGATCGGCGAGGAGGTGCGCTCGTCCACGTTCGGGGTGGTGGAGGCCTTCCTGCAGATCGCCTGGGTGCTGGGCGGCCTGGTCGGGCTCTGGCTCTCGCTGTTCGCGGGCGGGACGGTGGGTCTGGCCGTGATGGCCGTGGTGCTGGCGGGCTCGCTCGGCTGGCTGCTGGTACGCCGCCGCAGACGGGTCCGGGAGGTGGACGCCAGGGTCGAGGCCGCCAGGGGCCCGCGCCCCGCCCCGCCCGGGCCGCACCCCGCGACCAACGGGGAGCGGCCCTCGCGGGACGCGACGCCTGAGGAGCCCGAGGAGCCCGAGGAGTGGGTCAGGCCGCGGCCCGCCGGGACGACCACCGCGGTCGTGCACCACGGGGACCCCCCGACGGAGAAGCGGACCAGGCCGCTCACCAACCCCCACGGCTGAGCCGCGGGGGTCTCCCGGCGTTCGGCGTTCGATCTTCGGCGTTCGATCTTCGGCGTTGGGCCGTTCGACCTTCGGCGTTCGGCGTTTACGGAGACCCGGACCGGCACGGCCGGGCCGCGGAGCGGGCACGGGAGGATCCGCGTGACCGGGTCGCGGAGCGCGTACGGGAGATCGGGTCGATCGGCGGGTGGTCCGCGGGGGGTCAGTCGTCCAGGTCGTCGGCGACGGCCCGGAGCACTGCGGCGATCTTCTTCGCGTGCGCCGCCTCGGGCTGCTTTCCCCTCTGGTACGACGTGGAGACCGTGTCGAGGAGCTTGATCAGGTCCTCCACGATGACGACCATCTCGTCGGGCTTCTTACGCTTGCCCTTGGGCTTGGCGGTCTTGGCGAGGGTGGGGGGCTGGTCGATCACCCGGACCGAGAGCGCCTGCTGGCCGCGGCGCCCTTCGGCCACGCCGAATTCGACCTTCTGGCCCGGCTTTAGGGAATCCACGCCGGAGGGCAGCGCGGAAGAATGCACGAAGACCTCACCGCCGTCGTCGCGGGTGAGGAAGCCGAATCCCTTGTCGGCGTCGTACCACTTGACCTTGCCACTCGGCACAGGGGTGACCTCGTTCAGACTGTCGTGAAAAGGAATGGATGTAGGTTATGCCCAGCGGACGCCGAGGGCGACCGTGTATTGGAGCCCGAATTACACGAGAGCGGCCGGTGTTCGCCAGCCGTCGAACCATTCGACGAACTCGGTCAGATCGCCCAGGGTCACATCGGCTCCGTGATCACGCAGTTCTCCCACCGGATAGACGCCCGTCGCCACCGCCACGCTGACGACTCCCCCCGCTCGCGCCGCGTCGATGTCCGCGACATGATCTCCAACATATGCGGCGGCGCCGAAAGCCGCGAGGGCCGGACCCTTGGCCGCCCCGAAAACCGACCCGGCGACCTCGTCCACGTCCAGGCCGAGGAACTCGACCGTGCTCGCCGCGTCGCGGGCGTTCTTCCCCGTCACGACGGCGACCCGTCCTCCCGCCCGCCGTACGGCCTCGACGGCCTCGCGCGCGCCGGGCATGAGGGTGGTGACCGGGATGGCGATCGACGGATACAGCTCCCGGTAGACGTCGGCGGCCGCGGGGACCTCCTCGGCGGGCATCCAGTTGGCCAGCTCCCACTCCAGCGGCGGTCCCAGCCTGGCCACCACGGCGACGCTGTCGATGAAGACGCCCGTCCGCAGCGCCACCTCGTCGTAAACGGCGGCGATGCCCGCGCGCGTGTCGGCGAGCGTCAGATCGAGGTCGAATCCCACGGAGTTCATCAGGTCACTCACAGTTCCTTGTCGGCTTCACGAAGCGGATTCTCCAAGAAGCCCTCAAAGAATGCCAAATCACCCTAAACATGGCTAATCCTAAGCGCTGTCCGTGACCCTCCAATGCGGAAGCCTTCGCGAAAAGATTTCCTTAATCCGGAAGGTGGATGGGCACCCCTCTCCCGCCCCTCTCCCGCGCTTCTCCGGGCGACCGGTCTCCGGAACCCGTCGGGCCGATCTTCCTGTCCTGGCCCCGGCCCCCGGCCCCGCCCCTGGGAGCCAACCCCGGAAGCCAACCTTGGAAGCCGGGCCTGGAAGCCGGGCCTCCCCCTCGGCGAACCGCCCCGCGTGCCCGTCCGTACGTCGCCCCCGGACCGGTCAGGGAAAGCGAGGGCGAGACCCGGGGAGTGAGACCGGGCGAGGGGGCGCCTGGCGGGTGGACCCTCACCCCTCCCCACGGGCGGAGATCGGCTCGGCACGGTGTGGTGCGACCCGCCTCGGGTGGCACTGGATAAGGTCACGGAGGAGGTATCGGCAGAGAATGACCAGATCGACACGCGAGCGGATCATCGACGAGGCGCTACGCCTGTTCGCCGAACGGGGTTACGCGGCGACCTCGGTGGCCGAGATCGAGGCCGCCTCCGGGCTGTCCCCTGGCGCCGGCGGCCTCTACCGGCACTTCAAGTCCAAGTACGAGGTGCTGGCGGCGGCGATGAACGAGCACGCCGCCAGGACGCGGGCACAGATCACCGAGACCCTGACCGAGCTCAGCGTCGTCGACACCTCCACCGGTGTCGAGGAACGGCTCGCCCACCTGTGCGGGCTGGGGCTGGCCAAGGTCCGCGAGGAGAGGCAGTTGACGCGCGTCTTCTTCCGCGACCTGAGCCAGTTCCCCGAACTGGTCGCGACCGTGCGCGAAGGTCTGCTGCAACCCATGTTCGACGCGATCACCATGTGGTTCCGCGCCCAGCCCGAGTACGCCGGAACCACCGCCGACTGGCCCGCCATCGGTGCCGTGCTCGGCGGAGCGGTGATCAACTATCAGCTGTTCGAGGAGACCGTGGGCGAGCCCCCCGGCCGCGTGGATCGCGACCGCTTCGTCGCCTCCTGGGTACGCCTCGCCCTCGGCCTGCTGCCCCGGCCCGCGGTCCAGGCCCTCGGCTGACGGCTCTGGCGACCGACGGGTCCGGTGGTCGCCGGCGTCACCCCGGTCGGCGGATTCCCCTTCCCACGGGGATCGGGGGGTTGAGCAGGCGGTAGGCCATCCAGAAGACGGCCCACGCCGTACCGAGCATGAACATCAGCCCGCTGATGGCGAAGAACTCGTCCACCACCGTGCCGAGGTCGTTCCTGGCCCTGACGAGGGCGACCAGTCCGCCGCCGAGGGAGTAGCTCACGATCGGGGCGGCCAGCCCGAGCGCCTTGTCGGAGGTGTGCCAGTTCTCGCAGGCGATCACGACGAGCGCCGCGACGGCCCACACCAGCACCGGGATCCTGAAGATCGCGATCGGGGCGAACGGGAAGGGGATCAGCAGGCCGGCGAGGGCGAGCAGACCCAGGCCGACCATCTCGCGCCGGTGGCCCAGCAGGATCGTCCGGGCGTCCTGGGTGCCGGGGACGACGTCCTCCCTCGACCGGGCCGGGCGGCTCCGGCGCAGCCAGTCGGGCCGGTTTCGTGCCCGCCTCCTGGCCAGCCGCTCCTCGGCCTCCCGCATCCCCCTGGCCACGCCGGGCGGGAGCCCCGGACGGCCCTCCGCGTCTGTCTGCTTCCCGCGCGGCGCCTCCGGTCGATCTCCCCTCGGCTCCTCCTCGCGCTTGTCCTCCGGTTCCCGCGGCTCCTCCGGCCCCTCCGGCCCCTGCGGTTGTCGCGGTTCGCGCGGCTGCTCCGGCGTCTCCCGCCGTGCCACCGGCGGCGGGAGAGGGTCCTGTACGGGAGGGATCTCCTCGGTCGGCGGGTCGCTCTCCACCGCGTCCTCCCAATCGTCGGCGGCGTCTTCCCCGCTCCCCGGGCGGCTACCGGCCGCGACGTCGGGCTCGTCCTCCCCCGGGTCGGCCGATGACGACCGCGAGCGGGCCGGGAAGATCCGCTCCGTCCAGCTGGACCCGCGCGAGGCCGAGGCCCCGGGAACATCCGGCTCCGGGCGCTCCGGCTCAAGACGGTCCTGCTCGGGATGGCCCGGCTCCGGGCGCTCCGATTCGGAAAGGTCCGGGGTGGGACGGCCCCGCGCGGGTTCGCCGGTATCCGGACGGGCGCCCGTCGAGGCGTACGGATGCCCCCGAACGGAGCGCCGGGAAGGCGGGAGACCGGAATCCCCCGGCGTGACCTCGCGGGCGGTGGACGGGGAACGCCCGGCTGTCTCCCCCGGCGTAGACGAGGACGAAGGCGTGAATGAGGGCGAGGGCGTGGATGGGGGCGTGGACGGAGACGGTGGACCATCCGCCGCACGGCCAGGGCCGTCCGGGCCGGAGACCGCACCTCCCGGCGTGGGAACGGGCCCCTCCGGGACAGGCCCGCTGGAGGCGGGGTCGTGGTCCCCGGGGACAGGCTCCCTGGAAGTGGGCTCGCGGCCCTCGGGGGCGTGACCTTCCCGAGGGGGCTCGCGGTCCTCGGGGGCGGAACCGTCCGGGGTGGGGGCGGCGAGAGGCATCGCGGCCACCGGACGGACGGCCGAGGTGCCGTCGAGGTCCGTGGCACGGGTGGAGCGGTCGGCGTCACCAGGACGGTCCACGCCACCAGGACGGCCGATGTCACCATGACGACCGACATCACCGGGACGGCCGGCGCCGCCGAGACGATCCGCGCCACCAGGACGGTCTGTGTCACCGGGACGGCCGAGGTCACCGGAAGCCCTCACCGAACCCCCCGCGGGATCCTCCCGGGGCCTGGGGACCGTACCGGAACCCTCACGCGAGACCCCGGAGCTCCGGGACCCCCGAGAACCTCGCGCGCCCCGGGACCCCCGGGAACCCTCCTCGGAGACCCGTGGCCCGGGGCGCCCCGGCGAGTTCTCCGAAGAGCGCTCAGAAGACCGGTCCGAGGACCGGGAGGGCGTCTCCCTCCCCAGGCGGCGCACCTCACGGTGGACCAGCGCCGCCGGGTCGCCGAACCGGGCCAGGACCCTCGCCACGGCGGCGGGGTCGTCCATCCCGGCCCGCTCGGCGTCGATCCGCCTGCGCAGCACCGCGACGAAGTCGATCCGCTGTCTCGGCGGCAGCACGCCGTGGGCCGCGTCGGCCGCCCTGCTGACGTAGTCCAGGACGAGCTGGTCCGCACGCTCGATCACACTGGCCATCCTCTCTCGACATCGTCTCGCTCGTGAGCTTCTTCCCCCATTCGCCGCCCATCACGTGATCGATCGGCCCTCTTCACGGGATCCCGGAAATCCCCCAGGCCGCGCGATGTCGGTCAAGCCTCCTACCATTGGCGGAATGAG
This sequence comes from Streptosporangium vulgare, assembly GCF_042428775.1. NCBI lineage: Bacteria > Bacillati > Actinomycetota > Actinomycetes > Streptosporangiales > Streptosporangiaceae > Streptosporangium > Streptosporangium vulgare. The sequence continues at coordinate 8,418 of NZ_JBHMBS010000008.1, read as the reverse complement.
CACGGAGTTCACCGAGTGGCTGCGCGGCCGGAGCGACGACCGGTTGCGGGCTCTCGTCTCCGTGCGGCCCGAGCTCATCACCCCCGTCCCCGCTCACCTGGAAGGGCTCGCCGGGCGGGCGAGCAGCCCGTCGGCGGTGGGCAGGGCACTCGACCGGCTCGACCGGTTCTCGCTCGCGGTCGTGGAGACGCTGGCCGTGCTGCCCGGCCCGGTCGCCTACAGGTCACTGCGTGCCCAGATGGCCCGCGCCCTCCCCGGACCGGCCGATCCGGAGTTCCAGAGCGCCCTCAAGGAGACCGTCGAGCGGCTGCGCACCATGGCCCTGATCTACGGGCCCGACCGCGCCCTGGCCCCGGCGCCCGGGGTGCGGGAGGTGCTCGACGCTCCCGCGGGGCTCGGCCCGCCCGCCGTGGAGGCGTTCAGGCACCACCCCGCCGAGCGGCTGGCCGAGCTGGTCCAGGACGTCACGGGCGACGACACCGGGAGCGCCGAGGGCGCCGGGAGCGCCACCAAGGAGACACTCGCCGCGCTGCTCGCCGACGAGGAAATCGTCGGACGGCTGGTCGAGGAGGTCTCGCCGCAGGCGCGGTCCGCGCTGAACGAGCTGGTCTGGGGTCCGGCCAGCGGCCGGGTGCCCAACGCCCGCCGCGAGGTGCGGGCCGCCACCGCGCAGTCGCCGATCGAGCAGCTCCTCTCCCGCGCCCTGCTCGCCGCCACCGGCGAGGAGACCGTGGTGCTGCCCCGCGAGGTCGCCCTGTTCCTGCGCGGCGGCCGCGTCCACCGGGACCTGTCCCCCTTCCCGCCCGCGACCGAGGGCACCGAGCGCGACCGGCGGCTCGCCGACCGCACGGCCGCCGGGCAGGCGTTCACGTTCACCCGCGCGGTGGAGGAGCTGTGCGAGCGCTGGAGCGTCGACCCGCCCGGCGTGCTCCGCAGCGGCGGCCTGGCCGTGCGCGACCTCAAGCGGACCGCGGGCCTGCTCGACCTGCCCGAGTGGGTGGCGGGGCTGATCATCGAGGTGTCGTACGCGACGGGGCTGATCGCGGCCAGCGGCACCGTCGACGGCGACTGGCTGCCCACCCCCGTCTACGACGGCTGGCGGGTGAAGTCCACGGAGGACCGCTGGGTGATGCTGGCCACGGCCTGGCTCACCATGGACCGGGTGCCGGGGGTCATCGGCGAGCGCGACGAGCGCGACCGGCTGCTCAACGCGCTCCATCCCGACCTGCGCCGCCCGGCCGCCGCCGAGGTCCGCGCCACGACCCTGGGCATACTCGCCTCGACGCCCGGGGTGGCGCCGACCCCCGACGCGGTACGCGAGCGCCTGGCCTGGGAGCAGCCCCGGCGTCGCGGAGGCCACCGCGACCAGCTGGTGGAGTTCACGTTGCGCGAGGCCGAGCAGATCGGCGTCACCGGGCTCGGGGCGCTCGCGGCCCACGGCCGCGCCCTGCTCCCCGCCCCCTCCGGCGGCGGCAACCTCGCGGCCCCGGCCGGTCAGGGAGGTGGCGGCCGCCCGGTGTCCGCCGCCCACCTGCTGCTCCCGCTGCTGCCCGAGCCGCTCGACCACGTGCTCCTCCAGGCCGACCTGACCGCGGTCGCCCCCGGCCCGCTCACCGGCGACCTGAGGCGGTGGCTGGCGGTGGCGGCCGAGGTGGAGTCGACCGGCGGCGCGACGGTCTACCGCTTCGACGAGCGGTCGATCCGGCGGGCCCTGGACGCCGGGCAGGGCGCCGACGAGCTGCTGGCCATGCTGGAGCGCCACTCGACCACACCCGTGCCGCAGCCGCTCAGCTACCTGGTCACCGACGTGGCCAGGCGCCACGGCCGGATGCGCGTCGGCACGGCGAGCGCGTACGTGCGGTGCGACGACCCCTCCCTGCTCGACGAGGTGATGGCCGACAAGCGGGCGATCCCGTTGCGGCTGCGGCGGCTCGCTCCCACGGTGATCGCCTCCAAGTCCTCCCGTCCGGCGCTGGTCGACTCGCTGCGCGCGATGGGCTACGCCCCGGCGGCGGAGTCGCTCGACGGCGACGTGATCATCACCCAGCTCGACGTCCGCCGGACCGAGGGCACCTCGGCGGGTCGTTCCCCGGTCACGTTCAACGGCCACGAGGCCGACGTGGTGGCGGCCGCCGTCCGCGCCGTGCGCGCGGGTGACGCCGCGTACCAGGCTCGCCGCGCCCCGGTGGCCGCCCCCGGTGGCCAGGTGCCGCGCTCCCCCGCCACCGCCACGATCACCGCCCTTCGCGAGGCCATCCGGCAGGGATCTCAGGTCTGGATCGGCTACCTCGACTCCCAGGGCAACGCCACCAGCCGGATCCTCGAACCCGCCCGGATGGAGGGCGGCTATCTCACCGCCTACGACGAGACGCGGGCGGCGGTGCACCGCTTCGCCCTGCACCGCATCACCGGCATAGCCGACATCGTGTGAGACGTCCCTGCCGGTTCAGCATGGGAGCGGTAAGCCCGTCAGCCCCGGCGTGCCGGGCGGGCGCAAGAGGTAGTCTCGATTCCGGAACGAGCCCGCCATGAGCCAGGCCGACGGTCCGGCGGCGGCGCGCCGTCCGCCACGTCGTTCAGCGGGGCGCTCGCCGAGGTGCGAGGGTCCTCCTCCTGGTCTCCTCCGGGCGCCGGTCGCCGGGATGTGACCGAGCCCATTCGCCCCTGACACCCGGCTCACGGCCCATATCGTGATAACAGTTGACGTTCTGAGCTCCACAGAAGCGAGAGATCCCCAGTGAGCAGCGGTCACTCCGAAGGCCCCAGCACCAACCCGGACGACTGGAAGAGCCCCTACACCACGGGACCGGGCCAGACCCCGGGTCACGACCGGCAGCCGTACGGCTACGAGCAGCCCCAGCAGGGTTACCAGCCGGAGCCCGTCCAGCCCGAATACGGTCAGACCAAGGACTACGGACAGGCCCCCGGCTATCCCGACCAGTCCTACGGGCAGGGTTACGGCCAGGGGTACGGGCAGGGATACGGCGAGCAGCCCTCCTACGGGCAGGGTTACGGGCAGCAGGGCTCCTCCTACGGGCAACAGGGCTACGGGGCGCCGTCGCCCCGCGAGGTCGAGGGTGTCAGGACGCACGCGATCGTCGCCCTCGTCATCAGCCTCGTGCTCGCGCTGAGCTGCTTCGTGAGCCTCGGCGGCCTCATCGGCACCATCCTGTCGGGCCTCGCGCTGGGCAGGGTCGACACCGATCCGCGAGGCGCGAGGAACCTGCTCAAGTGGACCTGGATCAGCGTCGGCGCCAACATCGTGCTGCTCGTCCTGGGCGTGACCTTCTTCATCGTCGCCGGTCTCAACGGCGCCTTCGGCCCCAGCTGACCACTCCGTGAACCGCCCGCCGGACCCGTACGCACGACACCGGGCCCGCGAGGACCGGACACCTGGACGGCCGGACACCCGGCGGACGGGCACCCGGTGTACGAGCACCCGACGGGCAGGAACGCACCGGGCCGGCACCCGGCGGACGGGCACGCGAGGACTGGGCACGCCACGGGCGGGCAGGTGACGGACGGGCGCGGGAGATTGAGTGGGCCGGACGGGACTGCCCGGGCGCTCCCGTCTGTTGCATACAGGGAACCTCCGCACAGGCAGCGCGGGACGACCCCGTGGGCGTCCGCGAGTGCGACCATGAGCCGATCCGCGTAACCTGCCATGACCTGCGGTGACCAAGGGAGAAGTCTGTGACTGACGGACCATTGATCGTCCAATCGGACAAAACCCTGCTCCTTGAGGTCGATCACGAGAGGGCCGGGGAGTGCCGCAAGGCGATCGCCCCGTTCGCGGAGCTGGAGCGTGCCCCCGAGCACGTGCACACCTACCGGATCACCCCCCTGGCGCTGTGGAACGCGCGGGCCGCCGGGCACGACGCCGAGCAGGTGATCGACGCGCTGATCGCCCACAGCCGCTACCCCGTGCCGCACGCGCTGCTGGTCGACGTCGCCGAGACGATGTCGCGCTACGGCAGGCTCCGCCTGGAGAAGCACCCCGTCCACGGGCTCGCCCTGACCAGCACCGACAAGGCCGTGCTGGAAGAGGTCCTGCGCGCCAAGAAGATCCAGCCGCTGCTGGGCGAGCGCCTGGGCGACGACGGCGTGGTGGTGCACCCGAGCGAGCGCGGCAACATCAAGCAGCACCTGCTCAAGCTGGGCTGGCCCGCCGAGGACCTGGCGGGATACGTCGACGGCGAGCACCACCCGATCGCGCTCACCGAAGACGGCTGGGAGCTGCGCACCTACCAGCGGGAGGCCGCCGAGGCGTTCTGGCACGGCGGCTCCGGCGTGGTCGTGCTCCCCTGCGGGGCGGGCAAGACGATCGTGGGCGCGGCGGCGATGGCGCAGGCCAAGGCGACGACGCTGATCCTGGTGACCAACACGGTCTCCGCGCACCAGTGGAAGCAGGAGCTGCTCAAGCGGACCTCGCTGACCGAGGACGAGATCGGCGAGTACACCGGCACGAAGAAGGAGATCCGCCCCGTCACCATCGCCACGTACCAGGTGATGACGACCCGCAGGCAGGGCGTCTACCGACATCTGGAGCTGTTCGACGCCCGCGACTGGGGCCTGGTCGTCTACGACGAGGTGCACCTGCTGCCCGCGCCGATCTTCCGGATGACCGCGGACCTGCAGGCCAGGCGGCGGGTGGGCCTGACCGCGACGCTCGTGCGCGAGGACGGCAGGGAGGGCGACGTGTTCTCCCTCATCGGTCCCAAGCGGTACGACGCGCCGTGGAAGGAGATGGAGAACCAGGGCTGGATCGCCCCGGCCGACTGCGTCGAGGTGCGGGTGACGCTCACCGACGAGGAGCGGCTCGCCTACGCGATGGCCGAGTCCGAGGAGCGCTACCGGTTCTGCGCGACCACGCCGTCCAAGACGCGGGTGACCGAGGCGCTGGTCCGCCGCCATCTGGACGAGCAGGTGCTGGTCATCGGGCAGTACATCGACCAGCTCGACGAGCTCGGCGAGCACCTGAACGCTCCGGTGATCAAGGGAGAGACGAAGGTCAAGGAGCGGGAGCGGCTCTTCCAGGCGTTCCGCGACAGGGAGATCCAGGTCCTGGTCGTCTCCAAGGTCGCCAACTTCTCCATCGACCTGCCGGAGGCGGCGGTGGCCATCCAGGTGTCGGGCACCTTCGGGTCCCGGCAGGAGGAGGCGCAGCGGCTGGGACGGGTGCTGCGGCCGAAGGCCGACGGGGGCGGGGCCCGCTTCTACTCGGTCGTCAGCCGTGACACGGTCGACCAGGATTTCGCGGCGCACCGGCAGCGGTTCCTGGCCGAGCAGGGGTACGCGTACCAGATCATCGACGCGGACGACGTGCTCGCCGGAGATTGACCTCACATGGCGAACACGTCGTCAATTTGTGTCAGGTCCACGAAATCCCGCGGGCTTTCGACAAACAAACCACCCCCTCGCTAGGCCTGGCGGCCACTGGCGACATACCCCCATGATCTGCGGGAGTCACCAGGTTTGCCGCGCTTTTTCGCTATTTCCGGGGAGAATGACGGAGGGTGTCGGAGCGACTACCGAACGAATGGAGTGGCCGCCAAAAGATCGGTGCGACCACCGCGCAATCCGATCGGCATGACTACCGAACAAGCAGGCCGCCCACGAAGAGAACGCCCTCCGCGACCACCCAGGCGGTCACCGCGGCGGTCATCAGAGCGGCGAAACGATGTCCGGCGCCGCGCGTCCCCGGCGCCAGCAGGGCGACCGCCGTGCAGCAGGCCGCGGCCGCCGCGAACAGGGACGACAGCCTCACCACCCCGTCCAGCCTGGCCACGCAGCCGGGGTCGGAGCAGAAGGCCTCGACCCCCCAGCCCGCGAACACCGAAAGCCCCCAGAGCGCGGCCAGGAGAAGGCTCGCGACGGCCGGTATGACAGGGGAGATCCGCACGACCGTTGGGATACCCGCGACCGCCGCCCCCCAGTCCGGCGTTAATCCTTTTGAGACGCCGGATGGTCGCCGCTAAGCTGGTCGATTCGCTGCCCGATGACCACCACCTCCGTTTGCCGAATGGGAGGCACTTCAGCGTGCCCGCACATCAATTGGCCCCCGACATAACCGACGACCCCACCCGGATCCTCGCCGCCGAGCGCGAGCACCTCGCCGTCTCCAGGGCGGCGCTCCGCGCGATGCGCGAGCACGCCCGCTCCCTCTCCTCCGACGCCGCCGGAGACTGGGTCTCCCAGCAGATCCTGCAGGCGCTGCTGGACCAGCGCGTCGAGGCGCTCGCCGACCACTCCGGCACGCCCCTGTTCTTCGGCCGCCTCGACCGCCAGGAGGGAGACGACCTTCCCGGCACGGTCTACGTCGGGCGCAGGCACGTCCACGACGACAGCAGCCGCCCCCTGGTCATCGACTGGCGGGCCCCGGTCTCGCGGGCCTTCTACCAGGCCAGCCCGTCCGACCCGATGCGCGTCGCGCTGCGCCGCAGGTTCGGCTACCGGGGCGGCGACCTCACCGCCTACGAGGACGAGCGCCTCGACCAGGGCGGCGCCGCCCTCGCCCAGAGCAGGATCCTCACCGAGGAGATCGAGCGCCCGCGCTCGGGGCCGATGCGCGACATCGTCGCGACGATCCAGCCCGACCAGGACGAGATCGTCCGCTCGGACCTGGGACGGACGGTGTGCGTCCAGGGCGCCCCCGGCACCGGGAAGACCGCCGTCGGCCTGCACCGGGCCGCCTACCTGCTCTTCACCCACCGCGAGCGGCTCGCCCGCTCGGGCGTGATGATCGTCGGCCCGAACCGGGCGTTCCTCTCCTACATCTCCTCCGTGCTCCCCGCCCTGGGCGAGGTCAAGGTCGACCAGACCACGGCCGCCGGGATCCTCGGCGACCACTCCGCCCCGGAGGACCCCGCCGTCAGCACGATCAAGGGTGACGCGAGGATCGTCCCCGTGCTCCGGCGCGCCCTGTGGATGCACGTCGTCAAGCCCACCGAGGGCGTGCTGTTCACCAAGGGGATCAACCGCTACCGGGTCGCCGACCACGAGGTCCGCGAGATCGTCGCCGCGCTGCGCGGCACCACCCGTTACGGCCCGGGGCGCGCCACGCTCGCCCAGCGCCTCGCCCACCTGGTGCTCGTCCGGATGGAGCAGCGCGGCGAGTCTCCCGACGACCGGGTGCAGGACGCGGTGGCCAGGTCCAAGCCGGTCAGGCAGCTCGTGGACCAGGTCTGGCCCAAGCTCACCCCGCAGCAGGTGCTCCACCGGCTGTTCGGCGACCCCGACTTCCTCGCCGCCGCCGCGAAGGACGACCTCACGGCCGAGGAGCGGGCACTGCTGCTGTGGGCGAAGCCTCCCAAGTCCTTCCGCTCGGCCAAGTGGTCGGCGGCCGACGGCGCGCTGATGGACGAGCTGGCCGACATGATCGAGCGGACCGTCCCGTTGGGCCACCTGGTCGTGGACGAGGCCCAGGACCTGTCGGCGATGCAGCTGCGGGCCCTGGGGCGACGCTGCCGCACCGGCTCGGCCACCGTGCTGGGCGACCTCGCGCAGGGCACCACGCCCTGGTCCGCCCGCTCCTGGACGGAGGTCCTCACCCATCTCGGCTTCGAGGACGGCGCGGTCACCGAGCTCACCCTCGGCTTCCGGGTGCCCCGGGAGGTCCTCGACTACGCGGCCAGGCTGCTGCCCTCCGTCGCCCCCGACCTGGCCGCGCCCAGGTCGCTGCGGCCCGGCGCGGGCTCCCTGTCGGTGCGCCCGGCACCCGACCTGGCCGCGTCGCTGGCCCGCGCCGCCGAGGAGGCGCTCGCCCGCGAGGGGTCGATCGGCGTCATCGTCCCCGACGCCTCGGTGGGCGCCGTGTCCGAGGCTCTGGCCCACCTGGAGCACCGGGTGCTGAGCCCCGACACGGTCGAGGACCACCGCCTCCTGGTCATCCCGGCGTCCCTGGCCAAGGGCCTGGAGTACGACCACGTGATCGTGGCCGAGCCCGCCGACATCGTCGACGCCGAACCCCGCGGCCTGGCCCGCCTCTACGTGGTGCTGACCCGCGCGGTCACCTCCCTGACCGTCCTGCACTCCAAGCCGCTGCCCGCACAGCTCGGCTAGCCCCGGGGCCGCGCACGGGCCATCGCGCAGGCCAGGACCGCGCACGGACCACCACGCAGGCCGGTGTCGCGCACGGGCCACCGGCCAGGGTCACGTGCGCGCCACCGCGCGGGACCGGGGTCGCGTACGGCCCACCGCACGGGACCGGGAACCGAAGAGACGGAAACCGGGCCGAGACCCCGGAGGGACGACGAGAACCCGGAGAGACAAAAAGAGGCGGCCCCGGCACGTCGGGGTCGCCTCTTTTTCGAAAGCGCGTGGACTCAGAAGTCCATGTCGCCGCCGCCGGGCATGGCGGGGGCGGCTCCGGCCTTCTCGGGCTTCTCGGCGATGACGGCCTCGGTGGTGAGGAACAGC